>CAZABL010000007.1:0-13969 GCA_964483365.1 uncultured bacterium
GGCGGTGTGGTGCCGCGAGGTGGAGGCGAGACATTCGGCGGTGCCGCGAAGTCAAAGCAGTCTTCCATGCCGTCCGACGCTGCGTCGCGTGCGTTCAGCGTTGGCAGGCCGAACGTCATCTCGCAGAACTTGATGATGCTCACGTGTGTGTGCTGGAGCTTGGAGATGTAGCCGCGCCGCGCGTACGGGCTGATCACGAGGCAGCCGACGCGTCCTCCGGGGAAGAACGCGGTTCCATCGGTCCATGTCTCGATCACCGGCGGGTCGACGTGATCGTACCAGCCGCCCCAATCGTCCCACGTGATGAAGATCGCGGTCTTCGCCCAAAGCGGGCCGCTCGCGACGGCGTCGACCAACTGCGACGTCCAGTCCATCCCCGTCGTCACGTTTGCGAGCGGGTGTTCGTCGTAACCCGTCGGGCCATAGATCCACGAGACGTTCGCGAGCGTCCCGTTTGCGGCGTCCGTGGTGAACTCGCTTTGCGGTTTCTGATTGCGCCTTCCCAGATTCGTGATGAGGTCGAAGGGATAGCCGCTCGTGTATGCGGTCCAGCTCAGATTCGCACGGTCGAGCAGATCGGGGAGCGACGGAATCGTGTACGTCTGCTGCGGCTGACGGCGGTACGTATGCGGGTTGTCGATCACCGGTGACGCCGCGGCGACGAGCATGAGGTGGTTCGGCGTCGATGGCCCCGCGACGGCAGTGAAGTAGTTGTCGCACAGCGTGAACGCGCGTGCATACGCGAAGTACAGCGGGATATCGGCCTCGGTGTACTGCAAGCGAGCGGCAGTCGTGGCGCGCTGCAGCCACCCCTCGTGCGTATGGTTCGGGTCGGCGGTCGGCGGGTTTGGCGCGTGCGGAAGCGTCATCCCGTTCGCTCCCGGAAACGTACCGAAATAGTTGTCGAAGCCGTGATTCTCTTTGACGATGATGACCACGTGCTCGATCGGACGCGCAGCACCAGCAGGCTTTGCCATTGCGTCCTTATAGGACGGCACGCTTAAGGAAGGCTTAGCTCTCGGGGCGAGAGCGTTCTCTCGGTCGGAAGGGAGTGATTACTCACTAATCTCTACGGTCTGTCGGCGTGCCGAGCGCGGCCTGCGCAGCAGAAAGACGAGCGGGATACACAGGACTGCGAGGATGCCGATGAGATACGTTGCGTCTGCGTACGAGAGGACGGTGGACTGCGTATCGATGATCTGCGCGAGCTGCGCGAGATGTCCCGAACCGAACGCGCGCACGTTCAGGTTGGCGATCGTCGCCGCGCCGCCCAAGATCGTCGAGTGGAACGCTTCGCGCTGATCGACGAAGACGGTCAGCATCGCGATCCCCGCGGATCCGCCCAGCTGCAATGCGAGGTTCAGGAACGCGCTCGCTTTCGGTCCTTGCTCGGGCGTCGTCGCGCCGAGCACGGCGATCGAGAGCGGAATGTAGAGCGTGACGATACCGATCCCCGAGAGGATCAGCGGGAGGACGAACGTGCCGAACGACGAGTCGGACGTGGTCGCGTAGCCGAGCAGATCGCTCGAGATCGCAACCACGATGAAACCGAACGCGACCAGCATGCGCGTGTCGATCTTCGATGCGAGGAACACGATTGGCAGCGTCACGAGCATGATCGGCACCGCGCGCACCAGGAACAGCAGGCCGCTCAGCGACGGTGAGAAGCCCAGCGGCCCTTGCGTGAGCTGCGGCAGCGTATACGACGAACCGAGGGCCGCGATCCCGATCACCGCCGAGAGGACGGTTCCCGCGACGACGCTACGGTTCGTGAGGATACGCAGGTCGACGACCGGGGTCTTCGTTCCGAGCAGCTCCCACCACACAAAGCCGGCGAAGCTCGTCGCGCACACCACACTGAACAGGGCGATTGTTGCATCCGAGAACCAGTAATGCTGCTCGCCCTCGGTCAGCACGTACTGCAGCGTTGCGAGCATGACGGCAAGCAGCGTGAGGCCCACCGCGTCGATGGGCAGCTTGCGCTTGGAATCTGGATCACGCAGCAGCAAAAACAGCAGCACGGTCGCGATCGTGCCCGGCACGAGGTTGATCTCGAACGCCCAGTTCCACGAAGCGTTGTCGACCAGCACGCCGCCGAGCGGCGGGCCCAGCGCCGGCCCCATGACCGCGCCGATCGCGAAGATCCCTTGGCTCAAACCGAGCTGTTTGGGCGGAAATGAATCGCGCAGGATCGACTGCGACGTCGCCAGCAATCCGCCTCCGAACGCGCCCTGCACGACGCGCGCGATGACCAGTTCGTTCAGACTTCCCGACCAACCGCAGAGCATCGACGCGAGCGTGAACCCGACGATCGACGTCAAGAAATAGGACTTGCGTCCGAACCGGGCTTGCAGCCACGGCGTCAGCGGGATGACGATGATCGCCGCAATCGTGTAGGAGGTGACGACCCACGTCCCCTCGTCCTGGCTGGCGCCGAGGTTCCCTTGGATGTTCGGGAGCGCGACGTTCGTGATCGTCGAGTCGAGCGTCTGCATCAGCGCGGCCAGCATCACGCCGACGACGATCAGCACGAGGCGAAGCCCCGTCTCCGTAACGTCTTGCCGTGCCGGCGCGGCGTTTGACGCGGACATCGCCGACTAGGCTCCCGCGGCTTGGCCGAGCATCGTGCGCGTGAGCTGCTCGCATGCGAGCGGATCGGCGATGTCGACGTTCTCGTAGAGGAACTGACGGAGCCGCCGGAGCGCCGGGCTGACGTGCGCGCGAACGTCGTCCGCGACCGCGTCCGGATTGTAGCCGGCGACGACGACGGATATCTCTCGGTACAGCTGCCCCCAGAGGGCGGCCCTCATCGCTGGTGCTGCTGCCAGCGCCTGGAGGAGCGTCCGCACGACGCGGGCCGGGCGGGTCGGCCAAGCGACGCCGGTCGCGACGGCGATGATGTCGGCGCCCATGCGGATGTAGAGCTGCCGAGCGTCCTCTTCGAGATCGGCGACAAGGAGCTCGGAGAAGCGTTGGCTCAAGAGGGTCCCAGGGTAATATGCGAGGGTTTCCTCAAACATGATACTTGAGGACTCCCTCAACTTGGGGGTGGTTGCGCCCCGTCGAAAAGGACTTGACTCCGAACTCGCGTCGGATGCGTTCTAAGGAGGATGAGCTCGCCCACACCAGCCCCCGTTCAGAGGCGCACCGCGCTCGAGCCGCAGCGCAAACACGGCAAGCAGCGCGTGGCCGAGCTCCTGCACGCCGGCACGGCGGTGATCGCCGAGCGGGGCTTCGAGGCGGCGACGATGGCGGAGATCGCGGCTCGCGCCGGCGCGCCGATCGGCTCGCTCTACCGGTTCTTTCCGAGCAAGGACGCCTTGGCCGACGCGCTGATCCGACGCTACAGCGAGCTCATCGACGCAGCGTTCGAGAAGATCGACAGCAGTCGCGAGTCGTCGACGACCGAGGCGGTCGCCGACGCGCTGCTGGAGGCGCTCCTGGAGCTGCGCGGCGAGACGCAGTCGTGCATCGTCGCGCTGCTCGATGCGCGTCCCGACGCTTCAGTCCGGCGCGCCGAGCTCCACGATGCCTTCCACCGCCATATCGTGCGGGTGCTGACGATGCGCGAGCCGCGGCTCGGCAGCGAAGAACTCGATAACATGGCCGTCGTCTTGCTGCAGAACATGAAGACGATGAAGTCGCTGAGCCCGGAACGCGATGCGGGCGCGATCGACGAGCTGCGCGCGATGACGCGCTTCTACCTCGTCGGCAAACTCGGCAACTAGTCAGCGCTTCTGACGCGCCTACAAAGAACGTATGAGCGTCGCGAGGAGCGCGGCGCGCACGGGAAGTTGCGCGATCTCGATGTGCTCGGTGACCGCATGCGCGCCGGCGCCGACGGCGCCCAGGCCGTCGAGGACCGGGCAGCCGACGTAGGCGCAAAAGTTACCGTCGCTACCGCCGCCGACGGCGATTTCGTCGAGCGAGAGTCCGAGATGCTCGTGCGCCAGTGTTTGCGCTCGCTGGAAGAGGCGCGCGATGCTGTCACTGCGCTCCATCGCAGGTCGATTGATCCCGCCGGTCACGCGGACGTGTGCTTCGGGATTGTGCGGTTGCGTTGCCAAGATGCGGTCGGCCACACGCTGCGCGTCGTCTTGCGTGACCGCGCGCAGGTCGACGGTCGCACGAGCGAACTCGGGAACGACGTTCGTTCGCGTGCCGCCGTGGAACGTTCCCACGGTAACGCTCACGCCGCGTTCGCGCTCCGACAGCGCCTGCAGCGCGAGCGTGATCCGTGACAGCTCCTCGACGGCACTCACGCCGCCGAACGGATCGAGACCAGCGTGCGTCGCGCGCCCCTCGACGTCGACTTGGAAGATCCCGACCGCTTTTCGCGCCGTCTTGAGCGCGCCGCGCTCGCTCGGCTCCAGCACCAGTGCGGCGGCCGCATTCGATGCCTCCTGCTCGATGATCGCGCGCGAGGTCGGGCTCCCGATCTCTTCATCGGAGTTGACGAGCATGACGACGGGGCGCGGGAGCGGCCCGCTTTCCAACAGTGTACGAATCGCCCAGAAGGCTTGCACCAGTCCCGCCTTCATGTCGAAAATACCGGGGCCGCGTGCCTTGCCGTCGCTCACCGTGAACGGCAGACGTCGCAGCGTCCCAATGGGCCAGACGGTGTCGTAATGGCCGACGAGGAGGAGGGGTCGCTGATTCGTCACCCCGCTCCACGCGATGCGCACGTGGTTGCCCGCGCTCGGGACCGCGATGACGTCGACTTTCGGTGATCCGAAACCCGCTGCAAAATCGCGAAGAAACGCTGCGAAGGCGTCGAGCGCGGCCTTGTCGTCAGAGGGCGTCTCGCGCTCGACGAAGGCACGCAGGTCTTCCAGCATCTCGTCGTGCTGTGCGCTGAGCGCTGCGAGGACGCTCATCGGGAGTGGGTCGCCTTCACCTTCTCGTACTCGTGCGGGACTGGCGGCGGCGAGGTACGACGTGGAAGTTTCCCCTGCGCGAGGAGCTGCTCGGCGTGTTTGGTGACGGCCTCCATCGTCGTCCACCAGACGTTCGGATAGCCCATGATGTGCTTGATCAGTCGCTCGATCGTCGCCATATACGTATGACGACCGCTGATGAACGGATGGAGCGTGAGGACGTAGCACGCGCCGTCGCGGTACATCCCGTCGAACTCGCCGCTCCAGAATGCGAATGCACTGTCGGGATGTGCGAGCGCCTTGTCGCGATTGACGCGCGAGTGCATCCAGTACTCCGCGTCGTCGAGTCCCCACTGGATCGGAATTTCGATGAGCGGCCCCGCGGGCGTGTCGAGCGCGTACGGCGTTTCATCATCCATCAGGCTCGAGTCGGAACGCACCCCATGCTTGACGAGCAGCTCCGGCGTACGCCGGTTGAGTTCCCACGACGGCGCTCGATACAGCGTCGGTTCGTAGCCGCACAGGTCGGCGAGGATCGCCTTCGAGGTGCGCAACACGTCGATCTCTTGCTGTTCGTCGAGCGTGTCGAGTGATTCGTGCAGATGGCCATGCAGCCCGACCGGATAGTCGTTCGCGATCATCGTGCGCACGACGTTCGGATGAATCATCGCGGTGTACGACGGGATGTAAAATGTCCCCGGCAGTCCGAAGCGCTGCAGCATATCGAAGACGCGCCACACGCCTCGCTGCGGTCCGAAAAGACGCTGGTGCAGCTCGCTGAGTTGGTTCTTGGCGCGATCGGGATAGCGTACGTACTGCGCGGACTCACCGTCGACGTCCCAGGTGAGACAAACCGCGATGCGGTTCCCGTTCGGCCAAGCGAATGGCATCGGCATCCTACACGCTCGCGCTGACCGGCAGCGCCAAGGTTCCCGCCTGCGATCCGCCGTCGACACGGAAGGAAGTGCCGGTCACCCATTCTGCCTGGTTCGAGCTGAGAAAGACGGCGACTCGGGCGATGTCTTCCGGCGACCCGGGGCGGCCGAGGGGGATCGTTCGCGTGATCGCTTCGACATACGCGTCGCTCAAGGGATTGACCTCACTGTTGACTTCAACAAAGCCGGGCGATACGGCGTTGACGCGGATTCGGTGCTCGGCGAATTCGAGTGCGAACGAACGCGTGAGCAGCTCGACCGCCGCCTTCGATGCGGAGTAATGTGCCGCGCCGCGACGTGCGCGATCGGCGGCGCTGGAGCTGATGTTGACGATCGACCCTGGCTGGACGCGCGCGACCAGGCGCCGGCAAAACTCTTGTGAGACGAGAAACACGCTCTTCGCGTTCGTGTCCAGAACGCGGTCCCAGGCGTCCTCGGTCATCTCGAGCAGCGTATCGCTGGGGTAGATCCCGGCGGCGTTGACGAGCAGGTCGCACACGCCGCCCAGCTGTTGCTCGGCGAGGTCGAACGCGCGCACGATGGCGGCGCGATCTCTGACGTCGAAGGTGATGCGGACATTCGGCCCCTCGCGCGCGTCGCAACGGGCGACGGTCGCGCCGCGCTGCGTCAGCAGACGGGAGATCGCGCTGCCGATCCCGCCGGCGGCCCCCGTCACGAAGGCGCGCCGGCCCTGGAAGTCTTGTGGCATGTCAGTCATCGGATGTTCGTCGATCTCGGCTAGAGTGGCAACGGCTCGAACGCGGTCTCTCTCATGCGAAGCACGAAGAACAACGTCACGGCTGCACAACAGATCACGTAGAACGTCGGCGCGAGGCTGTTTCCGGTCACGCTGACGAGGTACGTCGCGATGAACGGTGCGAAGCCGCCGAAGATCATCACCGCTAGGTTATAACCGACGGAGAGACCAGAGTAGCGGATCCTCGTCGGGAAAAGCTCAGCATATGTCGCTGGGACGCAGGCCGAGTAGAGGATCGTCATGAGAACGAGGACGATCTGCACGGCGAGCACGACGCCGAACGCTCCTGACGTCGCCAGCAGATAGAGCGGATAGCAGAGCACGATGAATCCGACGCACGAGGCTGTCAGGAGTGGCTTGCGGCCAACGCGGTCAGACAGCGCGCCGATGAGCGGGGTCATGAGGACGAGGACGACGAGCCCGACCGTCGTGATGAGGAGCGCATCACGTTGCGGCATCTTCACGACGCGCGTGAGCCACGTCGGCATATACGTCAACGTAATGTAGTAACTGACCGTGTTGTGGATGGTGAGGCCGAACTGGGTGACGAGCTTGCCGAAGTCTTTCCCGAAGATATCGCGCACCGGTGCGCGCGAGATTGCGCCGCGTTCCTCGATCAGCTCGAACTTCGGCGTATCGGGGACGCGCAGGCGAAGATAGATGGCGAAGGCAGCGATGACGATCCCCAACAAGAACGGGAGACGCCACGCCCACGCAACGACCGTCTCTTGACCGAGCGCGGCGGTGAGCAGCGCCGCGACGGCCGAACCCAAAAGCAGTCCGCCGCCGACGCTGAACTGCTGCCAGCTGCCGACGTAGCCGCGCTTTCCCTCGGGCGCAAACTCGACGAGGAACGCGGCTGCGCCGCCCCACTCGCCTCCGGCGGAGAACCCCTGCGCGAGCCGTGCGAGCGTCAAGAGGATCGGCGCTGCGACGCCGACCGAAGCAAACGTTGGCAGTATACCGATGATCACCGTCGAGGCGCCCATGAGCGTGACCGTGAGAATGAGCGCAGCGCGTCGTCCGGCCCGATCTCCGAAGGCACCGATCACGAAGCCGCCGACCGGACGCATCACGAATCCAACGCCGAAGACGGCAAAGGTGAGGAGAAGCTGCGCAACCGGCGACGACTTCGGGAAGAAGACGGCTGCGATCGTCGGCACGAGAAAGCCGTAGACGGAGAAGTCGTACCATTCCAGGACGTTGCCGACCGTTCCGGCGACGATCGCTCGACGCCTGAGAACGTCTCCATCATCACGGACGGCGGTCGGGATTACTCCGGCGCTGATATCATTCACCTCGTCAGTTGAGACGGCGCTCGTTGCAACACATCGAGGTCCTTCCAGATCGCATCGGCAGCGTCGAGATTTTCCAGCACGCGTTTCGGACTGCGTTCGGCGACGCTCGCGGCGAGAATCTGAATGAGCGTCATGTAACCGATGCTCGAGCTGTACCGATACATCTTGCGCGCCGGGATGCGGACGACGCAGTGGACGTCACGGAGCGTCGGGCCGTCTTCATCGGTGATCAGAACCACGTTGCCGGTGCGCTTGAGCGCGCGCGTGAGGAAATCACGGGTCGACTTTGCGTAGCGCGGAAAGCTGACGCCGATGACGGCGTCATCCGATCCGAGGTCGCGATAGTCGAGGCCGGCCCGGCTGCTCGATGCGTCGACGTGGTCGACGTGCCCCAAGAGCAAGCGCAGGTGGAGCGCCATGTACTCGGCGAGCGGGACACTCATGAGGCTCGCCGCGACGACCGTCCGTCGCGCGCGGACCAACACGTCGACGAGCGTGCCGAGAACCGGTGTGATCGCGGCCTCGAGCCGGTCGACATCATGTTTGACGCTCGCGACGATCGCCTTCACCGGTTGCGGTTCGCCGGCGTGCGTGGCCTCCTCGGCTGTCTGCCACGCCGAACTGCGCGGAAGCTGCTCTCGGACGACCTTCTGCAGCTGCGCGTAGCCGTCGTATCCGGACAGCTTGACCGCGCGAACGACGGTGGCAGGGCTCACGCCGATCTGCTTGGCGATGTCCTCGACGCGGTTCCACGCAACGGCGGCTGTGTTTCTCGCAAGCCAATCCGCGGCTTTGAAGGTAGACGGCGGCATCTCGGCCATCCGCGCTTCGAAGGCTTGGCGCATCGAGTCCATGGTCTTCAGCGTGGAGACCTCCGCAGAATGAAATTATTCGATACCTTACAGGCATGAATAGAAATATTCAACCCCCGCCCGGCCGATTGTGCAAGCGGTAGGCAAGCGAGGCCACGCCGAGTCGTCGGAATGGCCTCGTGTTCCGGACGTCGACGCGGTTCATGCTGTCTTATTTATGCAAGATGAGCGGCCTTCGCTTATTTCTCCAGATTGCCGCGTATTATGCGCATCGTAATCAACCGGCAGTGACGTTCCAACGTACATCCGGTGTAACCCCTGCGTCAGAACGGTCGAGACTTAGCGTGCAGCGTGATCGCCTCCCCACGACACTCAACGAACTGGACCTCACGATAACCGATTCCGGCGAGATCACGATGCGTCGGGCATTGCAACCATATCGCGTCGGCGCGGCGTTCGGCTCCCTTACGCTTGGCGGACGATCGTATCTGATCTGCGGCGCCGCGCGGGGCGCCGAACGACGCTTACGGATAAGAAGGCCACGTTCGCCCGGCACGGTTCTTGCCACGATCGCGCTCTACGGCTTCAACCTCGCCTGCGCACTCGGAATACTTTGGTTGGTCTTCGTCTGGAAGCCGTGATGCGTGCAAGTCGACGAGAAAACGTGAAACGGGCCGGAGAAACTCTTCCGGCCCGTTCTCATTGTGTTGCTATCGGCGATCAGCCGTGGAGGACGACGCGGTTGGCGATAAACGTGCCGTTGCTCCAGTAGCCGAACACCGCAACGCGCTGCCCGGTCGACGGCGTCATGCCGCGAGGGCGTATGACGGTGCCGTTCTTCAGATCGACGGTCGCGCTGTCACCGTTCTGGTTCAGCAACGTCAGACGGTACGGCGCGAAAGAGCCAACTGTGCCGAGCAGGACATGCTGGCGGTCGTAGTTGCCGGTGTCCCACCCTCTCTGCCAGGTATTGACGGAATTGTAGGCGGGATCGAAGCCGTCTCCGCGCGGATTGTCCATCTGCGCTGCGGCGACACCGAAGGTGGCGGCGAAGATGCCGAGGCCGAGCACAAGTGGGCGAATGATGCCGAAAGCGGTCGTGAAGATGCGCATGATGGAATACTTGTGCCCCATTCGATCAACGACGCTAGTCAGCAGGGGCCGCCGGAACGAGTGCGCGATCGCTCGTGAAACGGGCCGGAGACGTCGTCCCGGCCCGTTTCATTTGCGTAGTAGGTGTCGGCGCTTAGCCGTGGAGCACGACGCGGTTGGCGATGAACGTGCCGTTACTCCAGTAGCCGAAGACCGCGACGCGCTGTCCGGCGGCCGGCGTCATTCCGGTAGGACGAATCACAGTGCCGTTCTTCAAGTCGACCGTCATGCTGTCACCCTTCGGGTTGAGCAGCGTGAGACGGTACGGCGCGAACGAGCCGACGGTGCCGAGCAGGACATGGTTGCGGTCGTAGTTGCCGTTGTCCCACGCGCCCTGCCAGCTGTCGACCGAGTTGTACGCGGGATCAAACGCCTCGAATGTCGGCGGAGCTGCGGGCGCGCACGGGGTCGTCGCTTGCGCGGCACCGACCGCATAGGTGGCGCCGAAAATGCCGACGCCGATGGCAAGCGGGCGGACGATGTCGAGAGTAGTAGTGAAGGTGCGCATAATAGAGACTTGTCCCCCACTTCCCTCGAGAAGCTAAACGGGGCGACGGGAACAAGGCGAGGGCGCGGCTGCTACGTTTTGACGGCGAGGCCGCGCAGCAGCGTATCGAGCAGCCGGCGTAATTCCGGTTCGCGGCTTTCGGCGAGCCGTTCAGCGACGAGCTTGGGATGATGGAACGACATCGTCGCTTCGAGGAGCAGCCGCGTAATCTGACGCGCATCGCGTCCGCGTAACTCGCCCTGGGCGAGTGCATCGCGAACGATCTGCTCGAGCAGGCGCTCGACCGTCGCGAGATGCCGCACGACGAACGGCTTCACGGCCTCGGATGCGGAGTCGAACGCCTTGTAGAGCTCGGGATCTCTGCTGACCTTGTCGCGCTTCGCGCGGTGAAACGCGAGGAAGAAATCCTGAAGGCGCTGCGACGGCGTGCGACCCGGCGCCGTGGACACGCGCTCGAGCGCTGCGTCGACCGTCGCGAGCCATTTCTCCGAGACCGAGTCGAGCAGCGCGCTCTTGTCGGCGAAATGCTTGTATAGGGCGACGTGGCTCACGTTGAGCTCGCGTGCGATGTCGACTAGACGGAAGCGCTCGAAGCCGTGGTTGCGGATCGCCTCCTCCGCGTACTCGACCGCACGCTCCTTGATCTCCTCAGCGCTCAACCCTGTCCTCGGCATCAACCTTTCCTTCGTACTTGCGAACCACAAAACCGGCCCTTGACGCTGCAATAATTACATGTTACATAATTTGTACCTTGTACGTAAACGGAAAGGGACCCTCGTGCAACTGGATGCCAATGTCACGCGCACTCTCGGGAAAAGCGGCCCGGTCGTCTCCGCGATCGGCCTTGGTGCGATGGGGATGTCCGACTTCTATGGCGCTGCCGACCGCGCCGAGAGCATCGCAACGATCCACGCAGCGCTCGACGCCGGGATCAACCTGATCGACACCGGCGACTTCTACGGCATCGGACACAACGAGCTGCTGATTCGCGACGCCCTCGCGGGCCGCAAGCGGTCGGACGTCGTGATCAGCGTGAAGTTCGGCGCGCTGCGTGATCCGGCCGGCGGTTGGAATGGCTACGACGCCAGGCCGGCAGCGGTCAAGAATTCGCTGGCGCACAGCTTGCAGCGCCTCGGAACGGACTACATCGACATCTATCGGCCCGCGCGCTTGGATCGACAGGTACCCATCGAAGAGACGGTCGGTGCGATGGCCGAGTTGGTGAGCGCAGGATACATTCGCCACATCGGGCTCTCGGAAGTCTCCGCGGAGACGATTCGCAAAGCCCACGCAGTCCATCCGATCTGCGACCTGCAGATCGAATATTCACTCGTCTCGCGCGGTATCGAGCGCCGCATCCTGCCGACTCTGCGCGAACTCGGGATCGGGGTCACGGCGTACGGCGTCTTGTCGCGTGGTCTCATCAGCGGCCATTGGAGCAAAACGCGCCAAACCGATCAACGCGACTTCCGCACCAGCAGCCCGCGCTTTCAGGGCGACAATCTCGACAAGAACCTTCAGCTCGTCGAAAAGCTCGAAGCGATCGCGCGGGCGAAAGGCGTCACCGTTGCGCAGCTCGCGATCGCGTGGGTGCTCGCGCAGGGCGACGACATCGTGCCGCTGGTCGGTGCTCGCACGCGCGAGCGGTTGGCGGAGTCGCTCGGTGCGCTCAAGGTTCACCTGAGCGAGGCGGAGTTGGCCGAGATCGAGCGCGCCGTACCGCCCGAGGCGGTCGCGGGCCAGCGGTACAGCGAGCACGGGATGCTCACGCTCGACAGCGAGCGGGACAGCTAACGCGCGCTAGTGCGTGGCGCTCGTGTAGGTGATCGGCGGAGCGGGAACGCGTTCTTTCGGCGGCACGAGCGGGACGGTCGGCCCCAAATGCGCGGCGAGGTAACGGACAACGCTTGCCTCGTTCGCGGCGGGGAGCGGTGCACCAAAGCCGCGCATCTTGTCGACCTCCGCCTTCCAGGTCGCGGCCGAGAGCCGCTGCTGCGTCACGAGGCCAAACGAATGACAGGCGCGACACGAGTTCTGCAGTGTCGTGAGCTCGGCGCCGGCGGGAAGCGTCGCGCCGCCGACGGCGAGCGGAGTGTCCTGTGCCGCACCGTACCGTACGAGCGCCACGATGGCGAGCAGGAGGAGCGCGAGAGCGAGGAAGCTACGCGGAAGTACGTGACGCATCAGGCGACCTTCACGTCAACGCTCTGGATCGCGTTCCACATGTAGCCGCCCGGATTCCACGGCGACACCTTCGGCTGGACCGCACCATGATCGTCATGCGCGCGCGCGAGCACCGTCGCTGTTCCGGCAGTCGGCGTCCAGCGATATGTGAACGTGCGCCACGAGTAACGGCCGGGGCTCGCCCCGAGCTGCGCGTCGCGCCATGTCCGACCGCCGTCCACGGAGATCTCGACGCGCGTTGCCTGCGCTCCGTCACCCGACCACGCGACGCCATGGACGGTGGTCGGCGTTCCGGGGCGTAGCCGCGTGCCCGCGACCGGCGCGATGATGATCGACTTGACGTTCAGCGCGGTGAGCGGGTGCTCGTCCTGCGGCGGCACGCTCTTTCCCGGCGGACCGAGACGATTCGGATAGCGGTAGCCGACCGCAGTCCAGAAGTCTGTCGTCAGCGTCGGCGCGAGCGTCATGCGCGCGATCCACTTCACGGAGTGATCCCCGGCCCAGCCCGGGACGAGAAGGCGAACAGGAGCGCCGTGGAGGTAGGCCAATGGCTGGCCGTTCATCTCATACGCGAGGATCGTATCGGGATCCATCAGCTTCGCCAGCTCGATCCCGCGGATGAACTTCGGCGTTGTCGGCAGCAGCGGATTGTCGAGCCCACTGTTCGTCGAATAGCGCGCTCCGGCTTTCACACCGGCGCGGTTGAGGACGTCGCGAACGCGCACGCCGCCCCAGCGGGCGTTTCCGACGCCGCCGTACGTCCACTGTGCGCCGGCCGGATGCGAGACGGTCGGGAACGCTTGGCCGTAGAAGTACCGGCCGTTTCCCGAGCACTGCAGGACCGCGGGGACTTCGACTTTCTCCATCTTGTGCAGATCGTCGAGGCTGAGCTGGAGCGGGTGCGAGACGAGTCCGTCGACGACGAGCCGCCACGCGCGCACGTCGATCGACGCAGGCGGCCCCATGTGGCTGCGAATGAAGAACGTGCGGTTCGCGGTGTACAGCGTCGGCGACAGCTCGTTCAGCGGCGACTCATAGTCGTACGGACGCGAGTTGACGACGAGCATCGTGTCCCCGCCGGCCGCGAGCGCACGGGCGGGAAGAGCACTGGCGGCTGCGGCGCCGCCGAGGCTCGCGAGGAACTGTAAGCGAGTGTTCATGGGAACTCTCTAGCGACTGCTAGGCGATAGCTCTGTCGAGCAAGTGCTGCAACGTCGCCGAAAGACGCCCGCGTGCGCTTGCGAGAAGAGCGTACCGCCCCCAGCGCGGTACGTCAAAACAGATTTTTCTTGGCTGCAGCTAAGTCGCGCTTATGGCGCGGCACCGACTATCGTACAACGGTGAGGCTTCCTGAGGAAGACCGGAGAGAACGATGATTGCGGCGAGTACGCCAACGATTTATCTAAGCGCCAGGTCGTGCACGAAGAGCGGTACGTATGCCCCGCT
>CAZABL010000007.1:14069-32489 GCA_964483365.1 uncultured bacterium
AACCTTCCATGGCTGGTCACCCGTTGACGAGCGATTGCGCCGTGTAGTAGACGTCCTTGCGTGTGTAGTCGCTTGTGACGAGGCCCATTGGGTCAGTATAGGGGGGAAGTGGTCCGGCTGTTCCGTCGCGGAACTCGCACCAGATGAGCGCGGGCAGACCCAGGTAGCGATGGATGTTCCACATGTCGCGCAAGAACGAGGTCTGACCGTTGACGACGCATGCTTCGGTCGTGTACAGCCGCACGCCTGGCGGCATCAAGCTCGCCGCCTGGATGTAATCGTTGAGCGCATGAGACGGATCTTTGTAGCTGTGCACCGCGCAGCCCGTGACGACGTCGAAGACACCGTGCGTTCGCAAATTGTACAGCCACGAGAGGTCGATCCCGCTCGTCCCGCCGGAGAGAATCTCCTGTGCTCCCGCCGCGCGTAACGCCACGGCGGTTGCGACTGCGAGCTTCGCGTATGCGGTGCTATCCGGATTCGCGCCCCAATAATAGGCAAGGTTCGGTTCGTTCCAAATTTCCCAGATCGGGTTGTAGGACGCGTACCGCCGATGAAACGCAACGGCGTTGGCCGTATAGGTTGCGAGATCGACGGGCTGCGGCGCGTAATCGGAGATGACGATCACGCGCATACCGCGCGTTGTCGCGGCTGGGAACAGCGCGTCGAAGTACGCGAAGTTCTGATTGACGGCCGTGCTCCGAATCAGTGTGCTTCCGCACGCGGCGAGGAGTGAGAGGGTCCGCTCGATGTCATCAGACGGGTAGATGTGGCTACCGAAGGCGGTTGGTTTGAGCGGGGACCCCGTCGTCGCAACGAGCCCGCTCGTGCTGTGACCGCACGCTGCCGCAGCAAGAAGCGGAGCAAGTGCAATCGCGGCGAGCGCTTCGGTACGCCTCATGGCCAACCTATCGTACCCAGTGAACGAAGGGCTTCAGAGCGATGTCGTGAAGGCCGCACATGGCATGGCAGCGTCCCGCTTCCCATCCGCCGTCACGCGCATTGCCGTTACGGTGCTTCTTACCGCCGCGGTCATTTTCGTTCTCGTGTCGTGCCGAGATCCGGGCTACGCACGGCTCCGCGTCGCCGGCGCGACCGCACCATCGGGCATGCATCGCAACGCCGCAACGTTCGTCGTCGCTGCTGCCCCGTTCTCGCAGATCGCGTTGAGCGTCAACGGTCATCGCGTTGCGTCCGCGTACGTCCCCTGGAACGCGCGCGAAGTGGGCTTCGATCGCGTCCCGCTGAGCGACGGCAACAATGTGGTCGTCGCCCGAACGACGCTGTGGTATGCGGCATCGAAATGGGATCACAGCGCCGCGCTGCACGTCGAGAACCCGCCGGCTCGCGCCGTCGAACGGGCTCCGGCGCCGATCGGGTCTCGAAGTGGCCGGTCGCTCACGCTCGAGGTGCGGCAACGCGCGCTCGCAGCCGCTTTTGCGGTGCAGCTTCCGCGTAGCGATCCTGCGATCGTGGCACTGCGAGGGGGCCGCATCGACCTTCCCGCCTTCGTCGATGACGTCTTTGGTACGCCGCGGTTCGATAGCAAGCCGATCGCCGCTTTCTTTGCCGGCGTACGCGCACGCTTCTACGCCGCGGGCGACACCGTTACGGTGAGCGCCAGTTCCGACGATCAGCGGCTGCTTCTCGAGGAGCTGCCGGCGTTCGCCGGGGACGTCGAGATCGCGAACGATTTTAGTGCACCCGCGATCCGGGTTGCGGGAAGCGGCGCGACCGATCGGCGTGCGGACGCGCGGCAGTGGGCGTATGACACGCTGCGTCTGGACGTGCACGACTATCGCATCGTTGCTCGCCGGCCGGAGCCCCAACGTATGGAGGGCTCGGCGATCGTGTGGGAGCGACCCTTCGCGCAAGATCACGGAGACGTCAGCGTGTCGCTCGCCTTCGTGCCGTTCTCCTCGGTCGACGCGCTGCGGCGAGGTCTGAACCTGCCGGTGTTCGCGTTCGCCCCGCACATCGTGGCGCGCTTTCTCGCACTCTCGCATGGCTTCATCCTCGCGGTCCCCATGTTCGCGTATCTCGTGCTGTCGGGCGGACGAAACGTGCGACTTGCAACGGTTGCGCGGCGCCTGATCGCCGTTGCGGTCGCCGCCGACGTGTTCGATGCGTGCATCTCCGCGCAGCCCGATGTCGACGGCGAGATTCTCTTGATCGTCCCCGCGCTGCGCGCGTTGCCGCCGTCGTTGGTCAATCTTGTCGTCGTGCCGGTCGTGATCGGACTCGTGCTGGCGCTGCTCGCCGCGTGCGTCGCGCACCTCGGGACGCGCCTGCGTTCACGCATCGGTACGATCGTCTCCGATGGGACGAGCGGCGTTCGCGTTGCCGCGCTCGGATTCGCTGCGATCGCTGTGCTGGGGTACGCGACCGGGAGGGTCGCCCACGTGCCTGCGGTGTATCCGGCGCTCGTCGGAGCGGCGTTCGCGGTGGGACTCGTCGCGCTGCTCGCGTCGCTCGACTGGTGGACGATCCCCGGCCGCGGAGCGTGGCGCGGCGCATTCACGGTCGCAACCCTCGCCTTCGCTGTGGCGGTCGCGGTCCCGATCTCGCTGGTGTCGTTTGGCGCGTGGGTTGCGAGCCCCGAGCATGCGGGGACGGCGATCGCCGATCCACTGTCTCCGCTGCCGCTGAGCGCAGCGTTTCTCCGTTCACTCGCGCCGCTGTGCCCGCTCGCCTTCGGATTGCTGCTCATCGTAAGCTTCCGTCGCGACGCGACCGCGGTCGGTCTCAGGCGCTCGCAGTTCGTACGGCTCGTGCTGTGCTCGTACGCGGTTCTCGCCGGCGTGGTCGTGCTCGTGCCGGTCGGATACGTCCTGGCCTGGTCGACGTTCAACGTGCTCCGCCGGCGCGAGATCGCGACGAATGTGACGTGCGAACGTGGCGGCGCGGCGATCGCGCTCGCGTGCGCATTCGTTGTCGTCGAGGCGCTGTTGCTGCTTCCGTCGGAGGCGCAGTTTCTGCGTACGCTGCACACGCCGTTCATCGCCTTGGAGGCGACCGACTTCGTCGCGGTGATCGCGGCGTCGCTTGTCCTGCCGGCGTTCGCATTCGCCGCGTGCAGTGATGAGCTCGCGGGCGATTCCACGCTGCGCAAAGGACTCAACGTCGGAGTGTGGGCGATCGCGTGCTCGCTGCCCGCGTTGTTTCTTCGCTCGGACAGCCTGCCGACCGCGGTTGCCGTCGTGCTCGTGACGGGGCTCTTCTATGCCATGCTCGGGCGCGTCACGTCAGGACCCGCCGCTCACATGCGCATGTTGGGCATCCCTTGGCTGTCCATGAACCGCACGTGATCGAGGAATCCCTTCCACGCAGCAGGACGGATGCCGAGGTCGCCTCGGAACGGGTGCTCGAGCTCGAAGATCAGCACGAACATCGAGGAAATGATCACCGCGACCGACGCGGTCATCAAGAGGTGCGTGCGCGGGTTCGGGACGCCAAAGAGCCAGCAAAACGCGATCACCGCAGCAGCGCCGATGAACAGCACCGTCCAGGCGAACCACGAGAGCGCACCCTCGTTACTGCTCAAACGCTCGTGACGTTGGTCGTGGAGTGCCATCAGCTGGCGGAGCGTCTCGGCTTGCGCGTTCGATGCGGCAAGGTTCCACGGGATCATCTCGCCGACGCTGCCGATGCTGTCCATCACGATGACGTCGGCTTCCGGCGCGAACCGACCCTGCTGCATCGCCGGCCAGTCCATCGTCAGCATCACGCGCCCGTACTGTTCCATCTTTTGACGTACATGCGTGCGCACATCGGGCCGAAGCCCAACGGCAGCGTGCCAAGCGTCGCTCGCCGCGTCGGTTTCAAGTGAGACGCGGTGTGCGGCGATGTCGTACTGCTGCCACACGACGACGGTGAAGAACCCGAGCACGACGCCGTAAAGCGCGCCGAGGACGCCGATGATATACCCGGCAACCTCGGTCTGCGCGATGAAATCGGCCGATTTGAAGCGACGATGAACGTACGCTTGACCGGCACAGGCGAGCGCCACCGCAAGGGTGATCGCGAGCCCCAAGACGAGCGCCGACGGAACCTGATACAGAGCCGTCACCGGGCGATTACAGCACGCGCCGATCCCGACGTCTGCGGCCGAACGTCCCTTGCGAGCCCTCAATCCGGGTCGACCGTTTGACGAGCGGTAGGGCCCTATGGTACAAGATTTCCCTACATGTTCCGTACGTCGCTGCCTCGACCGCCGATCCTGCCCATGCGTTCCCCATCGGGCTCGCTTCGCGCTGGTTGAAGCCGAGACCGAAACCGGAACCGCATGGGCGCGTCGATACACGACGCGCCTTTTCTTTTCCCGAGGAGCCGTCACGACGTGGTAGAGCTACGTACACGCGTCCACATCCGACAAGCCGACGAATACGACGCGTCGACGCTGGCAAAGCTGCGCGTCGCGAGCCTGCTCGAGCAAGATCTGTTGGCACCCGCGGACGTACCCGCATTCGAGCGGCGTGCCGTGGGTGAGTTCTGGACGCTCCTTCGCTCAGAACGTGCGGCGGCGTGGCTCCTCGATGTCGACGATCGTCCTCGGGGCTGCGTGTGCCTCGTCTTTTGGGAACGCCTGCCGTATCCGGGTACGTCGCTCCACGCCGAGCTCGCCGGCGTGTACGTTGCGCCCGAGGCGCGACGGCAAGGGTACGCCGCCGAGCTCATCACCGAAGCGATCGCGACGGCGAGAGCGCGTGGCGCACGCCGCATCCTGCTCCAACCCAATCCGAAGACGCGCGATCTCTATCGCCGGTTCGGCTTCGCCGAATCGGGACAGCTGCGGCTCTAGGGCGCACGTCATCAAATGGATTTGATGGAAGAGCATCAGCGGAGGAAGAAGAGCAGCGCGATCGCGATCGTCGTGAGGGTATTTGAACCGTTGCGACCAGTGAAAGCGTGAAGTTGTCGGGAAGAAAGCGAGGACGTTTCATCGAGGGTTCGGAGAGTCCGCACAAAGGCGGTTGTGAGAGCGAATGATGGTCGACACCAGGTCGATCCCTGGTCCGCGAGGCCGAGACGCGCTGCGCTTCCTTGGCTTCGGCTCGGCCGATGGGCTCCTCGCGTACTTCGCCGAGCTCGCGCGGACGTACGGTCCGATCACGCGGCTGCGCGTCCTCGGGCAGACGGTCGTGCTGCTCGACGACGCAGAGCTCATCGAAGAGGTGCTGCAACACCAGCAGCACCGCTTCACCCGTGATGCGGGAGCGGCGCTGCTCCGTGAGATCACAGGCGACGGCGTCCTGACGCTCGACGATCCCGCACACGTGCAGCGGCGGCGACTGCTGCAGCCCTCGTTCCACCGTCGCCGGATCGCACGCTATTGCGAACACATGGTTCGCGAAGCGGAGCGCACGATGACGACGTGGACGGAGGGCGAGACGATCGATGTCGGCGCGGCGATGATGCGCTTGACCCTCGCCGTCGTCGGTGCTTCGCTGTTCGGATCCGAGGTTGCGGGAGAAGCCGGGCGGATCGCCGCGGTCGTTGCGTCGATCGGCCGGCGCGGCGGGCGACTGCAGCCGCTCCTGGCCGCGCTCTCGCCGATTCTGCTCACCATTCGTCGCTACGCGCCGCAGCGCGTGCGCTTGATCTTCGCGCGCGAACGCGCCGAGCTCGAGCGTGTCGTCGACCCGATCATCGCGCAGCGACGGGCGTCCGGTATCGACGGTGACGATCTGCTCGCGACCCTGCTCGCAGCGCGCGACGAGTCGGGGGCGACGCTCGACGACGTCGACATCCGCAACGAGCTCATCACGTTCGTGCTCGCCGGCCACGAGACGACCGCGAGCGCCCTGACGTGGGCGTGGTATCTCCTCGCCCAAAATCCCGAGGCTGAGGCGCGGTTGCACGCCGAGCTCGACGACGTCCTCGGCGAGCGTGATGCGACGCTCGACGACATCCCGCAGCTCCGTTATACGGCGAACGTGTTCGCCGAGTCGCTACGGCTCTATCCGCCGGCGGCGGCGTTCGCGCGACGTCCGATCGAGCCCGTCGTCATCGGCAACTATCGGATCCCGGCACGCGCGAGCGTCTTCGTCAGTCCGTTCGTTACGCACCGCAACCCGCGCTATTACGACGATCCGCTGGCGTTTCGTCCGGAACGCTGGGACGAGTCGACGCCGCCGAAGTTCGCGTTCTTCCCCTTCGGCGGCGGCGCGAAGATGTGCATCGGCGAGCCGTTCGCTCGTGCTGAAGGGATCCTCGTTCTCGCGACGATCGCCCGCCGCTGGCAGCTCCGCGTAGCAGACGAGGAGGTCGCTCCGGCGCCGTCGGCATTGCTGCGCCCGAGTCGACCGATCGTCGCTCGCGTCGCGAGACGTGTGAATTCGACGCTCTAGCGAAGGAGGACCGGTTTCGCGTCGACGCGGACGCGGAAGAGCGCGTACGGCCTGCGGCGCAGGTCGCGCCCGCGATGGAAGCGCGCCTGACGGTGCAGCTGATTCGCCGTGACATAAAGATAGCCGTCTTGCGCGACCGAGAGCGTGTCGGGCCAGAGCAGACGCGGATCGTGCGCGACGGTCTCCCACTCACCGTCGGAGCGTCGCCGCAGCACGGCGTTGTGCTCGTAGTTCGTCGCGTAGATCGCACCTGACGCGTCGGACTCGAGGCCGTCGGCCGCGCCGCCTTTATCGCCTTCGTCGCGGACTGTCTTGCCGGCGTCGTCTCGCGACCGCTCGACTAGCGCGTCCGTCGCAACGCTGTACAGGCGCCGGCCGATCAGCGGACAGTAGAAGAGCCGCGTGCCGTCGGCGCTGATCGCGATCCCGTCGGAGCCGAGCGTGAGCGGTTTCGGCGGTCCCTCGGGCGGGCGATCGAAAAGCGGTTGACCTTCGACGACCGGTAAGAAATTGCGCAACGGTTCGGCTTTGGTGCTCGGGTGATCGTTGAGACGCCGCCACGCGTCGCCCGACGCGAGATCGACGACGATGATCCCGTTCGGGCCATTCGCCGACGAGTCGGTGATATACGCGACTCCTGCGCTTCCGCGACGCAAGTCGAAGCGCACGTCGTTGAGATAGGTCGTCGGCAGCGCGACCTCTTGTGGGAAGAGGATCTTCTGCATGACGCGGTTCGTCGCGAGATCGACGCACAGGAGCTTGGGTCCACCGAACTGCGTCGGTTGGAACATCGGGCTCCCGGTGTCGAGGATCCATAACCGGTCTGCGGGATCGACGACGACGCTCTGCACGGAGACGAGCGCCGCCGCCGGATCGCGCGGCTCGGTGCGGTTCGTGGCTTCGTCCGGATACGCGATGGCGCGACCGTCACGCACCTCCCCGACGGTGAACGTGACGTCGTCGCCCCACTTGGGATAGTTCACGAAGATGCGGCCTTCGCGGGAGACCGTGACGCCCGTCGGCATTGGGCCATCGAACGTCGCCACGGTCTCCAGCGCGCCGAGTGTCTCGTCGGTTGCTTGCGTCGTGACGCTCATGGTTCATCGTGCCGTCCTCAGACGACACGACAAACATGCTCGCCCGTACTCGGAGCGACGCTTAGCTGCTGGGGTTCGTCTTCGGACGCGGGTTGAAATCGCGCGGGATCGGGTTGACGATCCCCATCCGCGCGTCGGTTGGAACGATCCCGATTGCACGACAGCCGTAGCCCGTCTGCTGCGGAAGCGTCTGCACGAGTCGCTCCGGGATCGTTGCGCGCTCGGCGGGGAGCGGCGCACTCGTCCCTTGCAAGCGAGCAACGTCGAAGCTCGAGACGAGATCGTCGATCGCGTTGTCCGTTGCGTCGCGCGCGCCCAGGTCCGCGATCCCGGTGCGCTGTTGTCCGAGTGCACGCGCGCGCTCCTCGTCGGGCAGCGTCGCGAGGGGACGCAGACCGAAGACCGCGTTGACGAGCTTGACGACGGACGCGTGGTTTCCGACGTTGTGGTCGACGACGCCGGTCTTGGCGAAGGGTGAGATCACGAGCAGCGGGACACGCGGCCCGTCCTGAATCTGACCGAGGATGGGAAGCGTCTCGCGCGCCGGCGGCGGAAGGTGGTCGTAATCGCCTTCGGAGTCGTCCCACGTGACGACGATCGCGCTGTCCTTCCAGTACGGGCTCTTCGCGATGCGATTGATCGTCTCGGCAACCAGCGCTTCGCTGATCTGCGCGTCGGAGTACGCCGGATGATCGTCGTCACCGAGGAAGTTCGCCTGCACCTTCGGATCGGGATCGGCCGGCTTGAGGCCCATGATGTTCTTCAAGCCGCCCTTCACGTAGAAGACGCCGCTGCTGGGAAGCGTGCGACGGTCGAGCTCCGTCCACAAGTCGTTCAGCCCGTGCAGGTGCGCGCGCATCGCGTCGTTGTTCGCGACGTAGCCGAAGTATTGCGGACCGTTGTGGTGCGTGATGTACGAAGCGTGGCTGCCGTCGGCGGTAAGCGGGTCGGCGCCGTCGGTCGGCTCGCGGTTGTAGCCTTCCTCGTACCATCCCCACGGAATCGATCCGTTGCGCGCGGTTCCAAGCGCGGCGACGTCGTCGTCGATGTCCTTGTAGTCGCCGGCGCGGTCGTGGTCTTGTCCCGCGATCCCCGGCAGATCGTGGCCGGCGAGCGTGAGCGGGAGCGTCGGGAACGTCAGGTTGTCCTGAACGCTATAGCCTGGGAAATCTTTGGGATTCACCGGCAACTTCGCGGGGCTCTTGTCGTCCGGTGATCCCCACAGCGGATCCGCGTCGTTGAGCACCGGCACGCCGGGCCCCTTGTCGCCGTTGCCTTGCGCGAACTGGTCGGGCTGAAAGAGCCACTGCGACTCGCCGCCCTGTGCGCCGATGATCGCTAGGTTCCCCGGGGTCGACGGGCCCGTCATCTGTTGGAAGATGTGGTCGAAGAGCACGAAGCGTTTTGCGTACACCCACAGGAACGGGACCGTGTCGCAGTCCTCGTACGCCATCGCCAGCTCGCCCATCTGCTTGGCCATCAGCGACGGGTTTCCGGTCGGCGAGTACTTGCGCTCCTCGGTCACTGCGAAGCGGTCCATCCGCGCGACGCCGTCCTGCACGTCCATCTTCGCGTTGATGAGCGAGTGCGAGTGATCGATGTCGTCGGTGTCGGCGGCGTACTCCTTGGGTCCGATGCGGAAGGGCCGCACGGTCGTCGTCGTGCCGTCGACGTCGATCAGCTGCTGCTCGAAGCCGGGCGTTTGCGCCGCGGGATGCGAGTACAGACCCTCGGCGCCCGGATAGGTTCCGAAGTACGAATCGAACGAGCGATTCTCTTGATAGATCACAAAGACGTGTTTCACGCGCCGCCGCAGGAGCGCAATCGTCTGCGCAGCCGAAGGCGCGGCAGCGGGTCGCGGCGTTTGCGCACGCGACGCGGGCGTGGAGAGCGGTACGAACGCGCACGCTGACGCGATCGCGACAAATACCGCGATGGATGCTTTACCTCGCATGCAGGCGAGTGTACGGGTGGAAGGTTAAGGGGGGATAATCTGCCCTGGCTATTGGTCTTTGTGAGAAGCGCCGCGCTGCTCGATGTCGATGTTGCGCATCGAAATAGCCAAGATCACGCAGAGTACGAGGAGGATGAAGACCAAGGGGGCGACGACGAGCGCGAGCAGCATCGAGTGGCTCGGATCATAGCGCGCGTCTCTGGAGAGCGGTAGGGTCCGTTCGGATGTATCCGTTCGGTTGCGATCTCGATTTGCGATCGTTCTGACGAGGAGGAGAGCACGGCCATTACTGATAATGAGCTATCATTATGAAGTCGCTCCTCGCCGCCTTCGCGTTCCTCGTCGCTTCGAGCTCGGTTGCCTCTGCCCAGAATGCAGCAGGCCCGCTCGAGGTCGTCGTCGCGGAGAACACCTGGGGCAGCCTCGTCGCGCAGATCGGCGGCGCTCGCGTGCACGTCGCGAGCGTCATGAGCGATCCGAACGCCGATCCGCACGAGTTCGAGAGTAATGTCGCGGTTGCGCGCACGGTGTCCGCCGCGCGTTACGTCGTCCTCAACGGCGCCGGCTATGACGACTGGATGCAGCGGCTGGTGAGCGCCGACCCGTCGCCGTCGCGCACCGTCACGGTCGTCGCCGACGTCGTCGGGAAAAAGGCGGGCGACAATCCCCATTTCTGGTACGACCCGGCCGACGTCGAACAGGTCATGGCGCGTGTAACGGCCGACCTCACGCACATCGACCCGGCGGACGCCGCGTACTTCGCGGCGCAACGCCGTGCGCTCGAAGCGTCCTTCGCTCCGAATCGTCGCGTGATCGCCACGATTCGCGCGAAGGACCACGGACGTAGCGTCGGCGCGACCGAAGGGATCTTCGTGTATCTCGCACGTGCGCTCGGGCTGCAGCTCATCTCGCCGCCTGGGTATATGCAGGCGGTCGAGAACGGGACGGAGCCGCCGACGGCGGCGGTGATCGCGTTCCAACGACAGATCGACCAGCACCAAATTGCGATGCTAGCATATAATATCCAGACCGCAACGAGCGTCACCGCAAACGCACGCGTTCAGGCGCAGGCGCGCCACGTGCCGGTCGTCGCCGTGAGCGAGCTGATCGTCCCGCCGACGCAGTCATTTCAGGCCTGGCAGCTCGCGATGCTGCGCCGCATCGAAGCGGCGCTCGGCCGATGACGCCTGCGATCACGCTGCGCGACGCGGGGATTCGCCGCGGCGGTCGTTGGATCTGGCGACACGCATCGCTCGACGTCCCCGCCGGCGCGTTCGTCGGCATCGTCGGACCCAACGGTGCGGGGAAGTCGACGCTGCTGCGCGTCGTGCTCGGTCTCTTGTCGCTCGACGAAGGCGACGTGCGCGTCTTCGGCGCGCGGCCGCGTCGCGGCGATCGCGCGATCGGCTACATGCCGCAGCTGCGCCAGGGCCAGACGGGCCTCGCGATCCGTGGCCACGACGTCGTCCGCTTCGGCGCCGATGGCGACCGCTGGGGCTTCGCGCTGCACGGGCCGGAGAACCGTCGTCGCGTCGCGCGCGTCAACGCGGCGATCGCTGCCGTCGATGCGAGCGCGTACGCGAACGAACGAATCGGCAGTCTCTCGGGCGGCGAGGCGCAGCGGCTGTTTCTCGCGCAGGCCCTCGTCGGCGAACCGCGCCTGCTCGTCCTCGATGAACCGCTCGCGAGCCTTGATATCGCGCAACAAGCGTCCGTCCTCGCCCTCGTCGCGTCGCTCGCACGCGAGCGTGCGATGACGGTGCTTCTCGTCGCGCACAACGTCAACGGCGTGCTCCCGTACCTCGATCGCGTCGTCTACGTCGCCAACGGGCGGATCGCGTCGGGGACACCGGAAGAGGTCGTGACGAGCGAGACGCTCAGCGAGATCTACGAAGCGCCGGTCGAGGTGGTGCGCGACAGCAACGGACGGCGGTTCGTCGTCGGCGTCGAGGGCGCATGACAAGCGCGATCGCCGCGGTCGCGCACGTCTTCGCGTTCGCGTTCATGCGCAACGCGTTCGTCGCGGGAACGCTCGTCGCGATCACCGCGGGCGTCGTCGGCTACTTCGTCGTCCTGCGCGGACTCGCGTTCGCGGGCCACGCGCTCTCGCACGTCGGCTTCGCCGGCGCCACCGCAGCGGTCGTGCTGCACGTGAGCGCGGTGTTCGGGCTCATGGCGTTCGCCGGCGCCGGTGCAGTGGGGATGGGAATGCTCGGGAAGGCAGTGCGTGGACGGGACGTCGCGATCGGTGTCGTGCTCGCGTGGTCGCTCGGGCTCGGCGTTCTCTTTCTCTCCCTTTATTCCGGCTACGCGACCGAAGCGTACGCGCTGCTGTTCGGCGAGATCCTCGGAATCAGTACGCGTGAGGTCGCGGTGACCGCCGCCGCGTCGATCGTGACGCTCGCGGCAGTGGCGGCGCTGTACCGTCCGCTCCTCTTCGCATCGATCGACGAGGACGCGGCCGAGGCGCGCGGCGTTCCCGTCCGCGCGATCGGCGTTGCGTTTCTGCTCGTCCTCGCGCTCGCGGTCTCGGTCGCGGCGCAAGTCGTCGGCGTATTGTTGATCTTCGCGCTGCTCGTCACGCCTGCGGCGATCGCCGACCGGCTCACGGCGCGTCCCCCCGTCGCTGTCGCGCTCGCCGTCGCTTTCGCGCTCGCCTTCACGTGGGGCGGACTCGTCGCCGCGTTCTTCCTGCCCTACCCGGTGAGCTTTTTCATCACCACGTTCGCGTTCGTCGGGTACGTCGTCGTCCGTCTGCCGCGCCGTCGGTCGCGTTCGGCTCAGTCAGCTTCGGACCAAGCCGTCACGGTGCCGTCGGCGTTTCCGACGTAGAGCGTCGACTCGTCGACGCTCCAGGCCAGCACCTCGGCCGCGTCACCGTCGCCGTCGAGCGTTGCGATCGGTGTGAGCGCGGGGACCGACCAGACCGCGACGGAGCCGTCGGCGGCAGCCGACGCGAGGAGATCGTCGCGACGGCGGAAGGCGAGTGCGCGCAGCGGCGCTTCGTGCGCCTCGAGCGCGAGCGGCTCGGTTCCGGCGGGACCGCGGCCGGAGCAATCCCAGACGGTCACGGTCGCGCCGCCGCCGGTCGCAAGCCAGCGCGCGTCACGACTCCACGAAAGCTCGCGCACCTTGCGCTCGTAGCCGGACATCATCAGGTCGGACCGCGTCTGCACGATCCAAAAGTGGACGGTCGCATCTTGATCGCCCGTCGCGACGTACTTTCCGTCGGGACTCCATGCGAGAACGAGCGACGATCCGGGCCACTGCATCTCGCGCGGCGCGCGCGAGAGATCGCCGGCATCGAGGAGCGAGACCGCGCCGTACGCGACGCAGCCGAGTGTCGGACGCCGTGACGGACGCCACGCGAGGTCGAGGACCGTGCTGCCACGCGCGGGCCACGTGTGGAGACGCTCCGCTTCCCAGGACCAGAGCCTGACGTGGCGACCGCACGCGCTTGCGAAACGCTTCCCGTCCGGCGCAACGGCGACGCGCTCGACCCATGCCGTGCCGCAGCGAGTCGCTGATGTCGTCGTGCCGCGCGCGTCGCGAATCGTGATCATCGAGTCGCGACCACCGCTGACCAAACGCGTTCCGTCCGACGACCACGCGAGCGAGGTCGTGCCGCCGTCGTGTCCGGCGTCGCTGCCGCGCTGCGCACCGGTGCGCGCGTCGAAGACGGCGATCGGACCCTCTTGCGTCGCGACGGCGACATGTGTGCCGTCAGGCGAGACGGCGAGTGAGGAGACCGGTCCGTCCACCTGGACGCGCCAGCCGTCGACGAACCGGGGACGGACGGCGGTGCTCACGCGATGCAGGCGCGAAAGCCCGTCTCGAGGGCCGCGCGATCGAGATTGCGTCCGATGAAGACCAAGCGCGACGCGCGCTGTTCGTCGCCCCACGCGCGCTGCGGTTCGGCGCGCAGCAGCATATGCACGGCCTGCACCGTCCAACGGCGTTCGTCGTCGTGTAACGCGAGGACGCCCTTGGTGCGGAAGATATCCTGACCGCGCTCACGCAGAAGCCCGCTCAGCCATTTGCCGAGACGATCGCTGTCGAGCGGACCATCGTGCGAGAGCCCAACCGAGCCGACGGACGCGTCGTGTTCGTGATTTGCACGATACACGCGCGCACGTTCCGGCGAGACTGGGCGGCCATCGACGAGGACGGTAAAGCCGAACTCCTCGGGGAGATGTTGCGTCGCGAGCACGACGACGCGCTCCTCGGGAACGACGAGCGTGATCTCGACCGGTGCGGCGACGGGCACCTCGAGAAACTCGCCGTCGAGCTGCAGCGCATCGCCCGCCGTGAACGGCCGGCGATGTCCGGCGGCGCGCACAACGCGTTCGGGGAGCTCGTCGAGGACCGCGTCGGTCGCCGCGTCCAGCGAGAGCGCGCCGATGCGAATCGACGGATCGGGCCCGGGCGAGAGCGCGATGACGTGCGTCCCCGCAGGGAGACGGTAGACGCCGAGCCACTCGAACGGATACTCGGGCTCGAGGAACGCGGAATCGATCGACGTCGCACGCGAGAGATCAAAGCCGCCGAAGCCGAGGACAGCATCCATCGGCACCGCCGCCTCCTGGCTGCGATGGATCTTCGCCGCCGGGTTCATCATGCGCAGCCGCGCTTCGATCTGCGCGAGCTTGCTCTCGTCGACGAGATCGGTTTTGTTGATGACGATGACGTCGGCGAAGGCGATCTGCGCGGTTGCCTCATCGGCGTTCTCGAGCTGCTGCAGGACGTGTCCCGCGTCGACCATCGTGACGATCGCGTCGAGCTGGGTGTGCTCGGAGATCTCGGCATCGACGAAGAACGTCTGCGCGACGGGACCGGGGTCTGCCAGACCCGTCGTCTCGACCAGGATGTGGTCGAAACGGTCGCGCCGGCGCATCAGGTTGCCGATGACGCGGATGAGATCGCCGCGCACGGTGCAGCAAATGCAGCCGTTGCTCATCTCGAAGACTTCCTCGTCCGCCCCGACGACGAGGTCGTGGTCGATCCCGATCTCCCCGAACTCGTTCTCGATCACGGCGATCCGGCGGCCGTGGTTCTCGGTGAGGATGCGGTTGAGGAGCGTCGTCTTCCCCGAGCCGAGGAACCCCGTCAGAACGGTTACGGGGGTGCGCTGGGTGTCCATGGCGAACTGATAACATTATATCATTATCAATGTCAACACGAGGGGTCGTCTCGGCCAACCGCGCAGATGCTAGGGTGCCCCGTGTCTCCGTCGCGGCACGCGACACCCGACAGAAACGCGCGATTCGTGCCGTTCTCGAACGCGCGGAGCGACCGCTCACACCCGAAGAGATCCTCGCGGCGGCGCAGCACGCCAGCGAGGGCCTCGGGATCGCGACCGTCTATCGCACCGTCAAGGCGCTGGTCGACGAGGAGTGGCTCGCCGCCGTCGAGGTTCCCGGTCGTCCGACCCTCTACGAGCGCTCCGGGAAGTTGCACCACCATCATTTCGTCTGCGACGTCTGCGCGCGCGTGTACGAGATCGAAGGGTGCGACGTCACCGCGACATTGCCGCGCGGCTTTCGCGCACGCGATCACGACGTAACGCTGTACGGCATCTGCCGCGCCTGCAGCACCCTCAAGCGTTCCGCGCGCTAGCAGAACGACGCTCCCCTGCTTGCTCCGGGTCAGGGCGGAATTGATAAGTTCGTACCACTTCCCGGGTATCAGGGCCGTCGTAAGCGTGCCGAGGAGGAGGTCCCGGGATGAACCATTACTCGCGTGTCGGGGCGGTGCTCTCCGTGATCGTGGGATTCTTTGTGGTCGGGTGTGGAGGAGGCGGGACGAGCGTCACCCCGCCGGCGTCGACGAACGTCGCGCAGCGTACGACGCAGGCAGTCGCGTCCAGCGCAGTCGTCGCACTTCCGAGCTATAACATCGACCCGAGTAAAGTGTTCGTCGCCGGGATCTCGTCGGGCGGCTTTTTTGCCGTGCAGATGCACGTTGCGCATTCGCAGACCTTCAAAGGTGCGGCGATCTATGCCGGCGGCGTCTACTACTGCGCCGCGGGCAACGTCGCGACCGCGCTTGCCTCGTGCGGCGGCGAGGGTTTGTACACGCCCATGCTCGTACCGTCGGAGATTTACCTCGATCGACAATCGGCGGCGGGCACGATCGATCCGGAGAGCAACTTGCGTGGCCAGCCGGTCTATCTTTGGTCCGGAACGCAGGACACGATCGTCGATCCTCGCGCGATGAACGACCTCAACACCGAGTACCAGCACTACGGCGCGAACGTGTTCCGGTACGATAACGGGTTCCCGGCCGGGCACGGCTGGGAATCGCCGGACGGCGAGCTCTCGTGCGGCCAGCAAACGAGTCCGTACATCATCAAGTGCAACCAAGGTGCGCAAGCCTACGACTCGGAGCAGACATGGCTGCAGGCGTTCTTCGGGAACCTTCACAAACGCAATAGCGAAACGCTGAACGGCGCGCTGATCCACTTCGATCAAACCGCGTTCGGAGCAAGCGCAAGCAACTCGATGGACACGAACGGCTACGCGTTTGTGCCGAAGAGTTGCGCGTCAGGGCACTCGTGCGGATTGGTCCTCGCGTTCCACGGCTGTCTGCAAACACAGGCCGACATCGGGACGAAGTTCATCACCGAGGGTGGAATCAATGCCTGGGCCGATACCAACAACGTCGTCGTCCTCTATCCGTTTGCGGTCAAGTCGCCGACGGTACCCACCAATCCGAACGGATGCTGGGACTGGTGGGGCTACGACGACCCGAACTACGCGCTCAAGAGCGGGACGCAGATCTCGATCGTGTACAAGATGGTGCAGCGCCTGATGGGCGGCCGCGGACATTGATGGCGGCGGCACGCGCTGGGGCTTGACGCGTGCCGAGTTCGAGCAGGTCGTCGGCGAAGCGCTGGAGTCGCTGCCCAAGCGCTTCGCCGACTTGGTCGAGAACGTCGTGATCGCGATCGAGGACGAGCCGACCGACGAAGACTTCGCGAGCGTCGGCCACGATGACGAGATGGAGCTCCTCGGCATCTATCACGGCGTCGCGCTGACCGAACGCTCGCACGACATGCCGCTGCTCCCCGACGAGATCGTCATCTTTCGCGGTCCGATCAACCGCGTGACGCGTACGCGCGATGAGGCAGTGCAGCAAGTGCGCGACACGGTGATCCACGAGCTGGGACACTACTTCGGGCTCAGCGACGACGAGATGCCGCACTGAGCGGGAGAGTCGAGCTGTTACTGGAGCAAGTACTTGACGATCGCGCGGCGGGTTGAGGCGTCGATCAGGGACGTTGTTGCGCGCCGGCTGCAGGTGGCGGCGCGTTCGAGGAGCAGCGTGCGCTCACGTGCGTTGTTCGTGAGCGCGGCGGCGCGCTCGAACTCTGTCTGTGCCTCGTCGAAGCGGGAGAGCTTCGTGAGGAGATCGCCGCGCACGCTCGGCAAGAGGTGGTAGTTCTCCAGCGACGGGTCGTCCGTGAGCGTGTCGACGATCTCGAGTCCGGCTTGCGGTCCGAATGCCATCCCGATCGCGACCGCACGATTGAGCTCGATGACCGGCGAGGGCGTCAGCGCGGCGAGCGCATCGTAGAGCGCGACGATCTGCACCCAATCGGTCTCCGCTCCGGTGCGCGCGCGGGCATGACACGCGGCGATCGCGGCTTGCAGCGCGTACGGCCCCAGCGCCCCGGTGAGCGCTTCCGCGCGCTGCAGTGACTCCAGACCGCGCCGGATCAAGACGTGATCCCAACGCCCGCGATCTTGATCGAGGAGCAGAATCGGCTCTCCCGACTTGCTGACCCGTGCGCGCGACCGCGAGGCCTGGATCTCCATCAGGGCGACGAGACCATGCACCTCCGGCTCCAACGGAACGAGCCGCGCGAGGATACGGCCGAGGCGCAGTGCGTCTTCGCAGAGCGCCGGCCGCATCCAGTCGTCACCGGCGCTTGCGGCGTAGCCCTCGTTGAAGATGAGGTAGACGACCTCGAGCACCGACGACAAACGCGCGGCGCGCTCCGTCGCCGACGGCATCTCGAAGGGAACGCGCGCTGCGGCGAGTGTCCGCTTCGCGCGCACGATGCGCTGTGCGATCGTCGCAGCCGGGACGAGGAAGGCGCGCGCGATTTCCTCGGTCGTCAGACCGCCGAGAAGACGAAGGGTGAGTGCGACGCGTGCCTCGCGCGACAACACCGGATGACAGGCGATGAAGACGAGGCGCAACAGATCGTCGCCGACGTCGTCGTCGAGCGCGGCGTCGAGATCCGGCGCGGCGATCGCCTGGCGAACCTCGAGATCGCGACCGAGTTCCTCGTGCTTGCGTTCGAACCGCTTGTTGCGGCGAAGCTGATCGATCGCGCGACGCTTCGCGACGGCCATGAGCCAGGCGCCCGGTTTGTCCGGGACGCCTGACTGCGGCCATTGCTCGAGGGCTGCGACGAGCGCATCTTGCGCGAGCTCTTCGGCAAGACCGACGTCACGGACGATGCGCGTCAACCCCGCGATGAGTCTGGGCGACTCGATCCGCCACACCGCATCGATCGTGCGATGTGTCTCGGCTTTTCCCGCGGCGTGTGCAAACACGTTACCGATAGCCGCTCTGTTCGCGGAGGCGTTCTTCGGCCTCGCGCAACTCGGGGCTCAACGCCGCACCGAAATCGTCAGCCTCGAAGACTTGGCGAATCTCGACCTCCGACTCCCCTTCAGGGAACGGATTCGGCGCGCGCTTGATCCATTCGATCGCCTCTTCTTTGGACTTGACCTGAAGCAGCCAAAATCCGGCGATAAGCTCCTTGGTCTCGGCGAAGGGGCCGTCGACGACGGTGCGATTCTTGCCCGAGAACTTCACTCGTGCGCCCTTCGAGCTCGGCTGCAAGCCCTCGCCCGCGAGCATGACGCCGGCCTTCGCCAGCTCTTCGTTGAAGCGCCCCATCTCGGTGAGGAGCTCCTCGCTCGGCATCGTGCCTGATTCGCTCTCCTTCGTCGCTCGCACCATCGCCATGAAACGCATCGTCGTGTCTCCTCGGAGTAGAATGTGG
>CAZABL010000007.1:32589-73070 GCA_964483365.1 uncultured bacterium
AGCGCGTCGAGGACCGAGCGCTGCGTCGCGCCGTTGGCGACCTCGAGCCGCACCTCGCCGGCCACGCGCGCAAGCGTTCGCAGATGCGCCGGAAGGACGACGCGGATCACGTCAGCGTCTGGACCTCGACCGACAGCACAGCCGGAAGATCGTGGACGATCGCCGACCACGTGTCGCCGCCGTTCGCGGAGACGTACACCTGACCGCCGGTCGTGCCGAAGTAGACGCCGCACGAATCGAGCGCGTCGACCGCCATCGCGTCGCGCAGCACATTGACGTAGCAGTCGCGCTGCGGCAAGCCTTTGGTGAGCGGCTCCCACTCGTGACCGCCGCTGCGGCTGCGATAGACGCGCAATTGTCCGTCGAGCGGGAAATGCTCCGAGTCGCTCTTGATCGGAACGACGTAGATCGTCTCCGGTTCGTGCGCGTGCACGTCGATCGCGAAGCCGAAATCGGTCGGCAAGTTGCCGCTGACCTCATGCCACGACTCGCCGGCGTCGTCGCTTCGCATCACGTCCCAGTGCTTCTGCATGAACAGCACGTCCGGACGCGAGCGGTGCATCGCGAGGCGATGGACGCAGTGGCCAACCTCGGCGTCCGGATCCGGGATGCCGTTCGAGAGCAGGCCGCGGTTGATTGGCCGCCACGTCGTCCCGCCGTCGTCAGTGCGGAACGCGCCGGCGGCCGAGATCGCGATGAAGATGCGCTGCGGATCGTTCGGATGAAGAAGAATCGTGTGCAGGCACATACCGCCGGCGCCCGGCTGCCACGACGATCCCGAACCGTGTCCGCGTAAGCCGGCCAGCTCGTTCCAGGTTCGTCCGCCGTCATTCGAACGGAAGAGCGCCGCGTCTTCGACGCCGGCGTAGACGGTCTCGGGATCGGTCAGCGACGGCTCGAGATGCCAGACGCGGGCGAACTCCCACGGATGCGGCGTGCCGTCGTACCACTGGTGCGTACCGGGGACGCCGTCGTACGCGAACTTATTGCCGACCGGCTCCCACGTTTTGCCGCCGTCGTCGGAGCGCTGGATCGTCTGCCCGAACCAGCTGCTCGTCTGGGAGGCGTAGATCCGGTTCGGGTCGGCCGGCGATCCCTTGAGATGGTAGATCTCCCAGCCCGCAAAGTGGGGGCCGCTCACCTCCCACCGCTCGCGCTTGCCGTCCGATGTGAGGATGAAAGCGCCTTTTCGTGTTCCGACGAGTACCCGAACACCGCTCATCACGGACTCCTCCTGGCAAAGTCTGGTCTCGCATCGACCTTCGCGGAACTCTTTGTAAAGCCTGGACTTGATTTAGTCAAGCCCGTGCGTTCATAATTCAACCGAAGGGTTCGGGTTCACGCACGGCATGGCTTCCTACGAACAATACTGCGGACTGGCAAAGGCGCTCGACGTGATCGGCGACCGCTGGACGCTGCTCATCATTCGCGAGCTGCTCAGTCGCGGTCCGCTGCGCTACACCGATTTGCGCGACGGCCTGCCCGGTATCGCCACGAACTTGCTCGCCAATCGTCTGCGTGATCTCGAGAAGGCGGGGGTCATCCGGCGCGACATCGTCCCGCCGCCGATGCCGGCGACGCTCTTTTCGCTGACACCGCGGGGTCAGGATCTTCGGTCTGCAATCGTCGAGCTCGGGAAGTGGGGTGTCCCTCTCCTCGCGCAGGCTCCCGAGACGGACACGTTTCGCGCCCATTGGCTCGCATGGCCGGTCGAGATCTTCTTGCGCGACGGCGAACCCGACGGACCGCCGGTCGCGATCCAAGTTCTCGTCGGGGACCAAGCCGTCGTCGTCGAGAGCGTCGGCGGGACGGTGCGTACGCGCATCGGCCATGCCGAACGACCGGACGCGGTCCTACGAGGGTCGCCGGCGCAAGTTGCCGGAGCACTCATGGGCGTGCTCTCACTCGACCAGGCTCGAGCTAGCGGGATGCACTTCGAAGGAAGCTCAGAAGCGCTGCGACGGCTACAGTCCGCGTAGACCTCGCCCAATGCGTTCTTCAAGCTCGGCGAGCATCAGTTCTTGGCGATGTTTCTGGTCGACCGCGTCCAACCGAGCCGCGCGCGACACTTCGGGCTGATGGTGCGCGATGAGCAGCAGCTCAACGAAGTGCGCGAGAAGCTGACGACCAAATATGGGATCCGCCTGATCCCGCCGTTTCGCTGCGATTTCGTCGATCCGTTCGGGAACCGCGTGCAGGTCGGCGATCTGCACGACGAGTCGCTCGTGTGGCTCCTCCCGTATCGCGAGATTCAGGACGCGGGGATCGTCTTCGATCGAGCCCCTTCCGCCGTCTGAGCTTCCACCAGGGCGTGCACCGCTTCGGTGAGATTGGAGATGCGGGTGTCGGTTTGTTCCGCTTGTTCCATCTGCCGAACCGCGAGGCTCGTTTGGTGATGGACGAGCGCGAGCGTTGCAAGCGATACGATGAGCTGCGCGACCGGGAAGATCGCGTTCATCAGTCGCGACTGGGCTGTGGGTGATTCGGTAATCGCGACCATGAGGGAGCGCGCGACGAGGATCACGACGATTCCGACGATGAGGGCGATGGAATAGGTCGCGAGCCGCTCATGTCTCTTTGCTTGCTGGAGCGGCGATCGCTCGGTACGGCCGGCGTAACGCAACGCGTTCATGGTTTCATCATACGTGTGTGCGCTGTGTCCGTGCGGAGAAAGGGCTGCGAACGACGTAAGGCGTCATGGCCATTCTTGACCTCGGCTCGCAGGCGATGCCCGATCTCGGATGGAGCGTCGGGTGGAAGCAGCGCGCGCGCGAGCTCTATCCATGCAGTACCCCGTTCGGGGATCGTCGTCTCCAGGAGCCACCGCAGGGCGGCGGCGAGGCGTGCGCCGAGGAGGACGTCGTGACGCTCGCTGAGGGACCATTCCAACGCGGCGCGGACGTTGTCGAGCTCCGGTTGGAAATCGCTGAACGCTTCAACGTCTCCGTCGTCCGCGCGCGCATCGATCGCTTGGGCCAGCGCGCTGTAATACTGGGCGTGTGCACGCCGCAGCCCCTCGAGCTCGTCGGCTTCGACCAGGCGCGCGCGCGCATAGTCGCGGATCGTATCGAGGAGGAGATAACGCGTCGCGGCCTCGCCGACCTCGACGTGCAGCAGCGACTTGCTGATCAGCGACGAGAGGTGTTCCAAGACCGTGCTTTCGCCCGTGCCGTCGCTACAAATCGCGGCGCTCGCCGCGAGCGAGAACGTCCCCGGAAAGACGCCGAGACGAGCGAAGAGACGGCGTTCGTCCTCGTCGAGGAGCTCGTAGCTCCAGTCGATCGTCGCTTCCATGGTGCGCTGACGCGGAGACGCGGTTCGGCTGCCGCCGCGTAAGAGCGCGAAACGGTCGCCGAGGCGATCTGCGATCTGCTGCACGCCCAGCGCGTTGACGCGAGCGGCTGCGAGCTCGATCGCGAGCGGAACGCCGTCGAGCCGCTCGCAGATCTGCGCAATCAGCGCGAGGTCGGCCGCGCTTTTGCGACCGCGGAATGCCGGCGCTGCATCCATCGCGCGATCGATGAAGAGCTGCACCGCGGGAGACGACGCGTCGCGCGCGGCGAGCGGCTGAACGAGCTCGACCCGTTCTCCCGGAATCCAGAGCGGCTCGCGGCTCGTCGCGAGCACGTGCAACGCCGGACACGCGGCATGCAGCATCTGAACCGCGGCAACGACGCCGCCGAGGACATGCTCGCACGTATCGAGGAGAAGCAGCAGGCGTGCGGTGCCGATGTGCGCAGCGATCGTTTCGAGCAGCGGCGCGCCGGCGTGTTCGGTCACGGCGAGTGCGCGGGCGATCCAGGGAGCGACCATGTCGTCCGTCGTCAGTGACGCGAGCTCGACCAGCGCGATCCCGTCGGGGAATCGTTCACCGAGGGCGCGCGCCGTCTCGATCGCGAGTCGCGTCTTTCCGACGCCGCCGGAACCCGTCAACGTCACGAGACGCCGTTGCCCCAGCAGGGTCCGAATCATCGTGACCTCGTCTTCGCGACCGAGGAAACTCGACAGCGGCGCGGGGAGCGGGCGGACGATGCGCAAGCGGGGCGTCGGGGCAGCCGACGAGATGAGCTCGTACGCCGCGCGCGTCTCGCGCATCGGCTCAACCCCGAGCTCGCGACGCATACGCTCGACGAACCCTTGATACGTCTGCATCGCGCCTGCGCGGTCGCCCGACTCTGAGCGGAGCTCGATGAACGCTCGCAGCGCATCCTCACGCCACGGATCCCAGCGTAGAACCTGTTTCGCGTAGCTTGCGGCTGCGATTCGATCGCCCCGTTCCCGTGCTACCGACGTGAGCGCGAGAAGCATGTCGATCAGCCGTTCTCGGTATCGCTCGCGCGGCTGCGCGAGCCACTCGTCTTGGAGTCCCGCGGCGAGCTCCCCGTTGTAGAGCGCAACCGCCTTCGCGTACTTTGCTGGATCCGTCGAGAACCGGTCAAAAGCGATGACGTCGACGGTCGCGCGCGCCTCGTCGCTCCATTGCAAAGTCCGCTTGTCGCCGATGATCCACGGCGTCTCGCCGGCTGTCGGCAACCCTGACTGGTGCAGCGTGTGCAGATGCCACCGAAGACGCGCCCGCGCCGTCTGCTCGTCAGCGTCCGGCCAGAGCGCAAAGGCGACGCTCTCGCGCGTGAGCGGTGCGCCGTGCTGGACCAGTAAGTACGCGAGCAGCGAGACCGTGCCAGGCGGGACGCGAAACGCCACCGGTTCATCGTCGGACCTCAGCCGAGGTGGCCCAAACAGGTCAATCTGCAGTGGTCGAGCGAGCGCTTTCACCGTGCCCATGATCTGCGAGCGGAGAGATTTGCGCGCCAACGCTATCCCAACGCTGCGCTAACGGTCGATTCGGTACCCTCGCGGAGTCGCCTCGCGACATCACCTCGCACTGCAAGGGACGAGTAATGCCCCCGGATTCTCCCTGGTCCGATATCACGCGTCGCCAGGCTCTTCTCGGCGTTGCCGCCGTCGCAGTCGCTACCGCGCTGCCGATGACGGCTTCAGCCAATCAAGGAAAACCACGGATGAGTACGATCACCACAAAAGACGGTACGACGATTTACTACAAAGACTGGGGGACAGGCCAGCCAGTCGTGTTCTCACATGGCTGGCCGCTCAATGCGGATGCCTGGGACGCCCAGATGTTGTTTCTGGCTCAGCGCGGCTATCGCGTCATCGCGCACGACCGCCGCGGACACGGGCGCTCGAGCCAGCCATGGAACGGCAACGACATGAACACCTACGCGGATGATCTTGCCGCGCTGATCGAAGCGCTCGATCTGAAGAACGCGACCCTGGTCGGCCATTCCACCGGCGGTGGCGAGGTCGCGCGCTACATCGGTCGGCACGGCAGCAAGCGCGTAGCCCAGGCGGTGTTGATCGGCGCGGTGCCGCCGCTCATGCTGAAGACGGCGAACAACCCGGGTGGTCTGCCGATCTCAGTCTTCGACGAGATTCGCGCCGGCGTGGTCACCGATCGCTCGCAGTACTTCAAGGATCTTAGCATCCCGTTCTACGGATACAACAAGCCGGGTGCGAAGATTTCGCAGGGCATTCGCGACGCGTTTTGGCTGCAGGGTATGCAGATGTCAATCGTTGGCGCCTACGACTGCATCAAGGCGTTCTCCGAAACCGATTTCACCGAGGATCTCAAGAAGATCGACGTTCCAACGTTGATCCTTCATGGCGATGCCGATCAGATCGTCCCGATCGCCGATTCGGCGCTGCTTTCTGCGAAACTGGTGAAGAACGCGACGTTGAAAATCTATCCGGGCGCACCGCACGGTATGGCGACGACGCTCGCAAACGAGATCAACGCCGACCTTTTGGCGTTTCTGAAGAGCGACGTGAGACAGCGGGCGAGCTGAAGGAAGGTTTCGGCTCGCCACGGTAGGCGACAGGGCTCGACGCTCCAGGAGGGACCATCGTGTTCCCTGTCGCTTTCGACTACCGGCGCGTGGAATCGGCCGACGAGGCCATTGCGCTGTTGCACGAGCGTGCCGGCGATGCGCGCATCCTTGCCGGCGGGCAGAGCCTCATCCCGGCGATGCGCTATCGCCTGGCGCGGCCCGCGATGCTGCTCGACATCAACGCGCTCGCGGAGTTGGATTTCATCCGCGAGACGGACGGCGCGCTCGTCCTCGGAGCGATCGCTCGCGACGCCGCGCTCGAGCGCAGTCCGCTCGTCAGCGAGAAGTACCGCTTGCTTGCCGACGCGTCCGCGGTCGTCGCCGATCCGGTTGTGCGGCAGACCGGGACGGTCGTCGGGAGTTTGTGCCATAACGATCCGGCTGGCGACTGGCCGGTTGCTGCGCTCGCGGCGCGCGCGCAAGTCGTCATCCGCAGTACCGGCGGTAACCGTATCATCGACATCGACGACTTTCTCGTCGACACGTTCACGACCGCCGTCGGCGAGGACGAGATGGCGCTCGAAGTCCGTTTCCCGACGCCGTCCGCGCGCACGTCGGGCTCCTATCAGAAGATCGAACGGAAGGTCGGCGATTTCGCGACCGCGGCCGCGGCTGCGCAGTTGACGTTGGCCGCTGACGGCACGATCGCCGAGGCCGGGATCGCGATCGGAGCGGCGGGACCGAAGGCGATGCGCGTCGTGCAGGCCGAGTCGCTGCTGCGCGGTCAGAAGCCGACCAAAGAGCTGATCCTCGCCGCCTCGGAAGAGGCGCGCAAGCTCGCCGATCCGTCGGCCGACGCGCGCGGATCGGTCTCGTACAAGAAAGCGATGTCCGGCGTGCTCGTCGGACGCGCACTCGTCGCGGCATTGGAACGTCTGGGGGTCGAGGGACTACGATGAATGTTTCCGTCACCGTCAACGGCATCTCGTACACGCGCGATGTCGAACCGCGCACGCTGCTCGTCTACTTCTTGCGCGAGGCGCTCGGCTTGACCGGGACGCACGTCGGCTGCGACTCGTCGAGCTGCGGCGTTTGCGTCGTCGTTCTCGACGGCGAACGCGCGGTGAAGTCGTGCTCGATGTTCGCGGTGCAGGCCGACGGTCACGAGATCACCACGGTCGAGGGACTCGCCAAAGGCGGCGCGCTGCACCCGTTGCAGCAAGCCTTCTGGGACTGCCACGGCTTGCAGTGCGGCTATTGCACGCCGGGGATGCTCATGACGTCGTACGCCTTTCTTCAGCGCAATCCCGATCCCAGCGAAGCGGAGATTCGCGAAGCGATCTCCGGTAATCTCTGCCGCTGCACGGGATATCAGAACATCGTCAAAGCGGTGCAGCAAGCCGCTGCCGCGGGCAAGACCGACGCTGCTCCGAAGCCGGCGCCAGCGCCGGAGCCCGCGCTCGAGCCGGTCGCGTCATAAGGGAGCGTCGTGATGAGCACTACGGTCGAGCCGGAACGTCACGCGCTCGGACAGCGCCTCAAGCGCAAAGAAGATCCGCGCTTCATTCAAGGACGCGGACGCTATCTCGACGACATCTCGCTGCCTGGGATGCTGCACCTCGCGCTGGTGCACAGCCCGTATCCGCACGCGAAGATCCTCGCGATCGACAAGAGCCCGGCCCTTGCGGTGCCCGGCGTCGTCGCGGTGCTCACCGGCGAGGACCTCGCCGCGCACGGTCTCGCCTGGATTCCGACCTTCCACGGCTACGACAAACAGATGGTGCTCTGCGTCGGCAAAGCACTCTATCAGTATCAGGAGGTCGCCGGCGTCATCGCGACCTCGCGCGAGGCCGCGCACGACGGCGCCGAGCTCGTCGAGGTCACGTACGAAGAGCTCGACCCCGTGATCGATCCCTTCGTCTCGCGTAGCGATGCGACGCTCGTGCGCGAAGATCGCGAGGCGAAGACGAACCACATCTACCATTGGGAGGTCGGAAAACGCGACGACGCCGAGCGCGCTTTGGCTGCCTCCGACGTTCGCATCGCAGAACGGATCGTCTTCCAACGCTGCCATCCCGCACCGCTCGAACCGTGCGGCGTGGTCGCCGACATGAACACGGCGACGGGACGACTCACCCTCTACCTCACCTCGCAAGCACCGCACGCGCATCGCACCGTCGTCTCGCTGGTCACGGGGATCCCTGAGGACAAGATTCGCATCGACTCGCCGGATATCGGGGGCGGGTTCGGAAACAAGGTCCCGGTCTACGCCGGCTACGTCGTCGCCGCGGCCGCGTCGGTCGTGCTTGGCGTTCCCGTCAAGTGGGTCGAGACGCGGACCGAGAACTTGACCTGCACGGGGTTCGCGCGCGATTACCACATGGACGTCGAGATCGGCGCGACCAACGAAGGCAACGTCACCGCGCTCAAGGTGAACACGGTCGCCGACCACGGCGCGTTCGACGCTGCCGCCGATCCGACGAAGTATCCGGCCGGGCTGTTCGGCATCGTCACGGGGTCGTACGACTTTCCGAACGCGTTCGCGGAACTCGACGCGTACTTCACCAACAAGGCGCCGGGCGGGATCGCATACCGCTGCTCCTTCCGCGTCACCGAAGCGTCGTACGCGATCGAGCGCGCGATGGACATTCTCGCGCGACGCTTGAAGCTCGATCCCGCCGAGCTGCGCCTGCGCAACTTCGTCCGTAAGGAGCAGTTTCCGTACCCGTCGCCCCTCGGCTTCGTCTACGACAGCGGCGATTACCACACCACGCTGCGCAAGGCGCTGGCGAAGATCGGGTACGACGACCTGCGCCGCGAACAGGCGGAGAAACGTGCGCGCGGCGAGCTAATGGGGATCGGCATTTCAACGTTTACCGAAGCCGTCGGTGCCGGGCCGAGCAAGCACTTCGACATCATGGGGATCAAGATGTTCGACAGCGCGGAGATTCGCGTGCATCCGACGGGTTCCGCGATCTTGCGCGCGGGGACGAAATCGCAGGGACAAGGCCACGAGACGACCTGGGCCCAGATCGCCGCCGAAGAGCTCGGCCTCGACCCGCAAAACATCCGGGTCGAAGAAGGCGACACCGACACGGCACCCTACGGCTTAGGCACCTACGCGAGCCGCAGCACGCCGGTCGCGGGCGGCGCGATCGCACTCGCAGCGCGCCGCATCCGGGAGAAGGCGCGCCGCATCGCCGCGAATCTGCTCGAGGCGCCGCTCGACGACGTCGAGTGGTCCGACTACAAGTTCCACGTCGTCGGCTCGCCGGAGAACGCGGTCACGATGCAAGAGTGCGCGTTCGCCGCGTACACCAATCCGGCGCCGGACAGCGAACCGGGACTCGAGGCGACGTTCTACTACGATCCGCCGAACTTGACGTTCCCGTACGGCGCATATCTCGCCGTCGTCGACGTCGACCGGGAGACCGGGTTCGTCAAGGTGCGGCGATTCCTGGCGATCGACGACTGCGGTACCGTCGTCAATCCGATGGTCGTCGAAGGACAGATCCACGGCGGTCTGACCGAGGGGTTCGCGATCGCGTTCATGCAGGAGATCGCCTACGACGAGAACGGCAACCACATGAACACGAACTTCACCGACTACCTCGTGCCAACGTCGCTCGAGACGCCGGTGTGGGAGACCGACAGCACCTGCACGCCGAGCCCACACCACCCGATCGGCGCGAAGGGTGTCGGCGAGAGCCCGAACGTCGGCTCGCCGGCAGCGTTCGTGAACGCGGTGATGGACGCGCTCGCGCCGCTGGGCGTCGAGCACATCGACATGCCGCTCACGCGCGAGAAAGTCTGGAGCGCGATCCACGGAGCGACGGCCGTCTGAGGAGTTGATGCCGTTCTTCGCGCGTCTGGCCCAGTTGGAACGTGCGCGCACGCCGTTCGCGGTCGCGACCGTCGTCGCGCGACGCTCGCCGGTCAGCTCGCACGTCGGCGATCGCGCGCTGATCCTGGGCAACGGCGCGATGGACGGTTTCGTCGGCGGCGCGTGCTCGCGTGACATCGTGCGCCGTGAAGCACTGCGCGCGATCGCGACCGGGCGCCCCTGTCTGCTCCAGATCCGGCCGGAGGGGAGCACAGCGGGCGCGTGCGACCTCGACGACGCGGTCTTCGTCCCGATGGGCTGCGCGTCCGGAGGTTCGGTCGACGTGTACATCGAGCCGCATGTGCCGCAGCGGCGGCTGATCGTCGTCGGCGACACCGACGTCGCGATCGCGCTCGCGCGCATCGCGACGCAACTGTCGTACGACGTCGTGCACGTCGTCGCATCCGAGGAACTCGATGACCTTGATGCGGTCGCAGGCGTACGGGTCATCGCGCTTGGTGCCCTCGCCGACCTGTTGGCGGAGGATCGTGTCGACGGCGGCGCGTCTCCGATCGCCGTCGTTGCCTCCCAGGGACATTACGATGAAGACGCCCTGCAGGCGCTACTCGGCGCAGAGCCCGCGTTCGTCGGTCTGCTCGCCAGCCGCCGTCGTGCCGCAGAAGTCGGTGCGACGTTAGCGCTGCGCGGCGTTCCGGGCGAGGCGATCGCTGCGATTCGGGCGCCGGTCGGCCTCGATCTCGGCGCCCGTGCGCCGGGCGACGTTGCGATCGCGATCCTCGCCGAGATCGTCTCCGCCGTAGGCTCCGCGCCGCGCGAAGTCACCGAGGAGATTGGTATCGATCCCGTCTGCGGGATGGAGGTCCCGTTGACGACGGCGCGCTATCGCGCCGAACGCAGCGGCCGCAGCTACGTCTTTTGCAGCGCGGGTTGTCAGGCCGCGTTCGTCCCCGCGTGACGCCGCAGCGGATTCGCGAACGTTTCGCCGAGCACGGGTACGTCGCCAAGGACGATGTCGCGACCGCGCTCGAGCTAATGCTCGCGCTCGAAAAGCCGCTGTTGATTGAAGGACCGGCCGGCGTCGGGAAGACCGAGAGCGCGAAGGTGCTCGCCGACGTGCTCCGCGTGCCGCTGATTCGCTTGCAGTGCTACGAAGGACTCGACGCGACGAGCGCGCTGTACGAATGGAACTATCCCAAGCAGCTGCTGCGGATACGGTTGACCGAGGACGACGCCGGCGATGTGGAGGCACGCGAAGCAGCGATCTTCGGCGAATCGTTCTTGCTCAAGCGGCCGCTGCTCGAAGCGATCACCGCCGAACGCAGGCCGGTGCTCCTCATCGATGAGATCGACCGTGCCGACGAGGCGTTCGAGGCCTTCTTGCTCGAGTTGCTCGGCGAGTTCCAGATCACGATCCCGGAGCTCGGAACGATACGCGCGCGCGAACGGCCCGCCGTCATCCTGACTTCGAACCGAAGCCGCGAACTGTCGGACGCGCTGCGCCGCCGGTGCCTGTATCTCTGGATCGACTACCCGAGTCGCGATGACGAGGTCGCGATCCTGCGCGCACGCGTTCCGGATATCGATCGGCGGCTCGCCGAACAAATCGCCGCGTTCATGGCGTGTCTGCGCGAGCAGCCGTTCGAGAAAGTTCCCGGCGTCGCCGAAAGCCTGGATTGGGCGCTGGCGCTGATGCGACTCCATCGCGACGCAATCGACGAAACGACGCTCGAACGCACGCTCGGCGTGATCCTCAAGGTGCGCGAAGACTGGAACCTCCTGCGCGCACAGCGGGCGCGCTACGCGCCCTTGCTGACGGGCAGCGAACCGGAAGCGCCACAACAGGCGCTCGAGTCGGACTACGGCGTCGGCTCGGTGCGCGCAAACCGCGCGTGAGCGCGACGCTTTCCGCAGCCGTCGCCGAGTTCGGCGCCTATCTGCACGACGAGCACGGGTTCGCGCTCGCTCGCGGCAAGGCGCCCGATGCGTTGCGGGCGGCCGAGATCGTCGGCATCGCGGAGCGCTCGCACCTGCGCGCCGCGCTGCGCGCAGTATTCTGCAGTACGCCCGAGGACGTCGCGCGTTTCGATGCGGCGTTCGACGCGTTCTTCACGGGTGCGCAGGGAGCGCCGCAAGCGCAGCTGCCGCCCCGGCGCATCCGCCGTGAGCCCGAGGATGATCCGAGCGGTACGCCGCGTGAAGAACACGCGCCCGCGCGCGACGGGCTCTCCGACGCTGCGATCACGTGGCAACGAATGCGCGCACGCGCGAGCCCGGCGGCGGCGCGCGCCGCCGCACCGGCCGTTGCGGCCGACGGCCTCGACGCGATGCTCGTCGCCGCCGACCGCTTCATCGCGGTACTTCGGCTCGGGCGTTCGCGACGCTGGCGCCCCGCGCAGCGCGGACGACGCTTCGACGTGCGGCGCACTCTGCGCGCGAGCATGCAGACCGGCGGCGACCCGATCGCGCTGCACCGGCTCGGCCCGCCGCGCCGCAACCCGCGGATCGTGCTATTGATCGACGGCAGCCGCTCGATGGCCGATCGCGCGGGACCCGCGCTGCAGTTGGCGCACGCACTCGTCCGGCGCTCGCGCCGAGCGCGTGCGTTCGTCTTCAGCACGGCGCTGTGCGACGTCACGCGAGCGCTGCGCCGGCGCGACGCCGTCGACACACCGCTCGACGGTCTCGCCGAGGCGTGGGGCGGCGGAACGCGGATCGGCGACGCACTGCGCGCGTTCATTACTGACGACGCCGCACTGCTCGATCGCGAGACGGTCGTCGTGATCGCGAGCGACGGGCTCGACGCCGGCGATCTCGACGTTCTCGGCCGCGCGATGCACAAGCTGCGCGCACGGACGGCGGGAATCGTCTGGCTCCATCCGGACGCGGCGCAACGCGGCTTCCGCCCAGCCTCCGGCGGCATACGGACCGCGCTGCCGTATCTGCGCGTGCTCGCGCCGATGCACGGCCCCTCCGACGTCGTCGCGCTTGCGCGCTATCTTCGGCTTCGGCCCTAGCTCGGAGAAGCCGCCGCCTTCCGTTTATGCAGCGTCACGACGTTGCCTTCGGTGTCGTTGATCAAAGCCATGAAGAACACCGGAGTTTCGAACCGCGCGATGACGGGGACACCGCGCGCTTCGAGGGCCGACACGGCCGCGTCGAGATCATCAACGGCAAACAGGACTCCGTTGCTGGGTTGAAACGGCATGACGTCGTCACTCCCGACCCAGAGCCCGAACGTCGAGCCGTCCGAAAGCTCGAATTCCCCGCCGCTCTCGTCGGGTGCGAGGCTTTGTAGCTCCAAACCGAGCACGTCACGATAGAAGGCGATGGCGCGGGCAGGATCCTTCGCCATATAATCCGTGCGATCTATTGCGTATCCGGAATTAACTGTACCCGGTGCTCTCGTGCAGAGACTTGCGGAGCTGTTCGATGCCGTAGTTCGCCATTTGGACGACGTGGAACTTGTCCAAACGATCGTCGCATTTGGCAGCACGGCGCGGACGGTGTCCCTGTAGGGCGCCCACATGTCCATCGCGACGTAGCGGATCGTGACTTTGTTGTGCAGCGTGAAGACGCGCTGCGCGACGGACGCCTTGCTGCGGTCGGGGAGCAGGTCGATGATCGTCCGCGTCTCGACGTTGGTCAGAACGCACCGGGGACGCCGGATGACGTGGATCTCGTCGATGCCGAACCACCGCGGCGTCTCGAAGCGCGTTTCAGCCTCAAGCCGTGTCACGTACTCCTGGAAGATGGTGCGGACGGTCTTTCGTCGAGTCCAACCTCGTCGGCGATCGCGGCGAAGACGCGCTTGACGCTCTGCCGACCGACCCAGGTCACGCGCTCCTCTGCGTGCTCGGCGCGCTCTCGCTCTGGGCCCTTGCGCGGATCGGTCCCGGCGTGCCGGCCGCGCTCGTCGTCGTCGTCGCGATCGGCCTGGGCGCGTCGACGATCGGCTTCACGGGGCTACTGAACACGCTCCTCGCCGAGATGGGCGGTCCCGACGCCGCCGGGAGCGCGATGGGCGTCGGCCTCACCTTCACCTACGCCGCGGGCTTCGTCACCCCGCCGATCTTCGGCGCGATCGTCGACCACGCGGGCTTCTCGCGCGCCTGGACGCTCCTAGCCGCGATGCTCGTCCTCGGCGCCGTCCTCGCCTTCGCCGCACGCACCCCGCACCAACGCGCCGCCCCCACTCGCGCGCCCGCAGAGGCAACATCCCCGCACCCAGGGTGACGAACGGTTTTCCTCACGCTCCTCTATCAACAGATATTTCCGCTTTTGGAATAGCGTGGCAGGCGACCCTGGTAAACAGCAAAATCCGGATAGCCGATCAATTCCGGTAACGGTAAACGGACGTTCAGACGCCGCACGCGGATTCCCCATGGTCAGAGCGCCGGCTGGAACCCCGGCATTCGGAACTGCCATAAGAGGAACGCGTCCTCGTCGGCGGTGAGCGCGACCGCTTGCGCACGCGTGCCGCCGATCAGTCCGTGTCCTGCGTCGTAGTCGACGCGCAAGAGGATTGGCTTCCCGCTGCGCGTCGCGTGCTGCAGCGTCGCCGCCATCTTCGCGGCCTGCCAAGGATCGACGCGCGGATCGTTGATCCCGGTCGTCAGCATCACCGCGGGATACGCCGTGCCGTCGACGACGTGCTGCACGGCGCTGGTCGCGTAGAGATTCTTGAAGCCGGCCTCGGTTTTGACGCTGCCGAACTCGGGGACGTTCGGCGGCCCGTTGGGCGTGGTTTCGATGCGCAGCTGATCGGACACCGGAATCTCGTCGAGGACCGCTGCGAACAGCTGCGGCGCTTGCGTGATCGCACCACCCATCGTGATGCCGCCGGCGCTCCCGCCGCGTGCCCCGAGTTTTCCGGGGCTCGTGTAATGTTGCGCGACGAGCCACCGGGCGCTGTCGATGAAGTCCGTCACGGTCTTCACCTTGTTGGCGTCCTTGCCGGCGAGATGCCATTCTTCGCCGTACTCGCCGCCACCGCGGACGTGCACGATCGCGTAGATGCCGCCATGCTCGAACCATGCCATGCGGCTGGCCGCGAACGACGGACTGCTGGAGATCCCGTAGGAGCCGTACGCATAGGCGAGGGTCGGATTGCTGCCGTCGCGCTTCATGTCGCGGCGGTGCACGATCGAGACGGGGATGAGCGTGCCGTCCCGCGCGGGGACCTTCACTTCGTCAGCGACGATCGAGGAGAAGTCGACCGGCGACGGCGCGTCGAGCTTGGTGTCGGCGAGCGTTCCCGAGGTGGGATCGTACGCGTACCACAGCGGCGACACGGTCCATGAGGTGAGCTGCGCGACGAACCCAGGACGACCGTATTCGGTAGACAGTCCGCTGACGCTGCCGTTCACCGGGAGCGGGATGTCACGGACGACGCCGTCATAGGTGACACGCGTGATGCGTCCCAGACCGTCTTCGCGCGAGGTAACGTACATGGCGTCGCTCGCCGTCGCGATGTCGTCGATGACGCGCGCACCGGCGGGCAGAACAGCCGTCGCATCCGCGAACGAACCGCTGACCGGGAACTTTACGAGCTTGAAACGCGGCGCGTCCTTCGCGCTGATCGCATAGACCGTGTCGCCGTGAATCGCGGCGTTGCTCACCTTGTCTTCGGGACGGATCACGAGCTTCCACGGCACGTGCGCGGGATCGCTTAGCGTGGCCTTTGGTGCGGTGTAGACGGTGACGAACTTGTCAACGCCGTTGACCAGCACGCCCGCGGCGTACGGCGACTCCGGCGAGAGCTGCAGCGCGCCGAAGAATGTCGGTGGGACCGTGACGGCGGCATTGACGCCGCTGCCGAAAACGGCGACGTCGCTCGTCCCGGCTTGACCGAGAACGTGGCGATAGCTTCGAACGTTGAGGTATTTCGCCGTTGGCGGCGCGCCGGCGGGAACTTCTTGTCGCTTGAGATAGTAGACCGCGCTTCCGTCGTCACTCCACGCCGTCGCGCCGAAGTCGGCACGGTCGGAGGTGTCCGGCAGCAACTTCCCCGTCGCGACGTCGACGATTCGCATGACCGCGTTTTCCGAGCCGCCCGCCGACAACCCGACGGCAACGTGCGACCCGTCGTTCGACGGCACGAAGTACGAGATTGCGACGCGCGGCCCGGGCATCGTGTCGGGATCGATCAGTGCGCGTTCCGTCCCGCCGATCCCCGAGCGCACGTACAGCTTGGCAGAGTTGGCGCCGGTCGGCGTCTTCTCGTAAAAGTACGCACCGTGGCGCGATACGACGTCGCTCGACGTGACGGCCGTCTCCGCGAGCGCCTGCAGGCGGGTGACGAGCGCCGCACGGCCGGGGATCGCGTCGAGCGCGGTGCGCGTGCGATCGTTATTCGCCTTGAGGTATGCGAGCAGATCCGGATCGCGCGGCGTTTCCATCCACCGGTACGGGTCGACGACCGTCGTTCCGTAGTACGTGTCGGTTACCGGGACGCGCTTCGCATCGGGCGGCGGTGGGAGCGCCGCGGCCGCGATCCCGGTCGAGGCGAGCACGGCGGCGGTGAGCAGAACGGCCTTGCGCATAGCGCGTTCTATCCGAAGTAGCGGCGGATGAAGCCTTCATACGGCGTGCCGGCGATGTCGAAGCCGGCGTCGGTGACGGCCTTGAGCGCACCCGCGGCGCCGCTGCCCTCACGCTCTGCGGTGATGATTCCCGCCGCGACCGCGGCGCGCGTCCCACCTGCTCAATGGATGAGAACGCCGTCCGTGCTCTCCCCGACCGCCTCGCGAATGCGTTCGATGTCAGCGTTCGTGACAGTGTCGATTGTCCAGGGGACCGAGGTGTACTCGACGTCACTCCCGGCGAGCACCTCACCGGTCACGTTCCCTTCCTCGTCGGCACCGCGAATGTTGACGACCTTCGTGAAGCGGCCCGAGGTGAGCTCTTCGGGAGACGGCTGGCCGCCGACCGTGATCCCGCCGACGGTGGCTTCGTTCTTCATCGCACTCTTGTATCGCGCGTTGCGTTCATTCGCCTACCCGTTCTGCCAGGCGAAAACCGGAGAAGAAGAACTTCGCCTTCCCGTTACCGTTGAACTGCGTGAACCCGACGACGCTCGTCGAGCCGTACGGTTGATCTTCGGCGAGAAAACGATCTCCGTCGATCGGTCGCAGGATCATGTGATGGTCCGGAAGTGAGCCCAGGCTTTCGTTGTTGCGCTGGGACACCGTGGCACGGAGGGCGCCGCCGCCGTCTGTCACGACGATGCGGCTCATGTACGTCTCATACGCCCCGACGTAGCGCGGCGTCTCGACCGTCGCAGATGGATTCGGCGCCGGCCTCGAAGGAAGCTGTGCGCCAACGCCGCGGACGACGGCGCGCAGGATCTCGTCGAACGCTTTCGCGGGGCCGCCGCTGCTGACGTTGGTGAGCGCGGCAACCGCGACGTCGAGCTCGGGGATCAAGCGCAGGAACGCGGATTGGCCGATCGTCCCACCGTCGTGGCCGACCCCGGGTGGACGCCAGCTGTCGTAGACTTGCCACGAGAGGCCGTAGCCGTCGGCGGCCGCGATGTCGACGGGAAGGCGCACTTCCATCCGGCGCATCGCTTGCGCGGACTCCGCGGACAAAAGACGTCGGCCGCTGCGCGTGACGCCGTCGCGCAGGTGCAGCGTCGCGAAGGCGAGGAGCGAGGTTGGCGACATCGTCAGCCGCGCACCGGCGGCTTCAGCGCTGCGCGGAAGAAAACAGGTCGGCGTGAGTTGGATCGCGCCGTCGTCGTCGAGGACATGGCCGACCGCGGCGCGGTAGCGCAGCGCGTCTTCCGCGTCGATGAGCGCGGGGATGTCCAGCGGCGCGATCAACGCCTCGCGCAGATGCGCGGCCCACGTTTTGCCCGTCAGCACCTCGATCAGCCGGCCCAGAATGTTGAAGCCGCTGTTGCAGTAGGAGAAGAGCGTCCCCGGTGGGGTGAGATACGGCAGATCGCGGCATTTCTCGACGTAGCGTTCGGTCGCGTCGTCGTTGCGGCCGGTGTCGGTGAAGAGGTCACCGACGATCCCGCTGTTGTGCGCGAGCAGCCGGCGCACCGTGACCTCGTCGGAGACCGGCTCCCGCGCGATCTCGAGGTTCGGAAGATAGCGTCGCACCGGCGCGTCGAGCGCGACGCGGCCTTCGTCGACGAGCTGCATCACGAGCGTCCCGGTGAAGACCTTCGTGATCGAACCGATCTGAAAGACGCTGTCGTCGGTGACCGGGACCTGCGTCTCGACGTTGAGGACGCCGGTCGACGCAGTGCGGAGCGCGCCGTCGTGGACGAACGCGGCACTCAGGCCGGGAACGCCGTGACGCTTTGCCGCGTCGGCGACGAGTGCGGCGAACGCGTCGGAGCTGAGCATGAAGTCGACGTCCTTTCTACTGCATGGGGCCGAGCGTCCAGTTCGAGACGCGGCCATAGGGGGTGACAGGCGTTGGCGCGAGGTTCGCAACGCGATCGCTGACGACGCTGATCCAGCGCACTTGGCCCAGCGGGATAACGGGCAGATCGTCGACGATCGCGCGTTCGATCGCGGCGACGTCGCGCTGCACGCGCGGGCGGTCGTACTGTCCGATCGCATCGGAGAACACGGTGTCGATCCGCGGATCGCAGAGTCGCGCGAGGTTGAACCCGCTCGGAGCGCGCTCGCTGCAAATGAAGAACGACCCCGCGTCGGGTCCGGCGGCGGCGAAGACGTTCATCACCGCGAGATCGAAGCGGCCGCCGAAGATCGGCCCGCCCGACGCTGCCGGCGAGATGAACTGCGCCGGCGCGTAACCCCGAATCGCCACGTCAGCGCCGACGCTGTGCAGCTCCTCCTGAAGCTGTGTTGCGATGATCTGGAAGATCGACTGCGACGTCATGTAGATCAGCGTCAGCGAGAGGCGGCGGCCGTGCTTGACGCGCACGCCGTCGGGACCCATCTTCCACCCGGCCGCGTCGAGCGCGGCGCGCGCCGCCGCAGGGTCGAAGGCCGGAAACGACGGTGCGCTGTCGTACGTCCCGAACAGGCCGCGCAACGCGTGCTCGGAGCCGAACGCCTCCTGCGTCGCGTGGCGCATCACCCCATCGCGGTCGACTGCGAGCGCGAGCGCGCGTCGCAGCGCGCGGTCCGACGTCGGTCCTGCTTGTGTATTGAGATAGAGCATCGTCACGCCGGACGCCGGCGTCGTCACGATATGGAGTCCGGCGGCGCCGTGCAGCGGTCGTTCGACCGTCGGATCCTGCAGGCTCGGCGCCATCTCGATCTCGTGGGTGCGCAACTGGTTGATGAGCGTCGTCGCCGAGGGGATGATGCGCATGACCACGCGCTGGACATGCGGCTTCCCGCGAAAGTAGCTGTCGTTCGCGGCGAGCGTGATGTGGTCGCCGCGCTGCCACTCGACGAAGCGAAACGGTCCCGTCCCGACCGTGTAGCGCGCCGGATCGAGCGTGTTGAGGTTCGGGAGTCCCTCCAGCAGGTGCGCCGGGACGATCGGATAGTTCGCGTCGAGCGCGAGGAACGTGTCGACGATCGGTGAGTACGGATGTTTGAGGGTGACGACGAGCGTGCTGTCGTCTGGCGCCGTGACGTTCGCGATCTGATCGTAGCCGTGGCGATCGGGGATGTTGTTGCGCGCATCCATGATCGCGCGGAACGTGAAGACGCAGTCGCGTGCGGTGAGCGGCTGGCCATCGTGCCACCGGATGCCGTGCCGGAGATGATAGGTGAGACGCAAGCCGTCCCGTGAGATCCCGCCGTTTGCGAGCGATGGGACCTCGGTTGCGGCGTCGGGGACGAGGTTTCCGTTCCCGTCCTCGGTGACCAGGAACGAGTACAGCAGGCTGCCGACCATCCCGGCGATCGTCCCTTCGAGCATCAACGGGTTGAGGGAGATCGGTTCGGTCGTCTCGCCGACGACGAGTGTCGTACTGTCGGACGTGCTGTGCCCGCTCGACGCCCCGCAGGCGTTGAACGAGAACGTCAATATGATGGCGGCGCATGCGACACGCGCCAGGCGGATGAGGTCGGGCGTCATTTCGGCTCCGGGGCGGCGGTGAGACTCCACGATGCGACATTCCAAACCGCGGACTGCTCGGAGGGACGGAAGCCCTGCAACGTCTTGGGGACGACGTAGACGGCGTTTTGCTGCCAGAGCGCGACGAACGGCACCTGTTCGGCGACGCGGCGTTGCACGATCGCGGCTGCACGGCGACGCGCGGCGGGATCGTACGTTGCGACGCCCGCGGCCTCAGCGGCGTCGACCGTCGGGTCACAAAAACGGCTCAGGTTGAAGCCGGTCGGCGCGGCTTCGGCGCAGTCGAGATGCCAGCGCGTGTCGGGATCGGACGGCGTGTAGATCTCGAGGAACGCGAGCTGAAACGTCCCGGCCAAGATCGGTCCGCCGCTCGCCGCCGGCGCACGATACTGCGCGGGGGCGTACGAGTGCAGGACGATCGGAACGCCGATCGCTGCGAGCTGTTGTTGCAGTTGGACGCCGATCGACGTTGCCGCCGCGTTTCCGGTTGCGAATGCGAATTGGATCGCGAGCGGGTGTCCCGCTTTCGCCCGCGTCCCGTCTCCACGACGTGTCCACCCGGCATCGTCGAGGAGGTGCGCGGCGTCGGCGGTGTCGGTGCGTGGCGGCGGGATGCTGGGGTCGTAGCCCCAGCTGAAGATACCGCGCCCGGCACCGTCGACTGTTTGCGCGCCTTTCGTCGCGTTCCGCACGATCGCGCGGAAGTTCGCGCCTTCGACGAGCGCGCGTCGTACGCGGACATCGCTCAAAACGGGATCGTGTGTGTTGAAGAAGAGTTCACCGATCCCCGCAAGCGGGGCGCGAACGACTCGGTCGTCCTTCACCGCCGCGTAGTCCGCGAGGTGGGCAGGGTCTGCGACGAGCGCGGTGTTGACCTCGCCGGTGCGCAGCTCGTTGAGAATCGTGTTCGAATCGGAGACAAACTTCAGGTCGATCTCGCCGATCGCCGGCGTGCCGCGGAAATACCGGTCATTGCGCACCAACCGCAGATGGTCGCCGCGCACCCACTCGGCAACGCGATACGGCCCCGACCCGACCGGCGCGCTGTTGAACGGGATCTCGTTGACGTTCGGGAACGCCGCGAGCAGATGGCGAGGCAGAATCGGGTAGTTCTGATTCGGCGCCAGGAACGTACTGAGGATGCGAGCATACGGACGATGGAGGCGCACGCGCACGGTCTGGTCGCCGATGGCGTCGACGCGCGCGATCTGCTCGTAGCCGTTGCGATCGACGACGTTGTTCGCAGGATTGATGATCGCCGAATAGGTGAACGTGACGTCGCGCGCGGTCAGCGGCCTGCCGTCCTGCCAGCGCACGCCCGGACGCAGATGGTAGGTGATCGTCAACCCGTCACGCGAGACGCCGCCGTTCGCGGCGCTGGGGACGTCGGTCGCGACGTCGGGCTGCAATCGCCCGCGGTCGTCGAGCGTGAGCAGGTACGAATAGAGGAGCGGCACGAGCGTCGCGGTGTTCGCTCCGGTGAGAATCAGCGGGTTGAGCGAGCGCGGCTCTTGCGGATGCGCGATGATCAGGCGCGCGGGCGGCGGGCTGTCGCCCGCACGACCCGCGCACCCACTGAGCACGGCGGCGAGCAGCGCCGCCGCAAGCCGCCGCACGGCCTCAGTGCTTCTCAGGAACGCGCGTGAAGAGCATGTTTGGATCCTCGCCGACGCTCAGGCTCGCGACGTCGCCGGTCCCGCCGAGCGCGAACGTGACGGAGGCCGGGCGTCCGCCGAGCTCGTCCGGCTTGACGTGGAACGTATCGTAGTTCCAATGCTCGAGTATTCCGTGTGTGCCGAGCAGATGGAAGCGCAAGCCGTCCCCTTCGCGCGACACGACCGCGTCGCCGTAAAGATCGTTGTGATAGGTTCCCACGTAGCGCGCGAGCTCGACCGACGGATGGGTCCCGGTGACGCGCTGCGCCTCGACCTTTTTCTGTGCCGCGAGTCCGGCGTCGGCGACGGCGTGATACGCCTTGAAGATCGCCGCGCCTTGATCGGTCTGCGCTCCGCCGAGCACGTCGTCGAAGACGCGGTACATCACCGCGTTCCCGAGAAAGTCGCCACCTTTGTTGGTGAGGATCGTGACGCCGAGGTGCCGTTCAGGAAGCAACGAGACCAAGGCACTCATTCCGTCGATGTTGCCCGCATGCTGTACCGCTTTGTATCCGCGGTAGTCGAACAGGATCCATCCCATCGCATAATCGAGAAAATGCGACGCCGGTGCGTACAATGTCCAAGGGAAGGTGAGCGGCATGATCGTCTGCGGGGTGAGCATCTGCGCGACGGTGCCTTCCTGCAGAAGACGCTTGCCGCCGTACGTTCCGCCGTCCAGGATGAGCTCCATCCAGTGCGCCATGTCGACCGCGTTCGAGTTGATCGACCCGGCCGGCGCGATGTTGTCGATGCGGCGGTACGGAATCGTGCGCACCGCGCCGTCGATCAACTCGTGCGGCTGCGCGACGTCGGTTTGTCCTTGCAGCGCGGTGGTTGACGTACTCGACGATGTCATCCCCAGCGGCTTGAACAGGCGCTGTTGCACGAACGCGTCCCAACTCTCGCCGGTCACCGCCGGGATGATCTGACCGGCGGTGAGGAACATCAGGTTGTTGTATTCGAAGGTGCTGCGAAAGCTCCAGGTCGGCTTGAGGTAGCGCACCTGGTGCACGACCTGGTCGCGCGAGAGGTCGGAACCGTACCAGAGCGCGTCGCCGCGGCTGAGTCCGCTGCGGTGCGTGACGAGGTCACGGATCCGCATCTCGCGGGTCGCGTACGGGTCGTACATCTCAAAGCCCGGGAGGCGGTCGGTGACGTGGTCGTCCCACGCGATCTTTTTCTCGTCCACCAGCATCCCGAGCGCGGCGACCGTGAACGCCTTCGAGCTCGACCCGATCGCAAAGAGCGTGTGCGAGTCGACGGTTTCGGGTTTGCCGACGGCGCGCACGCCGTAACCCTTCGTATATGTCTGACCGTCCTTGACGATCGAAACGGAGACGCCCGGCACTTGCCAATCCTTCATCGCCTGCGCGACGTACGCGTCGAACGCGGGCGAGAAGAACTGCGGCGCTGCGTCCGCGGCGAGTGTCCTCTGCGGGAGCAGCGCGCAGGCGGCGCAGGCGAGCGCGGTCACGGCCGCGGTCAGACGACGGATCATCGATTCCTCCGGTGTGAGAGCTACATGCGTGCTGTCGTCAGCCCGATTGCCGAGGCCGCACGAGGGGAGTCGTTGCGGAATGTGTGTGCGTAGGCGGCCGAGTACACGGCGCAGTCGCCGGTGTGCATCGGATAGTCGACGTCGTTGACGCGCAGCACGATCTCCCCGGAGGTCACGTACAGCGTGTCGACGCCTTCGTGGGTGAGCTCGTCGCGGCACGACGAACGCGGCTCGAACGTCATGACCGCGACCTCGAGGTTGAGACCGGGAAGGCGCAGCAGCTCGTAGCGCACGCCGCGTCCCCGGTTCATCATCATGCGGTCGGACTTGGTGACGAAACTGGGGCGCGAGAGGCGCGTGCTGTAGCCGAGCATCGAGCCGAGGTCTTGATCGAAGAACTCGGCGATCCGCGCGAGCCGGCCGATCGAGACATCCGACTCACCGCGCTCGACGGCGCTCAAGAACGACGCCGAGAGCCCGCTCCCGTTCGCGACGTCGCGGATCGAGAGTTTGCGCTGTGTGCGCATGCGCTTGAGGATTCGACCGATGTCGGGGGCCCCGCGGAACGCGGGTTCCCCCTCCTCGTTGTGGCGGACCGCCTTTTTGCTGCGGGCCGGCATGAGCACCTCCGTTCGTGAACCTACTCGCCGACGGCGCCGGCGATCGCGAGCGCGATCTTTTCCGGCGCGGCTGTCGAAGCATTCGTCAGGACGATGACTTCGAGCCCGTTGTGCGGGAAGGTCGCGTTCATCGCGCGGGCGCCGGGAAGGCCGCCGTTGTGCCAGATCACCGTCCGCCCGTGGTCGCGCCCGTCGACCCACCCGAAGGCGTAGCCGCGCAGGAGCGCCTGCATCCGCGTGCGCTCCATCGGAATGTTCGGCGGCGTCGTCATGCTCCGCACGCCGTCCGCGTCGAGGATGCGGTCGTTGAAGAACGCGCCGTCCCACCGGATCAAATCGGCGGCGGTCGAGGCGAGCGCACCGGCCGAGTTCGCCCAGCCCATCGGGATGTTCGTGAGCGCGACGAAGTGCTTTGCCTTGTAGTCGTACGGACGCGACGAGTCCGCGGCCGACGCCGCGTAATGCGTGAGGTACTGCATCGTCGTGAGGTGGTTCGGTGCGAGGATGCGCTGGTGCAGGAACGTCGCGTACGGTTGACCTGAGACTTTGCTGACGAGCATCCCGAGCAGCAGGTAGTTCGTGTTGCTATACTGCCACTTCGTACCGGGCTTGAAGCCGAGCTTCGTCCCGGCGACCATGCGCGCGTACTGCTTAGGGCTCAGGTCGAACCGTGGACTCGACCAGTCCTTGAGCGGGAGATGATGGATGTAGTCGTCGAGCCCGCTGGTTTGGTTGAGAAGGTTGCGGACCGTGACCTCTTTGGCGTGCGGTGCGGTCGGGAGGTAGCGCGCGACCGGGGCGTCGATGTCGACTTTGCCGTCTTGCGCAAGCAACATGACCGCGGTCGCGGTGAATTGCTTGGTGATCGAGCCGATCGGATAGACGGTGTCGGCGTCCGACGGAAGCTGATGTGCGCGATCGCGCAGCCCGTAGCCGCAGCCGAAGATCACGTTGCCGTTCCGTCCAATGCCGACGGTCAGCCCCGAGATGTGCTGCTCCTGCAGCGCGCTCTCTGCGATCTTGCGGATCGCGGAGACCTGCGATGCGGGGAGCGAGCCCGTGCATTTGACGGGTGTCGGCGGTTGCGCGGCGACCGCGTGCGGTACGAACGGCACGGCGAGGGTGAGCGCCGCGACGGCGGTCAGGGTGCGCGTGAGCGTGATCATCGATCCTCCACTGATGCGAGTGCTCGGCGTGGGCTCACGCCCAGCCCCGGTCCTTGTGGCATGACGAGCGTTCCGTTCTCGAAGCGCACGCCGACGAACGGATCCTCGGCGAGGAGCGTCGGTCCGTCGATATCGAGCCAGTCGACGAGCGGCCCGAGATGCGCCGCCGCGGTGGCGAGGATGCTGCTTTCTGCCATGCAGCCGATCATCACGCGAAAACCGAGCGCGCGTGCCGCGGCGATCATCTCGTACGCGGCGCCCAGACCGCCGCACTTGGCGAGCTTGACGTTGACGGCGTCGACGCAGCCGACGAGCGCGCGAAGGTCGCCGGCCTCGACCGCGTCCTCGTCTGCCATGATCGGGAGCGGTGATCGTTCGCTGATCCAGCGCAGCTGTTCGGGATGCCCCGCCGGGATCGGCTGTTCGCAGAGTTCCACGCCGAAGCGATCGAGCTCGCGCAGGATCGTCACCGTCTGCTCGGCGCTCCAGCCTTCGTTCGCGTCGATGCGGATCGCGCCGGTGTAGGCGGAGCGGATCGCCTCGATCAGCGCGACGTCATCGGCGCCCGGCGCGCCGACCTTGACTTTGATGACCGGCGCGTCGCGCAACGTGCGCACGCGCTCGAGCACCGTACCGAGATCGTCTTCGATGGGAACGGTCAGCGACGTCGGCGGGCACGGGAGACCCTCGAGGCCGAGCATCTCGGTCACCGATGCGTCGAGGACTTTCGCCTGGAGATCGTGGACCGCGATGTCGAGCGCACAACGCGCCGCGCGTGGGACGCCCGCCAGGATGCGGCGTCCCGTGAAGGGTCCCGCGTGCGGCGGCAGCTCGTAGGTGGAGAAGTACGTCAGGATCGCCGCGACCGAGTCGCCGTAGCGCGCGAGCGGTGCCGCTTCGCCGTAGCCGACGTGACCCTCGTAGGAGAGTTGCGCGACCGCGGTGTGCGCTGCGGTGAGTTGGAAGCTTGCGACGCGGAACGGGCGCACCAGAGGCATCTCCGCCGCCGTCACGTTGAGCGCGATCATGACGAAGAAGCTCCGGACGGCTGACGCCGGCGCGTCGCTTTGTCGGTCGTCGTGAGCGCAGCTGCGATCGCAAGCCAGAGCGCCGCGCCGCCGTTACGAACCGGATCGTCGGTCGGCAGACCGGTTTCGCGCTGCGTCGCCTCGATCACCGCGGCCGCCGACGCAGCATCGAGCGCCGAGGTGTCCAAGACGATTGCGACGACCTTCGCGGGCTTGAGGCGCCGCACCAAATCTTCGTGCGCTCGAATGAGCTCGGGCAGCGTCGGGATCGGCGTATCGAAGCCCGCGATCGTCGTCGTGCGCGGACGGTGACACAAGATCAGCGCGTCCGGCGCGCTTCCATAGAGCAAACCGAACGTGACCGGCGCGTAGGCGGGGTGGAAGATCGAGCCCTGGCCTTCGACGAGGAGCACGTCGGAATCAGGCCGTGCGCCGGTGACGAGTTGTTCGGCGGCACCGGTCACGAAGTCCGAGACGACGCTGTCGACCGCGATCCCGCCGCCGGCGATCATGATCCCGGTCTGGCCGGTTGCGATGAACTCGATCGGCGCGCCGGCGGAGAGCGCGGAGCGCTCGATCTCGAGCATCGCGGTCATCTTGCCGACGGCGCAGTCGCTCCCGACGGCGAGCACGATATAGGGTGACGCGTCGTACGCGGCGCCGCTGAAGACCGGGATATCGGTGGGCGGGACGCGCACGTCCCACAGGCGCGCGCCGGAGCGTCGCGCCGCCGCAACGATCTCCGCGTCCTCGTTGAGAAACTCGTGCAGGCCGCTCACGACGTCCAGCGCCGCTTCGACGGCGGCGAGGATCGGCACGCGCAGCGCCGGCGGGATGCGGCCGCCGTCGGTTGCGACGCCGACGAGCAGCGCGTTTGCGCCGCGCGCGCGCGCTTCCGCGACCGATGCGACGATCGGCGCGTCGCTGCCGAGTGCGGGCAGGACCTCGCGCACGTTGCGGCCGGCGAGGGTCGAGTCGACTACGGCGACGACCTCATCGGGGCGGAATCGTAAGACGCCGTGTGCGGTTTTCCCATGGATCCCGATCAGGAGTCCTTCGGTGAGGACGGCATAGCGCCGGGCAGGGCTTCGGGATTCCATCGGGTCCTCCGAAATATTGGTTATCGGGCGAAATTTTGGAACGCGCCGCACCTGACTACTACCACAATCTTATGTTTGTGTGAAGGAGGCAAGTGCACCACGAAGAAACGCGCGAAACGATATCTCGGACGATGTCCGAAATACCGGATACACCACTGATCTCTCGTGCACGGCGGCGCACGTGGTGCCGTGGCCCAAAGACGCACGACGAGGCTCCCATGATGAGGATGGGTGACCGATGGATGTGTTCCGAACCAGTACGTGGCTCGGACCGGGTGTGTTCTCACTGGCACTGGCGCTGACGTTTATGACGGCGTTCTCGCCGTCCGTGTCGGCGCAAACGGCCAGTACCGCGGGAAGCGTGACCGGGACGGTCACGTCATCCGACGGAGCGCCGCTCGGAGGCGCAAGCGTCACGCTGCAAGGCGCAGCCGCGCAGACGACGACCTCCGACGCGAAGGGACACTTCACGTTCCAAAAGGTCACACCGGGCGCGTATGCGGTCGTCGTGACGAAACCCGGCTTCGCAACGACGCAACAGGAAGACGTCTACGTCGTCGCCGGCAACGCGGTCACGGTCAACGCCGTGTTGGCGCAATCCTCATTCTCGTCATTGCGCACGATCGGCCGTGTCTCGACGAACGTTCCGGGGCGCGTGACGATCAACACGACGCCGGCCTCGGCGGCGGTCATCTCCAACCAGACCTTCGCCGATCAAGGCCAAGTCCAGGTTACGAAGGTCCTCAACGAGACGCCGGGGATCATCACCGGACCGATCGGCTACAGTGGCACGTCGCAAGGCTCACCGCAGATCACGCAGATCCGCGGTTCGCTTCCGTACGAAACCGAATCGCTCATCGACGGGCATCCGGTCTCGGTCGGCGCAGACGGCTGGTACTCGCCGATCTACCTCAATCCCGCGCTGCTGCAGAACGTCGAGATCGTCAAGGGACCCGGCGCGATGGGAAGCGAGATCAACTACGCGATCAACGGGAGCGTCAACTACCGCACGCTAGAGCCCACTCGGACGCCGGTCCAGACGTTCGAGCTCGGTGTCGACGGCTTCGGCGGCGTGAACACGGCGTTCCAGGCGACGGGATCGACGTTCAACCACCGCCTCGACTATGCGTTCGCGGCCGCGACGAACGGGACGCCGAGCGCGGTGCACAATTACCAGATCGCCGGCTCACAGGTTCCGCTTCTGTACGGCGCTCCGCCGTGGACCGTCAACGGCCAGGTGGTCGCGCAGACGCCGTTCGGCGTCGCCGCGAGCAACACGCCGCAGTTCTACTCGACGCCGGGTGCCGCGCGCTATGCGCAGCCGCTCTACGTCTGCTGTGCTTCGACAGATGACGGCTACAACTCCAAGGCGGAGCTCGCGAAGCTGCGCTTCAATTTCTCGCAGACGACCGCGCTGACCCTGAGCTATCTCGGCGGACAGGCGTTTTACAACAATCCGCTCCAAGATAGTTCACTCTCACCGGTCGGGAACACCGGGCAGAGCTTCTCGACGTTCTCCCCGCCCAAGGGCTACACCGGCTCGGTTCCCGCCGGCACGCCGATCCCGTACGACACGCTGGCGTGGGTCCCGTCCTACGACTCCGCCCAGCAGAACTTGGTCCAGGCCGAGTTCCGCACGACGCTCGGCGAGTCGAACTCCGTCCTCGCTCGCTACTACACCGGGTATTCCAGTCAGAACAATTACGAATACTTCGGCAGCGGGTCGACGTACCAGTGGACGGGGACCGCGTGGGGCGGGCTGCTCATGTGCCCGCCGGGGACGGGCGTGGTGAAGGGCGGCTGCGGCGCTCCCGGTTCGCCCACCGTCGCACCGAGCGTGACATACTTCAACGGGACGCCGGTGACGTTCGGCAACACGATCGTGCCCTCTGCGACCCTCACGCAGGATCACTTGCGCGGGTACTCCGCCGAGTTCGACCACATGTCGGGGAAGAACACCTACACGGTCTCGTTCGATCGTTCGCATCATGACTCGCTGCAGTACGCGAATCAGCCGCTCTCCGGGATCGTCGGCTACCAGCTCTTCCCGGGTTCCGGACAGCAGTTCACAACGATCTCCGTGCGCGGGCAGTTCGCGCTCTCGCCGACGGTAACCGCCTCGCTCGGCGACTACTTCGTGCAGTACGCGAGCCATTACACGGATAACGGCGGCGCGAGTTGGCAAGACGCGGTGCACAACGCGAATGAGCCGCGCCTCGGACTCGCGTGGCGACCGTCGACCGACCTCGCGCTGCGCTTCTCGGCGGGCGGCTCGATCGCGCCGCCGTACATCACCATCCTTTCGTCGCCGGGTGGGAATCCGGTGCCGAACGCGACCGGCGGCGCAACCGCGTATACGCTCAACCAGAACAACGGAGCAGTCAGCCCGGAGACGGCGTTCGGCTACGATCTCGGCTTCGACAAACGGCTCGCCGGCGCGATGTCTCTTTCGGGCGACGTCTATCTGACGAGCCTCCACAATATGTTTCTGCCCGTGACGTATCAGAACGGGACGTACACGCCGCCCAGCGGCGCGGACAAGGGAAACACGGAGCCGCTCTACCTCACGCAAACCGCCAACTTGGGACAAGCGCGCTACGAGGGGATCGAGCTTGCGCTGCAGCGCACGCCGCTCGTCGGCTTCGGTTTCCGCCTGCAAGGCTCACTCGAGCGCGCCTTCACGTACAACCTTCCGCCGGGGTTCTACAATACCGCCGCGGGCCCGTACACCGCGAATCTGGGCGTCATCCCCAACGTCAACTTCTTCGGAAGCGCGGGCTTTTACAGCGGAATCCAGGGCGGACGCGTCCCCTACAGCATGGGGTACGGTGAGGCGAACTACCGTACGCGTGCGGGAACGTACTACAATCTCGGCGTGACCTATTACGGGCCGAACAACGCCTTCAACGTTCCGGCGTTCACCGTCGTCTCGGCGGCAGCGCGCTTCCGGCTCGCCAAAGACACGAGCCTGACGGTCTCGGGCGACAACATCACCGGCAGCTACGATCAGCCGTTCGGATACTATATGGGCGGCGTTCCGGTTCCGCTCGCAAACGGCGCGTACGCGGGGGCGACGAAAGGCTACCTCGGGATCACGCGCGGGAGCAACTACGGTCCGGCGGTGATCCGCGTCACGCTGCGAACACGTCTCGGACAAAGCCTCTAGCGAATGCCAAGCACGCGCATCCTGCGCCTGTTGTCGGCGTACGGCGAACCGGCGCACGGCACGATCGGCGTAGCGGCGCTGCACGTCGAGTCGGGGCGGCGTGTCGAGCTCAACGAAAACCGTCCGTTCCAAATGGCGAGCACGTACAAGGTCCCGATCGCGGTGTGCGTGCTCGCCTTGGTCGACCGCGGCGAGCTCGCGTTGTCGCAGCTCGTCACCGTCGAGGCGAGCGACTTCGTGATCGGCGGGACGATCGGCGATCGCCTTCGCCCGTGCGAAACGGCGTTCTCGGTACGCCTGCTGCTCGAGCGCATGCTGATCGAGAGCGACAACAGCGCGACCGACGTGCTCTTGCGGCTGTGCGGCGGACCGGCGGCGGTGACCGCCCATCTGCACAAGCTCGGTTTGACGGGGATGCGCGTCGACCGTCCGACGAGCGCGATCGTCGGCGACGCCTACGAGACAACGTTTCCGGACGACCCGGAGGCGCGCTGGGCGTTCTTCGAGCGCACCAAGCTCCCCGAGGGAATCGGCGTCCCGCTCGCCGCGGCCGAGCGCTACGAACGTGACGAGCGGGACGTCACGACGCCGGCCGAGATGACGGCGCTCCTCGAACGGCTCCACCGCCGCGATCCGTCGCTGCTCTCGCCCGAGAGCGCCGGCCTCGTGCTCGCGATCATGGAACGCTGCGTAACCGGCGGCGGGCGTCTGCGCGGACTGCTTCCGAAAGGGACGGTCGTCGCCGAAAAGACCGGGACGTTCGGCGGGACCGTGAACGACGCCGGGATCATCACGCTGCCCGACCGCGCGGGCCACCTCATCGCTTCCGTCTATATCCGCGGCGCGACCGCCGACACCGCCACCTGCGAGCGCACGATCGCCGAGATCGCACGGACGCTCTACGACTACGCTCTCCTCGCCTGAACGCCGACGACAAGGATGATGACCCGCATGAGAAGACTCTCCGCACTGGCGATCGCTGTCGGGTGCGCACTTTTAGCGACGACGCCGGCGCACGGGCAGGACGCCGTGAAGTCGGCCGGCCTCACGCCGACGCAGACCGCCGCGATCGACGCGATCGGTCGCCGCTCGATCGACGAGCACGGCACACCGAGCGTCGTGATCGCGGTCGTGAAGAACGGCTCGTTCGTCTATCAAAAGGGCTTCGGCCTGCGCAACGTCGAGGACGCCGTTCCCGCCGACGCGCAGACGCGCTACCCGATCGGCTCGAACACCAAGCAGTTCACTGCGGCTTCGATCTTGATGCTGCAAGACCAAGGGAAGCTGCGCATCGACGATCAGCTCGCAAAGTATCTGCCGGAGATCCCGCACGCGCACGAGGTGACGCTGCGGAATCTGCTCATGCACACGGGCGGGTACGCCGAGTACACCGAGATCCAGACGTTCGACGAGATCGGCGCGCGGCCGGCGACGCCGGCGGAGATCGTCGGTTCGGTCGTCTCGCATCCGCTGGGATTCAAGCCGGGGACGAAGCGGCAGTACTCCAACACCGGGTATGTCCTGCTGCAGATGGTCATCGAACGCATCAGCGGGATGCGGTACGCCGACTTCCTCGACCACAACATCTTCAAGCCGCTGGGAATGACGTCGACGTACGTCAAGGACTCCGACGACACGCAGCGTGACGTCGCGACCGAGTACTCTAGCTTCGCGCTGGGCCCGTGGGAGCACGCGCTCCACATCGACTACACGTGGTTCGGCGGAGCCGGCTCGATCGTGAGCAACGCCGCCGATCTCGCCAAGTGGAATGCCGCGCTCGACGGCGGGAAGCTGCTCTCGAAGCGGTCGCAGACCGAGATGATGACGCCGGTCAAGATCGACAACAACTTCCCCGACTACGGCTTGGCGATCGAGAACTCGAAGCTGCCCAACGGACACCACATGGTCTTCCACGGCGGCAATACGACCGGTGCGGCGACGCAGGACGCGCGCTTCCCCGACGATCACCTGGCGATCGTGGTGCTCGCGAACGGCGGCGCGTACAGCTACACGAGCGCCGTCAGCGCGATCTACGCGATCCTCGTCCCGTCGGCCGGAACGCCGAAGCCGTCGCCGAAGCCGAAGACGTCACCGACGCCGATCCCCGGGACCAGTGCTGCGACGATCGCCGCGGCGAAGACATGGCTCGACAGCGCGATCGGCGGTCATGTCGATCTCGCGCAGCTGCGGCCTGATTTCCGCGCGCGGATGGACCGCGAGCACCTCGCGGCGCTACGCGCGCTCGGCGCCTACGGTAAGCGCACCTACACGCTGCTGAACTTCGACCGTCGCGTCCCGACGAGCAGCTACGCGTTCTTGGTGAGCGCCGGGAAGAAGCAGGTCGCGTACCTCTACTCGCGAGACGACGACGGTTCGGTGGCGGGGGCTGCGATCGTTCCCCGCATCGTCTTCCCGCCGGTCGGTCCGGTGCGCGCGACGCCGCTGCCGAGTCCCGGACCCTAAAGCAGAGCACAGATGAAGCGAACGATCCGGCTCGCGCTTGCGATCGCGTGCGCGAACCTCGCGCTCACGCCGCTGCCCTCGGCAGCGGCGTGGCGCACGTTCACGATCGACGACGTGCACAGCGCCCCGATCCCCGGCGACCTGACCGCGTCGCCCGACCACCGCGCACTGGTGTGGACAGTGCACGAGCGCGGTGCGCGCAACGTCGCGATGTGGAAGGACGGCGTAACGCGCCTCGTCACGCACGAGACGGTCGACGACGGACAGGATCTCTCCGATCCGCAGTTGATGCCCGACGCAAGCGCGGTCGTCTACGCGCGCGGCGGCTCGGACGAGAGCGACAGCGCGGAGGGCGTCAACCCCAACCCGCTCTCGCTCGCGAAGCCGCCGGCGCGCCGGATCGTCGTGACGTCGGTCGAGACGGGCGCGTCATTCGAGATCGGTGAGGGGACGCATCCCGTTCTTTCGCCGCGCGGCGACCGCGTCGCGTGGGAAGCGAACAACGGGATCAGCATCGCGACGCTCGCGACCTCGGACGGCGGGAAGACGTGGACCGTCGGCAAGCCGCAGGCGCCGTTCGCCGTGCGCGGTGCCGTGAGCCAGATCGTGTGGTCGCCCGACGAGTCGCACATCGCGGTGACCGACTCGCGCGGCGATCACGGGTGGATCGTCGTTTACGCATTCGGCGCGAGCCATGTCGTGTACGCCGCGCCGGGATTCGCGCACGACGCGTATCCGGCATGGTCGCCCGACGGAACACAGGTCGCGTTCGTGCGCCGGCCCGGCGCGACGTTCGGCACCAATCCGTTTTACGACGGTCCGCCGGCGGCACCGTGGTCGATCGTCGTCGCCGACGCGACGACCGGCAAGGGACGTGTCGTGTGGACCGCCGACCGCGGGATGGGACACGAGTTCGTGACCCACACGGGGACGCCGGAGCTGTGGTGGTCGCGCGACGGCCGCATCGCGTTCCTGTGGGAGAAGACCGGCTGGCTTCACCTCGCGTCGATCGCTGCGAGCGGTGGTCGTGCGATTGATCTGACACCCGGGCGCTTCGAGGTCGAGCAGGTTGCGCAAACCGCCGATGGTCGCGCGCTGCTCTACACCTCGAATCAAGGTGATCTCGATCGACGGCACGTGTGGCGGGTCGGGTTTGGCGGCGGCGGACCGGTGCGGGTGAGCGGCGGTGACGACAGCCAATGGCTTCCGGTCGGGCTCGCCGACGGAAGCGTTGCGTACGTAAACGGTGGGTACGCGAAACCGCCGCAGATCACGCTCGTGTCGAGCGGCGCCGCGCGCGAGCTCGTCGCGGTTCCGACGCCGCCGGAGTACCCGGTCGACGCGCTGGTGCGGCCGCAGCTCGTGACGTTCCGCGCCGCCGATGGGCTGACGATCCACGGACAGCTCTTCGTGCCGAACGACGGCGCGGCGAAGCATCCTGCGCTCGTGTTCGATCACGGCGGGCCGTCGCGGCAAATGCTCCCCGGCTTCCACTACATGGAGCCGTACAGCAACCTCTACGAGCTCAACCAAGCGTTGACGAATCGCGGCTTCGTCGTGCTTTCGATCAACTATCGCAGCGGGATCATGTACGGTCACGACTTCCGCGAGGCGCCTGGACACGGTTGGTTCGGCGCGAGCGAGTATCAAGACGTGCTCGCCGGCGCGCAGCTCTTGCGCGCGCGTCACGATGTCGATCCCAAGCGGCTCGGAATCTACGGGCTCTCGTACGGCGGGTATCTCACCGCCCTCGCGCTCGCCCGCAACTCGGACATCTTCGCTGCGGGTGCCGATCAGGCCGGCGTGCAGGACTGGACCGGGTTGGTCGACTTCTGGTTCGGCAAACCGGTCGGGACACCGAAACAGCGGCAGATCGCCTTTGCTGCGTCGCCCGATGCGTCGATCGCCAAATGGCGTTCGCCGGTCTACGTGTCTCAGTCCGATGACGACCGCAACGTCCCGTTCAACCAGTCGATCGACCTCGTGACGCGGCTGCGTTCGCTGGGGGTCGACGTCACCGAGTCCGCCGTTCCCAACGATACACACGCCTATATTCTGTACGCGAACGAACTGGCGCGTTTCAACGAGACGGCCGACTTCCTGAGTGCACGGCTGGGTGCGCGACACTGAGCCGGTCGTGATCGCCGGTGCGCTCGTCTGTGATGGCACAGGCGGGCCGCCGGCGATCAAGGACGTGTACGTCGGCGACGGATGGATCACGCGCGTCGCGGAGGCGAGCGACAGTCATCGCGGGCACGAGGTCGTCGACGCGACCGGCTACGTGCTCAGCCCGGGGTTCATCGACGTGCACTCGCACGGCGACAACGCACCGTTTCTCGCCGAAGACGACACCTCGAAGATTGCACAGGGGATCACGACCGAGGTCGTCGGGAACTGCGGCGTGAGCATCGGGCCGTACGATCCGGCCAACGCGGATGTGTATCTCGCGCAAGCGACGGCGTTCTTTCCCGGCGTTTCGGGGATCGGGCCGCGCTTCGGCGACGTTCTCGCCGAAGCCGACCGGCGCGGCTACGTCACGAACTACGCGCCGCTCGTCGGGCACGGCACCGTGCGAACCGCGGCGATGGGCGCCGGTAAGCAGCGTGCGGGCAGCGCTGAGGTCGCGCGCATGCGCACACTGCTCGACGAGGCGCTCGAGGCGGGTGCGTTCGGGCTGTCGACGGGGTTGATCTATCCGCCGGGCGTTTTCTCCGACACCGACGAGTTGACGGCGCTCGCCGAGACGCTCGGCGACGAGCACATCTTCACCAGTCACATCCGTGGCGAAAGCGACGCCGTGATCGCGAGCGTCGAGGAGATCGTCGAGATCGGTCGTCGCAGCGGACGGCGCGTACACGTCTCGCACCACAAGGCGGCCGGCGCGGCGAACTGGGGAAAGACGACACAGACGTTGCGCATCCTCGCGCAAGCGCGTGCACAGGGCGTCGCCGTGACGCAAGACATGTATCCGTATCGCGCGGGAAGCACCGTGCTTTCCGCCGCGCTTCCGTCACGCTACCATGAAGGCGGGCCGGACGCGTTGCTGCAGCGGTTACGCGCCCCCGATGTCGTCGACGATCTTCGCCGTGCGATCGCCGAAGGCGAGCCGGGTTGGGAGAATCTCGCCAAGGCGGCAGGATGGGACGGGATCCTGATCGCGACGACGCGCGACCACCGCTTCGAAGGGCGAACGCTCGCGGAGCTCGCGGTCGAGCTCGGCGGCGACCCGGTTCACGCGCTCGTCCACGTCCTGCTCGAAGAACAACTCGCCGCGTCGATGATCGTCTTCTTGATGGACGAGCGCGACATCGAACGGGTCTTGGGAGACCCGTGGACCTCGATCGGAACCGACGGACTCCCGCCCGGACTCGGCGGCAAGCCGCATCCGCGCACCTTCGGCACGTTCCCGCGCGTCCTCGGCGAGTATGTGCGCGAACGCGGCGTGCTCTCGCTCCCTGAGGCGATCCGCCGCATGACCTCGCTTGCCGCGGAGACGTTCGGCATCGCCGATCGCGGCCGCGTCGCGCGCGGATTCGTCGCCGATCTCGTCCTCTTCGACGCGCAGAGCGTCTCCGACGATCTCGACTACCGCGAACCGGTGCGCAATCCGCGCGGAATCCGCCTCGTGATGCAAGCGGGCCGCGTCGTATACGAGGATGGCCGGTACCGCGGCCCTCGCGCCGGCGTCCGGCTGCGTCCCCGACGCTGACGTAGGACCAAAGCCGACCGGCCTATGGGGATTGACCCCGATGCGTTAGGCTAGGGGCATGAGGGTTCGCGCGCGCGAGACCGATACTGCGGCGCCGTTGCGCGCGCAGGTTGCGTTGCTCGGACGCCTGGTCGGTGACGCGCTGCGTACGCACGCACGACCGACGACGTTCGTCACGGTCGAGCGTCTGCGTGCGCTGGCCAGAGAACGTCGTGCCTCGGGTGACGGTGCGCTCGACGCTGAGATCGACCGCACGCTGGACGGTCTCGCGATCGAAGACGTCATCGACGTCATTCGGGCGTTCGGGCTCTACTTTCAGATGGTCAATCTGGCCGAGCAGCTGCACCGCGAACGGCGCCGTCGCGAACGTGCGCTCGCCGGCGATCCGCCGTTGCGCGGCGCGCTCGAGACGCTCACCGCCGACGCGGCGGACGCCCTTCGAAGCGCGGAGATCACGCTCGTCTTCACGGCCCATCCGACCGAGGTCTTGCGCCGGACGACGAGCGAGAAGCTTGCGATCGTTGCGGCGCTGCTGCGGGATTTGGACGAGCGCGTCCTCACCGACGAGGATCGCGAGGCGATCGAAGCCGAGCTGCGTGCGCAGATCTTGCTGCTCTGGCAGAGTAACGAGCTGTATCGCAGTGCGCCGTCGGTGCGCGATGAAGTGCGCAATCTCGTCGCGCGCTTTCGCGAGTCGATCTTCGACGAGGCGCCGCGGCTGTTCGAGCGGCTCGAGCGCCATCTCGGCGTCGCCGCGCCGACCGTGCTGCATTTCGGGAGTTGGATCGGCAGCGATCGCGACGGGAATCCGAACGTCGCGCCGGACGCGATCCTCGAGGCGCACGAGCAAGCGCGGCGCTTCGTGCTCGAGCAGTACCGCGACGCGATCGTCGATCTGCAAGTACGCTTCTCGCAGGATGCGGTGCGCGGCGAGGTCTCGCCCGAGCTGCGCGCATCGGTCGAGCGCGACACGCTCGAGCTCCCCGACGTTCGCTACACGATGGGCGTGCGCCAAGAAGCGGAGCCCTATCGCCGCAAGCTCGCCTTCGTGAACCGGCGCTTGACGCTGACGCTGGCTGATCGCGAGGGCGGCTACGCCGACGCAGCCGCGTTCTTCGCCGAGCTCGACCTCATCGAGCTCAGTGTTCGCGCGCACAGTAGCGACGACGTCGCGCGGCCGCTGTTGCGGTTGCGACGCGCAGTCGAGATCTTCGGCTTTCATCTCTGTGAGCTCGAATGGCGCCAGCACCGCGATCGCGTGTGGAGCGCACTCGACGAGATCGTCGCCGCGATCGAACCGGATCGTCCGCCGCTTTCCGCGCGCGGCGATGCTGAGATCACGGTGTGGCTCGAGCGCGAGCTGCAGTCGGTGCGCCCACTCATCCCGTCGACGGTTCCATTCTCGCCGGAGACGACCGATATACTCGCATCGCTCACTGCGGTCGCGACCTTGAGACGTCTGCGTGGCGCAGATGCGGTGCGCACGTTCATTCTGGCCGGAACCGAATCGCCGCTCGACGTGCTCGCGTTGTTCGTTCTCGCCCGCGCGTCGGGCGGACTTGACGCAGGACCCGCGCAAATCGTCCCGTTACTCGAAAGTCCGACCGCGCTGGGCGCGGCGGCAACGATCGGTGACACACTCCTTCGCATCGAGCCGTTCCGCGCACACGTCGCAGCCTGCGGTGGCGTGTGGGAAGTGATGCTCGGCTATTCGGACGGCACGAAGCTCATGGGAGTCGTCGCGAGCGCCTGGGCGATCTATCGCGCGCAGCTCGCGCTAACCGACGTCGCGAAGCGTCACGAGATCGCGGTACGGTTTTTCCATGGACGCGGCGGATCGGTGGGCCGCGGCGCGGCGGATGCGCGCGACGCGGTCGAGGCGCAACCGGCGGAGGCGCGCAACGGACGCTTCAAGGTCACCGAGCAGGGCGAGGTGATCGGCGCGCGTTACGGGTTGCCGTCGCTCGCGCGCCGCAACCTCGAGCTCGCCTTGACGTCCGCGGTGCTCGCGACACAGCGACCCGGCGTTCCGACGCCGGAGCGCTGGACGGCGCTGCTCGACCGCCTCGCGGCGACCGCGCAACGCGCGTACACGGAGCTCGCCGCAGACCCGGAGTTTTTGCGCTTCTTCGCAGCCTGCACCCCGCTTGACGAGATCGGCGACCTGCAGATCAGCTCACGGCCGGGAAAGCGCAGCGGCGGCCGCTCTCTCAACGAACTGCGTGCGATACCGTGGACGTTCGCCTGGACGCAGACGCGCGGCTTGGTCCCCGGCTGGTACGGGTTCGGTGCGGCTGTTCGCGAGCACGACGGCGAGCTCGAGACGCTACGCGAGATGGCGACGGAGTTTCCGTTCTTTGCGACGCTGCTGCACGGGATCGAGCGCGCCTTAGCGATCGCTGACCTGGGGATCTTCGAGCGCTACGTGCGCGGGCTGCTCCCGGACGCGCCGGGCGCGCGGAGCTTTTTCTCGATCATCCGGGAGGAGTACGACGCATCGGTCGAGGCGATGTTGCGAATCCGCGATCGTGACCGGCTCCTGGCTGACGATCCGACGCTCACGCGCAGCATCGCGCTGCGCAATCCGTACGTCGACCCGATCTCCCTTCTGCAAGTGCGCTTGCTTGCTGCGTACCGTGCGGAGCCCACCCCGGTCTTACGCGATACGATTCGTCTCTCGATCAACGGCATCGCCGCGGGATTGCGCGTGACCGGCTAGCAAGATTCGGGACTTAGTGCTCGTCGCGGAACTGCAGTGCGACGCGCTGCGTGCCGCGCTGCAAGACGTCGGAGAGGACGCTCAGCGCGAGCGCCGTGATCGCGATCGCGGTCCCCAGCCACGGCAAGTCCGTGTAGCCGTGCGAAAGCGTGATCACCGCTCCGCCGAGCCACGCACCGGACGCGTTGCCGAGGTTGAAGGCGCCCTGATTCAACGTTGACGCAAGGTTCGGCGCGTCAGCCGCGGTGTCGACGACGCGCAGTTGAAGGAGCGGCACGAGCGCGAACGCGACGATTCCCCAGAGGAAGACGATCAGCACCGCCGAGATCGCAGCGTGGCTAGCAAACGCGAACACGGCCAGTACGCCGACCTCCGCGACGAACGTCGCGAGCACCGACGGCATCAGCTTCCAATCCGCAAGCCGTCCGCCCAGGATGCTTCCGACCGTGAGCCCGGCACCGAACAGCAGCAGAACGAGGGTCACGGAGCGCGGCAGCAGCCCCGTCACGTTCTCGAGGATCGGCGTGATGTACGTGAAGACGCTGAAGAGGCTCGCCGAGGCGAGAACGCTCATGAGCATCGCGAGGATGACCTGCGGCTCGCGCAACACGCCGACCTCGCGTCGCAGGTTCGCCGGCTTCATCGGGATGTTCGACGGGAGCCACGCGGCGACGGCTGCGGCGGAGATTAGGCCGATCGCGACGACCGCCCAGAACGTCGCGCGCCAACCTGCGACTTGCCCAAGCGCGGTCCCGAGCGGGACGCCCAACACGTTCGCGAGCGTGAGACCAGCGAACATGAGCGCGATCGCGCTCGCACGCCGGTTCGGGGGGACGAGATCGGCCGCGACGACCGAACCGATCCCGAAGAACGCGCCGTGGCAGAACGCGGTGACGATCCGCGCGATCATGAGCACGGGATAGTTCGGCGCGATCGCGCACAAAAGATTGCCGAGGATGAACATCCCGATCATCGCAAGCAACGCCGGCTTGCGCGGGAGACGCATCGTCAGGACGGCGACGATCGGTGCACCGACAACGACGCCGAGTGCGTAGCCGGTGACGAGCAGGCCGGCATGCGGGATCGAGACGTGCAGATCGGATGCGACGTTCGGCAGCAGGCCCATGATGACGAACTCGGTCGTGCCGATTCCGAACGACGCAGCGGCCAGGGCAAGAAGGGGCAAGGGAAGTCCGCGGGATCGCACACGGAAGACAACCGCGCGACGGTCGCACGGTTTGCGTTAAGAAAACTTCTTGCGTCAGGCGTTCTGGTAGAAGTAAGGATCTAAAACGCTGACGGGCGTTATCGCGTCGATCGGCAGGCCGTTTCGCTCCGCGGCCGCTCGTATCGATGCTTCGTCGGGACCGTCGTAAATGCAGAACGTCTTCGTCTTATCGGCCGAGACGTAGGAGTGAACCCACGTCACACCGTTCGTTGCGTTCTTCTCGACAACGCCGAGACAAGCCTGAGCACCGTCGGCGTTCGTCGGGATGTGGAGACCGGCTGGAAACGTGCGTTCCACCATGAATCGAGGCATGTGCACGACCTCCCGTTAACGCGGTCGTCGCACGTTCTCCACCCAACCATCGCACCCCGTCCGCCGAGCGTCCCCTCGCCAGCCGGGCGACGCGACACGACCCCTGTCATGCT
>CAZABL010000008.1:0-9036 GCA_964483365.1 uncultured bacterium
CCGCGCCGGTGATCATGTTCTTGATGTAGTCGGCGTGACCGGGGCAGTCGACGTGCGCGTAATGGCGCTTCGCCGTCTCGTACTCTTGGTGCGAGATGGCGATCGTGATGCCGCGCTCCTTCTCCTCGGGCGCGTTGTCGATGTCGTCGACGTTGCGCTTTTGGATGTTGGCGTTCTCGGTCGCGAGGCAGTTGATGATCGCAGCCGTGAGCGTCGTCTTACCGTGATCGACGTGACCGGTCGTCCCGATGTTGACGTGCGGTTTGCTCCGCTCGAACTTGGCCTTGGCCATAATGCTCCTGTCGTGTCTTTCTGTTTACGTGGCGCTGGTGTGAGCTGTTACGCTGTAGCTAACTTCTTGCCGGATGCTTTGGCGACGATCTCTTCCTCGACGGACTTCGGCGCCTTCTCGTAGTGCGCGAACTCCATCGTGTACGTCGCGCGCCCCTGAGTCGCCGACCGCAGATCGGTCGCGTAGCCGAACATCTCCGAGAGCGGGACGTTGGCTTTGACGACGATCGCTCCGCCGGGCGCCTCTTCGGTCGCCTGGATCATCCCGCGCCGGCGGTTGAGGTCGCCGGTGACCGCGCCCATGAAATCGCGCGGAGCGGTGACTTCGACCGACATGATCGGCTCGAGCAGGATCGGACCCGCAGAGCGGTTCGCTTCCTTGAACGCCATCGAGCCGGCGATCTTGAACGCCATTTCGCTCGAGTCGACGTCGTGGAACGAACCGTCGAAGACTTCAGCCTTGAAATCCAGGACCGGATAGCCGGCCATCACGCCGGACTGCGCGGCCTCGCGAATCCCTTCCATCACGGGCTTCTGGAACTCGCGCGGGATCACGCCGCCGACGATCTTCCACTCGAAGACGTAGCCGGTGCCGGGTTGACCCGGGCTCAGGCGCAGCCACACGTCGCCGTACTGACCCTTACCACCGGTCTGCCGGACGAACTTGCCCTGCTTCTCGACGGTCTTGGTGATCGCTTCGCGATACGCGACCTGCGGTTTGCCGACGTTCGCTTCGACCTTGAACTCGCGCTTGAGGCGATCCATGATGATCTCGAGGTGCAGCTCGCCCATCCCGGCGATGATCGTCTGCTGCGTCTCTTCGTCGGTCCACATCCGGAACGTCGGATCTTCCTGAGCCAAGCGCGCGAGCGCCGTGCCCATCTTGTCCTGATCGCCCTTCGTCTTCGGCTCGACGGCCTGATTGATGACGGGCTCCGGGAACGTGATCGACTCCAGAAGGATCGGCTTCTTCTCGTCGCACAGCGTGTCGCCGGTGCGCGTGTCGGAAAGACCGACCGCCGCCGCGATGTCGCCGGCGCCGATGGCGTCGATGTCCTCGCGGTGGTTCGCGTGCATCCGCAGGATGCGTCCGATGCGCTCCTTCTTGCCGCTACGCGCGTTGTACACGTAGCTGCCCTTTTCGAGCACGCCGGAATAGACGCGGAAATAGGTCAGGTTGCCGTACGGGTCGGTCGCGATCTTGAACGCGAGCGCCGAGAACGGCTCGTTGTCGTCGGGCTTGCGCTCGATCTCACCGTCGCTGTTGGGATCCTTGCCGATGATCGGCTTGGCATCCAGCGGCGACGGAAGAAAGTCGACAACGGCGTCGAGCAGCGGCTGCACGCCCTTGTTCTTGAACGCCGACCCGGCGAGCATCGGAAGAACCTTGCCGGCGATCGTCGCACCGCGCAGCGCCTTGTGCAGGCGCTCGACCGGGATCTCCTTGCCCTCAAAGAACATCTCGAGCAGCTCGTCGTCCTGCTCGGCGATCGCCTCGATCAGCGACTGACGCCATTCCTGGGCCGTCGTGAAGAGGTCGCCGTCGGCTTCGGTGACGGGCTCGTGCTCCATCGTCGACCCGAGGTCGTCGGTGTACACGATCTTCTTCATCGTGAACAGGTCGACGACGCCCTGGAACTGATCCTCGGCACCGATCGGCACCTGGATCGGGGTCGCAGGGGCACCGAGACGCTCGCGGATCTGACGGACGCAGTTGAAGAAGTCCGCGCCCATGCGGTCCATCTTGTTGACGAAGATGATCCGGGGAACGGCGTACTTGTTCGCCTGGCGCCAGACGGTCTCGGACTGCGGCTGCACCGCGGCGACCGAGTCGAAGAGCGCGACGAGGCCGTCGAGAACGCGCAGCGAGCGCTCGACCTCGACCGTGAAGTCCACGTGGCCCGGCGTATCGATGATGTTGATACGCGTGTCGCGCCAGGTGCACGCCGTCGCCGCAGACGTGATGGTGATCCCGCGCTCCTGCTCCTGGACCATCCAGTCCATGGTTGCAGCTCCGTCGTGGACCTCACCGATCTTGTGCGTGCGGCCGGTGTAGAAAAGGATGCGCTCGGTCGCCGTCGTCTTACCGGCGTCGATGTGAGCAGCGATCCCGATGTTACGGGTTTGGGCGAGCGGATATTCGCGCTTGAGTGCCATGATGAAAAGGGGGCCGCTTTACCAGCGGTAGTGAGCAAAGGCCTTATTGGCCTCGGCCATCTTGTGGGTGTCCTCGCGCTTCTTGATCGAGGCACCCTGGTTGTTGGAGGCGTCCATCAGCTCGTTGGCGAGCTTCTCCGTCATCGAGCGGCCGGCGCGCTGACGAGCGTATCCGATCAGCCAGCGCATCGCCATGGCCTGACGGCGGTCGGGACGGACCTCCATCGGAACCTGGTAGGTCGCACCACCGACACGGCGAGGACGGACCTCGACGAGCGGCATCGCGTTCCCCAGCGCCTGCGTGAAAACGTCCATCGGGTCGCGGCCGGTCTTGGTCGCGATCAGCTCGAGGGCGTCATAGCAGATCTGCTCGGCGGTCGACTTCTTCCCGCGCATCATCACCTTATTGATGAAGCGGGCGAGGACTTTCGAGCCGAACTTCGGGTCGGGGAGGATCGGTCGCTTCGGGACCGGGCCCTTACGCGGCATGTCTGGCGGTGTTCCTTACTTCTTCTGGGTGCGCTTGGCGCCGTACTTCGAACGGCCTTGCTTACGGTTCGCGGTGCCGGAGGTGTCCAGCGTGCCACGGATGATGTGGTAGCGGACGCCCGGGAGATCCTTGACGCGGCCGCCCCGGATCAGCACGACCGAGTGCTCCTGGAGGTTGTGGCCGATCCCGGGGATGTACGCCGTGACTTCCTCACCGTTGGTGAGGCGCACGCGCGCGACCTTACGAAGCGCCGAGTTCGGCTTCTTCGGGGTGATCGTCTTCACCTGAGTGCACACGCCGCGACGCTGCGGGTTACCCGCGACTTCGAACGTACGATTGGGCAGGTCGGGGTGGCCCGGCTTGGGTCCGGTCGAAACGACGCGGAACGCCGGGGTCTTCACCTTCTTCTGCTGCTTCTCGCGGCCCTTACGGACCAGCTGGGAAATGGTCGGCACTCAGTTCTCCGGAACGCACACGAAAGCGGCCGGACCACGGCGGGTCGGCCGGAACCTCCGAAGCATACCATGCGCCCTCGGGGGCGTCAATTGAGGCAAGGCTAAGCCCCGCTTCGCACTACAATGCCGGCGATCTCGTCCGGGGTTTCCACCGGTAGGTTGTGTCCGGCGTTATGAAGGTTGACGAAGAGGGCGCCGGGGATGCGCTCGGCGACCTCTCGCTTGAAGCAGGCTAGCGGCGCAAGGGGGTCCATGAGCCGGTCCTGTTCGCGCAAAGCCTGTGGGCGGTCGGTGGCTTGCTCGAGGTTTGTACGAATTTATCGCTCGATGGTTGAAGGCAACACGCCATAGCGACGGGGTGGGTTTGATTACATCGAGGGTGGACGGCATACCGCGTTCCTCTCAGTGGCGGCATCAGGTCGAGTCGGTTTGTCGTGCGATTCCTCGAGCCGCCTGTGGCTCGCGAATAGAGATAACTGTGACGATGGTGGCGATGCCGGAGGCGTTGCTGTTGCGACCTGGTCTGCGCCCGATATGCATGAACGTGTGCACCGGGCGGAGTTCCGGATGCTGGTCGACCGTAACGCGTAGCGCGACGTCCACATCAATCTCGGCATTGTACGCTCATCGTCACGGACGTGAGGCGCTCTGCCAAGAAAGTCGTGAAGTTCTACAACAAGCGCGGTCCTGCCGAGCAATGGATCAAGGAACGCAAGGGCGCGATCAAGTGGACGCGGCTCTCATGCCGGACCTTCGCGGTCAACGCCGTGCGACTGCAACTGCACGCGCTGGCGTATAACCTGGGCAACTTTCTGCGAACGCTCGCGACGCCCAAGCCGATGAAGGATTTGTCGCTCACGAGCCGGCGAGAGAATCTGATCAAGATTGGTGCGAAGTCATTAGCCATGGTCGTTACGTTGCGTTTCAAATGGCCGAGGCTTGATCGCCGCGCTTCGTTCGCCGCCGGTTTGCGTGCCGAGGTGATACGCTCGTCGGCTCCCGAAAACGTGCGGCCGTTCGGCACCAAACGGTAACACCACACGCCGGCAGACCCACCTTGCTGATAAGCGGCATGCGTCCATCGAATCATCGCTTCATCCGGCGAATGCCGGCTCGATGCAGCATAAGATCGAGACACAAAAAATGGTCACATCGCGGCTCCAACGTACCGAAGCGTTGGTGCCGCGCACGAAGACGCTGCACGGATCCGTCCCGCAAACACGATGACATTGCGACGACGCTGTGTTATCGTTTTGCGTGACACTACGAACCAACCACTGGCTTTGTAACGTTGGGGCTGTTCCTCATGATCGGTGAAGCGGAAGCCGCTTGGTAACGCGCGCGGCCGAGGTCCATGAAAAGGAGCGGCTGAGCGAGCTCCTCAAGCGGTGCCGCGCGCGTATCGCCCCCGGGTGTGCATCTCTCGGCCCATACGCGCGTCTGCCAAACCGCATCGGAAAGCCGATCACACAGGCAGAGGCTGCCGAGGCCGTTGGGATTAGTCGCCAATGGTACATGATGATGGAGACGGACCGCGCAGCACGCGTCTCCGCATCGGTTCTGGAACGAATCGCCGACGTGCTCATGATGGATCGCGCCGAACGCGGAGCCCTGTTCTCGCTCGGGGTTCCTGAGCTTCGCCGCTCTATCCTGACGCAGCAATCGACCGCGATCCTCGACGTGTTCGCATCGTTCCGCCCGCTCGTGCGGCGCCTTTGGGTGGCGACGACGGAAGCGGAAGCGCTCACGGTTGTCCGCGAGTACGCGGCCCGGCAGCTCGCGCCGGACTCGATGCAAACGGTAACGAGAGTCGCGGAAGGTCGCTGGGCGAATCGCGCGACAACCGGCGACCCCCAGTTCCCGCAGCGGTACGACTCATTGCTCCGAGATCGCTGGGGCGACGCTCTCCTCGATGACCTCCGCTGCTACATGTTCATGGCACAACCCGGTGAACTGATAACTCGTTCCGAGCGCAACGCCCGTTTCCCCGAGCTCGCCGCAAAGGAAGGCCCGGTGGCCGAGGCCATTGGGTTTGCCGACCTCTCGTTCGCGATGGCAAGCATCCGGTCGCAACGGGGGTTCGTCGCGCGGCTCGTGTCAGTCCATCACGGAGCTCACGCGTTTAGCAAGATCGACCGCGCGCAGCTCAGCACGCTCGCAGAGCTCGCGTCGCTCGCTCTTTCCGGTTAGCTCGCGTCGCTGTTCAGGCCCGAAATCTGATTTTTGGCGTGTTCGATCCCGCGACACTCTTCGCCGCGCTACCCTGGATTATCGCATACAAGAAATAACCTGGACTTTGTCGTCGTCCGGTTGATGTGTTCGGCTCATGACGGCGCGCTCCTCAAGCCAACATCACTCAACGGCAATCGCCGGATACGCTCACCGGTTAATTTAAAAATGCATTCGCAACGGCAGGCGCTATCGGTGGGGTGCAAAGTTCACCGACCCCTGTCGGCTTTTCGTTACTTGGCACGATGTACACTTCGATCGACGGTGCGTCAGCCAGGCGCAGAACGGTGTAATCGTAGAAGTTGTTCTGTTGGACGCGGCCTCGCTCGAGTGTAATCTTTTTGGCTAGAGCAGCGGAAAGACCGTAATTGGTCACGCTCTGCGCTTGTTGGACGATGATGTCGGGATTCACGACAGTGCCGCAGTCAACGGCGATGACAACGCGGTGAACTTTGGGCTTGTTGTCTTTTATCGACACTTCGGCCACCGTTGCGGCATAACTTCCGGACCAAGCTGCACGCTTCCATCACGCGAACGGCGAGCGCGAGGGCGAGCACGCCGCTCTTCTTCATGCCGCGCTGCGCACCAGGATGCCGGCGATCTCGTCCGGTGTCTCGACCGGTAGGTTGTGTCCGGCGTTGTGGAGCTTCACGAAGAGCGCGCCCGCGATGCGCTCGGCGACCTCGCGTTTGACGCGGGCAGGCGGGGCGAGGGGGTCGTGTTCGCCGGCGACGACGATTGCGGGGACGGCGATGCGATCGAGCTGGTCGGCGAAATCGGCGAGGCGGCCGTGGTCGTACCAGCCGAACCAGTGCTCGCGTTGGGCGATCAGGGCGTCGTCGACGATCCGTTCCATCGTCGGCGGTGAGATCGGGCGACGCATTGCGGCACGCTGGAAGGCTTCGATGCGGACGCGCGAGCCGAAGGCTTGCTCGGCGAGGCCGCGGTGCTGCGCGCTCATCGTGACGGCGCGAGCGACGCCGGGCGCGACCAAGACGAGACGCTCGACGTTGAGATCGCCGAGCGTCGCCACGTACTGCGCGATCTTCCCGCCCATTGAGTGCGCGACCACGATCGCCGGACCCACCGCGGCGAGCGCGGTCTGCAGGTCCGAGGCGTAGCCTTCGAGGTCGTGGCCCAGGAGCGGACGATCGCTCAGCCCCGCGCCGCGGAAATCGAGGAGATACGCGGTGAAGCGTGACGGGTCGAGGCGCTCGACGACGTCGTACCACATCCGCCGCCCGCTGATCCACCCGTGCACGAACAGCAGCGCCCGCGGGCCGTCACCGCGCGTCTCGAGGGCAAGGCTGACGTCGCCGTTGCGGAGATACCGGATCACCCTTCGACAGGCTCAGGGCGACGCTTGACCATGATCGGGATCCGCCCTTCCTGCACGAGCTCGTTGCATTGATTGTAGAGCGCGAAGCGGCGCCCGACGATTCCCCGCGCACCGTCCGAGGCAAGACGCGCCTCGGTGATCGTTACGACCAGACGGATCGTGTCGCCGATGCGGATCGGCACTTTGAAGCGCCATTCTTCGACGCCGAGATTCGCGATCGCGCTTCCGCTGAAGACGCCGGTGCGATCGAGGAGGCCGATCGCGAACGACAACCCGAGCATTCCGTGCGCGAGCCGTTCACCGAACGGCGACGCTTTGGCGAACTCGACGTCGGTGTGAATGGGATTCCAGTCGCCGGTAAGTTGCGCGAACTGCACGACGTCGGTCTCGGTGACCGTCCGTGCCGCCGTCTCGATCTGCTCGCCCGGGACGAGGTCGTCGAAATACTTCGTCACGAGAGGGCCAGGCCGGTCGTCCGTCCGCCGTCGACGAGCAGGGTCTGACCCGTCACGTAGCTGGCGTCGTCGCCGGCGAAGAAGGTTGCGACCGCGGCAATCTCTTCGGGCTTCGCGACGCGGCCGAGCGGGGTCGCCGCGATCGCCTTGTCGCGAATCTTGTCGGGCACCGCGTCGGTCATCGGCGTTGCGACGAATCCGGGCGCGATCGCGTTGACGCGGATCCCGCGTTTGCCGAGCTCGAGCGCGAGCGTGCGCGCCAGCGAGACGACGCCGCCTTTCGAGGCGGCATAGTTCGCCTGCCCGACGTTGCCGAGATAGCTGCGCGACGATGTGAGCACGATCGACCCGCCGTCGCGCATCGCGCGCGCGACGCGCTGCGCGATCACGAACGTTCCCGTCAAGTTGACGCGGATGACGTCGTTCCACTGCTGGAGCGTCATGCGATCGGCGAGCGCGTCGCTGGTGATCCCCGCGAAATGCGCGAGCACGTCGATCCCGCCGAGCCGCGCAACGACTTGCGCGACCGCGTCTTCGACGCTTCGCTCGTCGCTGACGTCGCACGCGAGCGCGATCCCGCCGTCCGGTGCCTCCGGCTCACGCAGATCGAGCGCCGCGACACGAGCGCCTTCTTCGGCGAATCGCCGCGCGGTTGCACGGCCGATCCCGCTCGCCGCGCCCGTGACGATCGCAACCTTTCCGTCAAGTCTCCCGTTGGCCATAACCCGTTTGCGGTGCGGCGTTTTGCGTTGGCTTCCCTGGTGCCGCACGCGTCCGGCCCGGGATCGCGATAAGCGCGACGGCGGCCGCGAGGAGGCAGACGATCACGGAGAGCGCCATCACCGCACGGATCCCGGCCAGCAGCGCGACGGGGTTCGGATCGCCCGTCCCGCCGGGTGCGTATCCGCTGAGCACGATGCCGAACGCGGCGATCGCGAGCAGACCGGCGCAGCGCGAAACGGCATTGTTGATCCCCGAAGCAACCCCGCTTTGCTCGACGTCGACGGCGTCGAACACGCACGTCGTGAGCGGCGCGACAAACAGGACCCCGCCGATCCCCAACGCCACCGCCGCCGGAAAGTAGGTCGTCCAATACGTTCCGCCGATCCCCGGCATCGCGAACAGCGCGAAACCAGCGGCGGCGAACAGTGCGCCGAGGACGAGCGGGATCCGCGCTCCGAGCCGTGCCAGCAGCCCGCCCGACCAGCGCGAGAACGCGAACTGCAGAATGATGAACGGCAGCAGTGCCGCGCCGGCGGCAGTCGGCGTGTAGTGCTGGACGTTGACCAGCAAGAACGGCACGAAATACAGTGAGCCGCCGATTGCGGCATAGAGAAACAGCGTGTAGAGATTCGCCGCGGTGAAGGTGCGCGACGCGAACAGATCGAGCGGCATCATTGGCACTGGCGTGCGCCGCTCGTACCACACGAATGCGATGAGGAGCGCGACGCCCGCGACGATCATCGTCCACGCACGCGGTCCGGGCGCCGACTGCGCATCGATCAGCCCGTACGTGAGCGCCCCGAGCGCGAGCGTCGCGAGCACCGCACCGCCGACGTCCAGGCGCGCAGGCATCTCCTCGTCGCGACTCTCGGGGACGGCACGCTCGCTGATGATCAA
>CAZABL010000008.1:9136-51396 GCA_964483365.1 uncultured bacterium
GGGAGCGCGACGTTCACGGCCGTCCCGTCGACGAACGTCATCGCCGAGCCGACGATCGCCGCGACCAGGACCCAGGTCTTCCCCACCTCCACCCTATCGAGTAGCATCGTCGCAACACCCTGCCCGTTCGGTGAAGATGGCGACGAAAAAACCTGCCCAAAAGGCACCCCCGGTCCGCGTCCCCAAACGGGCGACGCCGGTCGACCGCATTCCGCGCGTGATCGAGAGCCCGACGCTCGACGACCACCTCGCCGTGATCTCACGCGCCGTCTTCCAGGCCGGTCTCTCGTGGGCGATCATCGACAAGAACTGGGACGCGTACCGCGCGGCGTTCGACGATTTTCGTGTCGATCGCGTCGCCCACTACGGTGAGGCCGAGATCGAGCGCATCATGGCCGCGGACGGCGTCATCCATTCGCCGGGCAAAATCGAAGGCACGATCCGCAACGCGCGAACGCTGCTCGAGATCGAACGCGACTTCGGTTCGGTGCGCGCCTATCACGACAGCTTCACCAGCTATGACGATGCGCGCAAAGATGCAAAGAAGCGCTTCGCCTACATGGGCGATCTCAGCACGTACTATTGGCGCTTCCGCACCGGCGCGGCAGTCCCACCGCTCGAGGAGTGGATGCGCGGACAAGAGCGTGACCATCCACGCATGCGTGAGATGGTCACGTTTGCACAGCAGCGCGACATCTGATCGAAGACGGTTTATGTATGCGCACGCACAGCACGAGATCGTGCATAGTGCAAAACGCGCGGATCGCGAGTGATAGAGATCGCTGTTAAGCGCACGCTCGCTTACTGTGACGCTTCTCTATCTTTGCGGCTACGCGTTTGAAATTGCTCCGAATCGGCCCGCGGCACTCCGATAGAACAAGTGCGTGCCTAGCACGCTTGTAGTGTAGTCCGTCCAAGGAGCCGATCTCTGTGTTCACTCCGACTCGCGCGTTTAAGAACGCGCTTCATTTGCTTATTGTCGCCTCGAGCGCGTCGCTCGTGGCGTGCGCCGGCGGTGGAGCGACGAACGTCGTGCCGTCGAGCACGCTCACGGCAAGCGCGAGCAGCGCAACGCCGGTGCCGGCCGCCGCGCGTCGCAGCACGCAGGGGACAACGACGCTCCCGACCGAGACGCCCGTCGCGTCGGACATCTTCGGTCAGTCCGTTGGCGTCAACGCCCATATGGGATATTGGGGCACCGCGTACACCTCGAACACCACCGCGGTGCAGACGCTCATCAAGAACTTGGGCGTGCGCCACGTGCGCGACGTCTCGTATCCGGGCGATCCCGGCGCCTGCGCGATCGACGCCTCGTTCCATGCGATGGACATTGGCGTCCTGACCGTCGTCAACAACATCAACTACGGCCCGAGCGACATCAAGACGATCGTCTCGTGTCTGGGCCCGGCGCTCGAAGCGTTCGAAGGACCCAACGAATACGATCTGACGCATCCGTCGAGCGATACGAACTGGGCCGCGACGCTCGCCAACTACCAGCGCATGCTGTATTCGACGGTGAAAAGCCTGACCTGGGTCCCGGTCATCGCGCCGGCCCTGACCACGGCGACCGCATATGCCGCGACGGGCAGCCTCGTCGGCTACGTCGATCTCGCGAACGTGCACGACTACTTCTCGGGCCACAACCCGGGGAGCAGCGGATACGGCGCGACCTACTCGTACGGGACCTACGGTTCGCTGCCGTACTTCATCAATATGTCACGGCAGAACACCGGGACCGTGCCGTTGTGGTCGACCGAGACCGGGTTCGGCGATCAGCCTGGCGACCTTGCGCCGGTCTCGCCGACGGTGAAGATGCACTATATCCTGCGCACGGTGCTCGAACAGTACAACGCCGGCATCGCGCACACGTACCTCTATCAATTCGTGGACGCGGGTGGCGACGAGTACAACGGCTACGGCCTGGTCGACGCCAATCTCAACCCGAAACCGGCCTACTACGCGATCAAGAACCTCCTCGCGCACGTCCGCGACTACGCGATCCCCGCAACGACGCCGCTGGCCTACGCGATCTCCGCGCCGTCGTCGGTTCACCACCTGCTGCTGCGTCGCGGCGACGGTACCTACACCGTCATCCTCTGGAACGACGTCGCGGAGTGGGATTGCACCAGCTCGACACCGATCGTCGTGCCCCCGGTCTCCACCACCCTGACGCTCGCCAATGCGCCGTCGTCGGTCAGCGCGACGACGTTCGACAACGGCGGCAACGTCTCTACCGCCTCCTTGCCGGCACAAGCGAGCTTCTCGGTCAGCGTCGACGGCTCGGCGACGATCGTCGACATCAAGCCGTAGCTCGTTGGGCTACCCTACAGCATACCTTTACCGAAAGGTATCGCTGACGAGGTATGCCGGCGTTCTGTAAGTCCGATACCTAGGGAAGCTACCTGCGTCTTGCGGGTAGCTTCCCAGCTTTCGGAGGCCCCGTGCTCGAGCGCCCCCTGTTTCGTCATGCGCTCATCGTCGTCGGCACCGCAGCGAGCGTCTCGCTCGCCGCCTGCGGCGGCGGCGGTTCGGCGAGCAGCGTCGTCCCCGCGACATCCGCCGCTTCGGCGGTCGGCGCTCCCGCCTCGTCCTCCGCCGCACAGCCGACGTCGACTCCCCGAGCGGGTACCACGCCCGCACCCGCCGCAACCGGTGCTCCTTCTGTTGCTCCGACGAGCAGCCCATCAGCCGGGAGCTCGTCCGTACAAAACCAGGTCCCGCTCGTCGCACCCGCGGCGGCGAACGCGTTCGTGCAGTCGGTCGGCGTCAATGTGCACCTCGGCTACTGGGGAACTCCGTACACCTCGAACCCGAGCGCGGTCGCGGCGCTGATTACGAATCTGGGCGTGCACCACGTGCGCGACATGAACTACGCCGGCGATCCGGGTGCGTGCGCCTCGGAAGCGCGGCTCGCGAGTTCCGGGGTGGGGGTCGACGCGATCGCGACGATCGGCCAAAACGCAAGCGACGTCGCAACGTTCGTGCGCTGCTTAGGCCCGGCGCTCGAGGCGGTCGAGGGACCCAACGAGTACGACCTCACCCACCCGAACTCGGATACGAACTGGCCGGCGACGCTTGCTTCCGCGCAGCGCTCGCTCTATGCCGCGGTCAAAGGCGTGAGCTCCGTCCCCGTCCTCGCCCCGGCCCTCACGACCGACAGCGCGTTCGCCGCGATCGGCTCGATCAGCGACGCCGCCAACGTCGGAAACTTTCATCCTTATATGTCCGGCCATAATCCGGGCGGCGACGGCTACGGTGGGTCGTTCAGCTTCGGGACGTACGGATCGCTCGCGTACTTCATCGGCATCGCGCGTCAAGACGTCGGCTCGCTGCCGATATGGGCGACCGAAGCCGGCTTCGGCGACGCCGCCGGATCGCTTGCGCCTGTTTCACCGACGGTCAAGATGCACTACACGCTGCGCACCGTGCTCGAGCACTGGAAGGCCGGGATCCCGCGCACGTACATCTACCAGCTCATCGACGCCGACAACAACGAGTACGCGAGCTACGGAATCGTCGATGCGAACCTCTCGCCGAAGCCCGCGTACACGGCGCTCAAAAGTCTGCTCGCGCATGTCAGCGATCCGTCGGGCGCCTCCTCGCTTTCGCCGCTCGGCTACGCGCTCAGTGCGCCTTCGTCCGTGCACCAAATCCTGTTGCAGCGTAGCGACGGCAGCTACGAGTTGCTGCTGTGGAACGACGTGACCGAGTGGGACACATCGTCGCTCGCGCCGATCGCGACGCAACCTGCTTCCGTCACGATGACGTTTGCGCGCACGCCAGCTTCGCTGCGCGCAACGACGCTCGACGCGAACGGGAACCCCAGCACGACGTCCGTTGCCGTCTCGTCGACGGCGACCGCGACGCTGAACGTCGACGGCGCCGTGGCAATCGTCGACATTGTTCCATAGCGCTTTTTGTGACGAGCTGCGTATGACGCGCTTCTATTGTTCCCGCAACCAGGCATGAATTCGATCTGAGCGTGTAAGATGGGTCGGCCTGCCGCATGCGTTGGTCGCTGTACGCACGCGGCGTCCGTCTTTACTTGGAGGCAATACATGCTTTTTTCCCGCGACGCGCTACGTAGCGCGTCCGTTCTTCTGTTGTCCGGCGCAGCGTTGACGCTCGCCGCATGCGGAGGTGGTGGCGGACACAGCCTCGTCCCACAGTCCGCGGCGAGCACCGCGTCGACGTCGACATCGACCGGACGACAGGTGCGGGACAACAGCGGCGCAGTCGCAAGCGAAACGCCGGTCGCATCCGACGTCTTCGCGCAGTCGATCGGCGTCAACGCATATTTGGGCTACTGGGGATCGGCGTACGCGAACACGAGCGCAGTCGTCGGACTGCTCAAAAACCTCGGGGTTCGTCACATTCGCGACTCCGCGTACCCGGGCGATCCGGGAGCGTGCGCCGCCGACGCACAGCTCGCGTCGCAAGGGATCGGCGTCCTGGCCGTCACGCGGATCACGATGACGATGAACGACATCGACACCGTGCTCTCGTGCATGGGTCCGGCGCTCGAAGCGATCGAGCCGCCCAACGAGTACGATCTCACCCACCCGTCGAGCGACACGAACTGGGCCTCGACGCTGGCGAACTATCAGCGCTCGCTCTACTCAACGGTCAAGAGCCGTTCGGGCGCAGCCGTCCTCGCGCCGGGTCTCACGACAGAAAGCGCCTTCGCGTCCGTGGGGAGCTTGTCGGGCTCGGTCGACTTGGCCAACGTGCACGACTATTTCGCGGGCCGCAATCCGGGAAGCAGCGGCTACGGCGCGACGTACGCTTCGGGTACCTATGGCTCGCTCGCATACTTCATGAACATGTCGCGGCAACCGACGGGTCAGATCCCCCTGTGGTCGACCGAGACCGGCTACGCTGACGGGTCGAACGACCTGTGGCCGGTGCCGCCGACCGTGAAGATGCACTACACGCTGCGAACCGTGCTCGAGCAGTACAACGCGGGGATCTCGCACACGTACATCTATCAGCTCGCTGACTCGGGGATCGACGAGTTCTTCAGCTACGGCTTGGTCGACAAGTATCTGAATCCCAAGCCTGCCTACACCGCGCTCAAGAACCTGATCGGCCACGTAACGGACCTGAGCGGAGTACCGCCGCGCACGCCGCTCTCATACGCGATCTCCGCGCCGTCGTCGGTTCACCATCTGCTGCTGCAGCGCAGCGACCGCAGTTACTCGCTCGTGCTCTGGAACGACGTCGACGAGTGGGATCCCAGCGCGAACACGACGATCTCGGTGACGCCGGCATCGACCACGGTGCAGTTCCCGAACGCTCCGTCGTCCCTCAAGGTGACGACCTTCGACAACAACGGGAACACCAATACGTCGTCGCTCGGATCGCAGGGCAACGTCTCGCTGAACGTCGACGGCGCGGCGACAATTCTCGATATCATCCCCTAGTTCGGACCTTAAGAACCCCACCGATTCCCGGGGGGACGCGCGAACGTGATTGCCGCTACCATCGGCACGTGCGAGCCGTTCTCCCGGCGATGCTCCTAGCAAGCGTCGCCATCGCAGCATCGAACCCTGGCGGCGCACCTTCGGGAGCCGCAGCGCTCCATGTCGAGCGCGCCGTCAGCGCCGCACGTTTCGCCGACTCCGTCGGCATCAACGTTCACCTCGGCTATCACGATGGGCCGTATCAGAACTTCGACCGCGTCGCGGCGTTGCTCGCGCAGCTACACGTGCGCCATCTCCGTGACGGGGTCTCACTCGGACAGGACGACGTTTGCCGCGAGGATCGCACACTCGCGGCGCATGGGATTCGGTTCACCTACCACGTCCCGCCGTCGCCCCAGCCAGCGAGTCTCGCAAGCTGGGCCGCGTGCGTCGGGCCGGCGATAGAAGCATACGAGGGGATCAACGAGTACGACATCAGTCACCCCAGCGGCGATGGTGATTGGGTGACGACGGTGCGCGATACGCAGCGTACGCTGTATCACACGGTGCGCAGTGACGACGCGCTTTCCGCCGTACGCGTCGTCGGGCCGTCGCTTGCCGACGCAGGCAGCGCGCGATCCGTCGGCGATCTCTCGGGGCTGCTCGACGACGGCAACGTCCACGACTATTTCGCCGGTTACCAACCGGGGACGACCGGCTACGGCGACAACGCCTACGGCACGATTCGCATGTGGCTCGGCGAGGCGCGCGCAATGGCGGGGGCCAAGCCGATCATCTCGACGGAGAGCGGGTACGCGACGCCCGGCTCTCCGCGCGCTGTCGACATGGCAACGCAGGCCGCGTACATCCCGCGCTTGTTTTTGGATCACTACCAGGCGGGGATCGCGCGCACGTACGATTACGAGCTCGTCGACGAGGGCGGCCCACCGTTCGCGACCTACGGTCTGGTCGACGGCAACTTCCGGCCCAAGCCTGCATTCACTGCGCTGTCGAACTTGATGCGTGTTCTCGGAAACGCGCCGTCGAGAGCGAGCGGATCACTCGCATTCACCCTCGCCGGCGCCGACCCGCAGCTGCGGCACGCGCTCTTTGCGCTCGGCGGTGGTCGTGTGGTGCTCCTGCTGTGGCGCGAGGTGCAGAGCTACGATCCGCAGCAGCAGGCGGCGATCCCCGTTGCGCCCCGCACGATCACCGTCGACCTCGCCGCCGCACCGGCGGCTGCGTCGCTTGCGACGTTCGACGCGAACGGCAATCTGCAGCGTAGCACGCTCGCGCGCCGTACGCGCTATCCCGTCACGCTGCGAGACCGCATCGCGATCCTCGAGCTGACGACGGGGAGCGCGCACGGATGAGCCTCGCGACGCTTCAGATCGGGATGAACGGCGTTGCGAGCCGCGGCGGCGTCGACCGGTACTACGACGAGCTGCTGCGCGCGCTGCCGCAGCACGACGTGCGGGTGCGCGCAGTCTTCGCGCCGGCCGGCACGCCGATGCTCGCGCGTTGGTCGGCGCTGCGTGGCGCGGTCGCACGCGCGTTGCCGGACAGCGATCTGATCGTCTCGCACTTCGCGCCCTACGCATTTCCCGTGCTCGACCGCATCCGCACGCGCCCGCTCGCGATTCACTTTCACGGTCCGTGGGCGCTCGAGAGCGCCGCAGAAGGCGCGGGGAAATTCAACGTTGCCTGTAAGCGCGTGCTCGAGCGCGCGGTCTACCGCTTCGGCGGACGCGTGATCGTGCTGTCGCGCGCGTTCGGCGAGATCGTCGAGCGCGCCTATCGGATCCGCGCCGACGCGATTCGCGTCATCCCCGGCGGCGTCGATCTGCGTCGCTTCGAGGCGGTGGGCACGCGCGCGCAGGCGCGCGACGCGCTGGGCTTGCCGCACGATCGTCCGACGGTCGTCACCGTGCGCCGGCTCGTGCGTGCCAAAGGCCTCGAGAATCTCATCGACGCGATCGCGCGCGTGCGGCGCGAGATTCCCGACGTGCTCGTCGTCGTCGCGGGGACCGGGCCGCTCGCCGCCGACTTGCAGACGCGCGTGCGCGAACGCGATCTCGACGACGCGGTCCGCTTCGCCGGTCACGTTCCCGACGAGCTGTTGCCGGCGCTGTACCGCAGCGCCGATTTGGCCGTCGTGCCGACGTTGACCCTCGAGGGCTTCGGCCTGGTCGTCGTCGAGGCGCTGGCGTGCGGGACGCCGGTGCTCGTGACGCCGGTCGCCGGCCTGCCGGAGGTCGTGCGCGACCTCGAACCGGCGCTCGTCCTTGCCGGGAGCGACGCGAACGCGATCGCGGACGGGATCACGCGCGCGCTGCGCGGGCAGCTTCCCCTCCCGACGCCGCAGGCATGTGCGGACTACGCGCAGCGCTTCGACTGGAGCGCGATTGCAGGACGCGTGCGCGACGTCTACCGGGAGATCGCATGACGACGCTACAGATCGGGATGACGGCGTCACGCCATCACGTCTCGGGGACGGACCGCTATTACCTCTCGCTGCTCCGTGCGCTGCCGGCGCTCGGTGTTGCGGTGCGCGGCGTCGTGCTCGGCGACCCGCAGGGAATCGACGATCCGGTTCCGGGCGTCGAGAGCTTCGCGGCGGAAGGCGCGAGCCGGTGGGCACGCTGGCGTGGACTACGCGGCGCGGTACGGCGCGCGATGCGCGGCGTCGACCTCGTCGTCTCGCACGGGGCTCCGCACGCCTTCCCTGCGATCGATCGCTTGGGAAAACGTCCGCTCGTCGTCCACTTTCACGGACCGTGGGCGCTCGAAGGACGCGCTGCCGGTCTCGATCCCGCGCGCGTCTTCGTGCGCCGCGTACAAGAACGGACCGTCTACGCACGCGGAGCGCGGTTCGTCGTGCTCTCCGAAGCGTTCGGCTCGATCCTCAGCCGCGCGTACGGCGTCGACGCCAACGCAATTCGCGTCATCCCTGGTGGTGTCGATTTGCGCCGCTTCGCAGCGCTTGGGTCGCGGGCCGACGCGCGGCGCGTTCTTGAATGGCCGCAGGACCGGCCGATCGTCACGACCGCGCGGCGTCTGGTCGCCACCAAGGGCCTCGAAGAATTGATCGACGCAGTCGTCGCACTGCGTCGCCGCATCCCCGATGTGTTGGTTGCGATCGTCGGCACCGGCCCGCTGCGTGAGGCGCTCGCGGCGCGCGCGCAGGAGCGTGGCGTCGCCGACGCCGTGCACTTCGCCGGACACGTCAGCGAGGAGCAGCTCCCGCTCGCGTACCGCGCCGCGGACTGCGTCGTCGTACCGAGCGTCGCGCTCGAAGGCTTCGGTCTGATCGTCGTCGAGGCGCTGGCGTGCGGAACGCCTGCGCTCGTCACGCCGGTGGGCGGGCTCCCCGAGGTCGTGCGCGACCTCGATCCCGCCCTGATCCTCGAAGACAGCACGCCGGACGCGCTCGCGCGCGGACTCGGTGCTGCGCTCGGCGGCGACATGCGGCTCCCCGACAGCGATGCCTGCATCGCGTATGCGCGCCGCTTCGGTTGGGAGACGATCGCCGCGCGCGTTCGTGACGTGTATCGGGAGGTTGCGTGAACTCGCTCCGTGTCGCGTTCGTCGATCAGTGCGGTGCGCAGATGGGCGGCGCCGAGCAGATGCTCGCCACGGTGATCGCGCGCGCGCCCGCGCCGCTGGAACCGTCGGCGATCTTGTTCGAGGACGGGGCGTTCGCCGACCGGCTCCGCGCACTGGGCGCGCACGTCGACGTCGCACCCGTTCCGCGCTCGATCGGTGCGTCGACACGCGAGCGGCTCCGGCTCGGCGGAGCACTGCGCATCCCTGACGTCGCGTTGCGCGTCGCGCGGCTCCTGCGCCGCCAGCGCGCCGACGTCGTCTACACCAACTCGATGAAGGCGCATCTCGTCGGTGCCGTCGCGGCACGGGCCGCCGGTCTGCCGTGCGTGATGCACTTCCACGATCTCCCCGAGGGACTTGCGCTGCGCGCGCTGCAAACGGCGGCCGTGTTCGGCTCGCGGGAGCGTCTCGCGTGCTCGCACCTGGTGCGTAAGCGCGTCGGTCTCGGCGCGACGACGGTCGTGTACGCGCCGGTGGAGCTCGAACGCTTCGCGACGCTTCCCTCGCGGACGCAGGCGCGCGCCGCGCTCGGAATCTCGACCGACGAGCCGCTCGTGGCGCTCGTCGGCCGCATCAACCGCTGGAAGGGTCACGACCGCTTCTTGCGCATCGCCGCGCTCGTGCGCCGCGAGATACCCGCGCATTTCGCGATCGTCGGCGCGGCGGTCTTCCGCGACGCCGACTACGTCGACGAGCTGCACACGCTCGCCGGTGAGCTCGGCCTACGCGAACACGTGACCTTCGTGCCGTGGCTCGACGACGTCATCACGGCCTATGCAGCCAGCGACATCAACTGCAATTGCTCGACGGCCGAGCCGTTCGGGATGACTGCGATCGAGGCAGCGGCGTGCGGGGTCCCGACGGTGTGCTTCAACGACAGCGGGATCGCGGAGGCGATCGCCGACGCGGACGGCGGCTGCGCGGTCGTGGCGGGCGACGAAGCCGCGTTCGCCGCGGCGGTCGTCGCGTATCTGCGCGATCCGGTGGCGCGCTTCGGCGCCGGGGAGGCGGCGCGCGCGACGGCGCGCCGCTTTGAGGCGAGCCGTTTCGCGACCGAGGTCGGTGCGATCATCCGGAGGGCAGCGGCATGAGCGATCCGCGCGTCGCGATCGTCTCCGATCCGCTCGTGCAGCGCGGCGGCGCCGAGCGCTGCGTTGAAGTCATGGCAGAAACGTTCCCGAACGCACCGGTCTACGCGCTGCTCTACTCGGCGCAGACCGGACCGGCGTCGCTCGCCGAGCGCGTCGTCGAGTCGCCGCTCGGCCGCGTTCCGGGCGCATCGCGTCGTCATCGCTGGCTGCTTCCGTGGTATCCGGCGGCGGTTGAGTCCTTCGACGTGAGCGGTTTCGACGCGATCATCTCCTCGCATCACACCGCCGCCAAAGGCGTGCTGCGCAGCGCACAACAGTTCCACCTGTGCTACTGTCACACGCCGATGCGCGCCTTATGGGAACGCCCGCACGAGGAGCTGCGCACCCTTCCGGCGCCGCTGCGGCCGGCCGCCGCGCGGATGTTGCGATCGTTGCGTGCGTGGGATCAAGCCTGCGCGCAACGCGTCGATCAATTCGTCGCCAACAGCGAGACGACCCGACGCCGCATCGCCGCGCACTACGGACGGGAAAGCATCGTCGTCCATCCACCGATCGACGTGCAGCGCTTCACGCCGGGTGCGAACGTCGAGGACGGCGACTACTACCTCGTCGCGTCGCGCCTGGTGCCCTACAAGCGCGTCGATCTCGCGATCGCTGCGACGGCACGCGTCGGGCGCAGGCTCGTCGTCGTCGGGACAGGCCCGGGCGCGGCCGACGCGGCGCTGCGCGCGCCGCACGTCGAGTATCGCGGACATGTCTCCGACGACGAGCTCCTCACGCTCATGCGCGGCGCGCGCGCGATGCTCTTCCCCGCCAACGAAGACTTCGGGATGGCGCCGGTCGAGATGATGGCGTGCGGCCGTCCCGTCATCGCGTATCGCGGCGGCGGCGCGACGGAGACCGTGCTCGAGCACGTGACCGGCGTGTTCGCCGAAGCGCAGACGCCGGAAGCCTTTGCCGCCGCGATCCTGCGGCTCGAGCGCCAGCGCTTCGACCGAGATCGCATTCGCGGGCATGCCGAGCGCTTCAGCCAAGCGCGTTTCATCGCCGCGCTGCGCGAGCTCGTGCAGCACGGCTACGCCGGGCTCTCGGAGCGGCTGAGCGCGTGACGCCGCGCGTCAGCGTCATCGTCCCTGCGTACAACGCGGAACGCACGATCGGCGTCGCGGTCCAGTCGGCGCTCGCGCAAACCGAGACGTCGCTCGAGGTGATCGTCGTCGACGACGGCTCACGGGATGCGACCGCGGCGGCGGCGACGTCGGCGGGCAAGGGTGATCGGCGCCTTGTCGTCGTCCGCCACGAACGCAACCGCGGCGTCTCGGCGGCGCGCAATACGGCGCTCGACATGGCGCGTGGGAGCTGGATCGCGATCCTCGACGCTGACGATGCGATCGCGCCGAACCGGCTCGAGACGCTCCTTGCCGCCGGCGAAGCCACCGCAGCCGACGCGGTCGCCGACAACCTCGTCGTCGTCCCGCTGCGGCCCGGCGCCCAACCTTCGCTCGCCTTCCCGCCGGTACGCATGCGATGTTCGGGCCCGATTCCGATCCGTCAGTTCGTCGACACGGATCGTCCCGCATGGGGAACGCGCGCGTCGGGCTTCATCAAACCGTTGCTGCGCCGCGGGTTCTTGCTCGATCACCGGCTGCGCTACGACGAATCGCTCTACGCCGGCAGCGACTTTGCCTTCTACGTCCGCGCACTCTTGCGCGGTGCGCGGTTGTTCTACGTCGCGCAGGCATATTATCACTACGCGCTCAGCGACGAGTCGCTCTGCCGCGGCCGGACTGCGCCGGTCTACGACGCATTCCTGCGTGGAAGCCGGTCACTGCGGATCGACGCAGCGCGCTGCGGCCGTCCCGACATCGTCGACTCCCTCGTGCGGCGCGAGCGCGAGGTCGACGCGTGGTTCGCCTACTGCGAGCTGTCCAACGCCTTGCACGCCGGGCGCTTCGCCGAGGCGCAGCGCGTCTTTTGGCAACTTCCCTCGCGCTCCTATGCGTTGCGCCGCTTCGCCGCCTCGGCCCGGCGCCGTGTTGGGTTCGCCGAACGTGCGATCTAACTTCCGCCGAAATCGGTGGTCACATCCAGACGCTCCCATGATAGGTATGCTGCAATGAGCGCTATGAGCCGCGCCCAGCGACCTATTGTCGCCTACCTGGTCGCGTCGCACGAACGCCCCGAGCAAGTCGTCCGCCTCGTGCGAACGCTGCGTCGCGAGGCGCCGCAGAGCTTCGTGCTGATTCACCACGACTACACGAAGTCCGATCTCCCCGCTGACGTGTTTGCCGACGACCCGGACGTTGCGATCCTCGCCGACTGGGTTCCCGTCACGTGGGCAGAGTTCTCGCAGGTCGAATTGGTCTTGCGCGCGATCGACAGGCTGCTGCGCGACGGCCGTCCCTTCGAATATCTCACGCTTTTGTCGGGGGCCGACTATCCGCTGCGCCCGCTCCCCGCCTTCGAGGACGCGCTCCAAACAAGCGGTGACGGGACGATCGCGTACGAGGAGTCGAGCGCGTTGTTGGACCGGTACGTCTTGGCCTGGCATCGGCTCCCGGCGGCGCTCGAGGGATCGACCAGCGAAGCGCTGTTCACCCGTTTGGCCGGGCGTTTCAACGGACGGCAACCCGTGCTGCGCTTCGCGCACGGGCGCATCGGCTGCCGAATCGGCTGGCCGAGTGCGCGTGCGCCGTTCGGCCCTGCGCTGCGACCCTACAAAGGGACGACGTGGTGGAGCATCGCGCGCTCGTGCGTCGAGTACGTCCACGGCTTCGTGCAGCGGGAACGCGCCTTCGTCGACTGGTATCGGCGCCGCACGTTCATGGCCGACGAGTCGTTCTTCCAAACGATCCTCTACAACGCGAACCGTTTCCGCTTGCGCAACGACGACGGCCGGTTCGTGCGCTGGGAAGGTCCAGCCGCCGCGAGCCCCGCGACGCTTGATACACATGACTTGTCTGCCGCCTTGGCGTCCGGTAAATTCTTCGCGCGTAAGTTCGACGTGCGAGCCGATCCTGCCGTGCTCGACCGGCTCGACACCTTGGTGAGGTCGCAGTGATCGTGTCGCCGCGCGTCTCGGTCATCATCCCCGCATACCACGCCGAAGCATGGGTCGGCGATGCCGTGTCGTCAGCGCTCTCGCAGACGCTGAACGACATCGAAGTCCTGCTCATCGACGACGGCTCGCGTGACGCCACCGTGACGGCGGCGGAGCACGCCGGCGCCGGCGATCCGCGGCTTCGTATCCTCAAGCTTCCGACCAACCGCGGCGTCTCGGTTGCGCGCAATACCGCGCTCGCGGTTGCGCGCGGCGAGTGGGTCGCTCCGCTCGATGCCGACGATACGATGGACCCGCAGCGGCTCGAGCGCTTGGTCAGCGTCGCGCAGGAACGCGGCGCCGATATTCTCGCCGACAATCTCGTCGTCCAGCGCGTCAGCCTCGACGAACCACCGAGCCTCGCCTTCCCGCACTGCCGCATGGAACGCACGGCGCCGATCGACGCCGCCGAGTACGTCGCGACCGACCGTCCCGGTTGGGGGACGCGTGCCTCCGGGTTCATCCACCCGATCATCCGTCGCGCGGTGATCGAAGAACATCATGTGCGCTACGACCCCGAGCTCAGTCACGGGGAAGATTTCCACTTCATCGTCCGCCTGCTGCTGCGCGGTGCGCGGCTGCACTATGTCGACGAGGCGTACTACCGCTACAAGATCTTCGACAACTCGCTCTCGCGCGCCGGCTGGGAGCGGATCCTGCGCTCGTTCCGGCGTTGCTGCATGCTGCTGCGGGAAGAGGCGACCACGCGCGGGGCGAGCCGCGTCGCGCGCGAGCTCAATCGCCGCGAGCACGAGATGGACGCCTGGATCGCGTACCGCGACCTCACGCAGGCGCTGCGCGGCCGGCGCCTGCTCGAAGCGCAGCGGATGTTCTGGCGGATGCCCTCGCGCAGCTACGCGATCGGAAGGTTCGCCGCATCGGCGCGGCGCCGCGTCGGACTCGCCGAGCGTCCCGTCTGAGCCGCCGCGCCGTGCGCCGCGGCGACGAACACGCGCGCGAGTGCGCGTGCGTTGATCTGCGCGTCGAACGACTCCACGACGCGCAGCGCGGCGGCGCCGCCGAGACGACGACGTAGTCCGGCATCGTCGCACAACGTCACGAGCGCGCGCGCCAGCGACGGCTCGTCGCCGGGCCGCACCAAGATCCCGGTCCGTCCGTCGTCGACCATCTCCGCGATCGAGCCGACCGGCGTCGCCACAACGGGGAGTCCCGCTGCCATCGCCTCGACGACGACGTGGGGCGTCGCGTCGCGCAGCGTCGGGAGCACGAAGACGTCGGCCGACGCATACAACGCGCGCCAGGCGGCGGAATACGGCGTGATCTCGCGATGCACGACGATCCGAGGGTGCGCGGGGACCTGCGCCTGCGCGCTCACGATGTGCAGCTCGACGTCGTCGCGCTCGCCGAACGCGCACAAGAACGTGCGCACGAGCAGCGGGCCGCCCTTGCGCCCAAACTCTCCGCCGACGAAGAGGACCCGCAGCGGACCGCTCCGTTCGCGCGTAGCGTCGAGCCCGGCGAACAAGCTGCGCTCGACGCCGGGCGGGATGACGTGCACGCGCGACGGATCGACGCGGTGGTGGGCGATGACCGAGCGAGCGGCCCACTGCGAGAACGTGACGACCGCCGCGGCGGTCCGAAATGCGGCGCCTTCGAGTCGCGCGTTGGGCGCATAGGTCCAGCGCCAGCGCGGCGCGACGACCTGCTCGGCGGTCTGATACGCCGTCATGTCCGCGGTGATCACCGTCGGGACGCGGCGCGGCAATTGGCCGAGGAGAAGCGCGAGATTCTGGGAGTGCAGGTGCAGCACGTCGGGGTGCAGCTCGGCGCAGCGGCGCGTCGCGACCCCGCGCGCGAGGAACGACGTTCCCAGCTCGTAGCGCGCGGTGTAGAAGTCGAGGTTGCGCTCGCGCACCGCGCGCAGCGGATTGCGCGTCCAGAAAAACCGTTTGAGGCCGGGGATCCGCACGGCGGAAGGCTCGGGATTCCACTCCGCGTGGAACTCGACGCTCTCGTCGTCGCACAGCGTGCGGCGCAGGAGCTCGCCGTAGCTACGGTTCCCCAGCAGCGTCGTCTGCAGGGAGAGGACGCGAACCATCAGGCGACCTCGCGGTACACGTCGCTGATCTGCGTCGCGATCGTCCGCCAGTCGAAGCGCTGCGCGTACGCCGCGCACGTGTCGCCGTCCGGAAGCCGCGTCGCCCCGCCCAGCGCGTCGACGAGTCCGCTCGCAATCGCTCTGGTCGTCGCTCGCTCGAAGACGAGCGCGGGATCGAGCGCGCGCACGACCTCCGGCAAGCCGCCGACCGGTGTGACCAGCGCGGGCGTCCCGCACGCGAGCGACTCGACGACGACGAGTCCGAATCCCTCGAGCGCGACCGACGGGACGACGCTCACATCCGCCGCAGTATATCCGAGCGGGAGCGCATCGCCGAGCTGTCCGACGAAACGCACCCAGCGGTCGAGGTCCTTCTCACGCACGCGCTGCGCCAACGCCGCCGCGAGCGGGCCGCTCCCCGAGAGCATCAGCAGCACGTCGGGAATCTCCCGGCGCACGATGTCGATCGCGTCGATCAGCTCCTCGAGCCCTTTCGTCGCGGCGAGACGTCGCACGGCGAGCAGGATCGTCCGATCCTCCGGCCATCCGAGCTGTTTGCGCGCTTCCGCGCGGCTGACGGAACGGTCGAAGCGCGCGAGATCGACGGCCCCGGGGACGACGCGGATCCGTGCCGGATCGATCGCGTAGTCTTCTTGCACGATGCGGCCGAACGCCTCAGACAGCACTACGATGCGCTCCGCTCGCGGATAGACCGCGCGCTCGGCGAGGCCGCGCATGAACAGATTCTTGCGCGAGACATGCTCGGCGCGGCCTTCGCGCACCAGCGGTCCGTGAAAGTGGACGACGAACGGTCGTTTGCGGATCAGGTCGAGGACCGGAAGCGCGTGCTGCGCTTGATGCGAGACGACGACATCGCTTTCGGGAACGCGTGCTGCGACCGCGCGACGCAGTCCGCGCAGACGCGGAATCGCGGGACCGCCCTCCGGCGCCACGCTTTCGACCGTCTCCAATGGCGTCTCGACGGAGCGTACGTCACCGACGACGATCCCGCGCACGTCGACGCCGCATGCCGGCAGCGTGCGCAGCAAATCCCAGTAATACCGCTCGGAGCCCGTCGCCGGCTTCGCGCCGACGATGAAGCCGAGTTGCAACGCGTTCACGCCACCTCCTCGTAGACTTGGCGCACCTGCGCCGCGATCGTCGGCCAGGCGAAGCGCTGCGCATGCGCAACGCATGTTGCGGCGTCGGGGAGCAGACGGCTCCCGTCGAGCGCTGCGCCGATCGCATCGGCAAGCGCCGGCGCGGTCGGCGCTTCGATCGTCAACGCCGGCTCAAGTCCACGCACGACTTCGGGGAGCCCGTCGACCGGGGTGACGAGCGTCGGCGTCCCGCAGGCGAGCGACTCGATGACGACCAGACCAAAGCCCTCGTGCTGCAGGCTCGGGACGACCGAGAGATCGGCGGCGCGATAGAGCGTCGCGATGTCGTCGCCGCGCACGTAGCCCAAGAAGCGCACGACGTCCTCGAGCCCGCGTTCCCGCACCGTCTGCGCGAACGCATCGGCGTACGCGCCGGCGCCGGCGATCGCGATCACGACCTCGGGGACACGCGCGCGAATCGCAGCAGCCGCTTCGATCAACAGTTCGACACCCTTGCCCGGCGCTAGACGGCGTGCCGTGACGACCAACGGTCGATCGACCGGGAGCCCGAAGGCGCGTCGCGCGTCCTCACGTGAGCCGCGCGGGTGGAAACGCTCGAGGTCGACACCGCCACCGACGACACGAATCTTCTCGGCCGGAACGCCGTAGCCGTCGCGCAGCGTCTTCGCCATCGATTCGGAGAGAACGACCAGACGCGCCGCGCGCCGGTACACGGCGTGCTCTTGGAGCCCACGCAGCGCGATCGTCCGCAACGGCAATCCTTGCGCACGCGCCTCCAGCGTCCACGGACCATGGACGTGCGCAACGAGCGGCCGCGAACGAATCCGGTCGAGCACCGGGAAGGCGTGCGGCGCGAAGTGCGAGACGACGACGTCGCTTTTGCCGACCAGCGGGCCAACGGTTCGGCGCAGCCCGAGCCAGCGCGACGGCGCGCCGCTTCCCTCCGGGGCGAAGCTCGCGATCTCGGGGAGCGGGTCGTCGACGGCGTTGGGATCGCCGAGCACGACGCCGCGTACGCGCACGCCGAGCGGGCGCAGCGCGCGCAGCAGATCGAAATAGTAGCGATCGGAACCCGACGTCTGCGTACGCGAGGCGATGAGTCCGATCTGCAGCGTCGACAGTTCGCTCATCGCGCAAGGGCCTCCGCAGCGAGGAGACGCGTCCGCGCCAGGGCGCTCTGAATCAAGCGATTCTCGTCGGAGTCTCCGCTGCTCGTCACGACGACCATCCCTATGAAGACGAGCAGAAACACGATCCCCGCGAGCGCGAGACCGGCTAAGCCGACGATGCGGTTCGCGAACAGCGGCGCGGCGAACGGCGTGGCGAGCAGGAAGAACAGCAGCGCGCTCGCGACCCCCCCCGACGCGACGATGCGCGCGCACGGGATCCCGATCGGGACGAGCCACGGCTTCCCGGTGATTCGATGGTAGGCGATGGTGAAGCCGATCGCGCCGACGATCGACCCGATTGCGCTCCCCAACACGATGCCAAGCAGTCCCAAGTACCGCACGGTCACGACCATGACGACGAGGTTGACGCCCGCGTTGAGGGCGGCGAAAAGCGCTTCGTACCTCGGTTTCCCCTCCGCGCGCATGATCGTGATCCCAATGCGGGTGGTGCTCGCCGCGACATAGCCCAGACAGAGAGCGGCGATCACCATGATGACCTCCACGTATCCGGGACCCATCCATACGCGCATCACGAGTGCGCTCGCGCCGGCAAGGAAACCGGCTGCCGCGCAGGTTGCGAAGACCGCATAGATCGTGCCCTTGCGGTAGAGCCGGTCGACGGTCTCGCTGTCTTCACGCGCGCTCGCCGCAGAAGCGACCGGCAATATCGCGTCGACGAAGAAGCCCGGAAAGACGCGCGTCGTGAGCGCGACCTTGCTGCCGAGCTGGAGAAAGCCGACGCTCGTGACGCTGACGACGCCGGCGGCGATGAGCCGCGGCAGATCTTGGTTGACGAGATTCGAGAGCGCGGTGACCTGTGTCCAGCTTCCGAACGAGAAGAGACGGCGCACGACGTCGCGCTCGAAGTGGAACGGACTACAAAAGAGCGGGCCGAACAGCCGCCGTGCCGTCCCGTACTTGAGCGTCGCGGAGACGACGAGGTCGGCATAGCCGCCGGCGATGACGCCGTAGATCCCCCAACCCGCGTGCAGGAGCACGACCGTCGTCGCGGTCGAGACGACGAAGCTGGTGACGTTGTTGCGATTGGTCAGATCCATCCGCTGCATTGCGGTGACGACCATCCCCGGCGGCCCGAACACGAGCTCGCCGACGAACAGGATGACCAGCAAATGGAACGCGTTCACCCCGGTGGCGAACTGCGACGCCGGCATCTTGAAGAGGTGGACGAGCCACGGGGTCGCGAGCCAGACCGGGATCGCCAGCGCAAGCCCGAACAGCAGGTAGAACACCATCCCGAAGACGACGACTTGACGCACGGCGTCGCGCCGCTCGCGCTCGACGTACTCGACGATGAACTTCACGAACGCGTCGCCCAGCCCGAAGTCGAGGACGAAGACGTACGACGCCATCGCACCGACGATCGACCACAGACCATAGGTCTGCAGTCCGAGCGTGTGGACGATGTACGGCGTCACGAAGAAGCCGACGGCCATCATCGCGATGCGCGCGCCGGCACTGCTGCAGGCGTTGACGAGCACCGCCAGCGTGCGGCTGCGCCGCACGCCGGCCGCGTTCCAATTCGGAGCCGCCTCGGCCATCAGGCTTCCGCGGGCGTGCGCGCGACGAGCGCGAGCGAGAGCCAGAAGAACAATCCCGAGAGCGCGTTGTGATGATCCGACGAGGTGTCGAGCGCGATGAGCGCGAGCCCGAGCGCGGCCGTCGCCGCCGCGAACGCCGCGCTGTCCGGATCGCCGGCCCGGAGCGCACGCGCCCTTCGCCACAGCGCAAAGCCGAACGCGAACGCGATCGTCCCGAAGTAGCAGGCGCTGCCGAACCAGCCCATCTCGGTCAAGCGGGCGATGTAGCCGTTGTCGAAGTCACGCGTGCGTGCGGTGTCGCTGAGCTTCGCCGCGGTGCCGAGAACGCCGAGCCCCGAGCCGACGGGATCCTGGAGCGCCCACGTCAGCGGGCCGGCCAGGTATTGCGCGCGTTCGTTGTAGGACACGTCGCCGCTCAGGTTCGTCAACGTCCCGAGGCGGTCGCTGATCGTGGTGCCGATCTGCGTATCCCCGAGCGCCAACGGCGCAACGGCACCGACCGAACCGAACGCGAGCAAAACGCCGCCGAGCACGGTCAGCGTGCGCATCCGCTGCGGCGTGAAGAGCAGATAGCACGCGATCCCGAGCACGAGCGCAATCCAGTCGGCACGGACTTGCGTGAGCGCCAGCGCTCCCAAGCTCAGGGCGAACTGGAAGAGCAGCAGCGGGCGTGGGCTCTTCAGGCGCGGCAGGTTGAGCAGTAACGCGCAGACGAGGAAGTCCGCGAACGGCGCGGGCGCGTTGAGCGTCGAGAACACGCGGAACCCAAACGGAATCGGCGTCCCGATGCTGGTGATGTTGGCGTTACGCATCCAACTCGAGTCCCACGCCGGCAAGATCGCGAACTGCACCGCGGCGTAGAACGACAGCACCGTCGCGATCCACAGGAGCGCCGACGAGATGCGGTTGCGCAGCACGTCTTCCGGCGCGCGGACCGTCGCGACCCAGAGCCCGAACGCCACGGGCATGACGAACAGAACGTAACTGTAGACCGCCGGCACCATGTTGCCGTTTGCGAAGCCGATCCACAGCGCGAACGTGAAGCCGCCGATCCACACGAAGGCAGCGGCGAGGAGCCTGAAGTCGATCCGCGACAGGCGCCTCCCGTAGAGCACGATCGCCACCGCCGGCAGCAGGACCAGATACGGCAAGATACTGACGATGGAGATCGCGTTGAAGCCGATCTTCCAGTCGATCAGACGCCGGAGCTCGGGCGAGAACGCCCACACCGCGATGATCGCGGTGATCGCCGCCGGCGCGCGTGAGCTCGTCAGCTCACGCGTACTGGAGTGCGTCATTATCCAGCCAGGAAGCAGTGCGTTCCAATCCCACGCGCAGCGCCGTGCGCGGTTCCCAGCCCAGTTCGCGCGCGCGGGTGATTTCCGGGCGCCGCCGCCGCGGATCTTCGGGACGCGCCGCGATCTGATCGACAGTGAACGGGACCCTGCACACAGATGCGACCTCGCGCGCGATGTCGACGACGCTCCGTTCGTCCTCGCTGCCGAGATTGACGGGCGTGACGTCCTCGAGCGGCGCCTGCGCGACCGTCAGGATCCCGTCGACAAGATCGTCGACGTACGTGAGCGAGCGTGTCTGCTCGCCGTCGCCGTGGATCGGAAACGGCAGTCCTGCGCGCGCGGCCTCGAACAATGCCGGGATCAGCCGGCCGTCGGCAAGCGCCATGCGCGGTCCGTACGTGTTGAAGATCCGAATGATTCTTCCGTTCAGGCCGCGCGCGCGGATCGCCGCCGCCATCGCCGCTTCGCCGAAGCGTTTCCCTTCGTCGTAGCACGAGCGCGGCCCGACCGGATTGACGTTGCCGAAGTAACTTTCGCTTTGCGGCTCGACGAGCGGATCGCCGTAGACCTCGGACGTCGAGGCGAACAGCATCACGGCATTGTGCGCGAGCGCGAGATCGATGAGCGTGAACGTACCCATCGCGTTGACCGCCAGCGTCTCCCACGGCATCGCGTCGTACGCGAGCGGGCTTGCGGGAGACGCGAGGTGGAAGACGGCGCTCAGACGGTCAGGGCACGCGTTGTCGATCGCAGCGCGAACCGTCTGCGCCGGCTCGGCCAGATCGACGTAGACGAACGTGACGGAGCCGCGCGCCAGCGGCACCTCGAGATTTGCCAGGCGTCCCGTCGCGAGGTTGTCGCAGACGACGACGTGTTCGCCGCCGGCGACGAGCCGGTCCACGAGATGGCTCCCGACGAAGCCGGCACCGCCGGCGACTAGAACGGCCATTGCTTTAGTGCCTTGCTCGTGCAGGTTCGTTAAAAAGTGGAAAGTCGACCTCAGGCAGCACGTGCACGTTGTCGTGCTTGAGCCGTCGCAATCCGCGCGCACGCGTCGGCACGATGCCGAGCAAGCGCGACTCGAGCAGCCGTACGGTTTCGCGATCGGCCTCGCAGGGGCGCCGCCCGGAACGCACCGCGAGGATCACGCCGTCTGCCAAACGCGAGAGCTGCTGCGCCATGCTCGACTCGGGGATCGCCGCCGCGTCGATCACGGTGACCGCGAACGTCTCGCGCATCTCCACGAGCATGTCACGCAAGCGGCCGTCATGCATCGTCGGGCCGGTGAGCGCGGCAAGGGCGAGTTGTGGAACCTCCCCGTTGCGCGCTCCCAGCGCCGCGCCGCCGCTGAGTCTGGGCAGCGGAGAAACGCCCAACTCGTCCGCGACCGCGGGATTTGTCGCGTTCGTGTCCAGCAACAACGTACGGTGACCGACGGCGGCGAACGCCCGCGCCAAGCCGCAGGCAACGTACGTTGCGCCGTCGCCGCGCTGCGCGCCGCTCACCACGACGATGGTCGACGGCGGCGCGTGCTCCTCGACACGAGCGCGCAGGATCTGGAAGGTTTCCTCGAGTGGACGCATAGCTTCTCCTGAACGGGCTGGATTAACGGACCTGGGTGAGGACGGGCTTGCCGTAGAGCTCTTCGATCGTCGTGCGCGTCCGCAGGCGACCGTCCGCCGCGTCCGCAACGAACGCGAGGGTGATTGCGAGCCACGCGAACACGATCGCGAGCGCGACTCCGACAACGCTGGGACGCGAGAGCATCGTGGGAGCCGCGTCAGTCGCCTTGTCGAGGATCACGACGGCATTGATCGAGCCTGCCTGCGAGCGATCCGCGAGGGCCTGACCCAGCCGATTGGAAAGCTCGGTGTACTGTTGCGTTCCGGCGTCACGGTCGCGGCGCAGCGCCGCCACCGCGGTCGCCGCATCGCGGCTTCCTTGCAAGTGCGCCGTCATATCGCGAATTTCGCCGTCGAGCGAGGCGAGTTGCGCGCGGTCGCCCTGGTACGTTGCATCAGCCTTGTTCTTGTCGAGCAGCGCGTTCACGTAGGAGGCGCTCTTGTCGGGCTGCGACGTCGCGCGGGTCTCCTCGGATTGCATGCTGCGCGCCTCGCGGGTCACCTGATCGTTCAGACCCGAGAGACCTGGGAAGTTGTCGGTGTAGCCCGCCTTCATGACGTTGAGCTGCGCGAGGTCCTTTCCATACTGCGTGCGCAGACTTTGGAATACCGGATCGTTGAGAACGATCTCGCGGCTGGCGAGATCCCGCGCGAGCCGCGGGCGTTGCGCGGCGATCGCCGCCGCCTTCGCGTCGCCGAGCATCGTCGTGCGAAGCTGATCGCGCTGTTGCTCGAGCTGCATGAGGCGCAGGTTGATCGCGCTGTTCCCGTTGTCAGCGGTGATGAACGGATCGCTTGCCGAGAGCGCCGCGATCTTCCCGTCGATCTCGTGGAGCGACGTTGCGCGCTGCGTGAGCTGCGCGCGAAGATCGGCGATCAGCAAGTCGTAACGCGACATCGCGATCTGCTGCTCGAAGCGCTGCAGTTCGGCGCCCAGGACGTTTACCTCGCGCACGGCCATCCTCGCATCGCGATCGGTGACCGTGACCGGGATGAGGTCCGAGCCCAGCGACGTGTGCGCCTTGATGCCCTTGCCGAGCGCGGCGACGTGCTTACCGTCCAGACGGAGCGTCGTCGCGACGTGATCGATCACCGTCGAGCTGTGCAAGAGCGCTGGGATATCCTGCGGCGCGATCGCCGAGTTGAGCGGATCCTTCGACGGATCGAGCGTGGAGCGTTGGCTTCCCGGCGTCGCGAGGAGCGTCGCGGTTGCCGAGTACTGGCGACCGAGCGTCATCGCCCACAGGAAGACGACGAACCCGATGAAGAGTGTCGCGCAAACGACGATCCATTGGCGGAGCAGGATTTCAGGGACACGTTCGAGTTTCATGGCGTTTCTCGTCCTCAGCTGGCTGCGGCGATGGGGAGAGCCGGAATGCGCCGTCTGCCGACGCCGCGATAACGCAAGCCGGCGGAGGCGATGGCATCAGGGTCAAGCAGGTTGCGGCCGTCGACGACGACATCACCGCGCAGTCGCTCCGCGATTGCCCAGGGAGCGATCTGTCGAAACTGCAGCCAGTCGGTTAGGACGAGCAATGCGTCGGCATTGCGCAGCGCACCGAGCGGCGTGTCGGTGCACTCGCAGCGAACCTCCGGCCGCGTACCGTCGACCGCGGGATCGTACGCGAGCGGTGCAGCGCCGCGCGCGATCAGATCATCGATGACGCGCAGCGCGAGCGAGTCGCGCACGTCGTCGGTCCCGCCCTTGAACGAGAGGCCCCACACCGCAATATGACGGCCGGCCAAACCGCCGAGCTCGGCTTCCAGGATGTCGACGATGCGATGCGGCTGCGCCTCGTTGACGCGTAACGTCGCCTCGAGCAGCTCGCGCCCCGTGCCGAGCGCGCCGGCGACGTGCACCAAACCGCGCAGGTCCTTGTCGAAGCACGGACCGCCGAACCCGATGCCGGGTCCGAGGAACGCGTGTCCGATGCGCCGGTCGTGTCCGACGCCGCGCAGCACCTCGGCTGCATCGGCGCCGACCGCGTCACACAGGTTCGCGATCTCGTTTGCGAAGCTCACCTTGAGCGCGAGGAACGCGTTCGAGCTGACCTTGATCAGCTCGGCGTCGCGAGGCCCCGTGTGGAGCACCGGCCGGTCGAGCGCGCGCAGCAGCTCCGCGTACGCCCCAGCCGCCTCGCGTGACTCCGCGCCGACGACGATCCGGTCGGGATTGAGAAAATCACCGACGGCCGTCCCTTCGCGCAGAAACTCCGGCGCGAAGATCAGGTCGAACTTGCAGCGCTCGGCGAGCCGTTCGGTCGTTCCCGGTGGAACGGTCGAGCGGAGCACGCAGATCGCGTCGTCCGGCAGCAGCGGTATCAGCGCGTCGATGGCGGCCTCGACCGCACGCACGTCGGCGGAGCCGTCGTCGCGCGACGGCGTCCCGACGGCGACGACGACGAAGCGCGCGTCCCGCACCGCGTCCTCGAGCGATTCAAAAAAGCTGATCCGACCGCTCTCGAGGTGCGCGCGAAGCGCGTCCTCGATGCCGTCCTCGTAGTAAGGTGTCGTGCCCGCTGCCAGCGCCCGAATCCGTTCGCCGATGATGTCGTAGCCCGTCACACGGTGGCCCAGCTGGGCGAAGCCGATTGCGCTCGCCATGCCAACGTAGCCCGTGCCAATGATGCAGATAGTATGATTGCGATTCACGAAAAGGTTCCTAATAAGCGCCGCGCGGGGACAGCAACATCGAAAAGGTACGCAGCACGAGCTTGCCGTCGAGAGCGAGCGACGCGGTGCGAACGTATTCGAGGTCGATCTGCGTCGCAGCCGGCTCGTGAAGTGGGATCCGGGAGCGGCACGTCGTCTGCCACAGGCCGGTGATCCCCGGCTTGGCGAGATGACGGCAATGTTGCCACGACTGATAGCGTGCGACGACGAACGGCATCTCAGGACGTGGCCCGACAACCGCCATATCACCGTGTAACACGTTGAAGAGTTGCGGGAGCTCGTCGATCGAGAGCTTGCGCAGAATGCGCCCGGCGCGCGTCACGCGGGTGTCGCGTGACCCGCTCGGCTTGAGCGCGTCGCGGCATTCCGACACGCGCATCGTGCGCAGCTTATAAATCGTGAACAGCTTCCCGAAACGTCCGACACGCTGTTGACGAAAGAGGACGGGGCCGCCGTCTTCGAGCCGGATCGCGATGATCGCGACAAGCAGAATCGGTGCGGCGAGGGTGAGCGCGATCACAGCGACACAGAGGTCGAACACGCGCTGCCGGCGCCGATAGCTCCCGTTTTCACGAAACGTCAGGGCACTCACAGGTGAACTCCAAACAGGCCGAGCGAGCCCAGGGCGCTCCAGACGTCGCTCATGCGAAACGTACTGCCCTTGGGGACGAAGACGACGTCACCGTCCGCGAGCTGCGGATTGTCGCCGGTTCCGCCCTTCTGCAGGTTGACGAGGTTGTAGCTCGTGCGTTGCGCGCCGTGCACGACCTGGACGCTCTTGAGGTTTGCGAACTCCGCAGGGCCGCCGGCGTTGTAGATCGCCGACACGAGCGTGGTATTGCCCCGCAGCAACGCCTGACCGGGCTTGGAAACCTCGCCCAGCACGTCGACGCGCGGAGCACGAGCGACGATGACTTTGTCGCCGCTCTGCGCCGGCTGCGAGAAGATGGGGTTGCCCGCCGAGACCATTTGCGACGCGCCGCCACGCTCGAGGACGATCGAGCTCTGCGTTCCCGTTGCAGCGACACCGCCGACCTGGTTGATCGCTTGCGAAAGCGGCTCGTTCGGATCGAGATAGGCGATGCCGGGTTTCTCGACCTCACCGAGGACGCTCACCGCGATCGGCTTGTTTGCGAGCTCGATCGTGTCTCCGGGAAGCAGTGCAGGTCCCGTTTGACCGCTCGATCGCAGCGCGATGACGTCGAACGGACCCATCGTCGTGTTGTCGCGCAGAATGTGCACCGTACGGAAATTGATAGGGCCATTGCCGAGATCGAGCGATGCGTTCGAGACATCTTGCGCAGCGACGGTCTTTGCGTCCACCGTGTCTGCGATCGGCGCGGGAACGCGCAGTTGCAGCCGATCGACGACGTTGAGCAGCGTTTCGCCCGGCTGGTACGGCACGACGCCGTTCGGGCCGCCGGCGACGAAGATCGATGCTGTCTGCGCATCGAGCTGAACGTTGACGGCTGGCTTCCTTAAATAAGGCGTTAATTTGGAACGAATTTTCTCAGCGAGTTCGGCTGGTTCGAGGCCCTTCGCGGAGACGCTGCCTGCAACGGGCAGGAACAGCGTTCCGGACGCATCGAGCGTGCGTGTGCCGGAGAGTTCTGGGTGGTTGTACACGGTGACATCGACTCTGTCGCCTGGGTGCAGCGCCGCGTCAGCGCGCGTGGCAGTTAGGGCGACGAAGCCGACCGTTGCGGCGAGCGCAGCGAATCGCAGCATCATCTCCTCATGATCGTGGACGGTGTCGTGCCAGCACTTTACACGGCTCACACATTGCGCGAACCACCAGAATCGGTAGTGCATCGAATACATGCGGACGTGTGACACATTGGCCACATAGATGCGTTTTGTCGCGGTCGGTATGGGAAAGGTGGCCTGGGACTCGGTTCTCTCTACTTGGAGCAATCACGCCACAGCGACCGATGATCAAAAGGGCCAGCACCGTCAACACACTACACGACGAATTCCTGACGGACGCTTTCACAGCGTCATTCGCACTGACGCAGCTACGCAACCACGGCACGCCGTATGTCTTACTGTGCGACAATTCCGGGCGAATCCACGCATCCGACGCGCGTCCTGGTTGGCGTGCGTTCTTCGACGGCGAGATAGAGCACGCCGACCGACTACCTGACGCGCTTTGGCGCCTGCTTGCTCGTCATCGCGCGCGACAGCGTGAGGACATGCCGACGGTCGCGTTGCTGGAGGCCGACGTCGTCGTCACGGTCGTCTCGCTGCGCGGACCAAAGGAAGTCTTTGCGTTTTCGCTCTGGCACGTCCGGCGCGACGAAGCGATCTCAGCCGCGCGACAGCGCTATTCGCTCACCGAACGAGAAGGCGAGCTCCTCGAGCACATCCTGCGCGGGTCGTCATCCGCCGAGATCGGAAGAGCATTGTCGATCTCGCTCGCAACAGTTGAGTGGCACACCAAGCGGCTGTTGTTCAAGACCGACTCGCAAAATCGCACGCAGATGGCGTCACGGGTGCTCGGATGGATCCCGGACGCCTCCTAAAGGGGGTACGACGGCGCATCGGTCCTCGTGTCCGGCGCGCCGCCGACGCGCTCTACTATCGGGCCGCGTTTGCGGCCGCGGTGCTGCGCAATCGCCGCGTCGGTCGCGCGTACGTCGGACCAGATCGCGTCACGCATCACTACACGATCTGGAAGACGTGCCGGCTGCTCGGGCTACGAATGCGTCACGTTCCCGACGGCTCGTGGGACGTGGCGGTCGCTTGGCGTGACGAAACACGCTGCGCGCCGCATCCGGTTCCCGATGCGCTCAACGCACGCTGCGTCGACATCGGCAAGGATCTCGTGCAACGCCGCTTCGCCGAAGCGTTCGGCTACACACTCGCGGTCGATCCGCGCACGCAGGAGGGACCGTACGTACGCAAGTCGGTGCGGAACTACGCACACGATGGGGTCGTTCTCGCCGCGCCGTCGATGCGCGAACCAGGGTTCGTGTACGAGCGGCTCATCGACACGATCGACGCCGACGGATACGCCACCGATTTGCGCACCCCAATTGTGGGGGACTCCATTCCTCTGGTGTGGACGCTGAAACGGCCCGTCCGCGATCGCTTCGGAACCGACAGCCCGTACGCGCGCCGCGTCTCGACCAGCGACGTGTACACGGCCGACGAGGTCCGCAAGTTACTTGCGTTCGCGCGCTCGCTGGGACTCGCGTACGGCGAGCTCGACGTACTCCGAGACCGGAGCGACGGCCGCATCTACGTCGTCGACGCGAACAAGACGCCCGTCGGACCACCGCCTGCGCTCGCGGCGCACCAGCGGTACGCGTCGATGCACCGGATCGCGCACGCGTTCGAACGCGAGTTTCTGCGCCGTATCAGGCCGTCGTCGTACGAGGTTGGGGACGAGGGCTCCCGTCGGTACGCAGACGAAGCACGAACGTCGTCCCGGCTTCCGACGTCGATGCGAGGCTGAGCTCACCGCCCGCGCGTTCGGCAGCGCGCTTCGCGATCGCCAAACCGAGGCCCGAGCCTTCGACCTCGCCGCGCGTCGCGCCACGATAGAAGCGGTCGAAGATCCCCGCCCGGTCCTCCGGATGGATCCCGGGTCCACGATCGCTGATCGCGATCTCGACACCGTTTCCGTCGACCGCTCGCGTCGCGATCGTGATCGGCGAGCCCGGCGCGTACTTGATCGCGTTGTCGACGACGTTCGCGATCGCCTCGTGGATCTCGTCACGGTTCCCGATCACGTTCGCGTCGACCGCGGCCTGACATGCGATCGGCACATTCGGTGCAAGGACGCGACGGGCGTCGATGAGCTCGTCGAGCAGCGGGATGAGCTGGAACGGCTCGCTCGGACGGCGGTCCTCGCCCTCCATCTTCGCGAGCAAAACGAGGTTGTCGATCAGCGTCCGCATCCGCGCGCCTTCGATCGAGATCGACCGGAAGATCAGGCGCGAACGCTCGTCACCCTCGTCGGCGCGGCGGCGCAGCAAGTCGATATAGCCGAGGACGATCGTCAGCGGGGTGCGCAGTTCGTGGCCTGCGTCGGCGACGAACTGGCGCATCTGCGTCTCGGCCTGCCGCTGCTCGTCGAACGCCGCGGCGACCTGTTGCGCCGCCGCGTTGTAGGCGAGCGCGATCGCGTCGAAGTCGCTCTTGCCGGCAACGGCGATCGCTTGCGGCGTGAAATCCCGTGCCGCGAAGCGCTGCAGCGCAGCGGTCACGTCATAGAGCGGGCGCAGCGCCTGTGAGGTGATGTACCGCCCCGCTAACCACGCCAACAACCCCGCGCCGAGGCTCACCAGAACGACCGTCACGAACAGCACGATCGTGGCGTCCTGCACCACTTGCGGATCGGGCGCAAAGAACATGTCGCCGTCCAGGAACGGGACGCGCTGGAAATGGCTTCCGAACACGGTCGCGACCGCGAAACCGAAGCGACTTCCCGAGAAGCGCAGTGCACGCGTATCGCCGTAGATCACCTTGCCGTCGATGACGTTCAGCGGCGGCGACCCGCGTCGGTCGTCGGGATCGACCCGCGACGGCAACGCCTTCTTCGAGAAATCCGGGCGGATGATCAGCGGACCCTTTTGCCCCTTGCGAGACTCCGCCCACGTTGCGGGCGGTGCCTGCGTCGCGACGACGCGGACCCCCGTCCGGCGATCGCGCGTTTGAAACTCGCGCGCGGCGCTCACGAACGGCTCCTGACGCGCCCCCGCCCGCACCGCGAACATGGTGGCAGAGCGCGAGAGCTCGTCGATCCCCTCGTTGATGAGGTGGACGTAGAACGACAGCGCCAGCGTCCCGAATGCACTGAGCACGCCGAACACCAGCACGGCCGCCGCAACGACGTACCACGAGGTGAGCCGCCGCGCAAACGAAGCGAACATCGTGCGCTAGTGCTCCCGGAGCGCGTAGCCCGCGCCGCGGATCGTGCGGATCAGTTTGGGCTCGAACCCGGCGTCGATCTTTGCGCGCAGGTACGAAACGTACGTCTCGACCGCGCCGGGGCCGACATCGCGATCGGTTCCCCACACCAGATCGAGCAGCTGATCGCGGGTGAAGACACGCTCGGGATTGCGCACGAACGTGAGCAGCAGCGCATACTCGCGCGCCGAGAGCTCGATGCGCTGATCGCCGCGCCTCACGTCGCGACGATCGAGATCGATCGTGAGATCCGCATACGAGACGATCGTCGGCTGATCCAGCCGCGGGCGGCGCAGCGCGGAGTGCAGGCGCGCGGAGAGCTCCGAGATCTCGAACGGCTTGGGGATGTAGTCGTCGGCGCCGCGTCGCAGCCCGGTGATCTTGTCGTCCAGATCGGCCTTCGCGCTGAGCATCAAAATCGGCGCCTCGGTAACGCGGCGCAGCATCGGCAAGAGCTCGAGTCCATCGACGAACGGCAGCATCACGTCGAGCACGATCGCGTCGGGCCGCCAATCACGCACGAGTTGCAGACCAGCACGACCGTCCGGGGCCGTGCGAACCTCGAACCCGTCCTCAGCCAAACCGAGCTCGAGAAGTTCCCTGAGGTGACGCTCGTCGTCGATGACGACGACGCGCGCGACTGCCGATGCCATGTGTTCTATTGCTTCACACTCCCCCCGCCTTCCCCGAGACTCGGCGCACGGACGACAAAGATGCCGATCTTGGGGCTGTAGTCGATGAAGTTCCCAGCAAACCGACCGCGACGCGGTCCCGGCGACGCACCGGGAGCGGGGCTCGGCGGCGGACTGGGCGGACGCACCCCGGGTGCCGGCACGTCATATCCCTGCGCCTTCGCTTCCGCCGGCGAGAGGACTGTGCCGTACGAGCACGCGGCAAGCGCGCGGAACGGCTGGATCGCTGCGATGAGCTGCGGGCTCGGCGTGAACGCGACGCGGGGCGCGTTCGCTTGCGTTCCCGGACCAACCATCACGCGCTGTTGATAGCCGCCCGGCCCGCCGCCTTCCGGGCCTCCCGGTCCGGGCCCGAACCCACCGCCGGGTCCTTCCGGTCCGCCAGGTCCTCCGCCGCGCGGACCTTGTGCTCCGCCCGCGCCCTGCGGACGTCGCGGCAGCAGATTCTCCGGGATATCGGGACCGAGGCCGAACCACCATACGCCGTTCGCTTCACGATGCGGGGTGATCGCGACGCCCTGGACCTCGGGAAGCGGTTGACCCGCTGCGTACGCTTTCGCTGCCGCGCCGAGCTGCGTGAGAACGGTCTGCGCAACAGTTCGCAGATCAGCAGTGCACTCGGGACGGCTCGTCGCGACCGAAAGCGGATCGGTGCCCGCGGGCGGCGCGATGAACTTGAGCTGACCGAACCCGAGTCCGCCGCGGTCCTGTTGCGGCGCCGGGCTCGGAGTCGCGCTCGCTGCAGCGGTTTGCGCGCCGCCGGCACCGCGAGCACGCGCGAAGCCGGCGCCCGAACGCGCTCCGGTGTTGAACGAATAGCTCACCGTGATCTGGCGCGGCGGATTCGGTCGCGTCGCCTGCACGAGCGTCCCGCCGCCGCTCAGCGGGATCGGGACCGCGCCCTGCACCGTCGAGAACAGGCCCGCCTCGGTGTTGAACATGTTCGACTCGAACACCGTGAGCTGACCGATCCCGAGCTTGTGGGAGATCCCGGCATTCACGAGTACGTACGGCGCGATGTACTGACTGTTGTTCGACCCGACGTAGTGCGCGTTCGCGACGAACTCGAACCCGCTGGGCGGGTGATACGCGTCGAGCGTCAGATTCGCGGTGTGCAGCGGACGCCCGGGGATCTGCTCGTCGAGGATCAGCGTCGAATCGAGTCCCGTGTAGATCGGGTTCGCGGCGGTGACCTGCGCGACGGTCGTCGAGTACGACGGGATGAGGACGACGTTCGGACCCAGCCCGATGCGCGCGGTCGCCGTGTAGCCTTCATACAGGCGCGAGGTCCCGCCGATCTGCTGCTGCACGTAGACGTTCGGCGTGAGCGCGCCCGCGCCACAGACGGTGCTGTAGTAGCCGCCGATCGCGGCCAGATAGGCTGCGCCGAACGGCGTGTTGTCGAGGCCCGCGCTCCCCGCGGTGACCTGCGCGCCGATCAGCTGGTTCGCCTGTATCTGGTGATATGCCGAGAGTGAGAGCTGACCGTGACTCCACAGATGTGTCCACGACACGTCGTAGCTGGTTGCACTTTGATGTTGCGGCTGATCGCCGGGACCATTGACGATCGCCGTCCCTGCGAAGCAATTCACGCGCGCTGCGTTCGGATCGCTGAACGAGCGGATCAGTCCGTTCGCCGGCTGCGAGCTGCCGAGCGCGACCGAGGCCGTGTAGATGTCGTTGGTCTGCGGGCGCCACGAACCACTGAAGCCGCCGAGCAACGACGAACCCTCTCCGGTCGTCCCCGCATAGGAGAGATTCGGCCCGAAGCTGAGCCTGTCGTTGACCTTGAACTGATCGGCGATCTGGAATTGGCGCGAGGCAGTTGCGACGGTCGATGACTGCACGAATTGGCTCGAGTTGACGAGCGGCGTGAACGTCGTGATCCCCGCATACGTCGAGCCCGAGACCGTGATCGTGTGGCGATCCTTCGAGACGGTTGCGCTCGCGGCCAGACCGCGCGCCAGCGTTCCGCTTTCCGAGGAGAACGGTGAGAGCTGCGGCGCCCCACCACCCGCCGGTGCGATGTAGCGGTTGAGGTCGTTGGTGAACGACGTGTTGTTGTTCACGTAGCCGGTCACCGTCAGCGCCGTCATCCCGATGAGCGTCTGCACGGTCCCGTACGCGAATTGGAACTTCCCGGAGTTGCCGTTGTCGGGCCCGATCCCGCACGGCAGCGGCGTCACGAACGACGTGCACAGTGCGCTGTTCGACTGGTTGTTCTGCAGCGCGGTGAACATGATGTTCGTGTTGTCCGTCAGCTCGTAGCGCAGCTTGAGGAAGTCGCCGATGTTCGCGCTCTCACCGCCGTGCGGATATGTCAACCCGCTCTGATCGGTGTAGTCATCGAACGTAAGCGGACTGTTTCCGGCGCGCTTGGTGTGCAGCAGCGCGATCCCGAGCTTCCCGAGCGATCCCGTCTCGCCGATCTGATAGTTGTACTTGTCGTACGTGCCGTACGACGTCGCGAACTTCGTTTGCCAGGTCTGCGTCGGCTGCAGCGTACGGAAGTTGACCGAGCCCCCGAGCGCGCCGGCCTGTGCGCCGAAGTTGACGCCCGCGCCGGCGAACAGATCGGTGTTGATCTTGCGCAGGTCGGTCGCAGCGCCGGGCGCGCCGAGCGGGATGCCGTCGAGTGTGACCGCCGTCTGCGACTCGTCGTGTCCGCGCAGCGAGATCGTCTGCGGCGAGTTGGGATCGTTCGACGTACTGGTCACGTCGACGCCGGCGATCGTCCCGAGCGCGTCGGTCAGCGAGTCCGAGACCTTGCGCACGCTGCTCGAGTCGTCGACGTCGGTCGTATTGATGACGACGCGCGTCTTGACCGAGCCGATCACCTTGAGACCGCTCGGGTTCGCCTCCGAGCTCGACGCCGTCTGCGCCGGTCGTTGCACGCCCAGATCGACGTCGACGTCGACCTGTTTATTTTCGAGCACCTCGAACGTGCGCGAGGTGACGCCGGTGTAGCTCGGCTTGCTCACCCGCACGCGATAGATGCCGCTCGGAACGTCGGTGTATTTGACGATCCCCGATTTGTTCGTCAGTGCGCTCGCGACCGTTGGCCCGATCAAAAAGACACGCGCATCGGCAAGCGGCGCGCTCGCACCGGCATCCTTGACGATGATTTGAATGACCCCGGTGTCAGTCGAGCTCTGCGCCCAGGTCGGAACAGTCGTCCCGAGCACCAACGCGAGCACGAGCGACAGCGCTGACCAACGGCTCGCCGACCTCATCTTCGGCCAGAATCCTGCCATGGTGGGCTGCGGGAGTCCTGGGGACTAGCTAAAGCCGTGGTTAGGGTTGGACGGCGGCGGCGATCGCGTCGAGGAAGCGGCGTCCGAAATCGGCCAATTTCTTCTCACCGACGCCGCTGATCGCGCGCAGCTGGGCCGGTGTCCGCGGGAGCGAGCGAGCCATTGCCGCCAGCACCGCATCGCTGAAGACGACGTAGGGCGGGACGTCGCGCTCGTGCGCGATCTCGCGGCGCAGCGTGCGCAGCACGGCAAACACGTCGCGGTCGTACTCTTGGTCGAACGCGGCGGGAGTCCGCCCGCGCTTTGCGACGGCAGCAATCGGCTCGGGGATCTCGATCGTGGCACGCGAAACGAGCGCGCGCATCCCGGCGTCGGTCACGCTGACGACGTTGTGATGTGCGGCGTCCTGTCGAATGAGCCCGAGCCGCAGCAGCTCGTCGGCCAGGTGACGCCACGCGCGCTTGTCGCGATCCTTGCCGACCCCGTACGTCGAGAGCCGGTCGTGGTACCAGCGCTCGATCTTCTCCGTCTTCGCGCCGACCAGTACGTCCACGACGTGCGCGATTCCGACCCCGTAGCCGTGTGCCTCGCGAATTCGATAGATACAGGAAAGCAGCTTTTGCGCGTCGGTCGTTGCGTCGATGCTCGCCCGCGGCTGGAGGCAATTGTCGCACGCATCGCAGCGCTCATGCGCGTACGTCTCGCCGAAGTACGCGAGCAGTTCGCGACGGCGGCACCCGTTGGAGTACGCAAAGCGGGTCACGCGCTCGAGCTGCGCGCGCGCCGCTGCGCGTTCGATCTCGGGCTTCTCTTCGACGAAGCGCTCGACGCGCGCGATGTCGCCGTACGCGAAGAACCACGCGCACTCCGCCGCAAGCCCGTCGCGTCCGGCGCGTCCGGTCTCCTGGTAGTAGCTCTCCAGGCTGCGTGGGACGTCCCAGTGCACGACGAACCGCACGTTCGACTTGTCGATCCCCATCCCGAACGCGATCGTCGCGCACACGACGCGCACGTCGTCGCGAATGAAGCGTTCCTGGCGCTCCGCGCGCGTTGCGTTATCGAGTCCGGCATGGTACGCGACCGCTGGAATTCCGGCGCCCGAGAGCGCGTCGGCGAGCTTGTCCGCGTTCGCGCGGCTCCCCGCGTAGACGATCCCGGCCTCGTCATCGGGCCGCGCTTTCAGCCACCGCACGAGCGCATCGAGCGTGCGCGGTTGATGGAGCACGCGGTAGGTCAGGTTCGGGCGATCGAACGAGGCGACATGGAGCGCGGGACGTCGCAGCCCGAGCTGCGCGACGACGTCGTCGCGCACGTGCGCCGTCGCGGTCGCGGTGAACGCGCACATCGGAAGCGTCGGGAATCGCTCGCGCAGCGCGGCGATGCGCCGGTACTCGGGGCGGAAGTCGTGGCCCCATTCGCTGATGCAGTGGGCCTCGTCGACGACGAAGCGCACGACCCCCCAGCGCGCGAGATCGTCACTGAAGCCCGGCACGCTCAGACGCTCGGGCGCAACGTAGAGCAGTTTGTATGCGCCGTTCGCTAGCCCGTCGAGGCGTCGCCGCAGCTCCGGCCATTCCAGTGACGAGTTGAGCGCGGTCGCCGGGATCCCGGCGGTCTCGAGCGCGTCGACCTGGTCCTTCATCAGCGCGATCAGCGGGGAGACGACGACCGTGAGCCCGTCGCTGAGCACGGCCGGAAGCTGGTAGCAGAGCGACTTGCCGCCGCCGGTAGGGAGCAGGGCGAAGACGTCGCGGTCATCGAGGACGTCGCGGACGATCGCCTCTTGGGACGGCCGAAACGAGGGAAAACCGAACCAGCGTTCGAGCGCCGCCCGCAGCGGCTCGGTCTCCACGGCCATCGGCATCATCGCTTCTCCGTCTGCGACCCGTCGACCGCCCCGCTAGGGCCATGGTTCAGCTTCGAAAGCTTGGCATGCTCGACAGGAACGGCGGGCACCGAGGGCGATACAAGCGAGCACTCGGTGGCAGGAGGGTGTGGGGTGCGACTCGGAGGCTTCCAACAACAGCTCGTCGCGTGGTCAGAGAAAGCGTGTCTTCTGACCGTCTCCGTCGGCGAGAGCGAGTTGCGGCTCGGCGGCGTGCTGCGTGCCTATTACAGCCTGCACTCGATCCGCGGCTGGGTGCTCGCGCCGCCGCTCCAACACGGCGGCTTCGATGCGATGCGCTTGATCGAGCTGAATCTCGAAGAGTCGAATTGGCGCCGAATCGTCGGCGACAGCACGCAGCGGCGACTCCGCTATGCGATCAACGGTGCCGTCTTCACGCTGCAACGCGAGGATGTCCACCTCACCGCGCCGCCGCGCGAAACACGTCGCGGTCGCTATTTGTACACCGGCGGTCGTCGGCGCGGCCGTCCGGAAAGCTGGATGCTGCAGTAGCACGGTGATCTTGCGGCCGCAGACCGCCGGGACGCGCGGCGGCTCGACGAAGTGCGGCTCGGGTTTCGTTACACGCGCAACTTTTGCGTGTACGGCGGCGCGTTCCGTAACGGCGCGTCCGCTTCGACAAGCTCAGCGGGCATGCTTCGACAAGCTCAGCATGACGCGCGGCGACGTGCTTCGACAAGCTCAGCATGACACCGGCTTCGTGGGACATGGACGACCGGGGGCTAGACCAGGCCGGTTTTGATGGCGTGGACGGCGGCTTGGGTGCGTGCGTTGATGTTGAGTTTGGCGAAGATGCGGCTGATGTGGTTCTTCACCGTCTTCTCGGAGAGGTGGAGTTTGCCACTGATCTCTTTGTTGGAGAGGCCGCGTGCGATGAGGCGGATGATCTCGGTTTCGCGCACCGACAGCTCATTTTGCGTGCCGCGCCCATAGCCGGTGCGCCGTTTGAGGACGCCGCCGGCGACGCGCGGGTCGACGTACGCTTGCCCGCTTGCGACGCTCTTTACCGCGCGAATCAGCTCGACCGGAAGAATGTCCTTGACGACGTAGCCGTCGGCGCCGGCGCTCAGGCACCGCTGCATGACCTCGGGCTGCACGTGGGTCGAGAGCACGCACACCTTCGCCTGCGGAGCGTGCTCCCGGCAGGTTCGCATCGCGTCGGACAGCTCGACATGGTGACCGTCCAAATCGAGGACGATCAGGTCGGGCCGCATGCGCCGAAGCGGCGCGTTGGCGATCGAGTCAGCGTCGCCGACGACCTCGATCTCGTTGTCGCTTGCCAGCACCTGGCAAAGCGCTTTGCCGAAAAGGGCTTGACCTTCGATGACCAGGACGCGCACCGGCTTGGCGGCCGGGGTACCGATCGTAGCGAGCATCGTCCCTTCCTTACGGATGAGAACTATGGGGAATGAGGACGGTGTTGTCCTGGGCCATTTGACCCTTCTCTATCCTCGCTGATGTGCGGGTCCAACGCACCCCACAGAATTAAGGGATGTCGGCAGTTCCCAGGGACGCTTGAGGATCGCAGGGACGTGTGAAGATCGCGGCTTGACGGGATAGCTGTTTCTGAGTGCGCATTCGCAGACCGACACAAGCCGCCGTGGTCCTCACCGCCGTCCCGGAAGCCGACCGGGCCCGGGCGTTCGTTGCAGAGTTGCGCATGCTCGTCAAGGCGAGCTATGTCATCTTCGCTCGTTACGACTACAGCGGGATGCAAACCGAGCTGATCCTCGCTGACGAGCACGGCAACACGGCGAGACAGGCCGAATGGCTGCAAGCCGAACGCTTGCTTCAGGCACGGTCCGAGATCTCGCTCCCTCGGGCCACCGAGGCGATGATCGCGCTCGACGGGATGCGCGGGTTGGTCGCCGTGTACGGCGTCGACCACTCGATTTTCGGGCTGGCGATCTGCGCGCGTCCGCGCGCCTTCACCCAAGAAGAGTACGACGCGCTCGCCAGCACGCTGCGGCCGGGCACGGAGCTGATGCGCCGTCTGTCGACGTTCGAGGGCGAGGAGACGGCACAAGAACGCGTCGCCGAACGCGTGCTGCCCGCGCAGTTCGTCCTCTCGCGTGATCGTCGCGTTGAGCTGCGCTGGATCCCGACGAACGACGACGGCGACGACGCGCTCCAGAACATCCTCGAGCTCTCCGAAGGGCTGCCGCCCGTGGTCGAGACGGCGGTCCGTTCGCTGACCGAGGCGTGGACCGACGATCCGCAGACGTGGGAGGTCGGGATGGCGGTCCCGCTCCCGTTCATGATCGTGCGTGCGTTCCCGCTGCACGACGCGGACGGCGGCGTGAAGATCGGCGTCGTCGTCGAACGCTACCGCTCGCGCAACCCGCTGCGTCACGCGTCGGAGAAGTTCGGGATGAGCTCGCGCGAGCTCGAGGTCCTTTCGCTCGTGCTCAAAGGGTTCGGAACGCCGCAGATCGCCAGCGCGCTCGACATCGCGGAATCGACCGCGCACGACCACATCAAGCGCATGATGCTCAAGACGCGTGCGCGCAATCGTGTCGAGCTCGCTGCCAAAACGCTGGGCTGGCGCGGCTAGAAGCCGAAGAGACGACCCAACAGCCCGATGAGTCCCATCGCCGCGGCGTTCATCTGCTTGGCCTCCGGTACGTAGATCTTGTCGTCCTTCTGCAGCACCGGATCGTAGCGCATGTCGCCGCCCTTGAGCGCGTTGTACAGGTTGACCTCGTATGAGACCGTCTTCCCCGTGTCGTCCTTGCGGGTGATGTAGATCTTGTTGAGGTCGGGCTTCGCGTTCGCTTGCGTTCCAGCGCGCGCCAGCGCTTGATCGAGACGGTCGCCCTCGAAGATGTCGACGACGCCCGGACGCGTCACGGCGCCGATGACCTGGACGCGAATCGTCTCCGCTCCGGTGACGTAGACCGTCGCGTTGTTGCCGATGGCAACGTTCTGCGAGTTGTCGCCTTCACGCAGCAGCTTCTGCATGTCCGAGACGTGCAGCTGTCCGTCGCCGCTGAGGACACGCACGGTCGGGAAGCCGCCGTTGATGTTCGCGATCCCGCCGGCAGCGGCGATCGCCTCGGTGACGTGCGCACCGCTGGAGATCTGGTAGCGGCCGGTCTGCTTGACGTTCCCCATCACCAAAACGTTGATGAGGCCCGGCTGTTGGATCGCCACTGCGACGACCGGGTGTTTGAGATAGCGGGAGAAGGCCTTCTGCAGCGTTTGCTGCGCCTGTTGCGGCGTCTGTCCTTCGAGCTTCACGCGGCCGATCAAGCTGTACTGGATCGTGCCGTCGGATTGTACGATTGCGGTATTGCTCAGGGACGGATCGCCGTAGACGCTGATCCCGAGATGATCGCCGGGATGAATCGTTCCGCTGATCGGCATGACGGGAGCGGTGTCGGCCGAGCCGGATGAGGACGGGACGGCGGGAACAGTACTCTCGGTCGGATTCGGGGCGGTCGGGCTGAGCGGCGATGGCGGCTGTTCCTGCGCAATCGTCGCGAGCGGGGCCGCCGCCAGCAGGAGCGCGGCGACGGCGGCGCTCACAGCACGGAGCGGATGAAGCGGAACGGTCATAGCGACTCTCCCGGGTGGGTGACGTGGATGTGGAGAGCGCTCGCAGTCGCCGTCGCCGCCGCCTTGTTCTGGACGGCGACGAGCGACGTGGTGTACGAGTCGACCTCCCCATCGACGCTCTCTTGGCACGTCCCGCTCCGCAAGCTGTACAGTATCGTTGCCTTCGCGCTTGTCGGGTTCTTAGCCGACAAAGCGCTCGGATCGAGTACGCGCGCAGTCGCGCGCGGGGCACTCCTCGTCGCGGTGTACTCGGCTGCAATCGAGGTCGCGCAGTTCGCGCTGGGCAGTACCGAAGGGTTGCTTTGGAATGGCATCGACGTGATCTGCGGAGCCATCGGCGGCGCACTGGGCGCGTGGGGTTCGCTCATCACACGTTCGCGTCGTAAAGCGTGAAGCGTTCGGCCTGAAGGGTGTCGATCGTCGACGCTCCCGACGGCACGAGGAACGCGCCGGTCACGAGGTGGTTCCGTAACTCGCTGTGGACCGCGTTGGGATCGCCGTTGGTCCCCGCGATCGCGAGCGACAGCGCCCCCATCGCCGTATCGCAGACGAAGATGTCGACGCCGCGACGCTGCAGCGTCTGAATCGAGACGTCCTGATTGAACGGTGCCGCGATATCGTGGTCGTCCTGGGCCGGCGGCCGCTGGGGCGCAAGCCACGGATTTCCCGCGTGGCCCGCTTGCGGCGGCATCCCCGCATTCGTGAGCACCTGCGTGATGCCGTAGCGCTGCCACGAGGCGTCGTCGACAGCCTGCGCGACGCCGAACCCGTTGAGCAGCACGATCGGATAGAGCGAACGCGCGCCCTCGTTCCAGCCGAACTGGTAACCGTTGAGCGAGTTGCGCACGTAGATCCACACGTTTCCGTTGGGCCGCGAGGAGACGAACAGCTGACGGTGGGCGGCGTTTCGCGCGCGCACGACAGTAAGAACCGCGTCGCGAGAGATCCCCGTGACGTGCGGATCGAACGCCGTAGCGCTCGCAGTGGTCGGCACGCCGGCGGTGCCGACAGCGAACGTTGCCCCCGCGACCGACAAGAAACCGTTACGCGTCACGACGATCTAGGGGCCCGTCCCCGAGGGGCATGGCGGCGGTGGGATCACGCTGCCGCCTCCGCCGTTCACCGGTGCGATGATGTTCGCGATGCTCGAGTGACCGCCGCCGCTGAATAAGAACGGGATCAGTCCGAGGACCGGGAGCAGGCCGACGGCGTGCGGTGTCACCGGTGCGACGATCGGTGTTGCGGGCGCGGGCGGCGGTACGATCGCGACCGGTGGAGCGGCGGCGACGGTGTCGGTCCCGGCCGGCGGCACGAGCGCCACCGGCGGTGGAACGTCGGCAGCGACCGGCGGCGCCGGATGCGGCACCGGGAAGTTGCGGATCCGCGCCGCAGCGACGTGCGGTGTGCTGCGCCGGATGAGCGACAGATTGCCGCAGCGTGCCGGCATGAACAGCGCGATCTCCTTATCGCCGTCGTGCAAGTCGACTTCGATCCCCTTCTGGTTCGCGGGGATCACGACGTCGTGCAACACGTATACGCGGCCGCGCTCCTGCCAGCTCATCGCGTCGAGATGACGCGGTATCGTCACCCAGTTCTGCGTGCTGGAGCCGGCTGCGAGACGGAACCGTCGGTACTGCTCGGGGGTCAGGCCAAGCTTCATCGCGGCACGACGGAGGACCGTCTCGTGCGTGCTGATGTTGTCCTTGAGTTCACCCGGGCTCGTCGACTGGCCGATCAACGGCGCGTGTCCAAGCGACGAGATCTCGATCGGTTTGGCGAGTGCCGGTGCTACCGTCGCGACGACCATCAGGACGGTTACCCCGACCGCGCGTCGGCTGCTCCACATCGTGCTGCTCAACTCCTTAGGAGGCGTGGGACGATCATGCCCCAGGCGACCAGGCCGCCGACGTATCCGCCGGTCCCGACGGCTGTGGGTCTTTCGGTCCTGAGGCGAAGGCACGGACGCATGCCCGTCGAGTGCAACCGAGAGGACCACGCGTACGTCGTGTGACGCTGATGGATTTGGATTTGCACGGGAAAACAGCCGTCGTCTCCGGCTCGACGGCGGGGATCGGATTTGCGACCGCGATGGGCCTTGCGGCTTACGGTGCGGACGTCGTCGTCACGGGGCGCACGCAGCAGCGGGTCGATGCGGCGGTCGACGAGATCCGCAAAACCGGCACGAACGCACGGATCAGCGGCGTCGCGGCCGACCTGACGACGGCGAAGGGGTGCGAAGCGCTCCTGCGCGCGCAACCACGTGCGGACATCGTCGTCAACAATCTCGGGATCTTCGAGCCGCTCCCGTTCGAGGAGATCGACGACGCCGACTGGATGCACTTCTTCGAAGCCAACGTCCTCAGCGGCGTCCGGCTGACCCGTGGCTACCTTCCCGGAATGCGGGAGCGGTCGTGGGGACGAGTGATCTTCGTCTCGAGCGAGTCCGGACTCCAGATCCCTGTCGAGATGGTGCACTACGGCGTCACGAAGACCGCCCAAATCGCGCTCGCACGCGGCATCGCGGAGGGGCTAGTCGGAACAGGAATCACCGTCAACACGGTCCTCCCCGGCCCGACGCGTTCCGAAGGCGTCGAGACGTTCGTCCGTCAGATGGCAGAACAACAACACATCGACGAAGCCGAGATGGAACGCCGCTTCTTCGAGACAGCACGCCCGACGTCGCTGCTCAAACGTTTCCTGACCTCCGAAGAGGTCGCCAACATGATCGTCTATTTGTGCACACCGGCAGCATCAGGGACGACTGGTTCGGCGCTCCGCGTCGACGGCGGCGTCGTGCGCGCAATCCCGTAGCCCTGTCACGCTGAGCTTGTCGAAGCGCACCGTTTCGCTGAGCTTGTCGAAGCGCGCGCGGCACGACGGCTTCGACAAGCTCAGCAGCGGCTACGCCGCATGTCCTTCGACAAGCTCAGCATGACAGGGTGCACCGTCACGCCGTTGCTATCGTAGCGTTCCTTCGTCGGTGCGGTACGCGCCGAGCGCGTCGATGATCTGCCGGTCGTCGAAGAAGAACAGCTTCACCGTCTCGTTGCCCGTGTTCTCGTGGACGTACGTTTGCCATGCCGGGATCCCGTAAACGCTCCGTCACGCTGAGCTTGTCGAAGCGCACCGTTTCGCTGAGCTTGTCGAAGCGCGCGCGGCACGACGGCTTCGACAAGCTCATGCTTCGACAAGCTCAGCAGCGGCTACGCCGCATGTCCTTCGACAAGCTCACGCTG
>CAZABL010000008.1:51496-70910 GCA_964483365.1 uncultured bacterium
GGGTGCACCGTCACGCCGTTGCTATCGTAGCGTTCCTTCGTCGGCGCGGTACGCGCCGAGCGCGTCGATGATCGGCCGGTCGTCGAAGAAGAACAGCTTCACCGTCTCGTTGCCCGTATTCTCGTGGACGTACGCTTGCCATGCCGGAATCGCGAACGAGTCGCCGCGCGTCCATTCGAGCGTCGTGTCGCCCACACGGCTCCGACCGTTCCCTTCGAACACGTGCACGACGCTGCTGGCTGTCTCCCGCATGGGCTGCGTCTTCGCGCCGCGATCGATACGCAGGGCACCCGCGCCGATCGTCGCGCTGATCTCGCCGCCGGTTCCGCGGTGCGCGTAGCGCGCTTTCGCGACGGGCCCGCTCTGTGCGGTCAGCTGCGCGTCCATCTCGTGCCACGGGTACTTGCGCACCGAGTCCCCATTGCCGAGCTGCGACGGGAAACGCTCCTCGGGATAGTGCTCGGTGAAGATCGCCGGAACGGCCTGCCAGACAGGAAGATCGAGGCCGTCGAGCCAGATCATCGGGACGTTGCCCTCGTTGCCGTGGTCGTGCCATTCCCACGCGGGCGTGAGGACGAGGTCGCCGCGCTCCATCATGACCTTCTCGCCCTCGACCGCGGTGAAGCCGCGTTCCCCTTCGATGATGAAGCGCAGCGCGAACGGCGTGTGCCGGTGCGCACGCGCGACCTCGCCGGGCAGGATCGTCTGCAGGCCGGCGTAGAGCGTGTCGGTCGTGTACGGCGCGCGCATCGTGGGGTTCACGAGCATGAAGACGCGACGCTCAGCGAGGTCCGTCCCGACCAAGCGCGCCGCACGTTCGCAGAACGGACGCATCGTCTCGTACCGCCACAGGAACGGAACCGCCTTGGCGCGCGGCTCCTTCGGCGAGATGTCGCCGAGCTTGGGCCACAGCGGCTCAGCATGCTGCTTGATGGCTTCCTGGAAGAGGACCTCGAGCGAGTCAGGGACCGTCTGCATTACGACACCTATTTCTGAGCGTGCTCATTTTTCAGTATACTGAGTGGAGGAGATGACGGTCAAGGCATTCGGACAGCGCGAGCGGAGTAAGGAAGAACGGCGCCGACGGATCATCGAGGCGGCCCGCGAGACCTTTCGCGCCAAGGGCTTCGTCTCCGCGACGACGCGCGAGATCGCGGCTCGCGCCGGGATCGCGGCGGGGACGCTCTTCCTCTACGCGCGCGACAAGCGGGCGCTGCTCCTCATGGTCGTCAACGACGAGCTCGAGGCCGCGACCGTCAGGTCCGTCGGCGCGCTCGACGTCAACGCGCCCCTGCTCGAAGGACTGCTCGCGCTCTTCGCTCCCTATTACGCGTTTTGGGCGAGCGATCCGCAGCTCTCGCGCCACGCGTTGCACGAGACGAGCTCTGTCGCGCCCGACGGCGACGAAGGTGAAGCGGCACAGTTTCACGCCCGCCGCACACGCATCGTCGACGCCGTCGCGACACTCTTCGCCGCGAAGCAGCGCGCGGGTCGCATTGCGCCCGACGTCGATTCCGAGACGGCGGGATGGATGGTGATGTCGATCTACTTCGCAGCCGTTCGCATGTGGCTCGCGCAAGACGATCCCTGCGCTCCAGCCGGCCTCGAGCGATTGCGCGCGTTGCTGCAGGTCGCGTTGAGCGGTGTCGGAGCCGCGCCGGGAGAGCTCGCGCATGTGCGACCTTAGTCACACTGTGTAGTCAAGCGACTGCTTCTTCGCAGAAAGCTAACCGTTCCGGTCGTTTTCCCGAAGGGGCAACCTGCGAGTAAGAGCGAGTAGACGCTGAGATGCTTCCTAGAGTGGCGGGCGCAGCGCTCCTCGTGGTGCTAACGCTTTTCGTCCCCGCAACGGTGTTTGCCGCCGAGTCGCGCACGTTCGTCGTTGCGGGGATCGATGGCCCTGCGCTCCTTGTCGCACCCCCGGGGACGGCGCGGATCGACGTCGAGGTGCACGGCGTCCGTCGCTCCGCCGGGCCGACGTTGCCGTTTGCGTGGGGACCTCTCGGCCATAACGTCGCCGAAATGCGGCTGCGCGCACTGCGGCAAGGCGAGCCGATCACTGTCACGATCACACCGGCGAAGCTTGCCGCCGGTGTCCATCTCCTGCCGGACGATAGCGCACTCGAGGACGGGATCGCGGGTGCGCGCGGCGGCGCCTTCGTCCTGGGCATCTTGTTCGCCATCGTTCTCTTGCAGTTCGCTGCCTTCGTGCTCATGCGCGACCCGAGCATCATCTGGTACCTCGGCGTCGTGCTCACGCTCGGGTTGATCGAGATCTTGCGCGACGGCCTCGTACCGCATTACGACCGCGCCCTCAGCCAGAGCATCATCAGCGTCCTCGACGTTCTCAACGGCATCGCCGTGCTCGGGTTCGTCGTGACCTATCTCCGTCTGCGCAAAGAAGCGCCCGAGCTCTTCTCGGTGACCGTCGGCGTGATCGGCGTCGTTCTCGTGTGCGGCATCGCGCTCGTCGGATTACCGGTGCTGCATCCGCACATGACCGACGAGCGCGCCGTGCTGCTGATCATCGGCCTGGTGACGCTCCTGGCCGTGAGCGTCGCGCGCGCCCTGAGCGGCTTCACACCCGCATGGTGGTTGCCGCCCGCGATCCTTGCGCTCTTCTTCAGCGTGTTCTACGGGCTCGCGCATATCTACGCGGGCGCCAGCGTGCCGTTCCTCGACGCGTGGGCGTTCGAGATCGAGGCGGTCATCGCGACGTTGCTGTTCGGGATGGCTGTTCTCTGGCGCGCCCGCTTCGTCGTTAACGAGCGGCACGTGATCGAGCGGCGCCTCGACGAAGTAACCCACGAAGCGCTGCACGATCAGCTCACGGGTGCCTTGAACCGTCGCGGCTTGTTCGCGCGCGTCACGGGACCGCGCGGTCGCGCCGGGACGTTATTCTTCGTCGATCTCGACGGTTTCAAGGCGATCAACGATCGCTACGGCCATGCCGCGGGCGACGCTGCTCTCATCGAGGTGGTCAGGACGATTCGTGAGATCGCCGGTGACGACGCGGTCATCGCGCGATTGGGCGGCGACGAGTTCGTCGTCGTCACCCCGAACGCTGACCGCACCGAGGCCGACGCGGTGGCGATGAAGATCGCGCAACAGGTCGCGGAGATCGGCCCGGCCGATGCGCAGGGACGCAAGCGCTTCGGTGCATCCGTCGGTCACGTCCGCTATGACGGAATCCACTTGGAAATCGCGCTGCGCCGCGCCGACGCGGACGCCTACACGATCAAAGCCGAGAAGCAGCTCCGCGGAAACTGACCTCGAGCGCCTCGCGCGCCGCTTGCCGCATCTGCGGATCCCGTTCTTCTTCAACCGCTCGCTCAAGGATCGGGACGCACCACGCCGCGCGCAGCTTCGCGAGATCGGCGATCAATCGCGCGCGCACGTCGTCGTCGAGCGACGCCGAAGGATCGAGCTGTCGCGGCCAGGTGATCGCCGGGAGAGGTTCGGGTTCGGGGATCACGACGGGTTCCGGTTCGGCGGCTTGCGGCTCGGGTTGGAGATCGAAGACCGGCGGCGGGGGCGTCGGTCGCGGTGCGACATGAACGGGGACCGTATGGGCCTGCTCGCGCGCGCGCAGCGCGAGGAACGCCGCGACGCCAAGCGCGACGAGCACGGCGAGAATCAACAGAATGACGGTCATGATCAGCCTGCCACCTCACCTTGCGCGTCTCGTTCCGCCTGCGCTTGCCGCAGAACGTGTACGAGGGCGGCACGTGCGTCGATGAGCGCGGCGTCGACCGGCCCATTGCGCACAACGGCGAGGAACGCCGCCGGCTCGAGCGCGATGAGCGCGGAGAGCTGACGCAGGAGCGCGTCACGGTACGGTGCGATGCTGCTGACGACGGTGCGTCCGCGCTCGAGAGTCGTGCCGAGCAGCAGCGCGGTGGCGTACCATGCAGCCGCAGTCCCGAGCGGCGCCTTGTCGAGTCCGTCGGCCGCAGGCCCGAGCGGCTCGTGCGTCAGATCGCCGACCAGTCGCAACTCTCCGTCGTCTTCGTGCTCGACCCACCGTGCGGCGCGCAGCGCGTCGAAGACGAACCGCAACGAGACGCGCGTCTCGGCGCTCTCGAGGTCGTCGACCAGCAGCGGCGCTCCCGGCAACCGCGACTTGAGGAAGATCCGGTCGATGCGCTCGCCGACGAGCTCCGCGTGGCGCTCCAAGCGCTCGCGCACCGTTGCGTCGCCGCCCAGCTCTTCGGGGAAAAGCGCGCGCAACACCATCAAGTGCGGGACGAGACCGCTGTCGGTCGCCACGTCGAGATACTCGATGACCTCCGCGAGCTTCGCGTCGTCGAGCCGCAACGAAACGAGCGGCGCGACGTCGCTCACGTCGCTCTGCGCGTGCCGCAGCGTGACGTGGCCGTTTCCGTTCCCGTTCCCGTGTCCGTTGGTGTACCCGTTCTCACGCACAACGGGGACCGCCGGCGGCAACTGCAACGCTTCCGGTTCGCGTGGAATGTGCGGCAGCGCCGGGGTCGGGGTGGTCGGGATCGCCGTGCGCGGAGCCGCCGCTGCGTCGATCACCGAGAACGGCAACTCCGGCGCAACGATCGGGAGCGCCGGCGCCGAACGTACGCGCAGCGATTCGGCGCGCACGGCGACCTCCGGCTTCTCATCCCAACTCACCGCGGCGCGCGTGTCGATCGGCGTTCCGGCGGCGAGCGGCGTATTGACGATGACGCGGAAGCGGAACACGACCTCGACGCCGGCACCGATGTCGCCGAGCGTGACGCCGTTCGACGCCAACAGCGGCGACGTCCCGGCGAAATCGAGCAGCGGAACATCATTGACGCTCGTCGACCCGGGAGCATACACGGCGTTCGTCGGCACGTCGACGCGCGCGCTCAACCGCTTTGCGGTACCGTCGCCGGTGTTGCGCAACGCCAGCGTGTAGACGACCTCGGCACCCGCGTCGACCGTCTCTTCCGGACTCGACGTGAGGGTCGCATCGTCGGCGAACGACGCTTCGGCGTGGGTCGTCAGCTTCAGCGGCTCGAGCGAGAACGGCACGACGTTGAGCCCGCCGACCCGACCGCCGACTTCGAGGACATCGCCGGGCGTGATCATCCCGACGAGCCGCAAATGCACGATCGCCTCACGGCTCTCGCCGGCCGGAACGTCACCGAACACGATCGCTGCGCCGTCGGGCGCGGCGCCGTCGACGTGCTCGAGCCGCAGCTCCTCCGGCAGCTGCAACTTGATCCGCACGTCGCGCCCGCGATCGGTCCCCTCGTTCGCGAGCGAGAGCTTGCAGGGTGTCGTGCGATTGGGCCGCAGCGCATCGGTACTTTCCGCGGTGAGCTGCGAGGTTGCCGCCGAGAAGCGTGGCCGCGACGCGACGACGTGCGTCGCGGAGCCGAGCTCGACGGTTTCGATCTGCGCCGTACGCAACGTGGCACGCAGCCGCAGCTGCGACTGATCCTCGAGCGCCGGCGCAAACTTCGCCTCGAGCCGCAACGTGCGCGCTGCGTTGGGCTTGAGCGCATCGAGTGAGATCACGCCGCCGTCGGCGATCCCGATCTCCGTGTCGCCGTCGAACGCGCGCAGATTCTCCAGGCCCGGGTCGGAGTCGAGCAGCACGCGCGCATCGTGCGCGACGTCGGTGCCCATGTTCGCAACCCGCAACGTGTACGTCGCCGCCGCGCCGGGTTCCAGACGCCGGGGAGTCGTGCGTTCGATCATGTTGACCGCCGCGGGGAACGACGGTGCGGACCGCACCGTCACGCTGCGCGAAAACGTCCGCTCGCCCTTTGACCACTCCAGCCGCCCACCGAGCGCGAGCTCGTGCCCATGCGCCAACGGTGAACGTACGACGCCTGCAAGCCCGACCTCGACGGTGCGTCCGGGCTCGAGATCGCCGAGCGCGAAGACACCGGGTTCGGCGGTGTCGACCGCGGCTGCGCCGTCGATCGAGCGCGAGCCGGCAAGGAACGCGATCCCTTCGGGGAGCGTCAACTTCAGACGCACGTTGCGCGCACGCGCCGTCCCGCTGTTACGCGCACCGAGCGCGAGCTTCACACGCTGACCCGGCACGAGCGCATCGTCGCAATCGGCGCTGAACGTCGTGTCCTCGGCGGTGAACGCCGCCGCCGACGGAACCTTCAACGTCACCGGCTTGAGCGAAAACTCCGCCAGCTCTTGCGAGCAGATCGCGCCCTGGGCTTCGACCAGTGCCTTGTCCTCGAGGACGCTGTCGATCTTCACGCGGTAGCCGACCTCAACCGTCGCCCCGGGTCCGAGCGTCGGCCCGACCACAACTGGGCGCCCGAAGCCGAACGGCTCGTTCTCCGGCAACCCCTCGGGCTCGCGTCCGTCGATACGCACGCTCCGCGTCACGAACGTCGTGTTGGCCGGGACCGGCAAGAAGACCATGATGTCGTGCGCGCTCGACTGTCCCGAGTTGTGGACCTGGGCCTTGAGCGCGAGCTCCTCGCCGGGCAGCGCCTCGCGGACCGGCGTCATCGTCAGCTTGGTCTTCTCGTTCTTGAGCGTCGGGCGGCTGCGCACGACCAGGCGCACCACGTTCGAGCCGATGACCGGCACTTCAAAGGAAGCGATCGCTGCCTGAATCGCGATCGGCGTCCCGTTTTCGATCGTTTGCGCTACCGTATAAGCAAGCGAGATCCGACGCTCCCCTCCCGCCGGGACCTCGCCGATATCGGCGCCCGATGCTTGCAGGAGAGTCGTGAGACCGCCTTGCTCGTCGATCGGCTGATCGTCGAGCGACGCCGTGCCGACGAGATACGTCAGTCCCTCGGGGAGACGGAAGCGAACGCGGAATCCGGTCGCTGTTCCGCCGCCGAGATTCCGAAAGGTGAAGTTGACGTGGACAGTCTGGCCGGGCTCGACGATCCGGCTCGGCGACGCCTGTAAGGTGCGCAAGCCCTCGGGGAGTGGGGCAGCGCCGGGGCCGAACACGTCCGTTAGCATCCGCATATCATCGATATCGGTGCGACAGGTGCACGGCATAAGCCTAGACGATGCGCCTCACACCGTTGCCACGGAAGCGAGCTAGCTCTTGTTCTGCAGCGCGAACGCGCTGATCATCTCCTCGGCAGGGAACGTGTGCGCGATGACGTTGTGCTTGGCTGCGACGGCGACGACCGGCTCGATCTCACGCGCCTCGAGATACGGCGCCGGCATCGAACGCGCCATTCGCGCGAGGGCCGTCGGATCGACTCCTATGAAGGAAGCGATGAGCGTCGTCGTCTCGCTCTCGTGCGCGGCGACGTACGCGTTCGCCTCGTGCATCACCGCCGCGAAGTGCTCGACCGTCGCGCGGTTCTTCGCTGCCCAGCCTCCGTCGGCGAACCAGGCTGCGACCTGATAGCGCTTGGCGATCGCGTCGAAGACGCTCGCCGCCATGCGCGCCTTCCCGCTCGCGATCGCGTCGGCCATGACCGGATTCCACAACGTCGCACCGTCGATGCGCTGCTGCTCCAGCGCGACGCCGACCGCGGAGGGGACCAGCTCGATGAAGCGGACGCTGCGCGCGTCGCCGCCCTGCTGGTCGATCCACTCCTGCGTCGCGATCGCGTTGAGGTCGTTGAGGGAGGCGACCGCGATGATCTTCCCGTTGAGGTCCTTTGCGGTGCGGATGTTCGCGTGCGCGCCGACGATTAACCCGCCGTCGGGTGCTTCACCGCGATAGAGACCGGCGGGCGCGACGAGCGTGAACGGCAACGCGCGCGCGTGCGCGGTCACCAGGTTCATCATGCTCGCCTTGCCGATCTGCAGCGAGCCGCCGGCGACCGCGGCGGCGATCGCCGCGCCGCTGCTCATCCGCGCGATCTGCACGTCGAGCCCCGCCTTTTGGAACAAGCCGGCGTGCTGCGCGTAGAGCAGCGGCGTCGACTGGTCGTCGAGAGCCGCGCCGATGTGGATCGTCGCCGCGCTCTGCGCGCGCGCGACGCGCGGCGCGAGCGTCGTCGCGGCGAGCCCAGCGAGGAACGCGCCGCGTCGCGTCATGCCGACGCGCGCTGCGCGAGCGCTTCCTGCATCGCGGCGCCGGCCTCGGTGAGCATCTGGTCGGCCTTCTTGCGAATCACCGGCTGACCGAAATCGCCGATCCGTCCCATCACCGTCGCGTCGGTTGTGATATTCATGCGCGTTCCCGCGTCGATCGGCTCCAGACGCATCGTCATCGTCGCCTTCACCGCGCCGCCGACGCGCTTGTCGGCGGCTTCCATCTGCAGCGCCGCGGTACGGGCCGCCTCGTCGACGGAGACGATCGCCACCTCGCTGCGCAGCGTCAGGCCGATCGGACCAACCTTCACCTTGACGGTCATCGCGTAGCGATCGGCTCCGAGCGGCTCGACCGTCTGCGCACCCGGCATACACTTCGCAACCGCACGCACGTCCATGACGAAGGCCCACACCGTGTCCGGCGGCGCCGCCAGATCGATCGTGTGCTCGAAGATCATCCGTGTTCTCCCGCCGCAGCCGCGGCTTCGATCGATGCGATGATCCCGCTATAACCGGTACAGCGGCACAAGTTGCCCATCATCCACTCGCGGATCTCGTCGCGGCTGGGGTGGGGATTCTCGGCGAGCAACGCGGTCGACGCCATCAGCTGACCGGGCGTGCAGATCCCGCACTGAAATCCGCCGTGACGAATGAACGCGTCCTGCAGCGGCGTCAGCTCGCCGTCCTGCGCGAGCCCCTCGACCGTCGTCACGCTCTTCCCCTGCACGAAGACAGCCGGGAGCAGACAGCCGGTGAGGAGCGTTCCGTCGACGAGGACGCTGCACGCGCCGCAAATCCCGATTCCGCAGCCGACCTTCGCTCCGGTCACGCCGAGCTCGTCGCGCAAAAGATCGACGAGCAGTCGTTCCGGAGGGATGGCGCAGGTGCGCTGCTCGCCGTTGAGGGTGAAGGTGAGGTCGATCGTCACGCCGTCATCTTCTCCGCCGCGTCCCATCGTGTCACCTCGGCATCGAGCCGTGCGGCGTCGACCCCGTAGCGCTCGATCGCGGCGTCGCGGCTAATGTAGCCGTCGATCACGTCCGAGACGATCTCCTCGAACGGACGCTCGCCGGCAGTGCCGAGACCTCCGCCGCCGGCCTTTTCCAGCCGGAGCAAATCGCCGGCCATGAGGCGCACACCCGAGAAACGGCTGGCGAGGCGCTTCTCCTGCTCGGTACCCGGGTTGAGGACGAGCGAGCCGAGCGCGCCGGTCTCTCCGCCGTCAACACCTGCGGCCGGGACGTCGTGCTTGCCGCCGCGCAGCGTGAGCTGCGCGTCGTCGACGAGGATCTCCCAGACACGTCGCGGCGCGAGGCCGCCACGGAAACGACCCGGGCCACCCGAGTCGCGAATCAGCTCGAAGCGGCGCACGCGCGTCGGATACTCGCTTTCGAGGATCTCGATCGGCGCGCTGCGCGTGTTCGAGAGCAGCACCGCGATCCCAGAAACGCCGTCCGACGTCGCGCGTCCGCCGTACGCGGAACCGATCGACTCGTACTGGACGAACGAACTCCCATCGGGACGTCTGCCGGTGATCGAGAGACCGCCGACGCCGCCGTTGCCGGCCATGCGGCGCGCCGGGTGAAAACCGCTGAGCGCGTTGAGCATCGCTTCGACGATCGCGGTCGTCGTCGCCATGTACGTGCAGCACGGCGCGGGAAAGCGCGGGTTGAGCACCGAGCCTTCGCGGAACGTCGCGTCGACGACGCGCGCGACGCCGGCGTTGTTCGGCAACGACGGATCGACCATTGCGATCAGCGCATAGTAACAGCAGCCGCGCGCGAGCGCGGGACCGATGTTGACCGGGCCCAGCGCCTGATCGTCGGAGCCGGAGAAATCGAAGTGGATGCGGTCGCCGCGCTTCTCGATGCGCACGTGATAGTGCACGGGAACGCCGAGACGCACACCGTCTGTGTCGACGAACGACTCCGCCTCGTGTACACCGTCGGGCCACGTGGCGAGGATCGCGCGAATGCGTCGTTCGGTGACGTCTTGCATGTCCGCGAACGCTTCGAGCACCGCGTCGACGCCGTAGCGGTCGAGCAACTCGCCCAAGCGCCGTTCGCCGAGTCGCCCGACGCCGACTTGACCGCGGATGTCGCCGACGACGAGATCGGGCGTGCGGCTGTTCGCGCGCAAGATCGCCTCGACGTCGCGCTGCGGGACGCCGGCAGCGACGAAGCGCACCGGCGGGTATTGGATCCCCTCTTGAAAGAGCTCGCGCGCGCTCCCGTACGACGTCCCGGGAACGACGCCGCCGAGATCGCTCTTGTGGGCGATGCTGCCGCAGAACGCGATGAGCGCGCCGCGGTGAAAGACCGGCGTGACCACTGCCATGTCCATCGAGTGCGTCACGCCCGCGATGTACGGGTGGTTGGTGATGAAGGCGTCGCCCTCGTTGATGTCCTCGCCGAACGACGCCTTCACCGCGCGCACGACTTCCGGGAGCGCGGCGACGTGCAGCGGGAGGACGACGTGCTCGCCGACGACATTGCCGTTGGCGTCGAGGAGCATGCAGCTCGCGTCCTGCGACTCGCGGATGATCGTCGAGTAGCCGGTCCGGAAGATGCTGTCTTGCATCTCCTGGACGATCCCGTCGAGCCGGCTCTGGATGACTTGGAAGGTGACTGGATCCATCGCCGTCCTACGCGTTCGCGAGCTCGAGTGCCGGTGCGGTGTTGCGCGCACCGGTCGTGCTGATCTCGATCTGCCCGAGCGCGACGACGCGCGCGCGGTGGCCCGGACCGACGACCGTCGTCGAGTCGCCTTGCAACAGGATCGCGGGTCCGACGACGTCCGCTCCCTGCGGAAGCCTCGCGCGGTCGTAGAGCGCCGTGCGCAGCGGCTCCGAGCCGGCGAGGTACGTTTCGCGCTCACCGACCCGCGCCTCGTCGACGCTCGCTGCGGGCGTGAACGGGGAGGCGATCGAGACGTGCGGGACCGCGGCGACCGCAGTCATCCGGTAGTTGACGATCTCGACGTGCTCGTCGGGCGCCGCGTGACCAGTGAGCTGCGCGTGATCTTGGTCGAAGCGCAAACGCGTGCGATGCAACGCCTCGCGATCGTCGGGGATCCCGTCGACCGGGACGGTAAGATCGTAGCCCTGCCCGACATAGCGCAGATCGAACGCGAACTCGTAGCGCAGTCGTTCGGGCGCGAAACCCTCGGCGAGCAGCTCGGCCTCACCCTGACGCTGCAGTTCCTCGAACGTCGCGCGCACCTGCGCCGTCTCGATCGTGTCGATCCGCGAGAGCTGCGATGCGACGTAGTCGTGACGGACGTCGGAGAGCAGCAGCCCGAGCGCGCTCGTCACGCCGGGGAACGCGGGGACGAGGACGCCGCGCATCCCGAGCTCTTCGGCGATCGGCGCGGCGTGGAGCGGACCAGCGCCGCCGAACGCGAGCAGATGGAAGTCTCGCAGATCGTAGCCGCGATTCGAAGAGACGACCTTGATCGCTTCTTGCATCTTCACGTTGACGATCTCGATGATCCCGCGCGCCGCCTCGATGACCGTCAGACCGAGTGGGTCGGCAATCTTCTCGCGAATCGCGCGTTCCGCCGCGGCGCGATCGAGGCGTAACGTTCCGCCGGCGAGCGGGCTCTCTTCGGCGAGAACGCCGAGCACCAGATTTGCATCGGTGATCGTCGGCTCGGTGCCGCCGCGTCCGTAGCACACCGGGCCCGGCTGTGCCCCGGCGCTGCGCGGGCCGACTTGCAGCACGCCGCTGCCGTCGATGAACGCAATCGTTCCGCCACCCGCCGCGACGGTGTGGATGTCGAGCATCGGCACGAGGACGTCGCGTCCGTGCACTTTTCCGCCGCTGCGACGCACCGGACGACCGCCCTCGATGAGCGCGACGTCCGTACTCGTTCCGCCCATGTCGAACGTGACGACGTTCTCGAACCCACCGCTTTCCGCGACGAGCCGGCTCGACGCGACGACACCAGCCGCCGGACCGCTCAAAATCGTCTGCACGCTGCGCTTTGCAGCGGCAGCGAAACTCGCAACTCCGCCGTTCGACCGCATGATGTAGCGCTGGCGTTCGCTGCAGCCTTCCGCGCTCAGCCGCTCGCCGAGTGCGTCGATGTAGTGCTCGAGCTTGGGATTGAGGTACGCGTTGACGACCGTCGTCGAAAGGCGGTAGTACTCGCGAATCTGCGGCGCGACGTCGCTCGAGAGCGAGACGTTGATGTGGGGCGCTTCTTCCGCGATCAGCGCGCCGACGCGGCGCTCGTGCGCGGGGTTGCGAAACGAGAACAGGAACGCGACGGCGATCGAGGTGACGCCGTGGCGCACGAGTTTCCGAATTGCCTCGCGCGCCGAGTCCTCGTCGAGCCCTTCGAGGACGCTGCCGTCGAACAGCACGCGTTCGCGCACTTCCTCGGTGAGCCGCGCCGGCACGAGTGGACGCGGGCGTTCGAAGAACAGGTCGTACGTCGTCGCGCCGTAGGGCCGGCTCTGCTCACCGACCTCGTAGACGCCGCGGAACCCTTCCGTGACGAGCAGCCCGGTCCGCGCGCCGTTCTCTTCGAGGATCGCGTTGGTTCCTACGGTCGTGCCGTGCGAGAAGAACACGACGTCGGCGCCACGCGCGCCGGTCTTCTCGAGGTAGCCGCGCAAGCCGGCGATGATCCCGTCCGCCTCGACGCCGCGTGTCGACGGGACCTTGAAGACGTCCACAGCGCCGCCGTGCTCGTCGAGCACGACGAAGTCCGTAAACGTGCCGCCCGTATCAACGGCTACGCGCAGTCGTTTCACCTGGTGAAAAGCCTTTCAGAGGGACGGAGGCACCCTTCCCGGTAGGGTACTGCGAAACGCGATCCCGAGCCATGATCGCGGCCGAGTTCTTCGATGACACCGAGCGCATAGATTTCGTGGAACTGCAGATGCTCGAGTACTTCCGGGTGCTCGGGCGGGTTCAGCACGTCACCCGCGCCGCCGAGCAACTCGGAATCTCGCAGCCGACGCTCAGCCGCGCCATGGCCCGCTTGGAGCGCGAGCTGGGCGTACCCCTCTTCCATCCCGTCGGCCGCTCGATCGCGCTCTCGTCGTACGGCGAAGTCTTCCTCGCACACGTCGAGCGCGCGCTCGACGAGCTCGCGAACGGTCGCGCGCGGATCGAGGAGATGACGGGCGCGGAGGGGACGATCGCGCTAGGTTTCCTACGCTCGCTCGCGGCGCGCTTCATCCCCGATCTCGTGCAGCGCTTCGGCGCCGCGCACCCCGGCGTGCGCTTCGTGTTCACCGAAGACAACCGCGAACGGCTGCTCGAGCATCTCGAGACGGGCAGGATCGCCCTGTGCATTACGGTGCGCACGGAGAGCGAGCGCTTCACGTGGGAACCGATCGCAGAGCAAGAGCTCGTCGCGATCGTTCCGCGCGGTCATCGCTTGGCGGGCCGGGAGCACGTCGCGCTCGCCGAGCTCGCCGACGAACGCTTCGTCGCGTTCAAGCGCGGCTATCCGATCCAGATGCAGATCGAGCAGCTCTGCGAGGCCGCAGGCTTCACGCCGACCATCGTCTCGGAAAGCGCAGAATCGGCCTCGGTACGCGGCTTGGTCGCGGCCGGCGCCGGGGTCGCGATCGTCCCGCGCTCGGGCGCGAACGACGATCTGGCGACGCTGGCGATCACCGATCCCGGTGCGACGCGCGAGATCGGGATCGGGTGGGTCGCGGGCCGCTATCTCTCCGAGGCTGAGCGTGCCTTCCGGCGTTTCGTCACGACGCCGGCACAATTCACTACAAGGAATTAGCCGAGCGCATCCGAAGCGGCGGGCTCGTGAAGGAGGCGCGCGATGCGTACCTTTGAGTACCGCGAGACAACGACGCTCGACGAAGCGCTTGCGCTGCTGCGCGCGCATGGCGCCGACGCGACACCGATCGCGGGCGGTACCTCGCTCGTGCTGATGATGAAGCAAGGCCTCGTGCAGCCCGAGCTCGTCGTCGACCTGCGGCGCATCGACGCGCTGCGCGGGATCCGCTCGGGTTCGGACGGGTTGGAGATCGGCGCGCTCGAGACGCATCGTGCGATCGAGACCTCGCCGGTGGTGCGCACCTTCTCTCCGGCGCTCGCGCAGACGTTCTCGCGGATCGCCACGGTCCGCATTCGTAATCAAGCGACGGTGGGAGGAAACCTCGTACACGCCGATCCGGCGCAAGATCCACCGCCGATGCTCCTCGCGCTCGACGCACGGGCCGTGATCGCGTCGCCAAACGGCGAGCGCGTCGTCCCGCTCGCGGAGTTCTTCGTCGACTATTTCGAGTCGGCGGTGCAAGAAGGTGAGCTTCTGCGGTTCGTCCGCATCCCGCCGTTACCGGCCGGCGCGCGCGTCGCGTACACCAAGTTCTTGCCGCGCACCGAGGACGACTACGCGACCGTCGCGATCGCCGCGCTTCTCGCGCTCGACGAGGACGGGCGCTGCCGTGAAGTACGGATCGGTCTGGGCGCGCTCGGCACGACGCCGCTTCGCGCGCGTGCCGTCGAGGATGCGCTGCGCGGGCAGATTCTCACGCCGGCACTCATCGACGACGCGGCCACGCTCGTGCGCGACGAGGTCGACCCCCTCGACGACGTGCGCGGCAGCGCCGCATACAAACGCGAGATGGCGCGCGTCTGGACCGGGCGTACGCTGACCGGGCTGCTGCGGAGCGCGGCGTGAGCACAACCGTCGTCGCTCCGCGCGAGCGCACCGCCCGCGAGCGCTTCGCGGAAAACGAGCTGCGCGTCGAAGGCCGGGACAAGGTCAGCGGCCAGACGCAATACACCGCCGACGTACGCATGCCCGCGATGCTGTGGGCGGCGTTCGCGACGAGCCCGTTTCCGCACGCGCGCATCGTCTCGATCGATACGACCGCGGCGGAGTCGGTCGAGGGTGTGCGGGCGATCATCACCGGGCCGCAGCTCGGGCCGCTGCGCTACGGGCGCAAGCTCTTCGACCGTCCCGTGCTCGCGTACGACGTCGTGCGTTTCATCGGCGAACACGTCGCCGCCGTCGCGGCCGAAACACCGGAAGCGGCCGAAGAAGCCGCGCGTCTGATCGAGATCGAGTACGAAGAGCTGCCGGCGGTCTTCGACACCGCCAGCGCGCTCGCACCCGACGCGCCGGTCCTGCATCCCGACGCCGACGAGTATCTTTTCCTCGAGGCGACGCGCAAGCCGCGTTCGCATCCGAATATTCAAGGCGGGCGCACGCTCAAGAAAGGCGACGAGGACCTCGAGCCGCACTTTGCAGGTGCGTACCGCGTCTACGAGCACCGCTTCCACACGCCGCGCCAACATCACGGCTACATCGAGCCGCACGCCGCGCTCGTCTACATCGACGGCGAGGGTACCGTGCACGTGTACTCACCGTGTAAGGCGCCGTTCCGGCTGCGCGAGCAACTCTCGCTCGTCACCGGCGTCGATCGCGACAAGATCATCGTCAAAACGCCCGCGATCGGGGGCGACTTCGGCGGGAAGGGACTCGTCACCGACGAGTTCGTGTGCTACTTCCTCGCGCGCGAGACCGGACGGCCGGTCAAGGCGATCGCAAGCTATGTGGACGACATCCAATCGATGGGCGTGCGACACGCGGCCGAGGTCGTGCTGCGCACCGGCGTCGACAAGCAGGGCCGTTTTCTCGTGCATCACGCGCACGTCGACTATGACGGCGGCGCCTATGCGGCCGGAAAGCCGGGACCGTCACTCACGCCCGGACAGCTCGGGTTCGCGACGATCGGCTATCAGGTGCCGCACGCCCGGCTCGACGTGCGCGTCGTCTACACGAACACCGTGCCGTCCGGCCACATGCGCGCGCCGGCCGACGTCCAGACCGTTTTCGCGTGGGAATCGCACGTCGATTTGATCGCGCGCGATCTCAACATCGACCCGATGGAGCTGCGGCTGCGCAACGCGATGCGCGACGGTGACACCGCGCTGACCGGCGAGGCGATCCACGCACCGCGCGCCATTGAAGTGCTCGAAGCTGCGCGCCGCGAGTCGCGTTGGGACGATCGCCGTCCGACGCGCGGTCGTGGACGCGGGATCGGCTTCGCGTGCCGTCACACGGGCGGAGGGAAGACGTCGCTCGTGCTGCGCCTCGAAGCCGACGGCTCGCTCGAAGTCCTCACCGGTGTCCCCGATCAAGGCTCCGGCAGCGCGACGGTGATCCGACGCGTCGTCGCCGCCGCACTCTCGATCGACCCTGACCGCGTCGCGATCCGCCGCGGCAACACGTCGGAAGCGCTCAACGATCCGGGCGCGGGCGCGAGCCGCGTGACGCACATCGTCGGCGGCGCGGCGCAGGCTGCGGGAACCGCGCTGCGCAAGAAAATCGAAGCGCTCACCGGGATGCGGCTCGTCGAAGACGCATTCGTCGACGAAGCGACCGGACGCACCGAGTCGTTCGCCGCCGTCGCGGCGCGTCTGTGCGCCGATGCACCGCTCGAAGTCGTCGGTGAGTACGACGGGACGCACGCCGACCCGTCGCATCCGGCGGACTACAGCTTCTCGGCGTTCGTCGTCGAGGTCGAGGTCGACGCGGAGACAGGCGCGCACCGCCTCGTCGACGCCGTCTTCGTCGTCGACGTCGGCACGATCATCAATCCCGTCGCGCACCAAGGCCAAATCGACGGCGGCTACGTCTACGGCTTGGGGAACGCGCTGCTCGAAGAGTTGCCGATCGAAGACGGCAAGATCACCACGCTGAACCTCGGCGACTACAAGCTCCCGTCGATCGCCGACGTTCCGCCGCTACGCACCGTGCTGCTCGAGCCCGAGCACGCCGGCGGCCCGTTCGGTGCGAAGATGGCCGGCGAGCTCAGCAACACCGGCATCGGACCGGCGATCGCGAACGCGATCGCCGACGCGGTTGGCGCCCGCATCATGGAAATGCCGATCACGGCAGAACGAGTCTATCGCGCCCTTCATCCCTAGGAGGCATCATGGACGTCCTCGCGACCAGTCGGTCAACCGCGCTCGCCACACTCCTCGCGTTCGTCGGCGCGCTCGCCGCACCGGCGACGGCGCAGAACGCACCGATCGCGGTTCGGGTCGCTGCCACGGCGAATGACACGTACGCCGAAGCGTACTACGCGCAAGAGCTCGGCTTGTTCAAAAAAGCCGGTCTCGACGTGCAGCTGACGACCTTCGCGAACGGTGCGTCGGCCGCACAGGCCGTTGCCGGCGGCGCGGTGGACATCGGGATCTCCAACGTGGTGCAGCTCGCAACCGCGGTCGAGCACGGGATCGCGTTCCAGTACTTCGCCGGCGGCGGATTGTACTCCACGGATGCCGCGACCTCGGCCCTCGCCGTCGTAGGTAATACTCCAATCAAAACCGCCAAGGACTTCGAGGGCAAGACGATCGGCGTCTCGACCCTCAAAGACACGAGCGTCCTCGCGACCCAGGCGTGGCTTACCGACAACGGTGCCGACCTTGGGAAGATCCGCTTCGTCGAGATCCCGTTCTCCGCGATGGGGCCGTCGCTCCAGCGCGGCACGATCGCAGGCGCGGTCATCTCCGAGCCGTCGCTCACCGTCGCCAAGAACAGCGGCGCGCACATCTTCGCCAAGTCGTACGACGCGATCGCGAAGCACTTCATGATCAGCGGTTGGTTCTCGACGGCCGATTACGCCAAGAAGAATCCCGAAGCGATCAAACGCTTCACCGAGGCGATCTACGAGGCCGGCCGCTGGGCGAACACTCACCATGCCGAGTCGGCGCGCATCCTGGTGAAGTACGCGAAGCTCGATCCCGAGGTCGCCCAGAAGATGACGCGCTGCGAGTACGCGGAGCGGCTCGATCCCAAGCTGATCCAGCCCGCCATCGACCTCGCCGCACGCTACAAGGTCATCGCCAAACCGATGACGGCCGCAGAGCTCACCGCGAAAACGTCGTAAGAGATCGGAGTGAACGCGCGGCAACGAACGCGACGATCGCTGTCGCTGCCGCGAGGCCGAGTTGTGCGAGGATGGCGCTGATCGGTCCCGGCACGCTCAGGTGATAGTGCACCAGCGTACCGGCGAGGGCTGCCGCCGGGAACGTGTAGCCCCACGCGGTGATCGAGAATCCCATGCCTCTGGTGAGGTGCCACAGCCGGACGACGAGCAGCGTGAGGAAGAGTGCGGCGAAGAGCAAGATCGCGAAGACGGGGCCGCCGCCACCCGTGAGCTCGAACCACGCGCTCCCCAAGACTGCAGGCGACGAAACGAGGACACCGAGCGTCGGAGCCGCGCGCGGGGGAAGCGGTTCGGCAAAAATAAGCCGGTAGAAGACCAGCGGCTGGAGCGTAAGCCAGAAGATCACGGCGAGTGCGAACGATGCCCAGGCGACCTCATCGTGCCCCAGCGCCGTCCCCGCGTACGCGGTCGTCGCATTCCCGACGACCGGGATGAACCAGGCGGGCGTGATCTTCGCCGTCTGCACCGGTTCGGCGATCCACGTTCCGAGCAGGGTGACGAGGAGTCCCGCGCCCGAGACGACAGCGATGATCCAGAGGACCGTGGCGAGTGCGGTCGAGTACGGGACCGCGCCCGCCGCGAGGAGCGAGATCGCGATGACGATCGTGCCGAAGTTGCTGGACGTCGCGGCGTCGGCGTACTCCGCGCGCACCAGCGATGTGGCGCGAATGGATTTGATCGCATAGGCCGCCGCGAGGATCACGAAGAGCAGCGCCGCGAGAGCGAGGAGCACTTCGCCGATTGCCGGCGGCACACCGATCACCGATGCGGCGGCACGCCAGGCAAGCCCGAGCCCAGCGATACCCATGACGGACGCAAAAACGCCGACTGCGGGATAGGCAGTGGCCTGCGGCCCGGGAGCAGTCCGCGGGACAGCAGACAACGCGAGAGACATTATTATAGACCTTTACTTATACTTACGAGTTCGCAGACGCGAGGAGCGTGCGCGCGATTTCCTTTGCCGGTGCGACTGCATCGCCGTCATGACGCGCGGCCGCGACCTCAGCTCCATCAATGATGAGCACCAATTGTTCCGCCAGTCGAGTGGCAGATCGCGTGTATCCGGCTTCATCGCAGAGCTTGGCGAGATAATCGCGTAGCTTCTTCTTGTTCCGGCGCGCAATCGCCGCAGCTTTGGGGAGGTCAGTGCTCATCTCGACGACTGCATTGTTGAAGAGGCAACCGCGGAAATTGCGTGACGCCAAGCGCCGCTGATAGGCATCAAAGACGGCAAGGGGTTTATCGGCCGGCCGTTTCGCGAGTGCATCGACCTCGCTGCGCAGCCGATCGATGTAGTCCCGATCGGCCGTCTCGAGATACGTCGCGACCAACTCGTCCTTTGACGGAAAGTGCTTGTAGAACGATGCCTTCGCGACGCCCGAGTCCGCAATGATCCGGTCGACACCGACGGCCCGGATCCCGTTCTGGTAGAACAGGCGAGAGGCCGTATCGAGAATCACTTGATGAACTTCGGCCGACGTACGTATCATACGC
>CAZABL010000008.1:71010-72306 GCA_964483365.1 uncultured bacterium
TCGGCACGCGTGAGGTCGCTCACGAGCAGACACATGCTTTCCGGTGTATGACCCGGTGTGTGAAGGACCTGAATGACGACGTTGCCCAGCGAGATCTCGGAACCATCGACCACGGGTGTGAACGGGTACGACAAAGCGGCAGACTCGTGATGATAGAGATTTGCCCCCGTGCGCGCCGCCAATTCACGTTCGCCCGAACGATGATCGGCGTGAATGTGCGTTGAGATGACGGCCTCGATGCGCATCTGATAGCGCTCGGCGGTTTCGATGTACTGTGTGACCTCGAACTGAGGATCAACGACCGCTGCTCGGCCTTGGCCTCCTCAACCGAAGACGTACGACGCGCAGCCAGTTTCGGCGCGGAGAGTCTGACGGAAGATCATGAAGCTGCTCCTCTTGGGGAGAGCGCGGAAACGATCGGACGCGTCTCGCGCATGCGAACCGCGACGACAGCGCCCGAAGCGAAGGTCAGCGCGGCGACGGTCGTGATCGCCGCGGTTTGCCCGAGCTGGTGCGCCACGATTCCGGAGAGCAACGCGCCGAACGCGTAGCCCGAATCGCGCCACAATCGGTAGACACCGACGGAGGACGCGCGCACGAGGGGATCGACGACATCGCCGATCGCCGCAAGGAGCGTTGGATACACCATCGCCGTCCCGACGCCGAGCAGCACCGCGGCGGCGACCCAGAGCGCGAAATCAGCGGGCGTCAAGAACAGCGCGATCGCGAGCGCTTGGGCCCACATCCCGCCGGCGATCATCCACTTGCGCCCGAGACGGTCGGATAACGCGCCGGTCACCAGTTGGCACAAGCCCCACGTCGCCGGGTACACCGCGGCGAGGATCGCGATACGGTCGATCGCAAGCCCCGCGGCAGCGAAGTGCAACGGCAGCAGTCCCCATGCGAGACCGTCGTTGAGGTTGTTGACGAGTCCAGCCTGACTGATCGACGAGAGCGTTCGGTCTCGCCACGAGACGCGCGCGAAGATCGTCGCGAACGACGGTCGCGGTGCGGCATCGAACGCGTCGCACTGCGCTTCGAAGCGTGCGTGGCCGTGCGTCTCGCGGACGAAGAACACCGAGAGCACGAGTGCGACGGCGACGGAGACGACGCCGAGCGCGAACGGCCACGGGCGCAAGCCGTACGACGCAGCAATTACGCCGGAGATGTATGCCGCGACGCCGACAGCGAGATAGCCGGCAAATTCGTTGAGCCCCATCGCCAGGCCGCGCTGCTTGGGCCCGACGAGGTCGATCTTCATCACGACCGTCATCGACCAGCACAGCCCCTGATTGA
>CAZABL010000009.1:0-30495 GCA_964483365.1 uncultured bacterium
CCGTCACGCGGATGAAGCCGTCGATCGGCGGCGCCCACGGCTTGCGCACGAAGACGCCGAGCTCGAGCAGCGTCGCGACCATCGCTTCGGCCTGCTCGCGCGTCCCGATCCCTAGGCACACGAAGTTCGTCCACGTCGCGAGCGAGGGAATGCCGTGCCGCTCGGCGAGGGCAGCGTATTCCTCGCGGCCCCGTTCGACCTCGGCGATCACGCCGCGCAAGAACGCGGTGTCGTCGAGCGCGGCGAGCGCGCCGATCTGCGCGGTGCGGTTGACGCCGAAATGCAGTCGGAAGCGCTGGAACGTGCCGATGATCTCCGGTGAGGCGAGCGCGTACCCGATCCGCGCTCCCGCCATCCCGTAGGCTTTCGAGAACGTGCGGGTCCGAATCGTGCGTGGATCGATCTCGTCGGGCGGCAGCGCGCCGGCAGGGACGAAATCCGCGTACGCCTCGTCGAGAAACAACAGGACGTCGTCGGGAAGCGCGGCGCGCAGCTGCGCGAGCGTCGCGGCGTCGGCGAACGAGCCCGACGGGTTGTCGGGATTCGCGACGTAGACGAGCTTTGCGCCGGAGCGACGCGCGGCGTCCACCAGCGCGTCAGGGTCGATCCGGCCCATTGGTCCAGGCGGCGCGAACTCGACGCGGGCCCCGTACGCCGTGAGGTGATAGAAGAGCGTTGGATAGGTGCCGTGGGTCGCGACCGCCACGTCGCCCGGCGCGCAGAAGGCGCGCACGATCATCCCCATGAGATCGTCGATCCCGCTCGCGATGACGATGTTCTCGATCCCGCAGTTATGACGCTCGGCGAGCGCGCCGCGCAACGCGATCGACTCGGGGTCTCCGTACCACGAGGTCAACGAGACGGCTTCGCGCATCGCCGCGATTGCACGGGGCGACGGACCGAAGGCGCTCTCGTTGGCACCCAGCCGCAGCAGTTCGGTGCGCCCGACACGCGCCGCCAACTCCTCTGGAGCGACGAACGGCGTCGTCGCCGGGATGGCGGCGATCTGGGGGGTTGGTTGGGGGACGCGGAAGCTCACGACCGTTCGACCCGGATGCGATCGATGACGTTGCGAATCCCGCTCGTCCCGCGTGCCGTCGCGACCGCGGCGGCCTTCTGCTGTTCGTCGTGCGCGGTCCCGTCGAGCGTTGCGACGCCGCCGTGGACGTGGACGCCGATATGGCTGATTCCCAGCTCGGCGGTCAGCGCGGCGAGGATGCGCGCTTGGAGCGCGAAGTCGCCGACTTGTTCCTTCGGACGCGGCGCGTGCGGGTCGATGTGCACGTCCGCCGTGTCGACGCGCTGCACACCGGCGACCGAACGTGCCGCTTGCGTCACGTGCTGCAGTGCGGCTTGATCGCGCACCCTGCCGCGCAGCGTCACATCACCGTCGCGCACGTGGACCCCGACGGTCGTCGCGGAATCGGGCTCGGCTGCGGTGATCGCCGCTTTGACGCCCGCCGCGATCAGATTCTCCTTGAGAATGTTCGTCGCCGCGCGCGTGTCCGGCGGCGGCGCGTTCTGCGTGGTGTTGCTGCCACAGCCCGCAACCGCAAGGACGATCGCGAACGCAAGTGCGCGCCTCACGCCGCCACGCCGTAGCGCACGAGCGTCAGCGGTTCGCCCACCGCGATCGTGTCGCGGTCAGGCCCAACGATGACGTAGCCGTCGGCGCGCGCGAGCAAACTAGTATGCGACGAACGCAACGGGAGCGGTCGCGCGCCGTCGGACTCGAGGACCGCCGGCACGTACCATGTCCACCCTGCGCGACCGCGGAACGGCGCGCTCGCGACGGTCGCGACGGTCGCGCGACGTTCGCTTGTGTCGCCGGTCAAATGACGGAGAATCGGCGTTGCGATCGCGTCGAGAATCGCGAGCGCGCTGGTCGGATTCCCGGGGAGTCCGATCACGGGCTGCGTGCCGATCGCGGCGAGCACGGTCGGCTTGCCGGGCTTGACCTTGAAGCCGTGGACGACGACACCGGGCGTGCCGAGCGCGTTGATGGCGGACGGGACGTGGTCACGCGCGCCGACCGATGAACCGCCGGTGAGGACGACTGCGTGCGCCTGTGCCAACCCCTCCGCGATGCGAGCCGAGATCTCGGCGGCCTCGTCACGCGCACGTGGCAGATGGACGACTTCGCAGCCCAACGCCATCAGGCCGCCGGCGATCGCCCAGCGGTTCGAGTCGCGCACCTGCCCCGTTTCCGGAATCGCGCTTGGCTCGACGAGCTCGTCGCCGGTCGAAACGATCGCGATACGCGGCCGGCGGAAGGCCTCGACTTCGACCATCCCCAGCGTCGCGAGCACGGAGAGCTCCGGCGCGCCGATGCGCCGTCCGGTGGAAAGCACGAGGTCCCCGGGCGCCATGTCTTCGCCGCGCGGCGTGAAGTACGCGCCGGATTCCGGCGCCTCGTGCGGCGTCATCGTGCCGTCGACGTCGTCGGCGTCTTCGATCGGAATGACCGCGTCGGCACCCTCCGGCAGAACGCCACCGGTCGGGATTCGCATCGCCTCGCGCGCCCCGAGCGCCGTCGGCGGTGCGGCACCCATCCGAACGGCGCCGACGATCCGGCGGGGAGCCGTCCCGTCCGCGGCGCGGACCGCGAAGCCGTCCATCGTCGACCGCCGGTCGGCCGGATACGGTGCGTCAGCTCGGGCGTCGCGCGCAAGAACACGCCCAAATGCCGCGCCCAGCGTGACGCGTTCGACGCCGGGCGGTGCCGGCGTCAGCACGCGCAGGTAGTCGGCAATCCCTTGCTCGGGCGAGAGAAGTCGCCCGGTCTCGAACGTCTCGCCGGCTCGTAACGAAGGCATCTGCGCCCCCTTCGACACCTGCGCGTCTCCCCCTGAGCGCATCGCGCCATAGGAAGCGCGCACAGTCCTGCGTAACGGCGGCTGGTCGTGCTGGATATCAATCTCTTGCGGCGCGAGCCCGATCATGTGCGCGTCGCCGCACGGCGTCGCGGGATCGGCGCCGAGTTCGTCGACCGCGTTCTCGAGCTCGATCGCGAGCGTCGCGCGACGATCACCGCGGTCGAGTCGCTCAAAGCCGAAAAGAACGCGCTGACCGCCGAGATCGCCAAGGCTGCCGACAAGAAGGCTGCCGCAGCGGCACTGCGTCCGAAGATCGCGGAGCTCGACGAGCGCATCGCCGCGGAAGGCAAACGTTTGCCGTGGTTCGACGAGCAGATCGACGCGGTACTAACGGAAGTCCCAAACGTTTTGGACGGCTCAGTCCCGGACGGCAGCGACGAGGCGCTCAACAAGGAAGTGCGCCGCTGGGGTACGCCCCCGCAGTTCGACTTCACGCCCAAACCGCACTGGGAGCTGGGCGAGGCGCTCGGGATCATCGACTTCGAGCGCGCCGCGAAGCTCTCGGGGGCGCGTTTTTCGATTCTGCGCGGCGCCGGCGCGCGGCTCTCACGGGCGATCGCGTGGTTCTTCCTCGATCGCGCAGCGCGCAACGGGTACACGGAGATCGCGCCGCCGTATCTGGTCACGCGCGAAACGATGTGGCGAACCGGTCAGCTCTCGAAGTTCGCCGACCAGATGTTCCGCGATCCGGATGTCGACCTTTATCTGATCCCGACCGCCGAAGTCCCGTTGACCGCGCTGCATAGTGACGAGATCCTCGACGGTGAGTCGCTCCCGCGGCAGTACTGCGCGCACACGCCGTGCTTTCGCAAAGAAGCGGGCGCGGCCGGCAAGGACACGCGTGGTCTCGTGCGCCAGCATCAGTTCGAGAAGGTCGAACTGGTGTGGGTCACGCATCCCGAGCGCTCGTTCGACGATCTCGAAACGCTCACCGCGAATGCGGCGGGACTGCTCGAAGAGCTCGGGCTCGCGCATCGCGTAATGCTGCTGTGCGCCGGCGACGTCAGCTTCAACAGCGCGAAGACCTACGATCTCGAAGTCTGGCTCCCGGGCGCGGATGCGTTCCGCGAGATCAGCTCGTGCTCGAATTGCACCGACTTCCAGGCACGCCGCTCGAACATGCGCTTTCGTCCCGAAGCGGGCGCAAAGCCGGAGTACGTGCACACGCTCAACGGCTCGGGGCTCGCGGTCGGACGGACGCTGCTTGCGATCCTCGAGAACTATCAGCGCGCGGACGGCGGAATCACGATCCCCGAGGCGCTGCGGCCGTTCACCGGATTCGCGTCGATCGAACCCGACGGCAGCACGAGGTAACGTGGAGCACGTCGCGCGCGCCGTCGATGTGTTGCGCGGCGGCGGCGTCGTGGCGATCCCGACCGAGACGGTGTACGGACTCGCCGCGGATGCCGCGAACGCCGCAGCGGTCGCGCGCGTCTACGCGATCAAGGGTCGTCCCGCCGGTCACCCGCTGATCGTTCACGCGCACGTGCTCGCGGCGCTCGACGGGTACATCGAGACGGTCACACCGCGGATGCGCAGGCTCGCCGAACGCTTTTGGCCCGGGCCGCTGACGGTCGTCGTAGCGCGCGGTCCGCGCACGCCGCTCGCCGTCACCGGGGGACAAGAGACGGTCGCTGTCCGCGTGCCGGATCATCCGCTCACGCAGGCGATTCTTGCAGAGCTCGGGCGTCCGCTCGTGGCGCCGTCGGCGAATCGCTTCGGCCGTGTTTCGCCGACCACGGCGGCGCACGTCCGGGATGATCTCGGCGACGAGGTCGATCTGATCGTCGACGGCGGCGAGACGCGCGTCGGCGTCGAGTCGACGATCGTCGATCTCACCGCGGACGTGCCGGCGGTGCTGCGCGCCGGTGCGATCACGCCGACGCAGCTCTCGGACGCGCTCGGCGAACCGGTCGTGACGCGCGCCGGCGGTCCGGTCCGCGCGCCCGGAACGCTTCCGTCGCACTACGCGCCACACGCGCAGGTCGTGCTCGTCCCCAACGACGGGCGCGAGGACGAGTTGGCACGCCGCGGCGAGAGGGGCGAACGCGTCGCGCTCCTCACGCTCCCAGACGAGCCCGCCGCCGCCGCGCGCACGCTCTACGCGACGCTGCGTGCGCTCGACGCGGATGGCTACGAGACGATCGTTGCGACGCTTCCGCCCGATACCGAAGACTACGCCGCCGTCCGCGACCGTCTCACGCGCGCATCGGCCCCGCGGCCGTCAGCCTGAGCGCGTCGTCTTGCGCGCCAATCGGAGAACCGACTCGTCGGCTTCGTAATCAGAGAGCTCGTCGAGCGGAATCCAGGCGAGATCTTTCGACTCGGCGCTGACGATGAGCGGTTCTGCGGGATCGGCCTCGAAGAGAAAGCGGATATCGTGGTGCTCGTGCGCTGCTTCGCCAGGCCGAGCAGGGATCGCGTGAACGTCGAGATCGAAGATCGCCTCGCGCGCGAATCGTAGCGATCGCAGCCCCGACTCCTCGCGCGCTTCGCGTAGCGCCCCGCGGCGTACGTCGGGATCGCCGTCGAGATGACCGCCGAGCTGCAGCCAACGCCCGAGCTTGCGGTGATGGGTGAGCAACGCGCGCGTTCGATCGGCGTCGACGACCCATGCCGAGGCCGTCACGTGCGCATGCGGTAAGGTGCGTTCGAACGCGGCAGCGCCGTGCGCGGCGACGAGTGCGACAATCTGTCCGCGCATCGCTGCTTCGCGCTCGTCGGCAGGGACGTATGCACGCAGCTCGGCGAGCAGCGTCTCGGCGGTCGACACGCTCGGGGGTTATGACGTTTAGCGGGCGACGTCCTCGACGCCGAAGGCGCGACGCAGCTCGACCTTTGCCTGCTCGAGCGTCTTCTTCCGCTTGGCGGGGAGCTGTCGTCCGGCGCGATTGATGAAGAACGTGAGCATCGACATCGCCGAGCGGTACGGCGACGACTTGCGGTCGTGCGAACGCTCTGCATCGCGTTTGAGATCCTGTGCGATCTTCTTGGGGTCGTCCTGCGCGAACGTCCCCTCCTCGATGTCGAGCGCGTGGCTCGTCTCGGTCACGTGCTGCGACCACCGGCGTTTGGTTCGCGTAGCCATACCTTCTGCTTACCCACGCGGCCACCGAAAGCGATCGATCCGCCCAGGCGTCCAACAAGGCGAGCGTGGGATCGGTGGGGGAGGGCGTCGGTGCGCGCGCACCGGAGGAAGCACCATGGCAGAAACGCGTGTTCCGCTGCTCCTCGTCGGTGGAGGGATCGGTGGGCTGACCACGGCTCTCGCGCTCGCGCGCGCCGGCGAGCACGTGCACGTCATAGAGAAGAATCCCGAGTTCGCGGAGCTGGGCGCCGGATTGCAGGTCGCGCCGAACGCCTCCCGCGTCCTCGATCGACTCGGCGTCCTGGAGGCCGTGACGCGGCACGCGGTATTCCCCAACCGGCTCGTGTGGATGGATGCGCTCACCGGCGAGCAGCTCACCACGCTCGACCTCACCGAGCCGTTCGTCGAACGCTACGGCTATCGGTACTTCGTCATGCACCGCAGCGATCTGCTCAACACGCTCGTCGCCGCGTGCCGCGAAGAACAACGGATCACGCTCGAAACGAGCAAAGACGTCATCGGCTTCGAGGACGCTGGCGATGCGGCACTCGTTCGCTGCGCGGATGGGACGACGTACCGCGCAGACGCCGTGATCGGCGCGGACGGGCTGTGGTCGACGCTGCGCACGGCGATCGTCGGCGACGGCGACCCGATCTGCTCGGCGTACGTCGCATACCGCGGCGCGATTCCGATTCAGGAGATCTCCGAGCACGCCGGACTCGACAGCGTCATCGTGTGGACGGGACCTGACATGCATCTCGTGCAGTATCCGGTGCGCCGCGGCGAGCTCTACAACCAAGTCGCCGTTTTCAAGAGCTATCGCTACCGTCCGGGGAGCGACGATTGGGGGACTCCCGACGAGCTCGACGAGCGGTTCGGACGCGGCGTTCCGCTCGTGCGCGCAGCGCTCACGAAGTTCCGGCGTAATCGCCGCTGGCCGATGTACGATCGCCTGCCTGTCTCGAATTGGCGGCGCGGACGCGTGGCGCTCATGGGCGATGCCGCGCATCCGATGCTGCAGTACCTTGCCCAAGGCGCGTGCCAGGCGATCGAAGATGCGGACGCGCTCGGTGAAGCGTTCGCGGCCTATCCCACCGATCGGATCGCGGCCTTCGATGCCTATCAACGCGAACGCGTTCCGCGAACCGCGCGAGTGCAGACAACGGCGCGCGCGTGGGGAGATCTCTGGCACGTGCACGAGGACGAGCTTCCGGCGCGCAACGCCCTCTTACGCGCGCGCACGCCGAATGACTACGCGGACTCCGATTGGCTCTACGGCTATCGTGTTCCAACATGTGAAGAACTCGAAGGCCGCTTTCTCCGGCGTGTTTCAGGGAACTAACGCATGCTCGCGGGGTGATGCGTTCGTTGCTCCTTTCCGCCGCGGTCGCGCTTCTTGCTGCGGCGCCGGCCCCAGCGACCTCGTCGCAGCCGCTCACGCTGCAAGCAACGACGCCTCTTCCCGCGATCGGCGCGGGCGACTTCGACCACTTCGCTGTCGATCTGAAGCGTCACGAGCTCTTCGTCGCTGCGGAAGCGAACGGGACGATCGAAACGTTCGATCTGACGACCGGCAAGCATCTGCAAAGTGCGCGCGGCGTCGTCATGCCGCATGCGCTCGCACTCATTCCTGACAAGAACGAGTTGTTCGTCGCCGACGGCGGTGACAGCTCGGTGAAGGTCCTCGACGCAACCTCCTTGCGGCAGGTCGCGCGGATCCCGGTCCCCGTGTATCCGGACGGCGGTGCGTACGACCCGGCGTCACGCCTCCTCTACGTCGGCAATCAAGGCAAACACGGGCATCTCACCTATTCGTTCGTCACGATCGTCTCGGTCGACAAGCGCGCGGTCGTCGGACGGATTCGTGTCCCCGGCGACACGCTCAAGGCGCTCGTGCTCGATCCCGCCGCGTCCCGGCTGTATGTGAGCGTGCGCGATCGCAGCCTCGTCGACGTCATCGATCTCAAGCGCCGCGCGGTCGTCGCGTCGCTCTCATCTCCATACATGAAGTCCAACACGCCGCTCGAGCTCGCCGCAGGGCGCATCTTCGTCGCCGGCCGCAAGCCCAACGAGCTCGTCGTCATGAACGCCGGCAATGGTACGACGGTGCAGCACCTTCCGACCGTCGCGACCGCCGATGATCTGACGGTCGACACGACGCACAAGCGCGTGTACGTCACCGGCTCGAATGGGCTCGACGTCTACAACGAAACCAGCGGCGGTCGCTATGCGATGGCCGCGCACTACGATACGCTCGGCGGCAAGACGTCCGTCTACGTGCCGTCGCTCGAGCGCTTCTACGTCCCGCACTCGCGGACGTCGGCGCCCCAGTCCGGCCTGCAGATCTATCGCGTCAACCCGTAACGTCAGCCCAGGTCGATACGACCGCTGACGATATGCGTCAGGCCGATCCCGCCGACTTCGAGCGTCATCGTTGCCTCGAGTGCCTCGCCTGCCTCGAGGTCGCCGGCATCTAGCGCGTCGCGCACGGCCTTCTCGATCTCACGCTGCGACGTCACGCCGACCTCTTTGAGGAACTTGCGGACGCTGATATTGAAGCGGTCCTCGTCCATACGCTTCCGCCTCCCGACGGCTATATTGACAATTATCGATGCAATGCGCTAGCATCGATTTGTGTCGATCCAACGCTGTTGCCCCGAGGCGACCGTATACTCCTCGGACCTTACCGAGGAGGCGGCGCTTTTCAAGGCGCTCGCCGATCCGGCGCGCCTGACGATTCTCGCGACCCTGGCGCGGGCGTCGGATGAGGTCTGCGTGTGCGACTTCACCTCGGGGATCGGCCTCAACCAGTCGACCGTCTCGCACCACCTCAAGATCCTCAAGGACGCCGGGCTGATAACCGGCGTGCGGCGAGGGACCTGGGGTTACTACTCGCTGGCGCCCGACGCGCAGAGCCGCATTGAGAGCGCGCTGGCCACTGTCATTCCGACGAGGATTCCGGCATGAAGATGCACCTCAACCTCGGCACACGCGACCTCGATGCCAGCGTCGCCTTCTACGCGACGCTGCTCGGCGCGCCGCCCTTCAAGAAACTCGACGACTACGCGCTGTTCGTGACGGAACAGCCCGGGCTCGAGCTCGCGCTGGACCTCGATCCTGAGGCGACCGGCGTACCGTCGGGGCTGCATTTCGGCATCGCGACGGATTCGCCCGAGGCGGTCGACGCGCAGATCGCGCGCCTGACGCAAGCGGGTTATCCGACCAAGATCGAGCGCGAAGAAACGTGCTGCTATGCCAACCAGACGAAAGTGTGGGCAAGCGATCCGGAAGGACGCCGCTGGGAGACGTACTTCGTGCACGAAGACACCGTTGAGCGCGACAACGAAGAGACGACGTGCTGCACGTGAGCGAGCAGAAGGAAAACGTTCTCTTCGTCTGCGTCCACAACAGTGCGCGTAGCCAGATGGCAGAAGCGTTCCTGCGCCGTGCGGCGGGTGACCTGTTCGAGGTCTTCAGCGCCGGGCTCGAGCGCGGCAAACTGAACGCCGACGTCGTCACCGTGATGGGCGAGATCGGATACGATATCTCTCAGGCGCAGACGAAGGATATGGCGTCGCCGGAGATCACGAGCCGTTCGTATCGTCACGTGATCACCGTCTGCTCCGAGTCTCAGGGGCAAGCCTGTCCGATCGTTCCGACCGAAGGTCGTCGCGAACAGTGGTTCTTCGTCGATCCCTCCTCGATAACCGGACCGGACGCGGTTCGCCTTCACGCGATTCGCGGAATCCGTGACGGCATCAAGGCGAAGGTCGAGAAGTGGGCGGATGCGCGCCGCGCGGAGCGGGGCGTCGTAGCGTGAATGCGCGCGCCGTCGTCGCGGAGTTCGTCGGGACAGCGTTCCTGCTCATCGCCGTCGTCGGCTCGGGGATCATGGCCGAGCGCCTGTGCGGCGGGAACGTCGGGCTGGCGCTCTTGGCGAACGCAATCGCAACCGGCGGTGCGCTCACCGCGCTCATCCTCACGTTTGGTCCCGTCTCGGGCGCGCATTTCAATCCCGCGGTGAGCCTCGCCGACGCGAGTCGCGGTGGCCTCGCGTGGAGCCGCGTCCCGGGCTACCTGGTCGCGCAAATCCTCGGTGCTGTCATGGGCGTCGTGATCGCGAACATGACGTTTGCGCTTCCCGCCGTCACGGCGTCCACGCATCTCCGCGGCGGTATCGGACTCTTCGTCAGCGAGATCGTCGCGACGTTCGGTCTCGTCGCCGTGATCTGGGGCGTCGACCGCGCGCGACCAAACGCCGTACCGTTTGCGGTTGCCGCCTATATCACCGGCGCCTACTGGTTCACGCCGTCGACGTCGTTCGCAAACCCAGCCGTCACCGTCGCGCGTTCGCTAACGGACACGTTTGCCGGAATCGCGCCCCGGAACGTGGTACCCTTCATCGTCGCTCAGCTGATCGGCGCCGCGTTCGCAACAGCATTGTTTGCCTGGCTCGCTCCGGCGCGCCATGTTGCGAGCGACGCGCTCGCGCGACACGAGGCAGCGTAACGCGCGCGAGCAGTTGCGCTACATCGGCTCCTTGACGCCGGCGCGCACGAGGAACCAGTTCGCGGGATAGGAGGTCGCGAACCCGATCACCATCCCGATCTGCATGAGCAGCCAAAATGCCGGCTCGACCGGTGTGAGTGCTTCGTGGAACGGCAGGGTCGTCATGAAGGCCATCCACGCGAAGAGCCCGACCTCGAACGCGATCACCGCGAGTGTGTCCGCGACGATCGCGGCGCGCAAGCCGGGAAGGAGCGACAAGCCGCGCATCGGCGCGATCGCGAAGTACTGGAAGACGATTCCGAACGCGTACGCGAGCACGAAGTCACCGAGATACTCGGTGAACAGCATCGACCCGAAGAGCGAGATCTGCCGGAAGAAGATCGAGAACTCCGCAATGACGTCGCCCAAGCTGCACCCGGCACCGCAATGGGTCGTCTCCACGATGACGGTCTTCCAGAATGCCTTGGCTCCGCGGAAGGTCGCATACCACCAGATGGCGATCGGTCCGAAGTACAGCGCAGTGATCGGCCACACCAGGTTCATGATCCACATGTGTTGCGGTCGCCGCACGAGATCGACGGCGATCACCGCCGCAGACACGAACCCGATCGCGAGCGACGCAATCGCGAGGTCGTGAAGCCAGGTCGGGATCGCCGTCATCGCGTCGCTCAGCGCCTACGAAGCAAGAGCGAGTTGCCCACGACGAAGAGGCTCGATAAGCCCATCGCTGCGGCAGCGAAGAGCGGCCGAACGACGCCGAACGCGGCGAGCGGTACCAGCACGACGTTGTACGCGAACGCCCAGAACAGGTTCTGACGAATCGTCTTGATCGTCGCGCGCGACAACCGGATCGCGGTTGCGACCGCCCGCGGATCGTTGGAAAGGATGGCGGCTTGCGCCGTCTCCATCGCAACGTCGGTACCACCACCCATCGCAAGCCCGACATTCGCGGTCGCGAGCGCCGGCGCGTCGTTGATCCCGTCACCGACGAAGGCGACGCGACGCCCCGCAGAGCGCGCCGCTTCAACGACGTCCGCCTTGCCTTCGGGAGTAACGCGCGCATCGTACTCGTCAACGCCGAGACGGGTGGCTAGCGCACGGACGGGACCGTCCGCATCGCCACTCACGATACGTGTCGTCAACCCGAGTTGGCGCAGTGACGCAATCGCGCCGAACGATTCCGGTCGGGCTTCGTCCGAGATGAACAGCATCCCGAGATAACGCGTCCCGTGCGCGACCGCGACCGCAGACCGGACGTCGCCATCGGCGATGCTCCCCACCTCAACGTTCTGGGCTTGTACGAAGGCAGGTGTCCCGACGAATGCCGGCACGCCATCGACAGACGCGCGAACGCCCTGGCCGCGAATCGCTACGGATTCCGAGGCCGACAGCGTCGCAGCGTCGACGCGCTCCGCGGCGCGCACGATCGCGCCTGCAAGAGGATGCGACGAGCCGCGTTCCACCGCAGCGGCTACAGCGAGCAGCTCCTCGACGGTGACATTCTGCGCTGTGCACAGATCGACAACGTCGGGACGGCCCTGCGTGAGCGTGCCCGTCTTATCGAAGAGCACCGCATCGACACGTCCCAGGCGCTCGAGCGCCTCCGCATCGCGAAAGAGGATGCCGCGCGCAGCACCGGTACCGACGCCGACCATGATCGCGGTCGGCGTCGCAAGCCCAAGCGCGCACGGGCACGCGACGACGAGAACGGCGACTGCCGCAACGAGCGCCGAAACCCACGGATGACCAGTAACGAGCCAGCCGACGAACGTAACCGCCGCGACGGCAAGGATAACCGGGACGAAGACGGCCGCGACGCGGTCCGCCAGCCGTTGCACCGGTGGCATCGTGCCTTGCGCCTTGCGCACGATCTCCACGATGCGTGCGAGCGTCGTGCCGGCACCGACCGCGGTCGCACGGACGACGAGCGTGCCGTCCGCGTTCACCGATCCGGTGCGCACCGTTGCGCCGCGCGACACCTCGACCGGGATGGGTTCTCCGGTCAATGCCGCGACGTCGAGCGCGCTTTCGCCTTCGAGCACGACACCGTCGACCGGCACGCGATCTCCCGCCTTCACCATCACGCGGTCGCCGATCGCAACGCGATCAGCCGGAACCTCGCGGGTACTTCCGTCTTCCTCCATGCGGCGTGCGACGACGGGACGAAGGTCGAGCAGCGCGCGTATCGCGCGGTTGCTGCGTCCTTTGGCAAGACTCTCGAGATATTTCCCGGCGAACACCAGCGTGACGATCGCACTCGCGGTCTCGTAATACGACGGCTGCCCGGCGATCGTGGCGTAGATCGAGTAGGCGAGGGCGGCCGTTGAGCCGAGCGACACGAGCGTGTCCATCGTCGCGGTGCGCTGGCGAAGCGCGGCGAGCGCCCCACGATGAAAGTGCGCGCCGACGACCGCCCAGACGGGGACGGTCAGCGCGATCATCAGCCAATCCTTGTACGGGAAGTCGGACACGAACATGCCGAGGATCAGCGTCGGCACGAAGAGCGCGACCGCGAACGCGAGCAGACGTCCGCGTTGGCGGATCTCCGTATCGCGGCGCGCGGCGTCGGCGTCGCTGTCACCGTCTGCCAAGGCAACGGCGTCGTATCCGGCCTTCGCGATGGCCGCGACGAGCAGGTCCGTCGAGATGTCACCGGCATGCTCAACCGTGGCGTGCTCAGTGGCAAGGTTGACGCTCGCGTCCTCGACGCCGGGAACCTTCTTGATGGCTCGCGTGACGTGCGCGACACACGACGCGCACGTCATTCCGCTGACGGAAAGCTCGGTCGTCATGCTATGCCGTAGCCCGCTTCGTCGAGTGCGGCGGCAATGCTGTCGCGGGGCACCTGGGCGTCACTTTCAATCGTCGCTTGGCGGGCGGCCAAGTTCACATCCGCCGATCGAACGCCGGGCAGACTGAGCAACGCCTCCCTAACGTGCCGAACGCAGTTGTCGCACGTCATTCCTGCGACGGCAAAGCTCTGGGTCATCTTCTTTTCAAACTCGTTTCGTTACGGGCGACTCGTCCAAACCGGTCACTCCGCCCATTGACGGTTATACAACGCGCATGCTAACCTGTCAACAAGACAATGACTGGTGAGACTACGGAGTTTCGGTTCGTCGGTGAGCATCTCGCGCTGGACTTCGTGAATACCGAGACGACCGAGGGCGACGCGGTAAGCGACGCCTTGCCGACATTTGCAGACGCTGTTGCCTGGTTCAAGGCCGGCGGCGTGCTGCGCACCGCGACCGCCCGCGCGCTCTTGCAATTCGACGGCACACGTCAGGCCGCGGAAGCCCTCTCGGTCCTCCGCGCCTTCCGTACCGTTCTGCGCGACATGCTCGATCATTACCGTACGCGCGGGACGATCGGCGAACGCTTCGTCGACGAGATCAATCGGCAGTTGCAAGAATGCGGCTGCACCCGCGCGCTGGTCCGTGAAGGCGACGGCTACGCGGTTCGCGCGCAGTACCACTTCGAGCGACCGCTCGATCTTCTCATGCCGGTCGCGAACGCCGCAGCCGAACTCCTTGCCGAGGTGGATCTCACGCGGGTCAAGCGTTGCGGCAGCGACTGCTGCGACATGTACTTCCTCGACACGAGTCGCAACCGCTCGCGCACGTGGTGCGACATGGCCTCGTGCGGAAATCGCGCCAAGGCCGCCGCCTACTACGAACGCTCCCGCGCACGCCGCTTCACCACCGTCCCCTGACGCGTCATGCGAGGCGTCATGGCGTTCGTCCTGACGTTCCTCGCCATGCTCGTGCCGCAGGAGGTCAAGGGCGGCCCGCCCTTCGTTACCGACGATCCGGAGCCGGTGGCGCCGCAGCACTGGGAAATCTACGCGGGCTACACGCTAACGGTTGAGCACGACGCACATAACGGCGCGCTGCCGTTCGTCGAGTTGAATTGGGGTCCACGCCGCAACGTGCAGCTGAGCATCGTGGTCCCGTACGCGTTCTCGCGCGAACACGGGACGACGCACAACGGGCTCGGGGATCTAGAGTTCGGCCTCAAGCTTCGCTTTGTTCCCGAAGAGAAGCTGCGGCCGCAAATTGCGTTCTACCCGATCGTTTCCGAGGGGACGGGCGACGCTGCCCGTGGTCTCGGCGAGGGAGGCAAGGCCGTCTTTCTGCCGCTCTGGGTGCAGAAGCAGATCGGCGCGTTCACGGTCTACGGCGGCGGCGGACTCTGGAACAGCACCGGGACCTCGCCTGCCCGTTGGAGCCAGACCGGGATCGTGGTCGAGGCCCTGGTGCACGAGCGAACGATGGTCGGTGCGGAGACGTATCGCGTCGGAGCGCGCGGCACCGATGACCCCGCCTACACCGCGATTGCGTTCGGCAGCGCATACGCATTCGATGAACACCATCGCGTCCTGTTCTCGCTCGGCCGAGCTTCGCGCGGCGCACCGCACAGCACGGCATACGTCGCGCTCGAGGCGCTGCTGGGCCCGCGATAACGCTATCGCACGGACGGTGACGGATCGTCGACCTCGACGTTTCGAAACGTCGAGAGCAGGACGAGGTCGTACGCAATTTTGATTCCACCTGCAAGGAGAAACGGCAGCCCGAGGGCGGCAAACTGAAATGCGAGACCGCTCAACACGGGCGCGACGGAGGCTGCAGCCGGACGCACAGCAGCAGTAACACCGGCCGCCCGTGCGCGATCATGCGGTGGAACGAGCGAAAGCGTATACGCCTGGCGCGTCGGAACGTCCATTTGCGAGAGCGCGAACCGTGCGAGCAACACCGTTGCCGCAAGCGGCAACGTCGGCATGAACGGGACGAGACAGAGCAACACGTTGGACGGCAGGTGGGTGAAGACCATTGTGCGCAGCAGCCCGATCCGCGCCGCGACGCGATCGGCGAGCAAAAACGATCCCGCCGCAAGCAGATTCGCCCCGAACAGCAGCGGCCCGATCGTTTCCGGACCGACGCCGAACCGCAGCGAGAACCAGTACGCGAGAAACGCCTGTACGACGAACCCGCCGGCGAACGCGTCAAGCGCGAACAGGGCCGCGAGCTGCTCGACGACGCCGAACCGACGTTGAGACCGCCCTTGCGTCTGTGGCGGCTCGAGGCGAACCTCGGGAATACTCCGCGCAACGAGCACGACGACCACGCCGGCCACCCCGTATAGCAGCAACACGCCGTCGAAGGGAAGCACCGCGGCAAGCAGCGCGCCGAGCGCAAGCGCACCGGCACCGACGACGTTGTACCAAGAGAGCCGACGCGTGAGGGCGACGCCGTCGGTTGCGAGCACGACTTGCTCGATCGCGGCAAACGGCCCGACGTCCTGACCACCTGGGCTGACGACCCCAAGCAGGCACGCGACGACGATGGCGGGTTGATTCCCCGCAAGCAACGCGGCCGCGAGCGCCATGACTATGCCACCCGCTGCAAGCGTCGCACGCGCACGAAACGCGCGTACCAGCGTCCCGCTCCATGCGGAAAACACTGCGCCCGACACCAGAGCAACGGTCACGAGCGCTCCTATCGCAACAGGCGACAGTCCCTTTGCCGCGAGCGCCTGCGCGAGAACCACCGCGAGTGCGCCGTATGCGAGCGAGCGCGACGCGCGGGAGACGAGGACCGCGATGGTCACTTAGGAAGAAACGCGAGAACCCCGGTCTCCTCGTTGATGAGGTCGACATGATGGGTGTCGGAGAAGATCGCGACGTAGTCCGGCAGCGCGTGGCGCGTATCGGTATGCTCGCACTCGCCCGCCCGATAGCGCGGATTGTCTTCCCCGCCGATGACAAGGATGTCGTCGCACAGGATCACATCGCGTTCGACCTGCGGCTTGAGCTCCTTGACGGTCTGCAAATCCGCGAAGAGCGGCCACCAGCGCTCGCTCTCCCGGCCATGGTTCCGCGGAAAGTGCGCGTCGAGCCAAAACAGCGATGGCGTGCAAATTTGCGGACACACGCCGCGTAAGAACGTGCTACTGTCCGTATTGTACAGGTGCGCGTTCGGAAAAAGTCCGCGGCACCGCTCGACGTAGCCGCTGTTGAGGTCGCACGAGAAGAGCTCGAGCGCGCAGCGATTCGCGAACATCAACCCGTCGCCGGCGTAGCAACCGGTTTCGACGAACGAACGCAACCCATACGTTTCCACATAGCGGCGCACCGGGATCGCCGCGTCGCGAAGATTGCTCATCGCGTTTCGTCTCCGCCCTGACCTGCGGAACGAGGTACCCGTCTTAGCCCGCATGGCGACTAGGGAGCGGCCGGCATCTGGGCGCCTATGGAGGAGAAGGTTCAGGTTTCAGAATCCACATTTGGATCAGTATCCCCGCAATTTGGAACCAGTCTGGTCTCAAAATCCGGGTCCTTTGCAATCGGTCGACTTTAGAGCTACGTGCTAGCCGCTTCGCACCCACCCGTGTTTTCCGTCTGAGGGGTCAGAGAAACCGCGATGCATCGCCTCGCGAGTAACCGCCGCGCCGACCCACCCGGGGTCGGGTCGCCGTTGTGGGCCTATGTTGCGGAGTTCAACCGCTAAGCTAAAGCTGCCTCAACGGTAAAGCGGTCGTGCGTTACGGTCGGCGCGACACGGCCACGCTCGCCCCTTTTCAGCTCCACGATTCCGTACTTCTCCATCGTATGCAGAGTACGCGAAAGGTTGGTTTTGTGACGGCCAGTGAGGGTTGCGAGTTCGTCAAGTGATTGCGGGCGCCGCGTAGCGATCACATGGAGCAGCTCACGATTTCCCTCTGACAACACTTTCGCGACGGACTCAATGGATGTGAACCAGACCTTTGGTTCATCTGCCCGAGGCTTGTATTCCCCGCGGGCGATTGCCATGGTGCGCGCCTTCATCGCCTCGTAACTCGCGATCCCGATTTTTAATGTCTTCATTTGCTATATCACGCCTCGCTCGCGGAGAACTTCATCCACCGATGCCCAGAACGCTCGCAGAAGCTCTGCTGCGTCACGGTATTCGTACACCTTTACCTTCTTGCCACGGTGACGATGATCTTGAGGTTTGCCCCATTGTGTTGGTGGTACCGGATGCGCGTTATCGTAGCCTACGAGTCGCTCATTTCCCGGTCCATGCAGTGTGAGCGAGTAGTCGAGGCCGTGTGGTTTGCTCTCGGTTCGTTCGACCTGACGAACCTCGAATTTCACCCAGTACAGGCCATCCTCGGTGATGACAAGCACCTCGCCGGCGAGCTGCAGAAGTTGATCGAGAGAGTGGTCTTCCAGCGATGGCAACAAAGATAGGTTATCACTTATTGATAACCCCGTCAAATTGGGAATACCTAGCGCTTACGAGTAGCCCCAAGGAGGGTCCGGCCAAGCGAGCCGAGCGTCGATGTTCCGAGCGCCAGGATGCTTCGGATGACGAGATGGGTGCGCAGAGTCCGCAGATGCGTCGGGCTCGGCGTACCTCACAAGGTGCCGGCCTGGGATGGGTGATGGCGAGTCCGATTACGCGGACTTCAACCCTCAAATTTTGGAACCAGGACCTGGAGGAGAGAGTGGGATTCGAACCCACGAGCCCCGCGAAGGGCCTGCGGTTTTCAAGACCGCCGCGTTCAACCGCTCCGCCATCTCTCCTTAGCGCCCGGGATCGTGAGCGCCCCGGATCGTTGTCCGATGAGGGCTATTGGCCCTTTCGGCTCACTCGGCCATACGGGCGAGGAACCGCTTTTCCCGATAGACCAACCCTTCGGTTACATTCGTGCGTCGGCGCTGCTCAAGGGACGTATGAGGCTCTTCACCGTTCCGCGTGCCCGCAGCTACGACGGTAGTTTCGTCCATCGTCTCGTGGCGGGCGCCTTGGCGCCTATCGGGCAGCCTCAATGCATCGCCTCTGGCCTTCCCGCTTCGGCCACATCATCGATACGCGGCGAAACAGCAGAACACCGCGAGCAATGTCGATCGCGGAAGCGACGCAGCGAGCGGGCTTCACCCCGTCGCTTCCGCGCTACGTACCGGCCGACGTGGCTCATGAAAGGACCGAGTACGTCGAGCCCGCCGGGACTTGGCACTCCCGAGCGTGAGCATAGTGGGAGCAGAGCCCGACACAATCGCAACTTGGCTTGCTTCGGCAGGCATCGCTGACGACGATGCCGCCAAAGCAATCACGACTGCTCTCCAGGGTGCCGCGTATCCGATCCCGATCGAGTACCGTCGTGGGCGCGAGGATTGGATACACTTGATGGTCCAGGGACACGAAGCGGTCGCGATTACGTCGCTTCTTCCCCGGTCTACAATCGTCGCCTGGCACGACGACCACATGATGTATGCCGTTGGTGGAACGTACCCGTTGACCGAAGTCGAGACGATCGCTCGTTCGCTATCGAGTCCGTGAGACGGGACGCATTGAAGCGATGTAAGAAAACGTCTTCACGATGGCCACGGTAAAGCTCTGGACTGACGAATACGTTTCAGCCAATCCTCGCGTGAGAGCAGTCTTCGACGACATCCGTTCTACCCGCAAGTCGGATTTCGTGAATAACTTTTGGCACGCACTCGCGAATCAGCCGGCGCTCTTGGAACGAACATGGTCAAGCCTCAAACAGGTCATGGTTGAACCCGGCGTGCTCGATCCGCTCACCAAAGAACTCATCTATATTGCTGTCTCTACAATCAATGGCTGCAACTACTGCGTCCATTCCCATACCGCAGCGGCCCGGGCCAAAGGTCTTAGTGACGAGCAACACGCCGAGTTGCTAGCGGTAGTCGGCATGGCCGCCGAGACCAACGCACTAGCAACAGCACTTCAGATTGCAGTTGATCCAGAATTTGCAGTCGAATAGATTCCGTTACCGCGGCGGCTTCTTCTCGTCAGTATTTGAAACGGTCGGCTGCGCGATCTGCTGTGCGTTCTGAGCATCGGCGTGGAGCAGCACGGGGTCGAGGGGACGTGGCCGCGTGCCGTACGCAATGACCGGAGTCTGCTTTGTTTGAAGCGTCGCGACGTGGAAGTTGGCACCTCGCTTGATGAGAATGTCGTTTCCTCGCTTCGCGAACATTCCGACGCCCCACAGCAGATACTGTCCGAAGGCGTTCCCGTTGTGCTCCGTCTCCTTGTCGGCGTCGGAGGTCGCTCCGTTCGTCTCGCACGCGATCTCCGAACCGTCAGGGGCGATGAGCCGCTTTACCGTGAACGTCAGCTCGCCGCCGGAATGGAAATGACCGGCACGTTTTACATGGGTCACGACGCCGTATCCCGGCGACCCCTTGGGCAGCACGAGGTTGCCGCGGACGTAATAATCCTCAATGGTCACAACGCCGAACGTATCGCCTTCATTCGAGGTGCGAGAACCGATGTCGGACTGAATTGCGACGGAGACAAGGTCGCCCGAAGGGACGGTGATGGTGCCGCCAACGGGGACCGGTGATGCCGCAGCCTGAGGGGCCGTGGCGGTTTGCGGTGCCTGCACTTGCTGTGCGAACGCGGGCGCGGCCAATGAGAACGCGACACTAACGGATAGCGTGAAGCCAAGAATCGCTTTCACCTACACACCCTTTCGTAGGAGTTGGTGCTTGCGGAGCTCTTAGCTACAATGCAAGCGACCGCCTGTCCGCCACTCGTTGAGGGCGGACCGGCGTCTCACAATGTCAGCGGTAGAACGTGTAGACCGCGCTATAGTGCCGTGCGATGTTCGCGTTCACATTTGCGGCATCGCAGCCGGTAGATGGTGCAACTCCGCCCTCGGTGTCGGAGCGGCGGACGAGGGTCACGCCGGTGAGCACGCCGTTGCCGCGCGACGACGTCACTTTTAAGAGGAGCGCCGGCACGGCGTCGGGGCGCGCCACGGTTGCGAGCGGATGCGCACCGTCCGCGCTGATCGAGCTGCTGTCCGTCGCCGTCCACGTCGGGCCGGTACTATGCGTTCCGAACGGAGTCCCGTCGTTATTGATGAGGATCGCCTCCGGACCGAGCAGGACCCAGTGATACGCACCGGTCGCGTCGGCCCGACACGTGTACACTTGAACACCGCCGGCTTGCACTTCGCGCACGACCGAGACACCCGGCGGAGGCGTGACATCGGGAGCGGGCGCCGACGAACTCGTTGACGCGCACGCCAGCACGAGAACGAGCGCACCGGTGGCTGCAACGCTGGCCTTTCGAACGGCGCGCTGAACGAGGTCTGAAACAAGGAGAACGGCCATGCTTCGAGCGTTCCGCACGAGGCCGGTGTTCGGACGTCATTCGGTGGACGATTTGAAGGCGTTTCCCGACGGAATAGCGATGTTGCGACGCTCAGCATCGCACGGTCACCCGTTGGGGAAAGAGAGCGCGGTCGCGGGAGGAGACGACACGGAGCGGAAACCATGTCGACGACCGATGGTGATCCGCTAGCTTGTTGCCGCTTCTCGTTGCCGCGGCATCGCTGTCGAACTTGGACGTGATCTCGCTGGAGATCACGTACACGACGGTCATGGCGCGCTACTACAAACCGGTCGACGCTGCCGCGCTGCTTGCGGGCGCGCGCGACGCGTTGGTCGCCTACCTTCGCGAACGCGGCGTGGCGTCGCCCGCGATCCCGGCCGCGACGCCGCACGCCGATCGCTGGCGCGCCGAGAGCGAGATCGACCGTGACGTCGCGCTCGCGATCGCGCGCTACGGGCCACGCATCCGCACCGAAGATCTGCTCGCGCGCACGATCTCGGGTGAGCTGGCTGCGTTGCACGATCCCTATACCGTCTTCTTCGGCCCTGCGGCCTACAAGCAATTCGTCGGCTTCCTCGACGGCCGCAAGACGGGCGGGATCGGCGCCGAGCTCGACGTCGATCCGCAAACGCACGCTGTCCGCGTCGTCGACGTGTTCCCCGGCGGACCGGCGGCGCGCGCCGGACTCCGACCCGGCGATGTGCTCACCGCGATCAACGATGTGACGCCAGCCGTCAAGACGCCGGACGCGCTCGGCGCGCAACTGCGCGGCGTGCCGGGAACGGTTGTGCGAATCGCGTACACACGCGACGGGTTGCTGCAACCACCACTCTCACTCGTACGCGCCACGATCGTCGCTCCCGACGTGCTGGCGCGCCCACTCGGCGACGTCGGCTACATTCGCATCCGTTCATTCGGAGCACAGGCGTCACAGCAGTTCGACGCCGCGCTCGCGACCTTGCGCAACGCGCACGTTCGCGCATACGTGCTCGATCTGCGTGCCGACGGCGGCGGATATCGCGATGCGGCGATCGCCGTCGCCTCGCACATCGTCGACGGAACGATCGTCACGACGCGCGAGCGCGGCGCGCCCCCGCAAGTCTTCCGCGCGAAGCAGGCGACGAAGCTCGACGCGCCGCTCGCGATCCTCGTCAACGGCGACACGGCGTCAGCGTCGGAGATCGTCGCAGGCGCTGTGCAGGATGCGCACGCGGGGACGCTCGTCGGCACAAAGACGTTCGGCAAGGGGCTCGTGCAGGAGGTCTTCCCGATGCCGGGCGGCGCCGCCATCAAGGTGACCACCGCCTCGTACGTGACCCCAGGCGGCCGGGACATCGAAGGAAGCGGGATCACCCCGGATACCGTCGTCCCCCAGCCCGGCGACGCGCACCTCGGCGAGCCCGGGCGTGACCCGCAGCTCGACGCGGCGCTGGGGATCCTTCGCGGGACTCAACCCTCGCCCGACCCAAGCCGAAAACCCGAATGATGGCAGTCGGCACCATCTCCCAATACCAAGCAGGGTACGACATGGCCCAGGTCGCCAACAGCGCGGCGCTGGCGTCTTCGCTCGGCCCGCCGTCGCCGTTTCAGCCGATCACGCTCCCGTCTTCCGACACCCCTGCGCAGCAGGCGCAGCTCATCGACGTCTACGACGGGACGCTCTTGGCCGGGTCGCTCGGCCCGCCGTCGTCGCTCCTCACGCCGCCCGGCGGGATCTACGCGGGCCTCGGCTTGGGTCTGCACGTCAATACCACCGCCTAGTGCGGCCTGATCGGGAAGTCGGGGAGCGTTGAAAACGAAGTCGTAGCGAGCCGCGGCGCAGAAGGGCGTCCGGTGCCTACTGCGTCGCTGACCTACGGCTCGTACCTTCACATCCCCGAGCTGCTCTCGCTGCAACACCCGCTCAGCGAGCCGCCCCACCACGACGAGCATCTGTTCATCTTGATCCATCAGGTCTACGAGCTGTGGTTCAAGCAGATGCTCCACGAGCTCGACGCCGCGGTGCGCTTCTTCGCCGACGACGATCTCCTCAAGGTCAGCAAGGCGTTTCGCCGGATCCACGCGATCCAGCGCGTCCTCGAGCAACAGGTCGACGTGCTCGAGACGATGACGCCCCAAGAGTTCAACGCCTTTCGCGAGCGCCTCAACCCTGCCAGCGGCTTTCAGTCAGCGCAGTTTCGTGAGATCGAGTTTCGCTGCGGCTTACCAATGCCCGAGACCGCGGTCGCGCACCTTGCCGTGACCGCGGACGAGAAGGCGCGACTGGAACGCCGGCTGCGCGAGCCGACGCTCTACGATGCGCTCAAAGGCTACTTGAAGCGGCACGGGTTTGCCGTCGACACACCCGACGAACTGGTCGCGACGTTTCGCAGCATCTACGAGCACGAGGAGCGTGACTACGCGCTCTACCTGGTTCTCGAAGACCTCATTGAGTTCGACGAGCGCGTGCTGCTCTGGCGCGGGCGACACGTGCGCATGGTGGAGCGGATGATCGGAATGAAATCCGGAACGGGCGGGTCGTTAGGTGCGGCGTATTTGCAGACGACGCTGCAACGCCGGTTCTTTCCGGAGTTGTGGGAAGTTCGCACGTTGCTCGGCGGTTCTGCATCGTGATCGCCGCCACGACAGCCCGCATGCGCGAGCGCTTTGCGGGACTCGACAGCAATACGTGGCTGGTGAGCCACTCGATGGGCGCACCGCCGCGTGCTGCGCGCGAGGCGCTCATGCGCTATCACGATGAGTGGGCGAAGGATGGTCCCGAAGCGTGGCCGGGCTGGCTCGACGAGGCCCGCCGGATCTCCGACGGTATCGGCGCCATCATCGGCGGACCACCAGGCAGCGTTTCGCTCGCGCCCAACGTGAGCGTTTTGCAGTCTGCGCTCGCGTCGTCGTTGATGTTCGACGGCGAGCGCAACGAAGTCGTCTACGAAGCGCTGCAGTTCCCGTCGCTCGCGTACGTGTGGACGGCGTGGGAACGCGCCGGTGCGCGCGCGATCCGCGTCCCGACCGACGACGGGAAGACGATTCCGACCGACCGCATCTGCAGCGCGATCGGCGAGCGCACGGCGGTCGTCGTGCTCTCGCACGCATACTATCAGAGCGGCGTGGTGATCGACGTGCCCGCGATCGTCGCGCGGGCGCGTGCCGCCGGCGCGCTCGTCGTGCTCGACACGTATCAGACGACGGGGACACTCCCGTACGACGTCGTCGAACTCGACCTCGATGTCGTGGTCGGCGGATCGCACAAATGGCTCTGCGGCGGTCCCGGCTGCGCGTGGATCTACGTGAGCCCACAGCTGGCTGAGCGGTTTCGTCCCCTCGTGACCGGCTGGTTTGCGCACCGAGATCCGTTCGCGTTCGAGCCGCCCCCGATCGAGTACACGCGCGGGACGTTCCACTGGGCAACGGGAACGCCGACGATCCCCGGCTATCTCGTTGCGAAAGCGGGCCACGAGATCATTCGCGACCTTGGCGTCGCGGCGATTCGCGCACACAACGTTCGTCTGACGACGCGATTGACGGAGGCGGCGCTCGAGCGAGGCTGGCGCGTGAATACACCGCACGATGCTGCGCGCCGTACCGGCTGGGTCGGCATCGACGTCCCGGACGCCGGGCGGGTGCAGCACGAGCTGTTCGGCCGTCGCGTCATCGTCGATCACCGACCCGGCTGCGGGCTGCGCATCGGTCCGCACTTCTACACCACTGACGAGGAGATCGAGCGGCTCCTGTCCGCGCTCGACGCGATCGTCCCGTCACGCTGACACCGTCTAGACGAGACACACCAGTGTTGAACCGTCAGAGCTTCTGATGGCGTACGGCGTTCGCGCCGCCGTCGCCACCCGGCTCGACGACGACGTAGACGCGCGCTTCGGAACGCCCCGCGTTCACGTACGAGTGGACTTGATCGGCGGGGAACACGACGGAGTCGCCGGGAGACGCCCGGACCGTCTGGCCGGCAACGGTTACCTCGACGGTACCCCGATCGACGTGCGCGTGCTCGAACGAGCCTTCGTGGTGGGCGGCTAAGCGGCCGGTGTCGGTCCCTGGCGGCAGCACGAAACGGACGAACTCGAGGCGGCTGCCAGCTACGACCGGTCCGAGATGCTCTCGCCGCACGCCGCTCGGCTCCACCAGGACCGGATGCTCCGCGGCCTTGAGGAGAAGGACGGGGCCGCGAGATGCCTCGGGCTCGAGAAGCTGACTCAGCGAGATCCCCAGCGCCTCGGCGAGCGCGATCAGCACCGCGATCGACGGCATCTTCAACCCGCGCTCGGCGTCCGACACCATCGATGCCGAGACGCCGCTCCGTTCGGCCAGCGCGCGGACCGTCATCCCGAGCGCGGCGCGGCGCGTGCGGAGGCGATCGGCGAGCGAGCCGCCAATGTCGTTCGCTGCAAGCGAACGCCGTTCGCTGTTAGAGGCCAGAGCACGCATTCGCCTCGTACCGCCCCTCGGAGGTTTCGTTTTCCCCATGGCTGTCGTTGTCGGTTCCCCCTCGAGCACGCACGCCGTCCTCGATCACATTCATCCCGAGCCGACGTCCTTCGTCCGAAAGTATGTCTTCTCCACCGACCACAAGGTGATCGGGATCCAGTACATGCTCACGTCCTTGATCTTCTTTGTGATCGCCGGACTGCTGGCGGAAATCATCCGAATACAGTTGCTTCGGCCGAGCGGCGGGTTCGTCTCGGCACAAACGTACGACCAGGTCTACTCGATGCACGGAAGCGCGATGGTGTGGCTGGTCATCGTGCCTCTGGTGACGGGCGGATTGGGAAACTACGTCATGCCCCTGATGATCGGCGCGCGCGATGTAGCGTTTCCGTGGCTGAACATGGTGAGCTACTGGCTGTTTCCGGTTGCCGGCGTCATCATGTTCTCGTCATTTCTGATCGGCGCTCCCGATGGCGGTTGGGTCGAATATCCACCGCTCTCGCTCGTCGGGCCGCCCGGCACGTCGCTCTGGTGTCTTGCGATCTTCGTCCTGGGCATCTCGTCGACGATGACCGGAATCAACTTCGTCGTGACGATCTGGAAGATGCGTGCGCCCGGGATGACGTTCACGAGGATGCCGCTGTTCGTCTGGGCGCAGCTGGCGACGACGCCCCTAGTCATCGTGGCCACCACGGTCCTTGCCGCTGCGGTCGCCGCGCTCTTCGTCGAGCGCGAGTTCGGCGTGCCGTTCTTCAACCCAGCCCGCGGCGGAAGCCCGATCCTTTGGCAGCAGATGTTCTGGTTCTACTCGCATCCTGCCGTCTACATCATGATCTTGCCCGTCTTCGGCGTCGTCTCGGAGGTCATACCGACGTTCGCGCGCCGTCCGATCCTGGGCTATAAAGCGATCGCGTTCTCGTCGCTTACGATCGCCCTGCTCGGCTTCACCGTGTGGAGCCACCACATGTTCACCAGCGGCTTACCGTTTTGGCTGTCCGCGATCTTCTCCGTCATGACGTTCATCATCGCGGTCCCGACGGGAATCAAGATCTTCGGTTGGATGGGAACGTTGTGGGGCGGTTCACTGCGCTTCACGACCGCGATGCTCTTCTCGGTCGGCTTGCTGATCACGTTCACACTGGGCGGCATCACCGGAATCTTCCTCGCCGCAATCCCCGCCGACATCCATGAGCACGGCACGTATTTCGTCGTCGCTCACCTCCACTACGTGCTTTTCGGCGGGAGCATGTTCGGGATTTTCTCGGCGATCTACTATTGGTGGCCGAAGATGACGGGACGACTTCTCGATGAACGCCTCGGCACGTTGCATTTTTGGACGACGTTCACCGGCTTCAACGGCACGTTCGGCCCGATGCACGCGCTCGGACTTCTCGGAATGCCGCGACGTGTACCGTTCTACGACCCGCAGTTTCAGCTTCTCAACGTGGTCGCATCCGTCTCCTCGTTCCTCCTTGCGGTCTCGACGCTGTTTTTCCTGATCAACATGGTGCTCACAATGCGCTGCGGTAAGAACGCGGGTCCGAATCCGTGGGGCGCCCGAACGCTGGAGTGGATGACGAGCTCGCCGCCCGCGTACTACAACTTCCGCACGATCCCGATCGTGTACGATCGGCCGTATGCCTTTTCACAACCGCTCCCGTATCGCTGGGGCGTTCCCGAAGGTGCGACAACAGATCCGACTTCACCCTGACACCCCTCTAAAACGCGGATCGCTTGCTCGTTACGCTAGACCAAAATAGCGGTGCACCTCAGCCCGACGCAGCGGCGAGGAGCTCGTGCAGCTCCTCGTGCAGAGCACCGTTGGTCGCGAGGATCGAGCCCGTCGCGAGATCGAGCGGTCCGCCCAGGATCGCGGCGACCTCGCCGCCGGCTTCGGTGACGAGCAGCGCGCCGGCTGCGACGTCCCATGGCTTGAGATCCCACTCCCAGAACGCATCGAAGCGCCCGGCGGCGACGAATGCGAGATCGAGCGCCGCGCTTCCGTCACGCCGCACCGCCTGCGCGACGTCGGAAAGCGCGGCAAAATATTTCCCGTTGCGCGCGTAGCCGGCGGGGTTGAACCCCGTGCACAGCATTGAATCACGAACGCTCGCGATCGATGAGACGCGGATCGGTTCGCCGTTGAGCGTTGCGCCGGCGCCGCGGCGCGCCGCATACAACTCGTCGAGCATCGGCGCGTAGATCGCCGCTGCTTCCAGCAGGCCGCTGCGCTCGTATGCGATCGAGACGCAGAACAGCGGATAGCGGTGCGCGTAGTTCGTCGTGCCGTCGAGCGGATCGGCGATGAAACGCTCGTCGCTCGTTCCGCTGTGCATGCCGGTCTCCTCGCCGAGGATCGCAGCCTGCGGAAACGCCGCACGGATTCGCTCGACGATCAGCGCCTCGCTAGCGTGATCGGCGTCGGTGACCAGATCGTGCCGACGTTTCTCGGCGATCTCGCGCGGCGCGTCGAGACGCTCGCGTAAGAGCTCACCGGCGTCGCGGGCGAGCGTGGAGACGAACGCGAGCGGGTCCAACGGGGTCCTCCTCGGAAAGGGCGCGTGATGCAACGGAACGCTTCCCGCTTACGCGACCGCGTCCTCGCCGCGATCGAGCTTCCGGCGCTAGGAATCTGGCTCGGCGCGCTCGCCGGCTTCGCCTTCGTCGCTGCGCCCGTCACCTTCCGCTTGATCGCGCCGGTCGACGTCACACGGTTTTCAACGGTAATCGCGCAGCAGCTCGGTATCCTCACGACATGGGGTTACGTTCTCGGTGGAATCGCGCTCGTCGCCGAGCTCTTGCGGCCGGCGCCGGCGCGAGCAATTCTCGTCGCGCTCGCGATCGCACTCGCGTTCTACCACGAGCACGTCATCGTGCAAGCGATGCTTGGGATTGCCGATGTCACGTCGCCGGCGTATCACGCACTGCACTCGCGCTCCACGCAAATCTACGGCGGCGTCGTGGTGTTGCTGCTCATCGCCACCGTGTGGGCTGCTGCCTCCAGAAAACCGTAAAGGAGCGTCTGTCGGAGAAAAACGAATCACTCGCCCAATGCCGCGCGTGTAACGCCGCTCGGTGTTTTGACCGTCCCCCGGTGGGGGCGGGGGTGATATGGCGCTCGTCCCTACCATCAACCGTGATCGCCTCGTGGCGCAGCTTCAGCCCCTGCCACGATTGCTTCGGATCGTGGCACCGGCCGGATACGGCAAGACGATCCTTGCCCGAGCGCTCCTTGCCCGCAGTGAGTATGCGGGCGTCTGCGATCTCGCGTACGCCGCGGACCCACCCGCAATCGTGCGTGCCGTCGTCGAAGCGACGTTGGCCGGCGAAGACGCATTGCGCCGGGCTGCCGTCGTCGAGCAGTTCCTGAGCGTCGACGGCACCGCTTCTGAGTGGATCGCCTTTGGGCGCTCGATCCTTCTGGATCTCTCGCTCGAGCGGGTACTGTGCTTCGAAAACACCGAAGCCATCGCCGACCGCCACGACCTGTGCCGGACGATCGAAGAGCTTCTGCGCGGCGTTTCGCCTCATCTCCACGTCATCTTCTGTGCACGCGTCGAGCTCGGATTGCGACTCTCTGCGTTCGCGGGGCCGGATCAGACGTTGGTCATCGACGCCGACGACCTCCGTTTCGATCGGGATGAAATCGCGCGCGTCTTTGCCGGCATTGCACTCGACCGGCCGACGATCGAGCGCATCGTCTCGTACACGGAAGGTTGGCCCATCGTCGTCATGATGCTGCACGCGCTCGCGAAGCGCGGACGGCTCAACGACTACCTGCAGCGGCGCCGAGACGAGGCCGACCTCTACCGATACCTCGCAGACGAAGTCTACCGGTACTTGAATGACGCAGAGCGAGCCGTGCTTGAAGCGCTTGCAGCGATTCCCGACGCGACGGAACGCGACCTCGGCGCGCTCATTTCCGACTTTGCGCAAAGCCTCTTCACCCTGGAGCGCGAGACACCGTTCGTGACGCGCACCAGCCTGGGGACGATCGAGGTTCACCCCGCGCTTCGACAAATGATCGCCGCCCGGTGCGACCCGGTCCTCGTGCTGGAGCGCCTTTTCAAAGTGGTTCCGCGCGATGACGGCGGCCTGCGCGCCTCGCAAGTCGCTCTCCACATGGGTCGTCCGCGCGACGCCGCGACAGCGTTGGTCAATGTCGAGGGCGGGTACTGCCTCACGACGCCAACGTCCCAGCTCAACGCCCTCTTGAGTGCGATTCCAAGCGAGATCCTGGCCGAGTTCCCGCAACTGTGGAGCGTCTCGACCTACGCGCGGGCCTACGGTGAGGATCCGTTACGCTGGATCGAGCAAGGTGAGCGGGTATACGCTTCTTGCGGTGACTCCACGCCGGATACGGTGCTCGCCGGCGTCGCGGCGAGTCTCATGAACGCGTACCTGAGGCACGGGCGGTTTGCGGACATGGAGGCGTTCGCACAGCACGTTCTCGCGAACACGGGCGCCTCTTCCCACCCCCTCACGGAGTCGATGGTGGCCTTTTGGCGGACGACGATGCGCGCATATGGCGGATTGAACATCGACGTGCCGGCGCTCCAAGCACGCTTTAGCACGTTCATGGCGACGCCGGCCACGCGCGCCTTGATCGATTACGAGATCGTCGCACGCCATCATCGCATTCACGGGGACCGTGTTGCAGAGCGCGCGGTGTTGGAGCGCGCGGTCGATTTGGCACTCTCGACGCACATTCCGTACTTGTGCGTGCTCGTCGTCATGGACGCAGCGTTCGGGTCCTGGTTTTGGGGCGAAGACGATCGCTACGCGCGCTATTTGGAGCAGCTCGAGGCGCTCGCCAAACCGCCGATCGAACGCGCGTGCAGCCACTTTATCGGCTGCGCGCGCGGGCGCGTGGCGAAGACGCCGCTGGGAACGGAAAAGCTCAAGTCGCGTGCGTATGCGTTCGTCATCGCGGCATCGCTCGAGCGGCGGCCGCCGGCGCGGCTTCGCTATCTGCGCGACGCCGTCGTCGCAGCAGACCAAGCCGATCAGCCCTTCGCGCAAATTCTGGCGCGCATCCCGTTGGCGCTCTGCAGCGACGGCGAAGAACGCGAGCGAACCTTCGACGAGGCGCAGCATATCGCGGACGCCACCGATTCGCAGGTCCTCAAGAAGGCCGTCCGCGCGGTACGCAAAGGCTCGTCCGGTACGATGCTCGACGCGCTAGTGAAACGCTTCGTTACGACGCCTGAGAACGCGGGGTGCACGCGAAACGTTGAAGTCGACCTCACGGCCGGAACTGTCGCGATCGCCGGCGTGGAGACGAACCTCAGCGAACGGGAAGCCGAGCTGGTGACGCTGCTTGCGCTGCGGGGAACGGTCCATCGCGACGACATTTTGGACGCACTTTGGCCCGAGCTCGACGGCGACCGGGCAGCAGCGTCACTGAAGACCTACGTGAGCCGCCTTCGCAGAACCGCAGGTCAAAAGTCGTTCATCG
>CAZABL010000009.1:30595-61100 GCA_964483365.1 uncultured bacterium
CTGAAGACCTACGTGAGCCGCCTTCGCAGAACCGCAGGTCAAAAGTCGTTCATCGTTCTCGACCCGGCTGGGTATCGGCTCGGCGCTCCGCCGGCTGTCCGCAACGGGAGCACCGTCGCGACTCGGTTCCAGCGCTGGAGCTGGTTCGATAACGCTTGAGCGGGGGGTGTTATGGCGCTCGTCCCTACCATTGACCGTGAACGCCTCGTGGCACAGCTTCAGCCCCTGCCACGATTGCTTCGGATCGTTGCCCCGGCGGGATACGGCAAAACGATCCTGGCGCGAGCGCTCCTTGCTCGCAACGAACACGCCGGTGTCTGCGATCTCTCGTATACCGCCGATCCACCCGCGATCGTCCGCGCGGCGGTTGAAGCAGCGTTGGTCGGCGAGGACGATCAACGTCGAGCGGCGGTCGTCGAGCAGTTCCTCGGCGTCGGCGACACCACGTCGCAGTGGATCGCCTTCGGGCGCTCGATCCTTCAGGACATCTCGCAGCCGCGCGTGTTGTGCTTCGAAAACTGTGAGGCCATCGCTGATCGGGCGGATCTGTGCCGTGCGATAGAGGAGCTTCTCCGCGGCGCGTCGCCTCGCTTGCACGTCGTGTCGTGCGCGCGCGTGGAGCTCGGACTGCGACTCTTCGGGTTCGCCGGACCGGACCAGACATTGGTGATCGACGCCGACGATCTACGTTTCGATCGCGAAGAAATCGCGCGCGTCTTTGCCGGCATTGCACTTGACCGGCCGACGATCGAACGTATCGTCTCGTACACCGAAGGTTGGCCGATCGTCGTCATGATGCTGCACGCGCTCGCAAAGCGCGGACGGCTGAAGGACTACCTCCAGGGTCGACGCGACGAGGCTGACCTCTACGGGTATCTTGCCGACGAGGTCTACCGCTACCTGAACGACACTGAACGCGCGGTGCTCGAAGCGCTCGCTGCAATTCCGGAGGCAACCGAGGGCGACCTCGGAGCGCTCATCCCGGCCTTCGCACCGAGCCTGGTCACGCTGGAACGTGAGACACCATTCGTGACGCGCACCGCGAGGGGAACGATCGAGGTTCACCCCGCGCTGCGGCAGATGATCGCCTCGCGATGCGATCCCGTCGTCGTCTTGGAGCGCCTGTTCGAGGTGGTGCCGCGCGACGACGGCGGCGTGCGGGCCGCGCAAATTGCGCTGCACATGGGCCGTCCGCGACAAGCAGCGCAATCGTTGGCCAATATCGAGGGTGGGTACTGGCTTTCGACGCCGACGCCCGAACTCAACGCGCTGTTGAGCGCAATTCCGAGCGACATCCTGACCGAGTTTCCGCAACTCTGGAACGTCTCGACCTATGCGCGCGCCTACGGCGGCGATCCGTCGCGTTGGATTGAGGAAGGCGAGCGCGTGTACGCGACGTGCGACGAGTCCACGCCGGATACCCTACGCGCAGGCGTCGCAGCGAGCCTCATGAACGCGTACCTCAGGCACGGACGCTTTGCCGACATGGAAGCGTTCGCGCAGCGGGTTCTCGCCAATCCCAGCGCATCGTCCGGCCCCCTCACCGAGTCGGTCGTCACCTTTTGGCGGACCGCGATGCTGGCATATAGCGGATTGGATTTCGACGTCGCGACGCTCCACGCGCGCTTCGAAACCTTCATGGCGACTCCGTCCACGCGCGCCCTCATTGAATACGATCTCGTCGCGCGCCATCATCGCATTCACGGAGACCGGGTCGCCGAGCGCGCGGCGTTGGAGCGCGCGGTTGATGTGGCGCTTCCGACACACATTCCGTACTTGTGCGTGCTCGTCGTCATGGACGCGGCATTCGGCGCCTGGTTTTGGGGTGAGGATGACCGCTACGAACGCTACTTGGAACTCCTCGAGACACTCGTCAAACCGCCGATCGAACCGGCCTGCCGCCACTTCATCGGGTGTGCGCGCGGGCGGGCGGCGAAGACGCCGCTAGGAACGGAAAAGCTCAAGTCGAGAGCATACGCCTTCGTCATCGCCGCATCGCTCGAGCACCGCGCGCACGAGCGGCTTCGTCATCTGCGTGACGCCGTCGTCGCCGCCGACCACGCTGATCAGCCGTTCGCGCAAGTTCTCGCACGTGTGCCCTTGGCGCTCTGCAGCGCCGGCGAGGAACGTGAACGAACCTTCGAAGAGGCGCAACGCATCGCGGACCGCACCGATTCGCAAGCGCTGCGGGAAGCCGTCGCCGCAGTGCGCGCGGGCACGTCGGGCACAATGCTCGACGCCCTCGTGAGACGCTTTGTCACGACGACGGAGACCGCGGCTTGCAGCCGGCGGGCCGAAATCGACCTTGCGGCGGGAAGCGTCACGATCGCCGGCGTCGGTGCGCGGCTCAGTGAACGCGAAGCGGAACTGCTGGCGCTGCTTGCGCTGCGCGGAACCGTCCATCGCGACGACATTCTCGACGCACTGTGGCCGGAGCTCGACGGCGACCGCGCGGCAGCGTCACTGAAAACGTACGTGAGCCGCCTTCGAAGAACCGCCGGCGAGAAGTCGTTTATCATTCTCGACCAGGCCGGGTATCGGCTCGGCGCTGCTCCAACGCTCCGTAACGGGAACACCGTTGCGACGCGATTCCAGCGCTGGAGCTGGTTCGACGAAGCTCAGCTCGTCAAGGCCGGCGCAGCGAGCTGAGCGAGCGCGTGCGCGAGTTGTGCCGGCGCAGCATAAAACGGTGCGTGTCCCGTGTCCATTGAGCGCACCGTCTCGCACGGGCTCAATTCGCAAATCTGCGTCTGTGTGTCGGGAGGGATCGATCGATCGCGTTCGCATCGCACGTACGAACGGGGAATCCGGCCGAAACGGCCAGCCGTGAGCTTGACGGGAGCCGAGAGCGGCGCAATCGGTGAAGGCGTCATGCGACGCACCGCACGCCACATATCCTGCGGCAGACAGTCTTCGAACAACGCATCCGCGGCGACGAGCGGATCCAGCGAGACGAGGCCGGCGGCTTGATCAACGACCATACGCTGCACGGTCAGTGATGTCGGTGCGCGAGGAGCCCAATCCATGAGCGACTCACCGTCCTGCGGGATGACCGCGGCGACGAAGATCAGACGCTCTACAGCTTCGGGCACCAGTTCGGCCGCCTGACTCGCCCAGATGCCGGATGCGCTGTGGCTTACCAGGGTCACCCGCGTCGAACTCTCGGTGAGCGCGCGACGAATGCGCTCGACATACAGGCGCATCGAGATTTCCGACGTCGGCGTCGTATCGCTTCCGTGGCCCGGAAGGTCGATCGCCTTCGCGACGTGCCCTGCTTCCCGCAGCGTCGGGACGACGCGCTCCCAGCACCACGCGCCGAGAAACAACCCGTGCACCAAGACGAACGTGCTCATCGCCCGAAACTTCGTTTCATAACGCCATTCTAGGGGTGACGCGGTAAACGAGCGATAAACCGGCACCGCACGGCGACCCCTCGCCCGGTCCCTTCCGAAGCCTTGACCAGCGGGGTACACTTGGGGACGGACTCCCTGGGGAGGGGTCATACGCCGAACGAGCGAGAGTCGGTCGCGGCGTTTTTTATTTGAGAGGGGGTGATGGCGATCCAGACGACGACGGCGTTCCACGACGGGTTTGTCTCGGATTTGGTCGGGCGGCCGGTGCAGATCTGGCGCGCGGGCGAACGGCAGACGATCGGGAAGATCGCCGATTTTGTGGTCGAGCACCCCGAGGACACCTTCCCGCGGATCGATGCGGTGATCGTCAAAGCGCGCCACGGCGAGCTCGCCGCGCCGATCGCCGACGTCGCCGACATCGAACGCGATCGCATCCTTCTCACCAAGCCGCCGACCGTCGTGAGGCCACCCGACGACGAGGCACTGTACCTGGTCGAGGACTTGTTCGACAAGCAGATCGTCGACGTCGACGGCCGTAAGGTCGTGCGTATCAACGACATCGAGATCGCGCGCACCGCAGGTGCACTCCGGGTCGTTGCGGCCGACATCGGCGTGGGAGGGCTCCTGCGTCGCCTCGGCGCGCCCAAGCTCTTTCCGGGCATCATCCGCCGCGTACCCCGCTCGCTGATCGCGTGGGACAACGTGGCGCCGCTGCGCGACGTGAGCCCGACGCACATCCGGCTCTCCGTGCAAGAGAATCGCCTGGCCCGGCTGCATCCCTCCGAGCTTGCCGAAGTGATCGGCGAGCTCTCCGCCCAAGACGCGGCGCGGGTCGTCGGCTCGCTCGACGACGAGCGAGCGGCCGATGCGCTCGAGCATCTCGACGCCGAGACGCAGCGCGCGATCATCGAAGACATCGGGACCGAGCGCGCGGCCGACATCATCGAGGAGATGGACTCCGACGACGCCGCCGACTTGCTCGGCGAGCTCCCGGAGGAACGTCAGGAAGAGCTGCTCGCGGAGATGGATCGCGAGACGGCCGAAGATCTCCGCGAGCTCGTCGCGTACGCGGAAGACACCGCCGGCGGTCTGATGACGACCGACTACGTGTGGATCTATCCGCATCGCACCGTGGCGGCGACGATCGCGAAGATTCGCGAGATCGCGCCGGAGACCGAGTTCGTCTACTACCTCTACGTGACCGATCAGGCAGAAAAGCTGCTTGGCGTCCTCTCTCTGCGCACGCTGCTCCTCTCGGCGCCCGACGCGACGATCCATAGCGTGATGGACCAAGAGGTCGTCAGCGTCCGACCCGAGACGTCCGCCGAAGACGTCGCGAGCACGATCGCCCGCTACGATCTCCTCGCGTGCCCCGTCACCGACGACGAGGGCAAGATGCTGGGCATCGTTACCGTAGACGACGCGATCGACGCGATCATCCCCGAACGACTCAAACGCAAGCTCCCTCGCTTCACTCGTCACCACCGCGCCGCCGAGAAGACCGGCTGACCGATGCTCGACCAATCCAAAGCAACGGCGCGCTCAGAACAGCGTGCAGCCGCCGCCCGTCCGCGCCTGTGGCGGACGCTGCTGATGTTCTTCTCGATCGTCGGCCCGGGCATCATCACCGCGAACGCCGACAACGACGTCGGCGGGATCCAGACCTACTCGATCGCCGGCGCCCAGTTCGGCTACTCGATGCTCTGGCTGCTGATCCCGGTCACCATCGCGCTGATCGTCACGCAAGAGATGTGCGCGCGTATGGGCGCGGTGACCGGCAAGGGTCTCGCCGACTTGATCCGCGAGAACTTCGGCGTCAAGGTCACAGCGATCGTCTTGTTGCTGTTCGTGTTCGCCGACCTGGGGAACACGGCCGCGGAGTTCGCCGGGATCGCGTACGCATCGCCGATCTTCCAGCAATACGTCCCGTTCCTGAATAAGTTCGTGCTGGTTCCGCTCGCGGCGATCTTCGTCTTCACGATGGTGACGCGCGGGAACTACCGGCTCGTCGAGAAGATCTTCTTCGCCTTCTGCTTCGTCTATCTCTCGTACGTCGCGAGCGGCTTCCTCGTCCATCCGCCGTGGGGCGAAGTGCTCAAAGAGATGATCCTGCCGCACTTCGAACCGTCGCAGGCCTATCTCCTGACGGCGATCGGCGTGATCGGGACGACGATCTCGCCCTGGATGCAGTTCTACATCCAGTCGGCCGTGGTCGAGAAGGGCGTGCGCATCAAGGACTATCCGTACTCCCGGATCGACGTCATCACGGGTGCGATCGTGACGGACGTGATCGCATTCTTCATCGTGGTAGCATGCGCAGCGACGATCTACGTCCACAACCAGCACCTCGCGCCCGGACAGCATCCGCTCAGCGTGAACACGGCCGGCGACGTCGCGCAAGCGCTTGCGCCACTGGCGGGCAAATACGCGTCGCTGCTCTTCGCGATCGGACTGCTCAACGCAGCGATCTTCACGGCCTCGATTCTTCCGCTGTCGACCGCCTACTACGTCTGCGAGGCGTTCGGCTTCGAATCCGGCGTCGAGAAGCGCTTCGCCGACGCCCCGATCTTCTACACGCTCTACGCCGGGCTGATCGCGGTGGGCGGCGGCGTCGTGCTGCTGGCCTCGGACGCGCTGCAGTCCGTCATCATCTTTTACTCGCAGGTCCTCAACGGCGTGCTGCTCCCGGTGGTTCTCGTCCTGATGCTGCTGTTGATCAACAACCCGCGGCTGATGGGCCGGTACGTCAACAACCTCGCGTTCAACGTCATCGCGTGGACGACGGTGATCGTCTGCGGCGGCCTGACACTCATCTCGACAATCCAGACGATCGTCAGCGGAAACAGCGCCGGCGGCGGCTGACGGGCGCTCGAAATGCCGCTCGTCCGTACCGTTTCGCGCTTCGTTATGGTACGCTCGTCCTTCGGCGCATGTGCACCGCATAAGCTGCCCTGGGAGCACGCATGCCTGACAACAACGTCGATCGACGGCGTTTTTTACGCAATACGGCTTTGAGCTTTGCTGCCGCGGAACTCGCTGTGACGAGGTCCGCGGACGCGCAACCAAACGCGCACACATCGTTCGCGTCGGTGAACCAGGTCAACGCCGGCGTCCTGAATATAGGATACGCCCAAGCCGGGCCAGTTGACGGTCCTGCCGTCATTTTGCTCCACGGCTGGCCCTACGACATTCACAGCTATGTCGATGTCGCGCCTCTGCTAGCGTCCGCGGGCTATCGGGTCATCGTCCCGTACCTGCGCGGTTATGGGCCGACGCGCTTTCTTTCAAGTACGACCTTCCGCAATGGACAACAAGGCGCCGTCGCCGTCGATATCGTCAATCTCATGGACGCACTCAAGGTCAAGAAGGCGATCCTCGGCGGCTTTGACTGGGGCTCGCGCACAGCCGCGATCATCGCGGCGCTCTGGCCGGAGCGGTGCAACGCTCTCGTCGCGGTGAGCGGCTATCTGATCACCGACGTCAAGGCACAACAACAACCGTTACCGCCGGCCGCTGAATTGGGATGGTGGTATCAGTATTACTTTTCGACCGAACGCGGTCGGCTCGGATACACGGCAAACCGCCACGATTTCAACAAGCTCATTTGGAAGACGGTATCTCCGAAATGGGCCTTCGACGATGCGACGTTCGATCGAACGGCGGCGTCCTTCGACAATCCCGACCACGTTGCGATCGTAATCCACAACTACCGCTGGCGCCTCGGCCTCGCCAAGGGCGAAACGAAGTACGACGATATCGAAAGCCGGCTTTTCCAAGGCCCGGCCATTACTGTACCAACGATCACTATCGCGAGTGATTTCGACGGTCCCGCCGCCGACGGGTCATCGTACCGAAACAAGTTCACTGGCAAGTATTCGCACCGCATCCTGCCCGGCATCGGCCACAATGTCCCTCAAGAAGCCCCGGCGGCCTTTGCCGACGCCATTCTCGCAGTTGCCCACACGTGATGTCGTTCCGGTTTTGGATTCGCTACGCCCTGGGCGTCGCCGTAATCACAGGAGCCGTTGCCATGGCACGAAGCGCGGGAGAATCTCAAGTGACCCTTGCCGACGAGGGGGCGATGCCTGACTTGGGTGCGCCAGAGAGCGTCGCGTGGCTCAACTCTCCGCCGTTGTCGAATGCCTCGCTACGCGGAAAGGTCGTGCTGGTCGATTTCTGGACCTACTCTTGCATCAACAGCTTGCGCAATTTGCCGTATATCAAGGCCTGGGCAGCAAAGTATAAAGATGCCGGTTTGGTCGTCATCGGCGTGCATACTCCCGAGTTCGGGTTCGAGAAAGAGCGCACGAACGTCGAAACCGCTGTACGCGACGCGAAGGTCATCTACCCGGTCCCCATCGACAGCAACTACAGGATCTGGCAAGCGTTCAACAACGAGTACTGGCCGGCGGATTACTTCATCGATGGACAAGGACGAATTCGGTATCACCACTTCGGGGAGGGCGACTACGAGACGTCCGAGCGCGTCATCCAGCAGCTTCTGACGGGCAACGGGGCCAAAAATGTTAGCGACAGCACCGTCCAACTCTCTGCTCACGGCGTTGAAGAACCGCCGAGCAACGAGATTGGCTCTCCGGAAACCTACGTGGGGTATCGCCGCGCTGAACGGTTCTCATCACCGGAACGATTGGCTCACGACTCGGTAAAGGTGTACAGCCCACCGGCAAAGGCCGGTTTGAATCAATGGGGCCTGGGGGGATCATGGAATGTCGGCGCTGAGAGCGGTGTGCTTCAGACAGCGCCCGGGAAGATCGCGTTCCGGTTCTCAGCCCGCGACCTCAATGCGGTGCTCGGTCCGACGGAAAACGGCAAGCCCGTTCGCTTTAAAGTGACCTTGGACGGCGCCGCGCCGACCGACGCTTTTGGCGTTGATTCGGCCCCTGACGGCCACGGTGAGGTTCGAGGCCCTCGTATGTATCAGCTCGTCCGGCAAAAGGGTCCGGTACGGGAACGAACGCTCGAGATCGAGTTCCTCGATCCCGGCGTTCATGCGTACGTCTTCACCTTTGGGTAGAGCACGATATGGTCATTCAATCGGTCCATTTCACGTTCGCTCCCGAAAACGCGGACAAAGCCGAAGCGATCCTGCGAGAGTTGCGCGACGCTTCGCGTAAGGAAGAAGGCGTCGTCGCGTTCGAGGTCGCCCGAAGCGGAGAGAAGCCGCACGTCTTCGCGTTGTGGGAAGTCTATAAGGATAGGGCGGCTCTGGATGCTCACAAAGGGACGGACCACTTCAAACGCTTGGTCCTAGACGGCGTGCGGCCGCTCGCGCAGGAGCGTAACGCGGAGACAGTGCTTCCCATTTGATCCCGGCACAACAGAATCACGAAACTGCATCGGTTGCCTTCGTGTCATCTCACACGTGCAAACACGAAAGATTGGCTCGCTCGAGGTTTCCGTCGTCGGCCTCGGGTGCAACAATTTCGGCTGGGGACTGGACGAGCCCGCCAGCGCGAAAGTGATCGCCGCCGCCCTCGAGAACGGGATCACGTTCTTCGATACTGCCGATACGTACGGCAAAACGAAGAGCGAGGAGTACCTCGGGCGTGCACTCAGCGCTCGCCGCAAAGATGTGGTGATCGCGACGAAGTTCGGCTCGGAGGTCGACGAGACGCACAAGGGAGCGCGACCGGAATACGTGCGCAGCGCGGCCGACGCCAGCCTGCGCCGCCTCGGCACCGACTACATCGACCTCTACCAGCTCCACAAGCCCGATCCCAGCGTCCCGATCGCAGAGACGCTCGGCGCGCTCGATGAGCTCGTGCGGGCCGGAAAAGTCCGCCAGATCGGCTGCTCGAATTTCACCGTCGAGCAGCTTCGCGAAGCGAAAGCGGCGGTGAAGGGCAATTCGGCTCGGTTCGTCAGCGTGCAGAACGAGTACAGCCTGTTCCACCGCGAGCCCGAAGCCGGTGTGCTCGACGAATGCGAGCGCGAAGGTATCGCGTTCCTCCCCTACTTTCCGCTGGCGAACGGGCTGCTGACAGGAAAGTATCGTCGCGGTCAGGAGGCACCGACCGGAACGCGCGTCGGCGGCGGCGCGTACCTGAACTTCCAGCATCTTCTCACGGAACAGAACCTCGAGCTGGTGGAGAAACTGACGGCGTTTGCGGAGGCTCGGCGACATACGCTGCTCGAGCTCGCGTTCGCGTGGCTGCTCGCGCATCGTCCGGTGGCCTCGGTCATCGCCGGCGCGACGAAGGCCGAACAGGTGCAGGCGAACGCGCGCGCCGCTGGATGGTCCCTGAGCGACGTCGATCTCGCCGAGATCGACGCTCTGCTCCCCCAAGTCGTCTACTCGTAACAGCCGCATCGGGCGTCTGAGACGCCCGGACATCAATCAAACACATCGACACGTTGAACAACGGCGCGTCGGTCGTCACGCAAAAACACATGCGCGATGCCCGGCGCGCCGTTTTTTAACGTAGCACAACGGCGCTGACGATGTTCCTCATCGAGCGCGCCGATGATGAGGAGATACGTGCGTGACATGATACGTGCGCGACACGACACACGCGCAAGGTGAAATTACTCTGACGATCGCTCCAATGACTTTGATTATCGTTTGAGAGAAACCGCGGCGTTCGGACCGTTGTTCGTTTTTTTTGGTACGTGAATTGCGCGCGTAATAATGCAAGACTTGCCGCGACGTGCGTGCCTTTCTTCAACGTTTACACAGAACACCGGAGCCTATGTTTTCGCGAATCCTCACACTCGCCGCGCTTGCAATTGCCTTGCCTACCAGCGCGCTTGCACAAACGACACCCACCGCCGAACCAACCCCAGTACCGACGACTGCTCCGTCAGCCGTCGCCCAGCACGACCACGATCGCGACGCACTCTACGGGAAGAACCACGCTCCCGGCTGCGACAACATCTCGAACCTGACCGCTCGCGGCACGATCACCTACCCGTCGTGCGTCGTCCCCAGTAATCACACGCTGCTTCAAGCAGGCTATAGCAATCAGAGCATCTCGGGTGTCGGCCACAACGCGAGCTACCCGAATGCGCTGATCCGCGTCGGCACCTCGGTGCACAACCTCGAACTCGATTTCAGCCCGCCGACCGAAGTGCGCTCGGTGACAGCGGCCGGACGCAGCAACGGAATCACGGACGTCGGCGCAGGCTTGACGTACCAGCTCCCGACGCTCGGACCGGTTCGCGCAACGGTGAACGCGCTCGTGTTCGCACCAACGGCGACCCCCGGTTTCGGCGCACAGCGTGGATCGAACTATCAATACGGCCTCAACCTCGGCTCGTCGATCGCTGGGTTCGGTGTCGGCGCAACAGTCGGTTTCCAATCGACGATCGATCCGGTGACGAACCGCCGCTACGATGCCTTCGTCCCCTCGCTGGCCATCGGCCATCAACTCGGATTCGGCAGTCGCCCGGGCACCGTGTTCGTCGAGGCCGCGCGCTTCTCGCGAGTCGCTTCCACGGGCCGGGCGGAGATGCTGTATACGGGCGGCTACAAGCAGCCGCTGTCGGACCGCGTGCAGTTGGACGTGGAATACAGTACGACGCCGAACCTGCTCGGTCACCGTGCCCACTCAATCGGCGCCGGCGTCGGGATCTTGTTCTGATCAAGCGTTGCCCGAGTTCGGTCGTCGATCGATCTCGGGCAATTCCCGGTTGACGGACATTGCAAAACGACGTACAATTATCAGCGGTCCTCGTTAGGCGAGGCGTCCACGCGAACACAGGCTGCTGCCCGGAAAGGTCGAGAGACCCCAATGGGTGACCAGGCCCCGCCGAATCAAGGCGGGATCTAACGCAGCTGAGCCCTCAGGCTCTACGGCGCATGGTGCCAAACCCACGACGTTGAGGAAAACTGCGGGGGGTGCCCGTGGTGCTCGTTCAACCGTCGCGATCGCGAGAGATCACGGCGGTTTTTTGTTTCTGGCCGATCGGCCCCGAGAGGAGGTGAGGTTCAGCGATGGACGGCGGTTCTAGTAGCCACGACGATTCCGTGCCCCGAGCACGTCACGACAACTTGCGCGCCGTCCATTACGGCGCGCCACCCTGGGAGTAGCGCCACATGCTGAACCTCGCATTGCCGCGCGCATCGCTGCGCGCGCAAGCAATTGATGCCCTTCGCCGTTTCGCCGACCGCGTAGCCGCCGAGCAACGCCGGCGCGCGGTCGCGCCGCCGCAGCAGCCCGCCCCGCGCGAGCCCGCGCTGTGGATCCTGCACGCGCGCTAAGCGCGGGTGGATGGCATGGTAGCCGAAATCGCGACGCACGGAGCCCACCTCGACGAGATGCACGCCGGCGACATTCAAGGAGCGCTGGGGACGATTCGCAGCGAGGATCTCGCTGCGCGTCGTACCTGGTGGGCGCGCCTGCGGACGTTCCTTGCAGTCCTTGGACCGGGACTGATCGTTATGGTCGGCGACAACGACGCCGGCGCGTTCGGCACGTACACGCAAGCCGGCCAGAACTACGGCACGGCGCTGCTCTGGACGCTGTTGTTGCTCGTCCCGGTCCTCTACGTGAATCAGGAAATGGTGTTGCGGCTCGGCGCGGTGACAGGCGTCGGGCACGCACGCCTCATCCTGGAGCGGTTCGGGAAGTTCTGGGGCGCGTTCAGCGTCATCGACCTGTTCATCCTCAACGCGCTCACGATCGTCACCGAGTTCATCGGGATCACGCTCGCGCTCGATTTCTTCGGGCTGCCGCGTGCCGGCGGCGTCCTCGCGGCGGCCGTGCTGATCTTGCTGGGCGCCGCACAGGGCAGCTTCCGCCGCTTCGAGCGGTTCTGCATCGCGTTGTGCGTCGGGAGCCTGCTGCTTTTCCCCGTCATGATCGCCGTGCATGCGCCGCTGGGTGTATCGTTCCATGACTTCGTCGTGCCGGGACTGCCGAAGGGCGACGTCGGCACGGTCATGCTGCTGATCTGCGGGATCGTCGGAACGACCATCGCGCCGTGGCAGCTGTTCTTTCAGCAGAGCTACGTGATCGACAAGCGCATCACCACGCGCTTCATCGCCTACGAGCGCTGGGACTTGGTCGTCGGGATCATCCTGGTCGTCTTCGGGGCGGTGGCGATGATCTCCGTGAGCGCGGGCGCCTTCACCGGTCACAGCGAGTTCGGAGCGTTTCAGGACGCGGGGACCGTCGCCGCGGGAATCGCGAAATACGCGGGGCATTGGGCGGGCGCGTGCTTCGCGCTCGCGCTGCTCGACGCCGCGATCATCGGCGCCGCCGCCGTCTCGCTCTCGACGGCGTACGCGGTCGGCGACATCCTTTCATTGCGCCACTCGCTGCACCGCAAGGTCACCGACGCGCCGGCGTTCTACGGCGCGTACGGGCTCTTGATCGCTGGTGCAGCCGCAATCGTACTGATCCCGGGAAGCCCCTTGGGATTGCTCACGAACGCTGTGCAAGTGCTCGCCGGCGTGCTGCTCCCCAGCGCGACGGTGTTCTTGCTGCTGCTCTCGAACGACAGGGCCGTGCTCGGGCCCTGGGCGAACACGCGGGGCGTCAACATCTTCACCGGGATCGTGATCGCCGTGCTCGTCGTGCTCTCCGTCGTGCTGACGTGCTCGACGCTGTTCCCAAGCTATGGGACAGTGGAGATCCTCTGGACGCTCGGAATCGGCCTCGCGCTTTCGCTCGGCATCGGCGTCTCCGTCGCGCTCGGCGATCGGACGACGCAGAACGGGCCGCTCGTACGCGGTACAGCCAAGCATGCGTGGCGGATGCCTCCGCTGCGAACGCTCGCGCCGGTGCAGCTCACCCCGCTCACGCGTCTTTGGCTCGTCGTGCTGCGCCTGTACCTCATCGCTGCGGTCGCGCTGGTAGTTTACAAAGTCACGCTGCTCGCTCTTCATCGCGGCTAAGGTGACTCGAGATGAACCGCCACGCGGTCGTCGCGTTCGCGCTCGGCACGCTCGTCATCGCCCTCGCGACCGGCCCCAGACGGGCGTCGGCCGATTCGGCAGACTCGACCGCCTCGCCGCAACCGTCCCCAACGCCGACGGCGCGTCCGCTCGGCTTCCGCGAAGCATCGCGATTCTCGTTCTCGTTCATCGATAGCGCGACAAACGGGCCGGGCCAAGTCGGCCCAGAAGCAGTCCTTCCGCCACCGAACTTCACCACCGGTTCCCCGCTCTCGCCCAATACGCCGTACGATCTTTTCAACAGCGCGCCGCAAGTTCCAGGCGTGACGGGCGTCGCGCAGATCGTCTCCAACCTTTCGTACGGGCTCCGGCGTTTCGATCTCGGCCTGACGCTCGGCGCGGGCGTCGTGCGCGGCAGCGTCACGAACGCCGCATACTGGTCCGACAATCTACTCCCGACGCTCAACCCGCATCTGGGGTCACAGGCCTTGCCGTACAGCATCGCGTTTCCCAGCCATGCAGGCCAGGACGACGGAACGGGGGTGCGCGTCTCGGTGCTCGGCGGCAGCGTTGCGACCGCGGACGGGAATCTTCGTCTGCGCGTCGGTTGGTTCGATCTTGCGCAGACGGAACGTTTCGTCTTCACGCAGCCGATGATCACGAGCGTTCCGCCGGCGATCGCCTACGCACCGGCCGAATCATTGGGCGGCGGGGTCGCAAACGCGGACTTCTGGGATATCTCGCCGAGCGTGCTCCCGCTGCACGGCGCCGATCTCGTCGCGAGGCACGGACTCGCGACGCTCGAGCTCACCAGCGCGGCGTTGCCGTCGCTGCCCGGTGAGGACGCGCGCGTCTCGCTGGGATCGCTCGTGATCGACCACGGTGAGGGTACGCGCTACGCGGTCGAAGTGGTCCATGCGAAAACGTCAGGGACGCCGTTTATGACGACGGTCCCGTTCGGAGGCGACCCGACGTTCTTGTCGACCCCGCAGGGCATCTTGCCGACGAGCACGCTCAGCGGACAACGTCAAACGATCGCGGGCCTGAGCGCGGAGTTTCACCTCATCCCCGCCCTCGGGATCGACGCGATCGCGCAGCTCGGCCGCGCGTCGTACGACGCATCGCCGATCGCGCGCCCCGGAACGTCGGCCCCCGGACGTTACTATCACGTCGGCCTCAGTCACACGCACGGTCGGGCCACCGCGTCGGTCGACTATTACTCGATGGGACCGCGCTACGCGACGATCATCCTGCCGTATGGCGTCCCGGAAAATCAGTGGAGCGCGGCGTTCGCGTGGCCCGGTCAGTGGCTCAAGTCCAACTATCAACTGATCGACAATAGCGTCCTCGGGGTGAACCGGCAAGGATACCGGCTGCGCTATTCCCTCAACGGCGGCCCGTTCGAGATTCGCACCGAGTTCACGGACTTGCATCAACTCGAGCCGGAGACGCGCGACACCGCGACCCAAGACGGCTTCCTCGACGGCTTTTACCTGCCGCAGTTCAACGACGCCGCAACATTCGGACGCCAAAAGCGCTACGGCCTGTGGGCAGCGTGGCATTCCCGCGCCGGAGATCTGACGCTCGACGTCGTCGACGATACGCTCGAGCGTCCGTTCGTGCCGTCGCATCCGGAGGACAACGTGTCGTACGAAGTTCCCCAGGCGATGCTCACCTTCTCGCACCAGTTCTCGAAACGCACCCTCGCCACCGTTGGAACCGGCCGCTATGCGCTGAAGGGGACGTTCTCCGAGCCGCTCGATTTCGCACAACGGTTGTTCTTCGCGGGAGTGCAGCTCGAACAGTCGCCGAACGCATCGGTGCTGGTCTCGCTGCGTCGCACGGTCTCGAGCGGGATCACGACCTATCCCCTGTTCCCGAACTCACCGAACTACACCGGCACGATGCTCATCGTCGAGCAGCGCGTCTCGTTCTGATCGTGGGAGGCGCTCGATGTCGCTGCAAGACTTCGTAATTCGCTTGGCGGCTGCGTTCGTGCTCGGCTCACTGGTCGGGCTCGAACGGCAGTACCGCCAACGCATGGCGGGACTCCGCACGAACGCGCTCGTCGCAACCGGGACCGCGCTCTTCGTCATGATCACGCCGCTCGTCGGCGTCGGAGCGAATCCGACACAGATCCCCGCCTACGTCATCTCGGGAATCGGGTTTCTCGCCGGCGGTGTGATCTTCAAGGAGCGGATGAGCGTTACCGGGCTCAACACCGCCGCAACGATGTGGTGCATCGCGGCGATCGGTGCGCTCTGCGGGATCGGGTACATCGGCTACGCTGCGCTCGGCGCCGTCGCGGTCGTCGCGGCGAACGTCATCCTGCGCCCGATCGCGCAGGGCATCAACCGCCAACCGATCGACGAGACCGAGGCCGTCCTCGGCTATGAGGTTCGCGCGGTTTGCCGCGAAGATGTCGAAGATCGCATCCGCGCGACGATGGTCGCGGCGATCGGCGCGAACGGCCTGCGGCTGCACGCCGTCTACAGCGAGGACCTCGAGGGAACCGGACGCGTCGAAGTGATCGCCGACGTGACCGCGACGGGGCGCGTCGCAACCCGGCTCGAGCGAGTCGTCTCGCGTTTGGGCGTCGAGCCTGGGGTGAGCGCCGTGAGTTGGAAGGCCGTCCCGACCAGCGACGAGGAGTCGGTGATCGTCGGGGAGGCTTAGCTCCCGCCGGCCGCGCGCACCGCGTTTTGCCCCAGCCCGAAGGTGACCAAGAGCAGCACCGTCGAGATGCCGGCGACGATCAGCGCCGCTCGCGTCCCCTGACGCCGCGCGACCGCATTCGAAGCCATATAGCCGGCCCAGGCGATCACAGCGAGCGCCGGATGCAGCGGGTTGACGCGCAGGCCTTGCGTCATCAGGACGATGCCGATGAGGATCTGCACCGTGACGACCCAGAGCGTAATCCGTCGCCCGAGAGTTCGCCACACCGCTAAAACCGCCAGCAGCACGACGAGGGCGCCAATCCAGAGATGGACCGTCAGGATGGTATTCACCGAAAATCGGTTCGCCACGCGCAAGCGGCTCCTTTCGACGAACGGACAAAGGAGGACGCGCCGCGCTCCGAAACAGGCCATCCACCGGTGCAGCAGGACGATCCAACAGTCCCAGCCCGGCAGACGCGCCGGGACCAATCTGAAGCGCTCCTCACCTTCGCGGAGTCGCTTGCGCGCGTCGCCGCGTCGGGAGGGGGCCCGCAAGCGCTGGCAGCGCACCTCGCCGCTGCAATCGATGCTGCTGTCCTCGTCGAGGACGGCCAGTGGAAAAACCTTGCGGTCGCCGGAACCGGCGGACGCGCGATTCCGCCGTCGGTGCGCGATCTGATCCCCAAGGACATCGAGGGCGACGAGGCAGTACGGCTGGGCTCGCCGGCAGACGCGCGCGCGCGTGCGTTTCCGGTGCGCGTCGGCGAGGCGCGATTGGGTTGGCTCTCGATCTTCCCCAACGGGAAGGCGAACGCCGAGGAACGCGCCGGGTTTATCCGTCTCACTGCGGCGCAGATCGCGGTCGAGCTTTCGCGTGAAGCCGGCGGCTCACGCGTGCGGCGGCGGACGTTTTGGGATCGACTGCTCGCCCGTGCGTACGAAGACTCCATGGAAGCGCGCGACGACGCGCAAGCGCGCGGGATCGCGCTCGCGCCCGGCTACGTCTCCGTCTCGATCGAAGCCGAGGGACTCGAAGAAAGCGTCGCAGCCCAGAAGAACGCCGAGATTCGCCGCGTGTGCCTGGATGTGCTGGGCACCCGTACCGGCGAGGTCGTCGTGATCGAGCGCGGCGGCGGCTTCTTCTTCCTCGTCCCTGCGCCGCTCGAAGTCGATGCGGCAAACGCGCGCACGGCGGCGACGCTGATCCCGCGTGGCATCGCGCGCGCCGGGCTCGACGTGCGCGTGGTCGGTGGTATTGGCAGGCACGCCGAGATGATCGAGGTCGCGCAGAGCGTCGACGAGTCCCGCGAAGCGATGACGATCGTGCGACGGATGCATGGCGGCGGACGCGTGATGGCGTACGAAGAGCTCGGCGTCTATCCGCTGCTCCATCGCACCGGCGCGACGCGCGAGGATTGGCGTGCGTTCGCGACGCGCGTCCTCGAACCGCTCCGCACCTACGACGAAAAGCATCAAACCGAACTGGTTCGTACGCTTCAACTGTTTTTCGACGTAGGACAAAACATCAAGGAGGCCGCAGCGCGGCTCAACGTGCACCGTCACACCGTTTTCTATCGCCTTCGCCAGATCGGCGAGATCGGTCGGCTCGACCTCGACTCGCCGCACGACCAGCTCACCGTCCGCGCCGCGTTAGCAGTGGACACGCTCGACAGCTGATGCTCACCACCGTCAAAGATTCGACTGCCGCCCGGCGCGCGGCGATCGCAACCGCAAAAGAACGCGGCGTGCGATGGGTGCGGCTCGCCTTCGTCGACATTCTCGGCGTGCAAAAGAGCGTCTCGATCCCCGTCAAGGAACTCGAGCGTGCGCTCGACGGCCACGTCACGTTCGACGGCGGCTCGATCGACGGATTCGTGCGCGACGAAGAGCTCGACATGGTGCTTCGTCCGGACGCCTCGACGTTCACGGTGCTTCCGTGGACGACCGACGGTCAGATCGAGGCGCGCTTGATGTGCGACATCGCGATGCCCGACGGGACGCCGTTCGAGGGCTGTCCGCGTTCGACGCTCAAGCGCGTCCTCGAGGACGCGCGCGACGTGCTGCAGACGGTGCGCGTCGGTCTCGAGGTCGAGTTCTATCTCTTCGAGCTTGGACCCGACGGAACGCCGACCACGAAGACCAACGACGCCGGCTCCTACTTCGATTTCTCCGCCAGCGACGTCGGCCAAGAAGCGCGCCTCGACATGAGCGTCGCGCTCGAGGCGATGGGGGTTCCGATCTCCAGCGCGCACCACGAGCACGGCAACGGCCAGCATGAGCTCGACCTCGCAGCCGGGAGCGTGCTGCAGATGGCGGACCGGCTCCTCGCGGCACGCGGAACGGCGCGGCGGATCGCGCAGAGCCACGGCCTGCACGCGACGTTCATGCCCAAACCGCTCGAGTCGTCGGCGGGAAGCGGCCTGCACATTTACTTCGCGCTCGGTGACGTCGATGAGGCGGTGCGGCTGCATGCCGTCGCCGGTCTGCTCGAACACGCCCCCGCGTTCACCGCGATCTGCAATCCGACCGTGAACTCCTACAAGCGGCTCGTCGCCGCGTGGGACGCGCCGATCTACACGGTGTGGTCGCATCGCAGCGCGAACGCGCTCGTGCGCGTCCCGCCGGCGTTCGACGACGAACCGCCGCTCATCGAGGTCCGCAGTCCGGACGCGTCGTGCAATCCGTACTTGGCGACCGCCGTGCTCGTCGAGGCGCTCGCCGACGGAATTCGCTCGCGCAGCCTGCCCGGCGATCCGTTCACCGGCTCGACGTACGAGCTCAGCGAGCGCTACCGCACCGAGCACGGGATCCGTACCCTCCCGAAGTCCCTGCGGCAGGCCGTCGCGGCGCTCGACGCGGACCTGGTCGTGCGCGGCGCGCTCGGCGACCACATCTATCACGCCTTCCGCGACGCCAAGCTCGCCGAGTACGAACGCTACCGGCGCGCCGTCCATCCCTGGGAGCACGCCGAGTACCTGCGCACGTTCTGACGCGCGGCGGGAGTATACTTGCCCTATGGGCAGGTTCCGGCACGTCGTCGTCGCCGTGGACGGCTCGGAGCCATCCGATCGCGCCGCGGCCTTCGCCGTCGCGCTCGCCGCACGCGGCGCGCTACGGCTCTCGTTCGCTACTGCGGTAAATCCAACCGTCGCCTGTATCCCGGCGACCCAGGGTGTCGCGGTCGGGATGGGCGACCTCTACGAGATGCTGCTGGGCGACGCGCAGAGCGTCTGCACGACGGCGACCGCTGCCGCGACGGCGCGCGGGGTGACGAGCGATCTCCACGTCCTCCAGGGCGCGCCCGCCGAAGCGCTCTGTGCGTTCGTACGCGAGACCCACGCCGACGCGCTCGTCGTGGGAACGCACGCGCGCCGTTGGCTCGCGCGCAGCGTGCTCGGCAGCGTCGCGTCGGCGCTCGTGCGGCGCTGCGACGTCCCCGTGATCGTCGTGCGCGCCGACTCGACGTTGCGCGATGACGGTCCGATCGTCGTCGCCGTCGACGGGACGCCGCCGTCGTTCGCCGCACTCGAAGCCGCGGCGACGCTCGCACGCCTCGTCGGTGCTCCGCTGCAACGCGTGCGCGTCGATCATCCGCACCCCGAGGCAGCGCTCATCGCCGCGACGGCGCACGCCGGCGCATGGTTGTTGGCAACCGGCACGCACGGCCGAACCGCACTCAAACGCCTGGTCCTCGGAAGCGTCGCGGAGGCGTTGCTACGCGGAGCACCGGTCCCCGTGATGACCGTGCGTCAGCCGATGCAATCAGCCGTTTAGGATTCTGACGACACGAGGTGGGCCTGCGCCGGCGCTTCCCGCCGTAGGAGATCCCATGCCGTACGCACGTCCTCGCGTGTCGTGCGCTCGTTCCCGATCGCAATGCGCAAGACGATCCGGCCGTACAGACGCGTCGTCGACAGGTAGACCTCGCCGGTCGCGTTGACGGCGTCGCAGAGCGAGAGGTTGATCGCATCGACCGTCTCGTCGTCGAGCGTATCGTTCGGAACGTAGCGGAAGCATACGACCGAGAGCGGATGCGGTGCGGCGATCTCCCAGCCGCGCTCTGCCTCGATCCAGCCGGCGAGCTCTTTCGCGAGCGCGATGTGGCCGCGCAAGCGCTCCTGCATCCCTTGCACGCCGTACGTGCGCAGCGCGAACCAGAGCTTGAGCGCTCGAAAGCGGCGGCCGAGCTGGAGCCCGTAGTCCATGTAGTTGTGAACGTCGGCTTCCGGCGTGACGAGATAGTCGGCGACCAGGCTGAACGTGCGGCGCAGCAGCTCGGGATCGCGAACGTAGAGCACGCTCAAATCGACCGGGACGAAAAGCCATTTGTGCGGGTTGACGACGATCGAGTCGGCGTCGTGCGCGCCGTCGAGCACCCAGCGGAACTCCGGCAAGATCGCCGCGGGGCCGCCGTATGCCGCATCGACATGCAGCCACACGTTCCGTTCGCGCGTTACCGCACGAATCGCCGCGACGGGGTCGATCGACGTCGTCGACGTCGTGCCGACGGTCGCGGTCACACACATCGGACGATAACCGTGTGCCACGTCGTCGTCGATGAGCTTGGCGAGCGCATCGGGGCGCATCTGGAAGTGCGCGTCAACCGGAACCTTGACGACGTTCTCGCGGCCGATTCCCAGCGCGACTGCGCCTTTCTCGATGTGCGAGTGCGTGTGCTCGGTGATATACACGCGCAACCGGGGAAGATCGTCGCGCCCCGCCATCCCCCGCCCGCGGATATCGAGTCCGAGCGATTCGCGCGCGGCGGCCAGGGCCGTGAAGCCGCCGATCGACGCGGTGTCGTACACGATACCGTGGAACGTCTCGGGGAGCCCAATCATCTGGCGCAGCCAGCTCAGGGTCACGTCCTCGAGCTCGGTCGCCGCGGGAGAGGTGCGCCACAACATCGCGTTCACGTCGAGCGCTGCCGCGAGCGCCTCGGCGAGCACCGTCACCGGCGCGGCGCTGATCGCGAAGTATGCAAAGAAGCGCGGGTGGTTCCAATGCGTGATGCCGGGGACGATCACGCGTTCGAAGTCGGCGAAGATTCGACTGAACGGCTCGCCGTCGACCGGCGGTGCGGTCGGCAGGAGGCGAATCACGTCACCCGGCCGGCTGCGCGAGAAGACCGGGTAGCGACTCGGATCGGTATAGTACGAGTCGATCCACGCGCCGACGCGGTCGAGCGCATCCCGGAACGTAAGGTCGCTAGGCTTGGCTGGCATGACGGGAACCGTTGAACGACACGATATCGTCCGATTTGGTCCGCATGACGCTGCGTGCCCTGCCCAGAAGGGATCGAGACCCTGACCCGTCTGCCAGAAGACAGGAGAACCGATGAAATACCGCACGCTCCCCAATAGCGACGTCACCGTCAGCGAGATTGGGTTCGGCCTTTGGACGACCTCGACCGGATGGTGGGGGAGCATGAGCGACGACGACGCGATCGCGATGATGCGCGACGCGTTCGAGCTCGGGATCACGACGTTCGACGCGGCCGATACCTATGGGAACGGCAAGAGCGAAGAACACCTTGCCAAGGCCTTTGCCGGCAAGCGCGACCAGGTCGTCTACGCAACCAAGTTCGGCTATGCGTGGGAGACGCATTCCGGCGAGCGCAAGGGACAAAACGAGATCCCGCAAGACTTCTCGCCCGCAGCCGTGCGCAAATCGCTCGAAGGCTCGCTGCGGCGGTTGAACACCGACTACATCGACGTTTGGCAGATGCACAACGCGCGCATGGAGCAGGTCGTCGACGGGACGCTCATCGAGCTCCTCGACCGTTTCAAGAGCGAAGGCAAGATCCGCACGTGGGGGATCGCGTTCGGTCCCGCGATCGGGTGGCTCTGGGAAGCCGTCGTCGCGGCGCGCCAAAACACGCCGATGATTCAGGTCATCTGGAACATGCTCGAGCAGTTCCCCGGCAACGAGATGGTGCGCGCGGCGGATGAGGCGCAGACCGACACGACACTCTTCGTCCGCGTCCCGCACAGTTCGGGGATGCTGGAAGGGAAGTACACCAAGGACACCGTCTTCCCGCCGACGGATCACCGCAGTCATCGCCCCAAATCATGGCTGATCAACGGGATCAAGAAGGTGGACAACTTGCGTTTTCTCGAGCTGCCGAACCGCACGCTCGGGCAGGCCGCGCTCCAGTGGCTCCTCAAGGAGCCGCGCGTCATGACGGTCCTCCCGAACATCTACGACCGCGCGCAGCTGCGCGAGTTCGCCGCGGCACCCGACACGCCGCCGCTCACGGAGCAGGAGCTCACGCACATCGACGCGCTGGCGAAGACGAACTTCGGCGTCGGTCCCGAGGAGGCGCGTTACAAGGGCACGATGGATCGCCCGACCGACGTGCCGGAAACGGCGAACGCGTAATGCCCGGCGCAGCACAAGCCCGCGAAGCGATCCTCACGACCGCGGCACCGTCACCGATCGGGCCCTACAGCCAGGCGATCGGCGCGGGTCCCTACGTCTTCTGCTCAGGCCAAGTCGGCACCGATCCGCTCACCGGTAAGCTCGCCGAGGGCGGAGTCGAGGAACAAACGCGCCAGGCAATGGCGAACCTTGCTGCGGTGCTCGCCGCCGCGGGCTGCATGTTCAGTGACGTCGTGAAAACGACGATCTTCCTCGCCGACATGGATGATTTCACGACTGTCAACGCGATCTACGGCGAGTCGTTCAACGGCGGACCATATCCGGCACGCTCGACGGTGCAGGCCGCGCGACTGCCGCGCGACGCGCGGGTCGAGATCGAAGCGATCGCGCTGCGGCACTAAGCCGCAGCGCGATCAGCGCTATTTCCCGACCGGCGGCAGCAGCGCCAGGTCGCTCTTCGCCGCGCGCACGACAACCGGCTCGTCGGACTGCAGCGCCTTTTGGTACTGCGCGCGCGCGAGGTCGATCTTCCCTTGCAGGTTGTAGGTGACCGCGAGCATGTAGTGCAGCCGGCCGTCGTTCTGCGCGACGCTCAGGCCCTTGAGATATGCGGCTTCCGCAAGCGTGAACAGGCGGTGCTCGTTGTAGTCGTAGCCGAGATCGACGTACGCTTCGGGGCGGAGCGGATCGGCGAGCGTCGCTTTCGTGTAGTACGAAACGGCCGTTTTCCAGTCGCCTTTCTGATCGTACATGAAGCCCAGGTCGACCAGCGCTTCGCTTCCCTGCGGTTTGAGTGTGAGCGCGCGATCGAGGAACGGGCGCGCACGACCAGGGTCGTTCTTCTCAAGATACGCTTCGCCCATGTTCACGACCGCCGGATAGTAGTTGTTGTCGACTTGCAGACACGCTTGAAGGTGCGTGATGGCGGGCTCGATGCGACCGAGATCGACCAGCGCGTTGGCGATGTCGACGCGCGCGTCGCACGAACGCGGCTGCAGGGTGACGACGTGTTGGAACGCCTCGAGCGCGCGATCGTACTCGTGTCGCAGGCGCCGCACCTGTCCGGCCGTCGCCCACGCGCGTAGGTCGAGCGGGTCGGCCTGCGCCGTGGCCTCGATGCGCGCGACGTACTGCGCGAGGTCGCCTGCGCGTTCGTGTGCCGCAACAAGGCCCGCATAGCCCTCACGACTCGGCAGGCTCTTTTGGAACTCCGCGATCGCGTCGTCGATGCGGTCCTCGACGGCGTACAGCGAGCCGAGCCGGTTGTGCGTCTCCCGATCGTCGGGGTGGGCGACGACGATGACCTTCCAGACCGCCTCGGCCTTCTTGTACTCCGGGATGCGGAAGTAGAGGTCGCCCAACAACCGGCCGGCGGCTAGGTCGTCGGGATGCTGTGCGACGTACGGTGCGAGCCCGGCGATCGCGCCGGTGACGTCACCGTTGGCGACCCGCGCGCGCGCCGTGTCGAGCACGACGGGGTCCGTCGCAGCCTCACCCATCCGGATTTTCGCCTCGCTTGCGCCTACGGGCCCCGCAAGGGCCGCCATCAGCGCGGCGGTGATGAGGACGAGGAGGAAACGCATAACGGACCTCCTTCGGGTGGGAGGGGTCAGGATGCGACATTTCTCGCGGAGTGCCCGCCCCTCATGCCGCCGAAGCCTCTTCTAGCTATGGCAACGACGATCACGAACGGCACGGTCGGCGCTTCGCGCGTCGAGACGGACTCGATGGGGAAGATCGAGGTTCCGAACGACAAGTACTACGGCGCTCAATCGGCCCGCTCGCTCATCCACTTCGACATCGGTGACGCGACCACGCCGCGCGACGTCATGCCGCGCGAGGTCATTCGCGCGATGGGGATCCTCAAGAAGGCCGCCGCGCTCGTCAACCGCGATCTCGGGAAGCTCGACGCCGAAAAGGCCGACTTGATCACCCGCGCTGCTGACGAAGTGATCGCCGGCAAGCTGACCGCGCACTTCCCCCTGCGTGTGTGGCAGACCGGCTCGGGCACGCAGACGAACATGAACGTCAACGAGGTCATCTCGAACCGCGCGATCGAGCTCGCGGGCGGCGAGATGGGCTCGAAGAAGCCGGTCCACCCGAACGACCACGTCAACATGTCGCAGTCGTCGAACGACACGTTCCCGACCGCGATGCACATGGCCGCGGCGCAGGCGATCGTCGACATGCTGCCGGCGGTCAAGAAGCTGCGCGACGCGCTCGACGTCAAGGCCAAGCAGTGGGCCAACATCGTGAAGGTCGGCCGGACGCATCTCCAGGACGCGACGCCGCTCACGCTCGGTCAGGAGTTCTCGGGCTACGTCACGCAGATCGACCGCGCGATCGTCGACATCGAGTTCGCGCTCGACAAGCTCTACGATCTCGCGATCGGCGGAACCGCGGTCGGCACCGGGCTCAACGCGCATCCCGAGTTCGCGGACCGCGCTGCAAAGAAAATCGCCGAGCTCACGAAGCTGCCGTTCCGCTCGCATCCCAACAAGTTCACGGCGCTCGCGTCGCACGACGAGTTCGTCTTCGCCTCGGGTGCGCTCAAGCAGCTCGGCGCGGCGCTCATGAAGATCGCCAACGACATCCGCTGGCTGGCCTCGGGTCCGCGCGCCGGTATCGGCGAGCTGATCCTGCCGGAGAACGAGCCGGGCAGCTCGATCATGCCGGGCAAGGTGAATCCGACGCAGTCGGAGGCGATGACGATGGTCGTCGTGCAGGTCTACGGCAACGACGCTGCGATCTCGTTCGGTGCTTCGCAGGGCAACTTTGAGCTCAACGTGTTCAACCCGGTCATGATCTACAACTTCCTGCACTCGTGCAATCTGCTGCGCGACACGTGCACGATGTTCCGCGAGCACGCGGTCGAGGGGCTCCAAGCCAACGAGCCGGTGATCGAGAAGTATCTCTCGGAGTCGCTGATGACCGTAACCGCGCTCGCACCGAAGATCGGCTACGACAAGGCCGCCGAGATCGCAAAGAAGGCGCACCACGAGGGCACCAAGCTCAAGGAAGCGGCGCTCTCACTCGGTTACGTCAGCAGCGAAGACTTCGACAAGCTCGTCGTCCCCAAGGAAATGACGCACCCGTAAGAACGGGCTCCCTCCCTCGGCCAACGAGAAACCCCGCCCTCCGGCGGGGTTTCTTTCGTCTTTCGCTCGATCGCGCTTTGTAAAGTCGCACTAGGCAGACGCAGTGCAAGTTGGGTCGTTAGAATGCGCACACATGGAAACAGCTGTAGCGGCAGATCGCATTCAATTTGCGTTCACCATTATGTTCCACTACCTGTTTCCGATCGGTACGATGGGGCTGGCGCCGTTCGTTGCCTGGTATACGATTCGCGCGATTCGTACGCACGATCCGATATATGATCGTGCGGCTCGCTTTTGGGCGAAGATCTTCGCGGTCAATTTCGCGATCGGCGTCGTCACCGGGATACCGATGGAGTTCCAGTTCGGGACGAACTGGGCGCTCTTCTCGCAGAGCGCTGGCTCGGTCGTCGGCCAAGCGCTTGCGATGGAAGGCATCTTCGCGTTCTTCTTAGAGTCGGTGTTCCTCGGCATCTTCTTGTACGGCCGCAACTACGTTTCACCGCGACTCCATGCCGCCTCGGCAGTCCTCGTGTGGCTCGGCTCCTGGATGTCCGGCTTTTTCGTCATCGTCGCCGACGCGTGGATGCAGCACCCCGTTGGCTACACGCTCGCGCGCGACGGGCATGTTCTGCTCGTGAACCTCGGAGCGGTTCTGCTTTCGCCGTTCGCGTGGTGGCAGTTCGTGCACGCGATCACGGGCGCGGTGTTGACGGGCGGGTTCGTGATGGCCGGCGTCGGCGCGTACTATCTGCTCGCGCGACGTCAAGAAACATACGGACAGCTCTTCCTGCGTACGGGCGTCGTCGTCGCGTTCGCGTTCGCGATCCTCGCAGTCTTCCCGACCGGCGATAAGAACGGTGACGCCGTTACAGCATATCAGCCTGCCAAGCTCGCCGCGATGGAAGGCCTCTTCCAAACGACGAACGGCGCGCCGCTCGCGATCATCGGGATGCCGGATTCGAAGACGCAGACGCTGATCGACCCGATCGCGGTGCCGGATGTGCTCAGCTTTCTCGCCTACGGCAATTTCCGCGCCAACGTCAAAGGCATCACGTCCTATCCCGTCAATGAACGGCCGCCGATCGAGGTAACGTACTACGCCTATCACATCATGGTCGGTCTCGGCACGATCTTCCTGGGCCTGACCGCGCTCGCGGTCCTGCTCTGGCGCCTCAGGCGCCTCGAACGCAGCCGATGGCTGCTGTGGCTGCTGATGCTCGCGATGCCGTTTCCGTACATCGCCAATGAGGCCGGCTGGGTCACGAGCGAGGTTGGACGTCAGCCGTGGATCATCTACGGTGTGATGCGCACGGCGGCGGCTGCGTCCACCAACGTTCCAGCGACGGAGACGATGTTCACCATCGCAGGCTTTGTCGGAATGTACTTCTTACTGGGTCTGCTCTTCATGTTGCTCGTTTTACGCGAGATCGGCGTCGGCCCCGCCGACGAGCACGCGAACGTGCAGCTGGCCGAGGTGACACCGTGACCGTCGTCGCGTTCATTCTCCTGGCCCTCATGCTCGGGATCTACGTCCTCCTGGACGGCTACGACCTCGGCGTCGGCATGATGCACCTCTACGTCGCACGCAACGAGCGGGAACGCGAGGCGACGATGGCCAGTATCGGGCCGTTTTGGAACGGCAACGAAGTATGGCTCATCGCCGCGGGCGGGACACTCTTCGGCCTCTTTCCGCTCGTCTACGCATCGTCGTTCAGCGGCTTCTACTTGCCGTTCATGGTCGTGCTCTGGCTCCTGATGTTTCGCGGGATCGCGCTCGAACTGCGCGGACATCTGGCGAGCCCGTTGTGGCACCAGTTCTTCGACGTGACGTTCACGGTCGCGAGCGGGTTGTTGGCGCTGTTGTTCGGTGTCGCACTCGGCAACATCGTGCGGGGCGTTCCCCTCGATGCCGCTCACTACTTCTCTGGTACTTTCGCGTTCTTGCTCAATCCGTACGCCGTCGGTGTTGGTATCCTCGCCGTGCTCGCGCTCGCGCTGCACGGCGCGGCATGGGTAGCGATGCGCGTCGACGGGGCACCGGCCGAGCGCGCCACGCGTGCGATCCGCGTCCTGTCTCCGGCGGTCGTGGTGCTCGGCGCCGCGATTACCTACGCGACCTTCCGCGTCCATTCGCCGTGGCCGAATTTGCTCACCATGCCGTGGATCGCGGTCGCGCCGCTTGCGTCGTGCGTGGGACTCATTGGGATCGTGACGATCCGGGAGCAGCCGCGTCGCACCTTCGCCGCGTCGACACTCTTCCTGGCGGGGATGCTCGCTTCAGCAAGCGCGACCGTGTTTCCGTACCTCTTGCCCGGATTTCCGTTGGCGGAACAGGGCTTGAGTATCTATACTGTTCCGGTTTCGCCGAACGCTCTCCGCACGGTACTGCCAATCTTCATCGTCGGACTCGCGATCGTCGGCGCATATCGCGCGTTCGTGAATAGGCGTCTTGCTCGCGGGCGCGGTGATCGTCCCGACGTCGCTCAGGCGCCTGGTACGACGAAGGGCTCCCCGGTTACTAGCCATTGACCGAAGTGGGGCTGCTGAAGCTCACCCGATTCTCTCGGGTAGCAGGACGGCAATCGGCTATTCAGGTCTACACGATCCTGGTTAGCCCGAACGCTCTCGCCACGGTCCTGTCGATCATCGTCGGACTCGTGATCGCCGGCGCATATCGCGCGTTCGTGAACAGGCGTCTTGCTCGAACGCGCGGCTATCGTGCTGATGTCCGCTACGACGAAGGAAGTCGCTTTACGTAGTGGCGGTGGCCGGGGCCGAACCCGATGCGCTCGTAGAAACGCTGGGCCGGACGATTCTCTTCGACAACGTTGAGCGTTACGAACCGAAATCCGCGTTTGCGGGCGAGATCTTCTATCGCTGCCATCATAGTGGCACCGGCGCCTTCGCCGCTGCGCGCGACGGCGATCTCGGAGACGTGCAGATACGGTTCGCTCGTGAAGAAATCGCGTTCCGTCGTCGCGTAGACGAATCCAGCCCGTGCGCCGTCCGCGTTCTCCGCGACGAGAAACACCTCGCCCTCGCGCGGTGCGCGTAAGGCCTCACGCATCACACGCGAGGTCCCCTCGATCACCTCGTCCGGTGTGTGCCCGTCGGCGGCACCGTGCTCCACGAAGCGCGGCACGAGCCCGACGACGAACGCCTCGTCATCGGGTTCGGCCGGTCGGATTCTCACTTGACGAGGGGAAGTACGTTCGAGGGCGTGAGCGGGATGAGGCCGAGCACGAACGTCGCGGCAGCGCACACGACGACCGCGACCCACGGCAGCGCATTGGGCGAGCGTTCATCGCGCACGTGCGCCAGATCGGCGCGTACGAACATCGCGCGCACGATCTTGAAGTAGACGTATGCGGAGATCGCCGTGCCGAGGATCAGAACGCCGGCGAGCCACGCATATCCCGCTGCTGAGCTCGACGCGAGGATCAAGATCTTCCCGGTGAAGCCCGCGGTCGGCGGTAAGCCGGCCAGACCGATCAGGAAGAACGTCATGGCCGCGGCGAGCCACGGACGACGGTAGGCGAGGCCCGCGAAGCGGTTGAGGCCGACGACGGCGTCGCCCTCCTTCGCCATCAGCGCGACGACCGCGAACGCGCCCAGATTCATGAACGTGTAGGCAGCGAGATAGAAGATCGCGTAGCGCAAGCCGAGCGCGGTCTGGCCGGCGAACGCAACCATGATGTAACCGACCTGCGCGATCCCGGAGTACGCGAGCAGACGCTTCATGTCGGTCTGCGCGAGCGCGGCGAGGTTGCCGATCACCATCGACAGCGCAGCGATCACCCAGACCGGGATGAGGATCGCGCTGGCGCGATCCTGCGGGAGCGCCGCGTAGGCGAAGCGAGCGAAAACCGCGAGCGTCCCGGCCTTCGTCACCACCGACATGAAGGCGGTCACCGGAAGCGGCGCACCTTCGTAGACGTCGGGCGTCCAGACGTGGAACGGGACCAAGCTGAGCTTGAACGCGATTCCGACCAAGAAGAGTCCGGCGCCGACCGCAAGCAGCGGCGTCGTCTTCGCCGTCGCGAGCGCGTCAAACCCAACGGAGCCCGTCGCACCGAAGAGCAGCGCCGAGCCGTACAACAAGAAGCCCGACGCCATCGAGCTCAAGATCAGGTACTTGAGCGCCGACTCGCGCGCGGTTCGCCGCGGCGACATCGCACACAGGCAATAGAGCGCGAGCGAGAGCAACTCGAGGCCGAGGAAGACCGTCATCAGGTTGTTCGCGCCGGCCATCAAGAGCGCGCCCGTCGCGCTCCACAGCACGAGCGCCGTCGTGCCCGCAACCTGGTCGTCGCGGCCGACACCGAGCGAGAGCAGCAGCGTCGCGATCGTCGCGATGATCACGATCTCGCTGAACACGATCGAGAAGCCGCTCTGGACGAACATCCCGCCGAACGCCGCGTACGCGGGCTGACCGTACTGCTGCGCCAGCAGCACGCCGGACGCGAGCAGACCCAGCAGCGCGATCCCGACGGCTACAGCCCGGCGCGCGATCCCGCCGTGCCGGAAGAACAGATCGGCGAACAGGATCACCAGCGGGACGCAGGCGAGGATGAACACGGGCATGAGCGCCGCGTAGTCGGCGGCGCTGAAACTAACGGTTGCCGGCAACGACCGAACCCTCCGTGACCGAGCTCGTGCTCATCGCGGCCGGCGCAGGCGCACCCGCCTGCGAGGCAAGCGCGACGACGGCGGTCGGATAGATCCCGAGCCACAAGAACCCGGCGACGAGCGGTGCGAGCGCAAGCCCTTCGAGCCAGGTGAGATCGCGGCGCTGCGGCAGATCGGGGAGCTCGGGTCCGTTCATGATCCCTTGGTACAGGCGCAGCATGTATGCCGACGCCAGCACGATCGGCAGCAGCGCGATGATCGCCGGCCACTGATAGCCGCCGCGGAAGAGACCCGTGAGAATCAAGATCTCACCGGCGAAGCCGGCGAGTCCGGGAAGTCCCAACGCGGCGAGCGCACCGAGCATCAATCCACCCGCGAGTTTCGGATTGCGCGCGCCAAGGCCGCCCAGGCGCGTCAGATCGCGCGTCTCCTCACGCTGCTCGACTGCGCCGAGCGCGAGGAACAGCGCGGCACTGAAGAACCCGTGCGCGACGATGTAGACCGCAGCACCGGCGATCGCGAGCTGCT
>CAZABL010000010.1:0-34627 GCA_964483365.1 uncultured bacterium
CGGCTTGGGAACGTCGTGCATGCGCCGCTCGCCGGTCTCGTCGAGCATCCCGACGCTCAGCGCGAGACGCCGCACGTACGGCGTGGTGAAGAACGCGGTGGCGAACGCCAGCACCAGCGCCGCAGCAATTGTCGCAGAGCTCACGTCAGTGTCCGGATGGGATCGGGGATGAAGCGGTCGACCACGACGCCTGCCTCGTCGAGCAGCATCGTCGCGACCGGATCGGGATAGGCGTCGCGGTACACGATACGTACCACGCCAGCGCTGATGAGCAGCTTGGAGCAACCCGAGCAGGGCTGGTGGGTGCAGTACGCCGTCGCGCCTTCGAGGCTCACGCCGTGAAGCGCGCCCTGTACGATCGCGTTCGCCTCGGCGTGCGTCGCGCGCAGACAGTGACCGTCGACCATGAGGCAGCCGGCTTCCGTGCAATGCGTCACGCCGCGCGGCGCGCCGTTGTACCCGGTCGTAAGGATCCGCTTGTCGCGCGTGAGGACCGCGCCGACGCTCGCCCGCGGACACGTCGCGCGGGTCGCGACTGTTCGCGCGATCTCCATGAAGTATTCGTCCCAGCCGGGACGCCCTGAGCCGCCCCGGCGCTCATCACCGCTCACCGAGGGCTGTTCCTTCGCGCTCCCGCCCGGGCCGGCCCGCAATCGCGAAGCAAAGCAGGCGCTCCACCTTTTGTCGCAGTCCGCCTCTAATGAAAGGTTATTGAAAGCTCAATTGTCCTAAATTGAAAGAAAATTCTACATTGAGGTGGCAAGCCGTGTCCAAGAGCACTGTTTGCACGGCGCTGCTGTTCGCTTTGGCGACGATCGCACCGGCCGTGCCCGCGCTCCCCGCTCCTTCTCCCCGTCCGTCGGCTGCGCCGACCTCCGCGCCTGACTCGCTCGAAAGCGAAGCGCAGGCGCTGCAGACCGAGTTGACCGCGTTACAGTCCCAGACGCCGCGCAACGAGACCCGGATCGCTACGATCACCGCCCGGCTGTCGGCGATCAACGCGCAGCGCACGCGTAACGCGGCCGAGACCGGCGGCGTCGCGACGAAAACGACGATCACCGGCAACGAGCTCGAGGCGTCGAACGCCCAAAACACCTACGAGGCGATCAAGAACGTCCCCGGCGTCACGCAAGCTGACTCCAGCGCGGCCGGCACGTCCGACAACCTCCAGATCCGCGGCATCAAGCTCGCGAGCAACACCGGATACCGTCTGGACGGCGGTCTCCCGATCGTCAACAACATCATCCTCTCCACCGAGGACAAGGCGCAGGTGCAGGTGCTCAAGGGCGCCGGCGCGCTCGAGTACGGCCTGGCGAGCCCGGCCGGGGTCGTCAACTACATCCTCAAACGCGCCGGCCGCACACCCGTCAACGCAATCTCGCTGAGCACCAACAGCTACGGGCAGCTGATCGGCGACATCGACTTGGGACGTCGCTTCGGAAGCAACAACCAGTTCGGCGTGCGACTGAATCTCGCCGGCGGCGACACCGGAACGTTCATCTCCGGCGCCGGCGGAACGCGGTATATCGCATCCCTCGCGGCGGACTACCAGGTGAAACGGCTGCGCGTCCGGCTCGACGAGGAGCAGTTCGGCGTCAACGTCGTCGAGCAGGCGCAGCTGCAGCTCAACAAGGCCGACAAGACCGGCCACATCACGCTGCCGCGCCTCCCCGACGTGACCAACCTGCTCTCCGGCGAATGGGCGCGCGCGGTCGGGATGGGCGGCAACACCTCGCTGCATGCCGACTACGACCTGAGCGAAGGTATGATGGTCAGCGCCGAGGTCGGCGAGTCGACGGCGCGGCGTGCGCACCGCGACGTCACGCAAATCAGCGCGATCAACCTTACGACCGGCGTTGGCACCGAGACCGTCTCGATGGTCCGCGATCAGGACCAGTTCAACCACTACGCCAACCTGCAGTTCGCGCTCAAAGCGGTGAACGGCACCTCGTTCTCCGACCTGTTCACCTTCGGGATCACGCGCAACTCGCGCGACTCGAACAACCCCACCTCCCCGAAGGCGACCTACCAGCAGAACATCTACAACCCGATCCTGTTGCCGGCGCCGTCGTTCCCGAACGGACCGATCACCTACCAGCCGCAGATGAGCGTCGACTACGACTACTTCTTCCAAAACTCGGCGGTGTTCCTGAGCAGATTCCACGTCGTCGGCGGTCTGCGGCAGATCAACTACCGCGCTGACGCGTTCGAGGTCGGCTACCCGTCGACGCATACGAAGATCGCGTTCCTCGCGCCGGCGGCCGGCGTGATCGTCGACATGAGCCGCTACGCATCCGTCTACGCGAGCTACGTGAAGTCGCTCGAAGAGACGCCGCTCGCGCCGATCAGCGCGAAGAACGCGCTCGCCTTGCTGCCGCCCGAACCCTCGACGCAGCGCGAGGTCGGGATTCGCACGAGCGTTCCGCGCAGCTACAATGCGACGCTCGCGTACTTCTTCATCGACCGCGCGAACGCGACGACCGACCCGCTCACCAACATCTACGGGCTCAACGGGACCTACACGTTCCAGGGACTCGAATCGACCGTCGGCGTGACGCTCAGCCCGAAGTGGAGCATGACCGTCGGCGGCCAGATGATGCACGCCGTGCAGCACTCGATCGACGATCCGACGATCGACGGCAAGATCCCGGAGAACACGCCCAAGCTGAGCGGCAACATGGCGTTCACGTACCGCCCCTCGCGCGCCATCTCGCTCTCTGCCAATGCGCTCTCCGTCGCCTCCCGCCAGATCAACCCGCAAGATCAAGGCACGATCCCCAGCGTCACGACGTACGGATTCCAAGCCAGCTACGCGGGCGTCTTCAACCATAACCCGATGAGCCTGAACCTGAGCATCCGCAATCTGACGAATCGCGCCTACTACAGCTCGATCGTCAACAGCGTGCTCGGGGTCGGGGCACCGCGAACCGTCTCGCTGAGCCTGCGGATGACGCCGTGATGCGCCGCGTCCTCGCTCCCTGTCTGGCCGCGTCGTTGGTGATGCTGCTGGGCGGGAGCGCGGGCGTCGCCTCAGGCGGCTACCAGCCCGCGCACTACGACCTGAGCGCCCTGCCCGACTACAAACCACAACACATGGCGCTCGGCGTGCTCCGCATCTCGGGGACGCCACTCGAAGCGCTCGTCGGCGCGTGGGCAGGCGCGTTTCGCGAGCGGCAAGGCCACGTGCGGCTGCAAGCGTACCTCGTCAACACCTCGCAGGGGATGGCCGGTGTCGTTACCGGTAAAGCCGACGTCGGCCTGATGGGCCATCGCACCTGGCACGCGTCGCGCAAAGCGTTCCAAGAGACGTACGGCTACGCTCCGCTCGAGATCCGCTTCGCGAGCGGCTCGTACGACGACCCGGAAGGGACGACACCGGGGCTGATGTTCGTCGTCAACAAGAACAACCCGATCGAGCACCTCACGCTCGAGCAGATCGACGGGATCTACGGCACGCAGCGCACCGGCGGGTGGGACGGCACGCGCTGGACGACCGCGGCGGCGCGTGGTCCCGAGAAGAACCTGCGGCGCTGGGGACAACTCGGCCTCGACGGTGCGTGGGCGAATGCACCGATCCATCCGCGCGGCTCCGACGTGACGCTGAGCAACTGGGCCGACCTGATCGAACGCAACGCGTTCCACGGCGGCACCAAGTGGAATCCGGCGCTGTGGGAAGGCCCGCGCGCCGACATCTCGTGGAAGGCGCACGGCAAGACGCGCGATCAGCAGATCATCGAAGGCGTGCAGCAGGATCCGTACGCGATCGCGTTCGTCTTCCAGCGTGTCGTGAACGCGCTGCATGCCGACGTCAAAGTGCTCCCGGTCGCTGCGAGCTCCGCCGGTCCATACGTCGTGCCCAGCGCACAATCGTTCTTCGACGGCAGCTACCCGCTGCACAACGGCGCGTACCTCTACCTCAATAAAGTTCCCGGCAAGCCGCTCCCACCGACGGTGCGCGAGTTCGTGCGCTTCGTCCTGAGTCGTGAGGGCCAGCAGATCATCGCCGACAGCCGTTTGTTCGTCCCGCTCAACGCCGCGCAGGCGGAAGCGGAGATGAGAAAGCTCGATGAATAACGTGTGGCGCGCCGCGGCCGCGCTCGTTGCGCTCAGCACGATCGCCGCACCCGCTGCGGCGCAGCAGAAACCGCTTCCGACCTACGTGCCGCACCATCAGGTGAGCGGCGTATTGCGCAGCTCCGGCGACAAACACATGGCGCGCTTGATGCGCGCGTGGGAGATCGCGTTTCACCGCTATCAGCCGGGGATCGAGTTCGCCGACGCGCTGCACGGTACGGCGTCGGGGATGTACGGCTTGGAGATGCGCATCGCCGACGTTGCGCTGATGGGCCGGCCGATCAATCCGTTCGAGCGCTACGGTACCTACGAGCGCTCGTGGGTCTACCCGGTCGAGCTCGAGGTTGCGACCGGGAGCGTGCAGACGCCGGGCGCGTCGCCGGCCTACGCGATCTTCGTGAACAAGGCGAATCCGCTCAGCAAGATCACCATCAAGCAGCTCGACGGCGTCTTCGGCGCTCAGCGCGGCGGCGGATGGCAAGCGCTGAGCTGGGTCGAGCGCGCTGCGCGCCCCGCGTCGGCGAACATTCGCACGTGGGGTCAGCTCGGAATCCGCGGTGCGCTCGCCGACAAACCCATTCACGTCTACGGACAACCGCTCTTGGGGACGGGCGCGGTCAGCTTCTTCCAGGCCCGCGTGCTGCATGGCGGCGAGATGTGGAACGAAGACCTGCGCGAGTACGACAACCCCGCTACGATGCTTGCCGACCTGCGGCGTGATCCGTACGGGATCGCCTATGCCCCGCTGACGAACCGCAACGACGGCGTCAAGCCGATCATGCTCGCCGACACCGCGGCTGGTCCGTACGTCCCGCTCACGGCCAAGACCGTCGCCGACCGCAGCTATCCGCTCGCGCGACCGGTGTACATCAACTACACGATCGACAACGAGCGCTCGCAGATCGCCAACCCGCGCGTCGACCCGAAGGTCGAAGAGTTCCTGCGCTTCGTGCTCAGCGCGCAAGGGCAGGCGATCGTCGCGCGTGACGGCACGTTCCTCCCCCTCTCCGCGAGCGTCGTGCAGCGACAGCTCCACACCCTCCAATCGCACGGGGTCCCACCCGAGAAAGCACTGCTGGGCGAATGAACCACCGAGCCGTCGGCGCGCTGGGCGCTGCCGCACTGCTGTCGCTGGGCTGCGGCCTGCTGTTCGCGCCGCAACGCGCCGCGAGCGCCGCGCCAGGACCGATCACGATTCGTTTGAGCGTCGACGAGGACCCAATCGTTCCGCGCCTCGCCGAAAGCCTGGGGTACTTCAAGGACGCGGGGATCACGATCGTTCGCGTCAAGGTCGAGGACGTCGCGAAGGAAGACTACCTGTTCCAGGCGCCGCTGCGCGACGGGAAGATCGACGCGGCCTACCACTGGTTCAACCACGCGGTCTTCGGCGCGCGCCACAAGCTGCCGGTCACCGGCGTGATGGTGTTCAACGACGCGCCCGGGATGACGGTCATGGTCGCCAAGCGCGAACGTGCCGCAGTCAAAAGCGCCGCCGACTTTCGCGGCAAGCGCGTCGCCGAAGGCGCGACCTACGGCACCAAGGCGCTGCTGACCAGCATGCTCGCTACGCGCGCCGGTCTCCCGCAGCACAGCTTCACGCCCGTCGTCACGCAAAAGGACGGTCGCGAAGCAGCGGTGCAGCGCGCACTGCGCGCCGGTCAGGTCGACGTGATGACCTTCGAGGAGCCGATGACCTCGACGCTGCGTGCGACCGGCCTCGTCAGCACGCTCTACGATCTCAACACCAAGGAGACGACGGCTGCCGCGCTCGGCGCGCCGTGGCCGGCACAATCGCTGCTCGTCGCACCGTCGTACATCGCCCAGCATCCCGACCGCGTGCAACGGCTGGTCACCGCGCTCGTGCGTACGATGCGCTTCGTCGACACGCACAGCGTCGACCAGATCGTCGCCGCACTGCCTGCGAGCTACTTCGCCGGCAAAGACCGCGCAGCGACGATTCGCGAGATCCGCTACGCGCTTCCGACGTTCGCACGCGGCGACTACGCCTTCACCCCGGCGTCGGTGCGCCTGGTGCTTCAGGGCGTGCAGAGCTACGGCTTCGACACCAGCGCCGAAGGGCGCTGGCGCGCGACCAGCGTCGTTCCCAGCGTCGACCCGAGCACGCTCTACACGAATCGGTTTGTCGATGAAGCGATGCGGGAGGTTCACTGATGCGCTCATCTGCTGCTCGCCGCACCCTCGCCGCGGTGCTCCTTGCCGCGAGCGCACTCGTGTGGGCACCGCAGAGCCGCGCGCAGGACGCGCCGAGCTCGACCGACGTGCAGAACGCGCGTTCGGGCTGGGTGAAGAACAAAGGCTATAAAGTCTACTACACCAAGGTCTTCAACCTCAGCGATCTGCCCGAGTACAAGCCCGAGCAGCAGGTGTCCGGGAAGATCCGGATGTGGGGCTCGAATTACTTCACCGACAGCCCGCTCGCGGACTATTGGGCGGCCGAGTTCAAGAAGTATCAGCCGAACGTCACCTTCGACTTCCACCTGCGCACGAGCGAGCACGCGATCTCGTCGCTGATCATGGGCGTCTCCGACATCAGCCCGATGGGACGCCAGATCATGTGGGACGAGCAGCTCGCGTTCCAGCGTGAGTTCAGCTATCTGCCGACCGGGATCGTCGCGGTCACCGGCAGCTACGATGTCTCCGGCTGGAACCCGCCGATCGGCGTGTACGTCAACGCGAAGAATCCGCTCGCGCACTTGAGCCTTGCGCAGCTCGACGGCATCTTCGGTGCGCCGCGTTCGGGTGCGTGGCGTGACCTCACCTGGGACCCCAAGCTCGCGCGCGGACCCGAGAAGAACATTCGGACGTGGGGCCAGCTCGGCTTGACGGGTGAATGGGCGAACAAACCGATCCACGTCTACGGCTACAACCTGCAGTTTCACTTCCCACAAGAGATCGAGTCGCGCGCGTTCGGCGGCGTCTCGGACAAGTGGAACGAGAATCTTGTCGAGTTCGACAACCAACTGCTGCCGGACGGCAAGTTCAAGCTCGCCGGCGAGCAGATGCTCGAGACGGTCGCGCGCGATCCGTACGCCATCACCTATGCCGCCGGCGGTCAAGCGTGGCTCACACCGGAGATCAAAGTGCTGCCGCTCGGCGCGCGCGACGGTGGACCGTACTATCCGCTTACGCTCGAGAACGTACGCGAGCGGACCTACCCGATGTACGCCGACGTCTTCTTCTTCATCAATCGCGATCCCAAGAAACCCGTCGATCCGAAGGTCAAGGAGTTTATGCGCTACATTCTCAGCCGGCAAGGACAGGCCCAAGTGATGCGTGACGGAAAGTACTTGCCGTTGACCGCTGCTGTCGTGCGCGACCAGCTCGCGAAGCTGCAGTAACATGAAACGCCGTACCGCGCTGGCCCTGGGAGCCGCGGCCTGCTTTGCGCCGCGCGCCACGCTCGCACAGACCGCGTCGTCAGAAGACAGTAAGAAGTCGTTACAAGCGCAGGCCGAACGCGCCGGCGTCATCCTCGACCGCGGTAAGCAGCCGCACTACACGCGCACGTTCGATCTGAGCGGGCTGCAGCGCTACGTTCCGCAGAAACACCTCAGCGGCTGGCTGCGGATCCACGGCAACAACTATTTGGCCGACGGTATGCTCGGCGCGTATTGGGAGCAGGGCTTCACGCGCTTCCATCCCGAGGTCAAGATTTCGTACTACCTGCCGACTGCCGCGGTGGCGTTCGCGGCGCTGTACTACGATCAGGCCGATCTCGTGATGGGCCACAAGCCCGGCTTCTACGATCTGCTCGCCTACGAGCGCGTGTTCGGCTACGATCCGCTCGAGATCACCGCGGTCACAGGTTCATACGACGTGCCGGGATGGGAGAACGCGACCGTCCTCCTCGTCAACAAGGACAACCCGCTCAAGGGGATCACGCTCAAGCAGATCGACGGCGTCTTCGGCGCGGCGCGCGACGGCGGCTGGGCGGGGACGAACTTCCGTCCGGACCGCGCGCGCGGACCCGAAGCGAACATCCGCACCTGGGGACAACTCGGCCTCACCGGCGAGTGGGCCAACAAGCCGATCAACGTCTACGGCTTCAACCTGCGCTACAACACGGCGACCGATTTCGCCGACAAGTATCTCGGCGGCGGCGACAAGTGGAACGAGAATCTCCACGCGTTCGCGCACATCGTGCGTCCCGATGGGACACGCTACATCGAGGCCGACCAGATCACCGATGCGTTGGCGCGCGACAAATACGGGATCGGCTACAACCGCTACCGCGGTGAACGGCCGAATATCCGCCGCATCCCGATCGCCGCCAACGACGGCGCGCCGTTCGTCGAGCATCGCCTCGAGACCGTGCAAGACCGCACCTATCTGGGTTTCAACGAACAGTACTTCTACACGTCGGTCGCGCCGAGCGCGAAGCTGAACCCGATCGTGCGCGAGTTTATCCGCTACGCACTGAGCCAAGAGGGTCAGGGCGAAGTCCAGCGCGACGGAAAGTATTTACCGCTCACTGCCGCGGTCGTGCGGGAGCAGCTGAAAAAACTGGAGGCTGTGTAGCGATGAAGATCGCTCGATACGTGATGACCGCTGCGTGTGCACTCGGCGCACTCTGCCTTCAGGCGCAGCAGCCGGCTCCGACCGAACCGCCGAACTCGGGGAAGAGTATCTGGACGCAGAACGTCACCAAGTTCCGTAAGGAACATAGCTCCGTCGGCGGCTACAAGAAACGCTGGGATCTCGCCGCCCTGCCGCATTACGTTCCGACGCGTCACCTCAACGGCACGCTGCGAATCTGGGGGAGCAATTACCTCAAGGACGGCGAGCTCGGCGAGTACTGGAAGTCTGCATTCGAGAAATTCCAGCCGGGGATCAAGATCGAGTACCACCTGCCGACGGAGGCAGTCGCGATTCCGGCGTTGGCGACGGGTGTGGCCGACCTCGGAATGAGCAACAAAGCGACGCTCTCCGATCTCCTCACATTCGAGCAGGTCTACCACCATTCGGTCAGTGACGTCATGGTCGCGACCGGCTCTTATGACGTCTACGGGTGGTCGCCGGCGTTTATCATCGTCGTGAACCGCGACAACCCGCTGACGCACATCAGTCTGAAGCAACTCGACGATGTCTTCGGCAGTGCGCGGGCCGGCGGTTATGAGGGGAGCGTGTGGCACACCGAGCATCCGTACTCTCGTGGGCCCGAAGAGAATATCCGGACGTGGGGTCAGCTCGGCCTGACGGGGGACTGGGCCGATAAGCCGATCCACACCGGCGGGCAAAACCTGCGCGCCGGCGCGACGATCGGCTTCTCAGACCAGATCTTGCGCGGCAGCGATCAGTTCGTCGAGGGCTATCGCACCTTCACCAACTACGTCACGCCCGACGGCAAGATGAACAGCTGGAGCATGCAGTCGCGCCGCGCGATGGCACAAGACCGCTATGCGATCTACGCCGTTTCGCCGCTCGCGCTCGGGCCGGAGATGAAGGAGTTGGCGATCGGGCCCGACGGCGGCCCGTACGTCAAGCGAACGCTCGAGACGGTTCATGACCGCAGCTATCCGCTCGCTCGCGCGATGCGGTTCTATTTCAACCGCAACCCCGGTCAGCCGGTCGATCCGAAAGTCGATGAGTTTCTTAAGTTCGTCCTAAGCCGTGAAGGCCAGGATTGCATCCAGCGCGAGGGCCGCTACCTGCCGCTCATGGGGCCAGTCGTAACCGCGCAGCTGAAAAAGCTCGACGCCGCTGTAGCGGCTGCGTCCCGGTAGCGATAGCGATCGCGATCACAAAAAAGCCCCGTACTTACGGGGCTTTTTTCTTTGTGCCAAATGCCATCAAGTTAACGCTCGCTTGGCCGATACTAAGGTGCGGGGAAGCCCCCTTTGTTTTTGTTCACGGAGGAAGTCTATGCGACGTTACGGCCTCATGGTCGTGCTGTCGGCGTTATCACTCGCGGCATGTGCTGGGGGCAGTTCAACCCCTCCGGCCATAACGCCAGTTGCTACTGCCACGCCCACCGCTACTCCAGTCCCCACGGCCACGCCAACGGCGAGCCCGGGTCCGGTCCTGTTGACGTACGCGAGTTCCTTCGCGAACAGTGCGACCCCGAGCAACAACCCAGCCGCGGTGGGGTTCCTGGCCGAAGGGCAAACGGCCACCGTCACGGCCACCGAGTCCGGCTACGCCGGTGCCTTCACGGCGACGTCGAGCTGCAGCGCTGTCACGGTCGCCGGGACCAACCCGTTCACGCTGACCGCGCTTACCGCGGCCGCGTCGGGCTGCACGCTGACGGTTAAGGGGTTCTCCCCGCTCACCGCGACGGTCGGCGCAACGGTCGCGCCGCCGGGCGGAACCCAGCTTCGCTGGGTCGGACCCGGCTACCAGAACCAGGCTCCGCCGCTCGCGCCGGTGTCGGGTCCGATGAACATCATCGGCACAGGGGCGCTCTTCGCGGCGACGCTCATCGTCACCGAATCGGGCTACCTCGGCACGTTCACGACCCCCGTCCCGAGCGCCGGCTGTGGCGGCAACATCGCGGTCGCGCCGTCGGCCGGTACGGGTCTTCCGACCCCCGCTCCCGGTAGCGCAACCGCGTTCTACTCCGTGACCGCTTCGGCTGCGATCGCCTCCGGCGCGGGCTGCACGATCACGACGGGCGATGTCACTGCGGTGCCGTCCTCGGTCTCGCAGATCGGCGTTATCGTCACCTCCGTTTCCGGGAGCTTTCAGTGATGCGATACGTGGCACGCACCTCGCACGTCGCCTTGCTGGCGGCACTTCTCGGCACGACCGTACTCGCCGCCTGCGGCGGCGGCGGCAAAGCGTCGGTTCCGCCGGTCCCTCAGCCTGCGTCACAGCAGGGACAGAACCGCCTCGCTCAGGGGAAGGTCACCGCGATCATCCCCGCCACGACCTCGTCTCAGGCGCATGCGCGCAAACCGCAATACCTCAACGCGAGCGATCCGAACTCGGCGATCATCGTTTCGGTTCAGCCGACTGACCCTGCCGAAGCGGCGCAATGGGCCACCCAGTACGGCACGAGCGGTTTCACGCTCTGCTACAACCTCTACACGGGTGGAACGCCGAACCCGGCCCTGAACCCGGTCGCGGTTTCCGGCGGCGTGCAAGTCTCGTTCGCCATCCCGGCCGTACCGGGCAACGACACGTTCTCGATCACGCAATACGACGGTCAGTGCTCGGCGACGAACCCGTACGTTCCGCCGGTGCCTTCACCGAACGCAAACGGGAACGGCGTCCTCGCCGCGGCACCGCCGATCACCGTCAACATCAATGGCGGCATCGCGAACAACTTCAACGTTCAGTTGACCGCCTGCGGAGCCTCGTCGTCAAACGGCGGTCCGTGCTCGAATGCAACGCCGGCCCCCGGCACGCCGCCGACGACGGTCCAACTCGGCGCTTCGCTCGCCGCGGTCTATCTCGCCGGATCGAGTCCGGGACCAAAGTCGTTGGTGGCACCAATCCCGATCCCGATCAGCGAGCCGATTCGCGAACAAGCCTTGTTCCTAGCGGCCGGCTCGAAGGTCGGCGTGCCGATTCCAATTGTCGGACTCGACTCGGCAGGCTACGTCATCGCCGGTTCGCCGGCGACGGGCTCCGGCACACTCCCGAAAGTGGGCGACAAGATCACGCTCACGCACACGGAGGCCGGTCCGAGCGGAACGGTCACCGGCCACGCGCAGCTCTTTCTGGTCGACGCGACCACGGGAGCGATCGCCCAGGCCGAGACGCCCACCACGCCGATCACGCTCACCCAACTCAACGCCCTCGACGCCGCTGATGCGGCGCTCGGCGGCACGGTCGGCGATCCGTACGTCGTCGTCCTCAGCACCGACGGCGCGAATGCGAAAGCGTTCGTGTCATCGACCGTGACCCTCAACGCAACGCTCAACGGCACCGCGATCCCAGCGCAGACGTCGACGCTTCGCGAACAGGGCGCGATCTATACGGCAAAGGTCGCCGTCCAGACCGACCCGACGCAGCCCGGCTACGCCGATGCGGGCGGACCGTACAACGCAGCCTCCGAAATCGTGAGCACATTCGGGACCACGCTGCCCGTTGCGGCGCAAGGCCTCTGGGTGACGAACGGCAACGCCATCTCCGAGGCGGGCGTCGGCCGTTTCGCGGTCGCAGGTGCGGGCGCTCTCACCGGCGAGGCGTACGATTCCAACCCGTCGGTGAACAGGATCTTCGCGGTCGATAACAACGTCACGCTCGGCTCGCTCCAAACGACTCCCGCGACGAACGCTACGGGCAGCGGCCTGTATGTCTTCGACCCGGTGGCGCATACGAGCTTGCCGGTCGCGGTGCAGTACCAGCAGACCAACACGTACATCGGCTTCCAAAACCCGCAGGGAGTCGCGTATATTCCCGGCGGCTATCTCTACGTCGTCGAGAGCAACCGTCTCTGGGCGATCGATCCGCAATCGAATGGTGCCGGAACGGGTCTGACGACCGTCACGAACGGCGGCACGACGTACGTCCAGGCGGAGGCGATCGCTCAAGTCCCGGTCACCGGCTTGGCAGGTGGTGCCGCGCAGGGCCTCAGTGCGATCGGCATCGCGCCGAGCACGTTGCTCCTCGCAGACCCGAGTAACAACCGGATCGCTTCCATCAACGTGAACACCGGCGCGGTCAGCACGTTCGCGACCGGTGGCGCGTTCGCGGGGATCTCCCCCGGGCCAACCGCAGGGACATACTACGCCTGCGACACCAGCGGTCAGCTCTACGTGATCTCGTCCGGCACGGCGACATCGCTCGGGCTCGCCACCGGTGCGATCACCGACGGCCCGATCGGGCTCGGCACGACGCTCCCGTACATATCGGCGAACGCGTACGCGGTGCAGGGAACGGCGAACAACTTCTTCGGAAGCGCGCCGTCTGCCACGCTCCCGTACAAGCTCCCGCCGTTCGCGGCGGGCGGTCCGGTCTTCGCGCCGGCCGCGCAGACGGCTGTCGCCGGCGCACCGCTCAAGTTCGCCGCCGACACGAACGCCGTAAACATCGGTGCCACGCAGATCGGCGCGGTGCACTCGTCAACGTCGGTCGTCTACGTGACCGCTGCGATGGCGGGGACGAACGCCGCACTCACGCCCGAGTCGTTCCTCTTCACCGACTCCGGCAGAGTCCGAACGCTCGTTCCGTAACTTCGGCTACGGCTCAGTGCGAAGAGAGGGCGGCTCGACGAGCCGCCCTCTCGCGTTTGCTCTGGATTCTTTTCGTCTTACCAGTAGTAGTCGATGTGGTAGTAATCGAGAAGCTCTTGCTGGCGTCCGCGATCGCTCCAATCGAAGTCGTCGTTGACGCCGGCGTTGCTCACGCCGACGCGGTTGAGTGACGGCGCTCTTTTGAGCTGGTCCTCGGTGACGTCGGTGCGGAAACCGCCGAGCCGTGGGTCGTAGTCGAGCTTGCGCCACGGCACCGGAAACTCTTTGTCCCCAATGCCAAGGAAGCCACCAAAGGCCATGACGGCGTAGACGATTTGTCCGCTGACCTTGTCGATCACGAGACGCTTGATGGTGCCGATACGCTTACCGCTGGGATCAAACACCGGGGTACCTTCGACCCGATCGCTCCCGATGAGCGAACTGTCTGTCGATGGGTTCGTCGTCGAAGGATTCGTTGTTCCGGTTTGCGTTCGCGTCGAGGTTTGATTCATAAACGCGCTCCGTGGATGAGCTTGCCGGCCACCTTATTTCCCTCCGGGGCTCCGCTCGACGCCCACGTACCGCCGGCCTGGTTGTCACATGTGACAGCGGCCGCATTGCCGGCGTCAGAGTGAGGAGTCGCGCGCGTCGACCGGCACGCTGCTCGTCGAGCCGAACATTCTGTCGCCTGCATCGCCTAAGCCAGGAACGATGTAGCCGTGCTCGTTGAGGCGGTCGTCGACGACTGCAGCGACGATACGTGCATCGGGGTGACGCGAGCGCAGTTCCGCGATCCCCTCGGGCGCCGCGATGATGCAGATGAACACCGGCGCGCGCGCGCCGCGCTTGGCGAGAATCGACAGCGCGGCAGAACCGGAATGTCCGGTCGCGAGCATTGGATCGAGGACGAACACATCGCGCGCGGCGAGATCGTCGGGCAGGTTGGCGTAATACGGGATCGCAGCGAGTGTCTCGGGATCACGATACAAACCCAGATGCGCAACGACCGCATCGTCAACGACGTTGAGAAAACCGGGCAACAAACCCAAACCGGCGCGTAGAATCGGCGCGACGACCGGCCTGGTCGCAATGCGTTTCACTTTGGCAAGCGCGACCGGCGTTTGCAGCTCGATCTCCGTCTGCGCGAGCCCGCGCGTCGCTTCATAGGCGAGCAGTTGTCCGATCTCTTCGACCAAACGACGAAAGACGTTCGTCGGCGTCGTCGCGTCGCGCAAACGCGCGAGGCGATCGTGGACGGCGGGATGATCGATGATCAGCGGCTCGGGCACGAGGGTGTGATTGGGGCCCGCTCGCTCTGCCCCTGCAGTTCGGAGAGCAGGCCTACGCCGGCTCTGTGTCCTGCGCATGGCGATGCGCCATGAGCTTCTCAACCTCGCGTCTGTGCTCGTCCCCCCATGCACACAGCGGGGCCATCGCACGTGCTAACGATCTTCCGAACGGCGTGAGCACATATTCGACCTTTGGCGGTATCTCTTTGTAATCGCACCGGTCGATGACGCCGTCCACCTGCAGTTCCTTGAGCTGCTGGATGAGCATCTTATCGCTGACACCGACGACGGCACGCCGCAACTCGCCGTAGCGACGCGCGCCGTGCGCGAGGTGATACAGGATCAACGGCTTCCATTTGCCGCCGAGTACGGCCAAAGCGGCGTCCAAGCCGCAGGTCAACGCAACAACCGCCACGCGAGCGTCTCCTCTAGGTACTTACCAAAAGGTGCATACTAGTCAAAAACCGCGGGTGAGCGTACCGTTGGAGCACAGGTTTACGGGAGTTTCGGATGGGCAGGCTCGGCGGCAAAGTCGCGGTCATCACAGGTGGTAACAGCGGTATCGGCTTGGCAGCGGCAAAACGCTTCGCGGCGGAAGGAGCAGACGTCTTCATTACCGGTCGCCGGCAGGCGGAACTGGACAACGCGGTTGAGGCGATCGGCACTGGCGCGACCGCGGTGCAAGGCGACGTCTCGAATCTGGATGACCTCGCCCGGCTTTTCTCAACGGTACGAGCCGAAAAAGGACGCCTCGACATCCTGTTCGCCAACGCGGGGCTCGGCGCGCTCGAGCCGCTGGGTGGGATCACGGAGGAGGCGTTCGATCTGGTTGTCGGCGTCAACCTCAAAGGAACGTTGTTCACGGTCCAGGAGGCGCTCCCGCTCATGGGGCCGGGTGGATCGATCATCATGACCGGATCGACGACCGGCTCGATGGGAACACCGGCGTTGAGCGTCTACAGCGCGACGAAGGCCGCGATCCGCAATTTCGCGCGAAGTTGGGCGCTTGATCTCAAGACTGCGGGGATTCGCGTGAACGTTCTCTCGCCCGGCCCGACCGAAACGCCTGGCTTCCTCAGAGGCTTAGCAAGATCCGGCCAACCAGATGCGTCACTTGCCGGTTTGATCGGCCGAACGCCTCTGGGCCGTGTGGGGCGGCCGGAGGAGACGGCCGCCGCGGCCCTCTTCCTCGCTTCCGACGACAGCAGCTTTATGACCGGAAGCGAGGTTTTCGTCGACGGCGGTTACGCGCAGATTTGACGAACGGCTACTCGCGCCAGTCGGGGTTGATCAGCGCAGTCATCAGATGATCGCGAGACCGTCGCGACCGCTTCGCGCGCGAAGCCGCGGCCTTCGTAGGCACCGTCGATGGTGTAGCCGAGCACGGCGCCCTGCAGTCCGCTGCGCACGATCCCGAACAGCCCGCCTCGTCGGACGCCTCCGGCGTCCAGTACACGAAGCGTTCCTCGTTGCGCAGGTAGTACGCGTACAGCGCTACGGAACGTCGTGTCTTGCCGTCAGCTCGCTAACGCGCGCGCGCAGCACGTCTTTCTTTGCGCCCGTCTCGATGTCGTCGAGCGCCTCGCCGATGATCTTCGCAACCTCGCGCGCTTCCGGCTCGCCGAATCCGCGTGAGGTGATCGCCGGCGAACCGATGCGGATGCCGCTCGTCACCGCGGGCTTTTGCGGGTCGAACGGGATCGCGTTCTTGTTGACGGTGATGTGAATCTCGTCGAGATACGTCTCGACCGCTTTGCCGGTGAGGTTCTTCGGCGTGAGGTCGACGAGCAGCAAGTGCGTGTCGGTTCCACCGCCGACGAGCCGCGCGCCGGCGCGCTGCAGTTCCTCGCCCATCGCCTTCGCGTTCGTGATGACCTGGCGCTGATACGTCGCGAACGACGGCTGAAGCGCTTCGCCGAACGCGACGGCTTTCGCAGCGATGATGTGCATGAACGGGCCGCCCTGGATCCCCGGGAACACGCTCTTGTCGATCGCCTGCGCGTACGCGGCCTTCGACAGAATCAGCCCACCGCGCGGCCCGCGAAGGGTCTTGTGCGTCGTCGAGGTGACGAACTCGGCGAGCGGGACCGGCGAGGGGTGGAGGCCGACGGCGACGAGCCCCGCGATGTGCGCCATGTCGACCATCAGCAACGCGCCGACTTCGTCCGCGATCTCCCGGAACGGCGCATAGTCCATCGTGCGCGGATACGCACTCGCGCCGGCGACGATCAGCTTGGGCTTGTGCTCGCGTGCGAGCGTGCGGACTTCGTCGAAGTCGATCAGCTCGGTGTCGCGACGAACGCCGTACGCGACGGCGTTGTAGAGCTTGCCGCTGTAGCTGACCTTCGTACCGTGCGTGAGGTGACCGCCGTGCGCGAGCGACATCCCGAGGATCGTGTCGCCCGGCTGCAACACCGCCATCATCACGGCCATGTTAGCGGGCGCGCCCGCATGCGGCTGGACGTTGGCGTGCTCGGCATTGAACAGCTTTTTGAGCCGCTCGATCGCCAGCGTCTCGGCGACGTCGACCCACTCGCAGCCGCCGTAGTAGCGTTTGCCGGGATAGCCTTCGGCGTACTTGTTGGTCATCACCGACGCCGTCGCTTCGCGCACGGCGCGGCTCGCGTAGTTCTCCGAGGCGATCAGCTCGAGGTTGTCGCGCTGACGCTGCTCCTCGTTCTCGATCGCTGCGTAGACCTCCGGATCGGCGACGGCGAGCGTCTTGGGTTCGAGCAGTTGCATCAGCGCGTTATCCTCGGTCCTCGGTATCGGTGCGGCGACGGATGAAGGTGGTCGCCGAGTAGTCCGGTTTCGCCGTACGCGTGCGGTGCGCCCCGCCGCGATAGCGCAGCACCTGGATCATCACCAGCAGCCCCACGACGACGAGCAGCGCCGCCCAGAACGTCGGGCTCGCATAGCGCGGCACGGTGTGATCGAACAGATACTCGGCCAGCGCGATCACGACTGCGGCGAGCGGGACGATGTTGGCGAGGGTCTGACGGTCGATCATCGGAATGCGGCGGCGATGCGGATCGCTGTTTCGAGCTCGCCGTTCCGGCAGTCGTTCGCCGCGGGCGAGCTGACCCAGCTCGAGTGGCTCGAGCGCTGCGCCTCCGCCTTGGCGGTCGACGGCGTGCTCGCGGACGTGGACGACTTTCCCCGCACGGACGCCGAGTACGTCGCCCAGCTGCGAAAGGTTGCGATCGACCTCGGTCTGGTCCCCCTCGGGATCGACGCCCCGGCGCTGCTGGAGTCGCGCGCGGACCTCGCCACGGCGCTGGGGATCGCGACCGGATTCGGCGCCGCGTTCGTGCGCACGCGCCTTCCGGAGCCCGGTGACGTCCCGCCAGCGGCGTTCGTCGAAGCGGTCGGGCGGGCGAAAACCGCGAGCCGCGCGGCGAAGGGTGCGAACGTCACGCTCGTGGTCGTGGCTGCGGCCGGGACGCTCGGCGCCGACCTCCCGGCGGTCAAGCACCTCCTCAAGGACGTCGACTCGGCGTGGCTGCGCGCCGCGCCGCGTGCGCTCGACGTTGCAGGCGGGTTCGGGCCCAAAGATCGCTACCCGGCCCTCATCGCGATGCCGTCCGACGCTCCGGGCGCGGTCGTGCCGATCGCGCGGGCTGCGTGGCTGATCCTCGATGTGGATCCCGTGTCCGCCGACCATGATTGGAAGCGTGTAGCCGAGTCAGTTGACGCTTTGCGACGTTCCGAGGCGGAGTACCGCTTAGTCGCGACGCCTTCGACAAGCTCAGGCTGACGGCGCCCTTCGACAAGCTCAGGGTGACGGAGGGGTGACAAGCTCAGGGTGACGGAGGGGTGAGGAAGAGGGACGAGACCGCAGCGGCCGTCTGGCACCTGGTTGAAGACCTGCGGTTCTCGCAGGTGGGTGCGGCCCGGGCGCCCAGTCTTCAACCGCGAAGGGCCGAAGAACCGGTCGTATCCGGAGCTGATGCTCCCTTGGTTCCAACGTTGGTCCACCACCATGGCACCTACGCGAACCGGCGCAGTCTCGTCGCCCGGAGTATCGTACGACATACGGTCAAGGCTTGACAGCTTCACTCGAAGACGACTTTGGCCATCATCCCCTTGTCTTCGTGGTTGAGCAAGTGGCAATGGAAGACGGAGACGCCGCGAATCGAGGGATCGGTCGCATCGAGGACGACGTCGATGCTGCCGCGCTCCGGAACGTTGACGGTGTCGAGCCACACGGGCGACGCAACCGGCTTGTCGTTTACCGCGTACGTCAAAAAGTGCACCTGATGGATGTGGAACGGATGCACTTCGTCCGTATCGTTGCGCACGCGCCAATGGACGATTGTGCCGACCTTCACATGCGCCATCGGCGGTGCGTCCATCGCGAAGAGCTCGCCGTTGATGTAGAAACCGTGCTTGTCTTCGGTGAAGATGGTGGTGAATGCAGGCGGCGCGTTTTCGATCGCGGCGATCTGCGCGAACGCGGCCGGGATCGGCGGCGGCGTGGCAACGGGTTCGCTCGACGGTGTCGGCGCGACCCACGCCGCCCCTGACGTCGTTACATCCGCGAGAACCGCGGCGGGATTGGGATCACCGGACGGTCCTGTGATGACGCACTGCGATCGCAACACCGCGTGCTGGCCTGCGCGCGGTAACGTGACGATCGCTTCGACGCGCGTCGCCGGCGGCAACTCGACGTGATCGAACATCTTCGTGCGATGCGCCGGATCGCGCCACACCAACGGATGGCCGTCGAGCGCCACGACCTCGAGTGGGCCGCCGCTGTAACGGATGTCGGCGAAGTGATCAGCGGACGCGTTGACGATGCGCCAGAATTGACGCTCACCCGGCGCACCGGTGATCGTCGGACGGACGCTGTCGTTGACGGTGAACGCGCGGTCCGGCGGTTCGCCGCTTCGCTCGAGTCCGCACCCGTGCATCTCGGTCTCGGTGTCGCGAAGATACGCGCGGTTTACGGCGTCCTGCATCTCGGTCGGGATCGCGCGCACGACGAGCACATGCTGCCGCAAGCCGCGCACCTCCGGGACGTAGCGTTCGATTCCGTCGACGATCAGCGGGCCGGACATCCCGTCGAGCACTTGCGTCTCGCTCTCCCCGTGTGGATGCGGGTGATACCAGTAGAGCCCGGGCGGCTCTTGCGCCGGGTACGGCGCGTCGTAATGCAGGACGGAACCGCCCGGCTCAGCGAGCATCGTGAGGATGTCGTCGGCCGGCGCATCGGGCGTCCCGCCGTACCCGTGCAAGTGCATGTTGGTGAGGTTCTTACATATCCCGAGCGTGCATCGCTGCCGTGACGTTGTCGGCAGATTGTCGGCATAATCGAGAAGCAAATGCCCGCCCGGCACGACGTGAATCGTTGGTGCGATCGTTCTGCCGTTGTATGCGAACAGATGCTGCGACGTCGTCGTGCTCACCGCGGCGAGCGTGAGCCGCGTGATCCCGTCCCGCGGAGCGACGTCGGGCGGATCCTGGAGCACACCGCCGACCTGCTGTGCGCGCGCGGGATAGCGCGGGGGCCGCATCTCGGCGGGCAACGGCGTCGCCAGTGTTTCCTGGGCGGCGGCCGCCGCAAGACCGCACCACGCGCCTGCATGCGCGACCGCGTTCCCCAGATCGTCGCCACGAGACGGGGTGGCGGCAAGCCACGCCGCACCGATCGCGATCGTCGCGACGGCGGCGACGGGGACGGCCCGCGGAAGCTTCACGCCCTATCGTTGCCGCGGACGGTGCGTTCGCGCAAGGAACGTTCCATCGCTCGGTCGGGCCCGGCGGAGCGTTCTCACCGCTCGACGAAGCGGGCGGCGTGACGTCGCTGCGCTTGAGAGTCGAGCCGATCGACCTTCCCCTCGTCCACACCTTCACCATCGCGCGCTCGTCCGCGTCGGTCGCGCGGACGCTGATCGTGCGGCTGACGTGGAACGGCATCGAGGCGTTCGGGGAGAGCGCACCGAGCGAGCGCTATCACGAGACCGTCGAGAGCGTCGCGGCCGGCCTAGAAACGGCGACGCTCGGCGACGACCCCTACGCGCTCGAGGCACTCCTCGCCGGGCTCACGCCGGCCCAGCGCTGCGGTCTGGACATCGCGCTGCACGACCTCATCGGCAAGGACCTCGACCGACCCCTGTGGCGGCTGCTGGGGCTCGATCCGGCGCGCACGCCGCTGACCTCGTTCACGATCGGGATCGCGCCGGTCGACGAGATGGTCGCGAAGGTCCGCGCGGTCGGGGACCATCCGGTGATCAAAGTGAAGCTCGGTACCGGCGCGGAGATCGAGACGATCGAGGCGATCCGCAGCGTCTACAGCGGCGCGATCCGGATCGACGCGAACGAAGGCTGGACGCCCGAGCAGAGCGTCACGTTGCTGCGCGAGCTCGCGCGCTTCGAGATCGAGTTCTGCGAGCAGCCGATCCCGGCCGGCACACCGGAGCGATTGCGCTGGATCCGCGAACGCTCGCCGGTCCCGCTGGTGACGGACGAAGACTCGAAGGACGCGAACGATCTCCCCGCGCTGCTCGGCTGCGTCGACGGGATCAACGTGAAGCTCGTCAAGTGCGGCGGGATTCGCGGCGCGCTCGCGATGATTCACACCGCGCGTGCGCTCGGCTTGAAGATCATGCTCGGCTGCATGGTGGAATCGCAGATCCTCACGACCGCGGCCGCGCAGCTCAGCCCGCTCGTCGATTGGGCCGACTTGGACGGACCGTTCCTGACCGCCGACGATCCGTTCACCGGGATCCGCTACGACAAGGGGAAGATCGTCCTGCCCGACGGCTCCGGTTTGGGCGTTGCTGAACGCGCCGGAATCGCCGGATGACGCGCCGGTATCTCGTCCTCGCGCCCCACGCCTTCACCGCGCGTGCGGCGAAGATGGCCCATGGCGTCATCGCGTATTCGTCCGACACGACGGTCGCGGTCGTCGATCCCGATCTCGCCGGACGCACCGTGCGCGAGGTGTTACCGTACTTGCAAAGCGACGCGCCGATCGTTGCGAGCGTCGAGGAAGGGCTGCGCTACGATCCGACCTCGCTGCTGGTGGGGATCGCGCCGGCCGGCGGCGCGCTTCCGGACGAGTTTCGCGAGGCGATTCGCGTTGCGCTGCGCGCGCGGCTCGAGATCGTGAGCGGCTTGCATGCAATGCTCAACGAGGACGAAGAGCTCGCCGCTCTCGCGCGCACGCATGACACGCGCATCTGGGATCTCCGTCTCCCGCCAGCCGCGCCGCTCTTCTCCGGCGCCGCGTGGGACGTCTCGGCGAAGGTTGTGCTGACCGTCGGCAGTGACGCCGCCGTCGGCAAGATGACCGCGGCGCTCGAGCTCGTTCGTGCGGCGCGCGACCGAAGCGTCGACGCAGCGTTCGTGCCGACGGGACAGATCGGGATCGCGATCGCCGGCTGGGGAACGGCGATCGATCGCGTCGTCGCGGACTTCGCGCCCGGCGCAGCCGAACAACTCGTGCTGCAAGGACAAACGCGCGCACGCGATCTGCTTCTGCTCGAAGGCCAGGGCGGGATCAGCAATCCCGCCTTCGCGCCGGTGACGCTCGCGCTGCTCTACGGCGGCGCGCCGGACGCGCTCGTGCTCGTGCACAGCACCCGTCGCGCGTCGATCGAGGGCTACGATCTTCCGATCTTGGGCTATCGCGCACTGATCCGCCTGTATGAATCGCTCTGCGCGTCGGTGAAGCCGGCAAAGGTGATCGGGATCGCGCTCAACACGCGCGGCTGCAGCGACGAGGAGGCACACGCCGAGATCGAGCGCGCACGCAACGAAACCGGACTGCCGTGCGACGACCTCGTCCGCAACGGACCGCACGTGTTCTACGACGCGATCGCGCCGGCGATCGTCAAGGGTGAGCCGCTTCGTGTCTAAGGCCGTCGCGCTGTTCGTCGCGTGCGTCCTGACGCTGGCAGGATGCACGAAAGAGGGCAGCGGTACGGCAAGCGGCGCGCACGGAAATCCCTGGACGCATCACGGGCACCTGCGCTACGGCTCGCTGTACGAGCCCGACACGCTCAACCCGCTCTTCGCGAACACACAGGCATCGCAAGACATCGCGTACGTGATCTTCGAGCCGCTCTTCCGCTACGACCCCGACGGCAACTTCGTCCCCGCCGCCGCGACCGAGGTGCCGACGAAAGAGAACGGCGGGATCAGCGCCGACGAGAAGACGATCACGCTGCACATCCGCAAAGGGATGCGCTGGTCGGACGGCGCGCCGTACGACGGTCGCGATCTCGTCTTCACCTGGCACGCGGTGATGAATCCCCGCAACAATACGCGCAGCCAGGTCGGGTGGGACGACATCGCGTCGATGGAGCTCCGCGATCCCTATACCGTGGTCATGCGGTTACGCACCGTCAACGCCGATGTCTTCGGCTCGTTCGCCAACGGCGGTGCCGGGTTTCCGCCGCTCCCCGCGCATCTGCTCGAGAAGCTGCCGGATCTCAATCACGCGCCGTTCAACAGCAAGCCGATTTCGAGCGGACCGTTCGTTCTCACGGCGTGGAATCACGGTTCGTCACTCGAGTTCGCGCCGAATCCCTACTACTGGCGCGGCAAGACCGGTCTGGATCGTCTCACCTACGCGATCGTCCCCAGCGGTGAGACGTTGCTCGCCCAGCTGCGCACGCACGAAGCGGACGTCTACGAGGCGGTGGGCGAGAACCAGATCGCATCGCTGTCGACAATCGGCGGGACCGCGGTGACCAAACGGCTCAGCGCGAACTGGCGCCGGCTTGCGTTCAATTTGAAGAAGCCCGTCTTCGCCGACCGGCGCGTGCGACTCGCGATCGCTGAGGCGGTCGATTGGGACCGCATGAATCAGACGATCTTTCACGGCTACAACGCGCGCGCCGTGAGCGACATCGTACCGAGCTCGTGGGCGGCGCCGGTGATCCCGCAGTATCGTTACGATCCAAACGATGCGAAGCGTTTGTTCGACGCGGCGGGGTGGCGTCCGGGCGCCGACGGCATTCGGCAGCGCAACGGGATCCGGCTTGCGTTCTCCGTCTCGACGACGAACGCGAAGGAGTCGAACGTCCAGGCGGAAGTGCAGCTCCAGCAAGCGCTGCGCGCCGTCGGCGTCGACCTGTCGCTCAAGAACTATCCGGGAAGCTTGCTGTTCGCGCGCGACGGGCCGGTCTACCGCGGCACGTACGACAGCGAGTTCACGATCGATACGAACGGACCCGATCCCGACAACGAGGCGATCTGGAGCGGTCGCTTCGTTCCGCCGCACGGCACGAACACCGCGTGGCTCGACGATCCGATCGTGAACCAAACCAGCCATGACGCGCAGCGCACCTTCGATCGCGCAAAGCGCAAGGCGCTATACCAAACCGAGGAGAGTCGCATCCACGCGCTCGTGCCGGCGGTCTTCTTCTACTGGCAGAACGTCTACTCGGCGGTGAACAGCGACATGCAGAACTGGAAGCCGGCCACGTACATCTCGAGCTTCTGGAACTGCTGGGAATGGAAAGTCTGACGGCATGCTTTTCCTGATCGACCGTCCCGGCCAGCAAGCACTGGTGCGCGTGCCGCCGTCCGAACGCGCGCTGGTCTCGTGGAACACGGGCGCCCCCGCAGGTGGTCTTGCCCTCGCCGTGCATCGCAGTGACGGCAGCGTCAGCGAGCCTTTGCCGTACGTGCGCTGGTCGCCGGAGGACCGGCGTTCGCTCGACGGCGCCGACGAGAAGACGCGCATCGCCGTCGACATCCTGCGCAGTGACGTCCGCTTCTCGGGGATCGCGGTCGAGGCCGATGTTGCGCTCGACATGGTGGCCGTCTCGGTTCCCTCGCCGAGCAGCATGCGCATCACGCGCCGTCCGCGCGTCGCGGCGCTCGACGTTCCCCCGCTTTCGCAGAGGGTCCGCGCGTACCCGGAGTCGACGCGGCGCTGGTGCTCACCGGCGTCGCTCGCGATGTTGCTGCGCTACCACGGCGTTGCGGTCGGGATCGCCGAGGTTGCGCACGGTGTTCACGACGACTCCTACAACGGCACCGGGAACTGGGCGTTCAATGTCGCCTATGCGGGCGCGTGCGGCCTGCGTGCCTTTGTCGCCTACCTGCACGGACTCGATCACGTCGCCGCGTTCGTCGAGGCCGGGATTCCGGTCGCGATCTCGATCGCGTGGAACGGGAACGAGCTGCCCGGCGCGCCGCTCCCGCAGAGCGACGGCCATCTCATCGTCGTGCGCGGGTTCGAGCCGGCCGTCGCGCTCGTCAACGATCCCGCAAAGCCGTCGGTCGCGTTCCGCTACGATCGTGCCGCGCTCGACCGGGTGTTCCGTGCACATGGCGGCGTTGCGTACCTCGTCGCGCCGCGCGAGCGGACCGATGAGCTCGTTGCGCTCGCGAACGGTGCGGACGTGACGCTGCGGACGACGTGACGCAACCGCGGGATCGTGTCGTCACGGTCGACGCCGTGCGCGATGCGGCACTGCATGTCGTGCTTGTCGAGCCCGAGATCCCGCCCAACACCGGCAACGTCGCGCGTCTCTGTGCCGCGACCGGCTGCGCGCTGCACCTGGTCGAGCCGATCGGCTTTCGCATCGACGACCGCGAGCTCAAGCGAGCCGGGCTCGACTACTGGGAGGCGCTCAACGTCGTCGTCCACCCCTCGCTCGACGCGCTGCGCGCCGCGTTCGCTCCCGAGCGGCTGTGGCTGCTGTCGACCCGAGCCTCGCAGAGCTACGCCGACGCGCCGTTCGCGTACGGCGATGCGCTCGTCTTCGGCAAGGAGACCGCCGGATTGCCGCAAGCGCTGCTCGACGCGTATCCCGAGCGCGCGCTGCGCATCCCGATGCGCGGCGGAAGCGTGCGCAGCATCAACCTCTCGACCGCGGCGGGCGTCGTGACGTACGCCGCGCTCGCGCGTCTCGGTTTTCCGGGACTCGTCTAAGAGGTCGCCTCGACGGCACGCTGGGCGAGAGGTGCGCGCTCTGACGGCAGCGTCACGACGACCAGCAGCGCGAGCGCCGCAAGGGCGCCGAGGGCGACGACCGGCGCAACGATCCCTTCGCGGTCGGCGAGCGCGCCGAGGACCGGGGTGAACATCCCACCGAGCGAGACCGCAAGACCGAGCGTGATCCCCGAGGCCAGGCCGAGACGATTCGGCAGATACTCTTGCCCGAGCACGACCATCGGCGCTTGCGAGAGGTAGAGCGAAAAGCCCAGCATGACCAGGATCGGGACAACGCCGACGAGCCCGATCCGTTCGCCGAACACGGCGAGCGCGAACGCGACGATCGACGTCGCGGCGAGCGAGACGAGCACGATCGGCTTGCGCCCGAAACGATCGGCAAGCGGTCCGCCCGCGATCGTACCGAGCACACCGGTGATCAGGAAGGCGGTGAGCGCCGCGTCGCCGATTGCCGGCGGGACGTGCAGCGCCTCGACGACGTACAGCGGGATGAACGACACCAAGCCCAAGTACGTGATCGAGCGGATGACGACCGCGACGCTGAGCTTGCCGAATGCTCCCCAGTTGTCGGTCCCTTGACCTTTGCGCCGCATCGCGTGCGCGGGGACGAAGCTGCGCAGCCGCGGGACCTCGACTGCGACGAGCACCGCGACGATCGTGACCGGGACGAACGCCGCGATCGTTCCGTGGAGTCCCCACGCGGCGATCGCCGCCGTTGCGAAGATCGGTCCGATCGCGAAGCCGAGGTTGCCGCCGACCGTGAACCAGCGCATCCCGCTCGCCTTCTTGGCGCCGGCAACGTAGTTCGCAAACCGCGCAGCCTCGGGGTGGAACGCGGCGACGCCGAACCCGCTGATCAGCGCCGCAACGATGAGGAGCGGAAACGCCGGCAACCAGCCGAGCAAGCCGACCCCAAAGCCGGCGAGCGCGATGCCGACCGCGATCAGCCACGGCATCGAAACGCGGTCGGCGAGCATCCCGATCGCCGGCTGCACCACCGAGGACGAGACGGCTTGCGCGAAGACGAGTGTGGCGGCGGTTTCGTGCGAGAGGTGCCGCTCCACGATCAGGAACGGGAGCAGCGCCGGGATGAAGCTCTGGTTGTAGTCGTCGACGAGGTGCGCCACGGAGAGCAGCGCCATCGACCGAACGTCGAGGCGGGACATCAGCTTTATCCTCGCATGCGACGTCAAAAATCAAGCCGACGATGGTCGCTCCCTCGACGCGGAGAACGCTCGTGGGTGCCCGTCGTGTCGCTCGACGCGCTTCACAAGCGCGTCATCGCCTGCCGCAAGTGTCCCGAGCTGCGTGCCTACTGTGCGGAGATCGGCCGTACCAAACGCCGCGCGTATCTCGACCACGACTACTGGGCGAAGCCCGTTCCCGGCTGGGGCGATCCCGCAGCGCGCGTCGTGCTCGTAGGACTGGCGCCCGGGGCGCACGGCTCGAACCGCACGGGGCGGCCGTTCACGGGCGATGCGAGCGGGGAGTGGCTGTATCGCGTGCTGCATCGCTTCGGTTACGCGAACCACCCCAACGCGGTCGACCGTAACGACGGCTTGGTGCTGACCGACGCCTACATCACCGCGGCCATACGCTGCGCACCGCCCGACAACAAGCCGACGCCCGAGCAACGGAGCCGTTGCTTTCCCTATCTTCGCACCGAGCTTGCGGCGTTGACCAGCGCGCGCGTCATCGTCACGCTCGGCAAAATCGCCGACGACACCGTACACGCGATGGTCAAGGAAGCAGGCGCCTACCTCTCGCCGCGAGCGCCGTTCGCGCATGGTGCCGAGACGCGCGTGAAGCTAGGTGCGCTCGGACCGCTGACCGTCCTCGCGTCGTATCATCCGAGCCGGCAGAACACGCAGACCGGGAAGCTGACCGAGCCGATGTTGGACGCGATCTTCCGGCGTACGCTCGAATTGCGAAGCGATTAGCTTGCGACGCGCTGGGTACGCATGGTGTACATACGCGCGACCGACGTATCGTGCACCTCGGTGCGCGTATCGTCACATTCCTGGGCGATGTCCGCGATCACCAAAGTGATTTGCGCGACTTTGTCATATGCAAGCGTGCATGAATCGCCGGCAGCTGGGCATATTCGCGGTGAAATGAACTACCGGATCGACGACCGCGACCTCAGCGCCTTTCTCGTCTACGCTGCGCGCGAGCGAAGCCTAGACGCGTCGCTGCGTGCCGCGCATAAGTACGGCCGGTCCGAAGAGCATAAGAAGTCGATCGACGCGCTGCGGGAGCTCAACAAGAAGATGCTATTCCGCGAGACGCGTCGCGACATCCACCCCTTCTAGGAGTTCGCCGGCGGCACGATCCGCAATCCGAGCTCACGGAGAGCAGTCTCCGGAACCGGTGATGGCGCGTCCATCATGACGTCGCGCGCCGTCTGATTCTTCGGGAAGGCAATAACGTCACGAATGCTCGTCTCACCGCAGGCGAGCATTACCATGCGATCGATCCCGAGCGCCATGCCGCCGTGCGGCGGCGCACCGTATGTCAGCGCTTCCATGAAGAAGCCGAAACGGTCTTCGATCTGCTCGTCGGTCAAGCCAAGCCGCTTGAAGACGCGGCGCTGAAACTCCGGCTTGTGGTTACGAATCGATCCGCTGCCGAGCTCGTAGCCGTTGAGCACCATGTCGTAGTGCTGCGCGGTGATCGCGAGCGGATCGGTGTCGAACAACGCTTCCTGACCCGGGAGCGGCGCCGTGAACGGATGATGCGAGAACGTGATCTCGCCCGTCTCCTCATCGCGCTCGAACAGCGGGAAGCCGACGACCCAGCAGAACGCGAAACGCTCAGGATCACGCACACCCAAGCGGTCGCCGATCTCGAGCCGTAGTTTTCCGGCGACATCCGACGCCGGTCGCGCCGCGTCGCCGACGAACAACAACGCATCGCCGGCCTGCGCGCCGGTCCGCTCGCGCAGCTGCGCGGCAAGAGCGTCGTCGACGAAGCGCGCGATTGACCCCTTCGTCCCGTCGGCGCCGAACGTCACGTACGCCAGACCCTTGGCGCCGAACGTCTTCGCCAGTTCGGTGACCGCGTCGAAGTCGCGACGCGAGAGCGCGGCGCCGCCGGGCCAGCGCACGGCGACGACGCGATTCGTATCGCTTTCCGCCAGGCTCGCGAACAACGAGAACGCGCCGCCGCGGAACAGGTCCGCGACGTCGACGAGCTCGAGCTCGAAACGCAGGTCAGGTTTGTCGGAACCGAAGCGACGCATCGCCTCGGCGTACGTCAGGCGCGGCATCGGCGGAACCGCGACGTCGAGGACGCGCTCCCAGACCGCGCGCATCGCGCCTTCCATCATCGCGATCACGTCGTCTTGCTGCACGAACGACATCTCGACGTCGACCTGCGTGAACTCCGGCTGACGGTCGGCGCGCGGGTCCTCGTCGCGGAAGCAGCGCGCGATCTGCATGTAACGGCCGATCCCACCGATCATCAAGATCTGCTTGAGAATCTGCGGCGACTGCGGGAGCGCGTAGAACGTTCCCCGATGCACGCGTGACGGCACGAGATAGTCGCGCGCGCCTTCGGGTGTCGATTTGATGAGGTTCGGCGTCTCGATCTCGAGAAAATCGTGCGCGTCGAAGTAGTCGCGGATCGCCTTGACGATGCGGTGGCGCACGGTGAGGTTGCGCTGCATTCGCGGGCGGCGCAGATCGAGATAGCGATAGCGCAGCCGCACATCTTCGGCCGGCTCTTCGCTGCCGCTGATCACGAACGGCGGCGTTTCGGAGCGGTTGAGGATCTCGAGCGAGTCGACCGGAACCTCGATCTCGCCCGTGGGGAGCTTGCTGTTCTCCGTTCCCGCCGGACGACGGCGCACCGTGCCGATCACGCGCACGACGTCCTCGCTGCGCAGCGTCTCGGCTTCGTGGAACACCTCGCCCTTCGAAGGGTCGAAGGTGATCTGCGTGATCCCGTCGTGATCGCGCAGGTCGATGAAGATCAGGCCGCCGTGATCGCGGCGGCGGTGCACCCAACCGTTGAGCTCGACGGCACGGTCGACGTCGGCCGCGGTGAGCGCGCCGCACGAGACGCGCGTGATGTTCCTAATGTCCATTGAGGGCGGCCTTGACTCCGGTCAGGTAATGATATTGATACGAGAGCGTGCGCGCAAAGCCGGGCTTACTCGCACCGCGCTCGATCCACGCGCGCAGCGCCGGTGTGCGTTCGACGAGATCGTGCAGCGCGAGCGAGACGGGCGTCATTCCCAAGCGCAGCTGCACGTCGAATGCGGGATGCTTGCGGTAGAAGCGCGCGGTCGAACGACCGGCGAGCTCATATTTCTGCTGCTGCTCGTCCCACGGCACGTACTGATAATGGTAGTTCACCGCGCGCGGCTCGTAGACGATCGGCACCCCGGCGTGCTGCAAGCGGTACCCCAGCTCGAGATCCTCGTGCCCGTAGCCGGTGAAGCTTTCGTCGAAGCGCCCGACGCGATCGAGCTGCGCTTTCGGCACCGAAGCGTTCCCGGTGAGAAAGTAGAGCCACGAGAGGCGCTTGGCACGTTCGCCGTGCAGCGGATTGCGCAACGCACGGTCGGCGCGCTTGCGCAAGTAGTCCTCGTACGTGTCGACCTGCACTTCCATCCCGATGACGGCGCGCGCACCCGGCGCGTCGTGGTGCGCGAGATGGCGCGCGAGCAGATCGGGCGACGCGATGATGTCCGAGTCCGTGAACAGGACGATCTCGCCGCGCGCGTTCTCGATCCCCGCGTTGCGCGCCGCCGCCCGCCCGCTGTACGGCCCGGGAAGATGGCGGATGTACGGATGCTCGCGCGCGATCTCGGCGAGATACTCGGCGGTTCCGTCGGTCGAGTTCGAGTCGGCGATCACGACCTCGTACGCGCCGCGACGCAGATCTTGCGCGATGAGCGCGGGAACGACGTGGCGGAGCGTGTCGAGACGGTTGTACGTCGGCACGACGACGGAAAGACGCGGTGCTGTCATCCTGAGCTTGTCGAGAGAAGGTTGGCGACGGCGGCGACGATCTCGGCGCGGGAAGCGCGCAGCGAGGCCTCCGACTCGTCGGTCGGTTTGCGCAGAACGGCGTTCGGCACGCGGTACGGCGACCATTCCTGTGACGCCAGCGCGAACCACTTGCGCTCGAAGAGGACGACCGTCGGCGTACGGACCGCGCTTGCGACATGTGTCGCACCCGTGTCGATCGTGACGACACACGCAGCCCGCTCGAAGACCGCCGCCCAGACGTGGAACGGGAGGTCGCCCAGGACGGCGTCGGCGATCCCGGCCGCTGCGATCGCCTCGCCGAGCGGGCGCCCGTCCGCTCCGTAGGTCGCGATGATCGGGCGACCGAGGGCACGGAGCTCGCGGATGAGTGCCATGCAGCTCTCGGCGGTCGAGCCACGCTCGGTCCAGCGTTTGCCGAGCTGGAGAACGATCGGGTTTGCCGGTAACGACGCGACCGCGGCACGGTCCTCGTCGGTGACGGGGAGGACGAGGTCGCGCGCGAGCTGCGTTGCACCGGCCGCTTGCGCGACCGCGAGCACCTGGTCGACCTCATGGCGGATCCGCATCTGCGGATAGCGCTCGGAGCGCGCCGGATCGGCCTCGCTCACAACCACATCGGTGAGCCGCGTGCGCAACACCAGCCGGGCGAGATAGCGTGTCGCGTAGGTGTAGCCGACGCGCTGCGGCGCGTGCGTCGCCGCGACGATGCGATGGTCGGTGTCGCGCGGGGCGAGCGCGACCGCGAGGTCGACACCGCGAAACCGCGCGCCGAACGTCCCCGGCTTTACCTCGGCGGGATAGGGAACGAGCTCGTCGATATCCGGCGAGCGATCGACCACGACCGCGTTGTAGCGGCTGCAGACGAACGTGATGTGCGCGTCGGGAAACGAACGGCGGATCGACGCGATGGCGGGCGTCGAGAGGATCAAGTCCCCGACGCGATCGGCGCGCGTGAGAAGAATCTTCACGGCGCGTGCTTCGCTTTTTCGAGCTCCTCGTAATAGGCGGCGCTCGCCAGCAAGCGCGCCGCGGCAAGCTTGGGCAACGGTAGCCGCTCGTCGTCCGAGGTGGTCCCGACGAGCCGCTCGAGACGCGGGATCAGGCCCCACTTGCGGAGCGCGTCGCCGAGCGCGCGCTGTGGTGCGGTGTCACCGATCGCGAGCGCAACTCGCCAGCCCGGGTGCAAACGCTCGAGGCGCACGGCGGTCCGTGCCTGCGCGCGCACTTGGCGGACCATACCCGCCACGTTCGTCCCACGCGGGCGCGGCTTGTAGTGGAACGCAACGGCACGGCGATTGAAGACCGACTTCGTTCCGAGCGCGCGCAACCGCAAGCCTAGCTCGATGTCTTCCCAGCCGTACTCGCTGAACGACTCGTCGAAGCGCCCGCCGACGGCGTCGAGCCGCGCGCGCCGCACCGAGACGTTCGACGTCCAGAACCAGTTCGCGCTGTAGTTTGCCGGCGTCCACAGCGGCATCGGCAGCGCATCGAACGACTCCGTATTGATCACGGCGCCGCGCACGACGACGTCGCCGTGACGCTCGTCCGAGCGCAGATGCTGTGCGGCGAAGACCGGCGTCGGGAGCACGTCGTCGTCGATGAATGCGATCCGCTCACCGACGCACTGCGCGATTCCCGTATTGCGCGCGTTCGCCAAGCCGCCGTTCGGCTGATGGATGACGGTGAATCGGCACGTCGCAAGCCGCTCGGCGCGCGCGATCATGTCGCGCGTCTCGTCCTGCGAACCGTCGTTGACGAGGACGACCTCGTACTGATCCGACGGGATCGTCTGGTCGAAGCACGCCTCGAGCACGCGCCCGAGCAGGTGCGCACGATTATACGTGCAGAGCTGGATCGACAACCGCATCAGTAGAGCCGCTCGCCGTTCGCGACCGGGTGATCGGGGCGCACGAGGATCACGTTCCCGTCGGCGTCGTTCATCCCGAGCACCAACACCTCGCTCTCGAAACCCGCGATCCGCTTGGGCGGAAAGTTCACCACCGCGCAGACCTGCGTCCCGACGAGCTCGTCAGTCGTGTAGCGGCCCGTGATCTGCGCCGACGAGCGGCGTTCGCCGATCTGCGGGCCGAAATCGATGTGCAGCGTGTACGCGGGTTTACGCGCACCGGAAAGCGGCGCGGCGGCGAGAATCGTCCCCGCGCGCACATCGACGCGCGCGAAGTCGTCGTAGTCGATCACCGCTCAGCGTTCGGCGGCGGGAATCAGCAATCCGTCGAGCGCCGTGAGCACGCGTACCACGTCGAGCTCGCGCACGCACGCGAAATCGGGACACGTCTCCTTCCGGTGCCCGATCGGACACGGATACGTCGGACGCACCACCGCGGTACGCGTCCCGAGCGGAGCCCAGCGATCCGGTTCGTCCGACTGCAGCGCAAACACGCCGACCGTTGCTGCACCGACCGCCGCAGCGACGTGCATCGGCCCCGAGTCCATCGCGACCACGGCTCGCGCACCCTCGGCGAGCGCACCGAACATCCCGATCGACGTCGCACCGGCAACGACGCTCACCCCACGCCCCGCGCCTGCGGCGATCGCTTCGGCGATCGGCGCGTCGTCGGGTGAACCGCTGACGAGAACGGGGACGCCGTCGCGCGCGACGAGTCGTTTCGCCAACTCGACGAATCCGGCGACCGGCCAGCGCGAGCGCTGCGCGGAGAGTCCGCGCGTTGGGTGCAGCAGATAGTACGCGCCGGTGACGTCGTGGACGCGCAGCAAGCGCGCGGCGTCGCGGCGCTCTTCGTCCTTCACGATGAAGCGCGGCACGGTGTCGTCGGTGTCGCACCCGATCGCGCGCGCGTAGTCGAGCAGGATCTGCGTCCAGTGCGTCGTGCGATCGCCCAGTTCGCTGCGCACCAGGACGCGATGCGTGAAGAGCGCGGAGTAGAGCCGGCGTGCTTGCCCCACGCGAATCGGGATCGCCGCGCGCCACGGCAGCAGCGCCGTCCCGACCGTCGCCCACGTCACGAGCGCACCGTCGTATCGTCCCGGCACATGGGCGCCGTACGGAATGACGCGATCGATCGCCGGGATGTGAGAAGCCAAATCGCCGTGCGAGGCAAGCACGACGGCGTCGACCGCGGCGTAGCGTGCGCGCAGAGCGCGCGCAACGACGCCCGCGAGTAGCGTATCGCCGATGCCGCCCCCCGCGGCGACCAAGAGCGCCCGCTCAGAACCCATCGAGGACCGCTTCGACCAGGGCACGCCCTGCACCGCCGTTGACATGCGAGGCGCGGATTGCCCGATATGGCGCGGCCCAGGGTCGCCAGCGCTGGACCTGCGCCGCGAAGTGCTCGTCCGGGAAGACGTCGACGACCGGGGTTCCCAGCATCCCGGCGACATGCGCGGCGCCGCTGTCGACGGTCACGACGCAGCGCGCGCCGGCCAGCAGATCGACCCACGGCGGCAGTGCGCCGAACGTTTCCGGTTCGACCCCCAGCGCGTTACGAACGTCCGTGGCTTCTCCCGGCGCGCAGACGACCCGCACGGCGTACGGCTCGAGGCGCGCGACGACGTCTTGCAGTACGCCGTCGGGGACCCCGATCGTGCGCCATTTCGGTCCGGCTTGGAGCACGACGTAGTCGCTCTGCACCGCCTGAGCAGGGCCGGCGAGCAGCGTACGCAGACGTCGTGTTTCGCTGGGAGGCAACGGCTCGGTCACGAGATCAGCGCCCAAGCGATACAACACCTCGACCTCGTGCGCCAGATCGCCGCCCACTTGTTGCGAGCGGTCGACGACGCGGGTCGTACGCGCGCGAACCCACAGCGTCTTGAGCGGGCGCGTCCAACCGGTCGTAAAGCCGACGCGCGTGCGAATCGGCGCGGCGAGCGCGAAGCCTTCGGGCTCTTCGGACGCAATCAGTGCAGCGTCGTAGCCGACCACCGCGATCTCCGCTCTCGCGCGCGCCGAGCTCTCCGGCGTCGACCCGTGCAGTGGCCACGGAATCCGTTCGAGGACGTGTTCGGCGAGAATTGCCTCGCGCCGAAAGAGCCCGGCGTTTCGTGTCGTCAGCGCAACGCCGACCTCATGTCCCGCGCCGCGAAGTGCTGCGAGCAGCGGCGTGCACACGGCAGCGTCGCCGATCCCGTCGAGCCGCATCAGCAGCACGCGCATCGGGCTACACCTCGCGCAAGCGCGTGCGCAGCTCGTTTGTGTAGACGTTGTCGAGCAGCAGCTCACGTGCAAGCGCTTGG
>CAZABL010000010.1:34727-60334 GCA_964483365.1 uncultured bacterium
GCGCAGCTCGTTTGTGTAGACGTTGTCGAGCAGCAGCTCACGTGCAAGCGCTTGGATCGCGCCCGGGACGCGTGGTGAAGAAGCGAGGCCGGCGAGGAGCGGCTGCGCGGCGGGTGGCGCGAGGACGCGCGCGCGCAGCAAGTTCGCGCGGTACGCTCCGGTCGCGAGCTTGATGCGCGTCGTCGGCATCTTGCGGACGAAGCGTGCCGCCATTTGCGCCTTCTGCAGCGCCTTGTCGAGAGCGCTCTCGAGCGATTCCGGCGTCGGCGGCTTGATGTGCCAGAGATACGCGTCCCAGACGAAGCGGCGGCGTAGACCGTGCGCGCGCAGACGCGCGCCGAGCTCGGTGTCCTCCCAGCCGTACAGGTTGAACGCTTCGTCGAACCCGCCGACGGCGAGGAGCGATGAGCGCAGCACCGAGACGTTGCAGGTGACGAAGAACGCGCGCGACGCGTTCGCCGCCGTCGGTGTGGGGCGACGGTCGGGGGACGGCACGTTGATGATCGGCCCGCAGACGACGAGCGGGAAGATCTCGGCGTCGTGCGCCGCGACGTGGGCCGCGACGAAGTGCGGCGGCGTGACGACGTCGTCGTCGACGAAGAGCACGATCTCACCGCTCGCCTGCGCGATCCCGGCGTTGCGTGCCTTGCCGCGATTCGGCTCGGCGACATAGACGTAGACGGCGCCGTGCCGCGCCGCGACCTCGCGCGTCTCGTCGCGCGAGCCGTTGTCGACGACGACGAGCTCGAGCGCCGGGACGCCTTCTTGCGCGCGCAACGACGCGAGCGCCGCGTCGAGCAACGCGGCGCGATCCTTCGTTGCGATGACGACCGAGACGCTCACGCGTGGACCGGCTCGAGGAGAAACGCCGCCATGCGTTCGGCGGCGCCGGCGTGGTGTGCGTACAAGGCGCGCAGCTCCGCGCCGGTGTGCTCGCACCAGGCTGGATCGTTCCAGCGCTCCATCGCGGTGTGCGCGACCTGCGAGGGGAGCAGCGTCCCGGCGATCTCGACGTCGAGCGCGCGTCCCGCATCGATGTTCGGCTGCGCAAAATGCGTGAAGCGCTTGGCGACCGCGATCACCGCTGCGCGCTTGATCGGCGTCCCGATCATCGGCAGCTTCCCGACGTACTGGAGCGGCCCGCCGATCACGGCGAGCTCCGGCGCGTTGAACGGCGTGCAGACGACGGCCGGGATCCCCAGTGCAGCGAGCTCGATGACCTTGGTTCCGGGGATCGTGATCGCGAGCCGCGCGAGCGAGGCCGCGCGCATCGCCGCGCGCACGAGCGGGAAGCGCGCACCGTCGGCGACGACCTCGCCGCCTTCGAGATCGGCAACGGCGCCGTACGAGAGCGGATGATCGCCGCCGCCGCGCAACGCGTTGCGCAGCACCTCGTCGGGGACGAACGGCGAACCGGCGAATGCGATCGAGACACCGGGCAGCATGCGGCGCAGGTTGAGCGCGACGCGAACGAAGAGCGGAAAGATGTTGAGGACTTCGTTGCGGCGTGAGCCCGGAAACAAGATGATCCCGTCGCGCGCGGCGTCGCTCGGCGGATCGTTGTAGGCGCCGCGAGCTTCGCCGAGCGCGCCGTCGATCGCGAGATTCCCGATCACGCGAATGCGCTCGGACGGCGTTCCCCACTGCAGCAATTGGTCGCGATTCGCGGTGTCGACCGCAAAGACGCGTTCAAAGCGCTGTGCGTACTGCTTGCGCGAAAACTTATAGGACGTCGCGACCCCGCCAAGCCGCGCGTGGACACGCGCCGCATGCGCCAGGTCCCCGCCGAGATACTGCACGCGGTCGACACGCTCGAGCAGCCCGTCGACGGGCCGGCCCATCGCGAGGCGCACATACGCGGACGGCGGATACGCGTGGATCCCCGGGAACAGCTCGGCGAGGTACGACGCTTCGCGCCCGGTCGCAAAGTCGTCCGGCACCGCGAGCACATGAATCTGCGTCGACGGTGCCTGCGCGCGCAGCGCCGCGACGAGCGGGCGAACCCACCCGGCGAACTCGCCAGGGCCGTTCGCGGTGATCGCAATGCGCATGGGTTTAACGGCGCTCCGCCCGAGGCTCCGCGCCCCCAGAGCGCGCGCTCACGATTACGTTGAGAAAACCATTCCCCGAGGGCGCACGCAACAACATCCTGCCTTCGATCTGCATAGCGCGAGCTACGCTCGCGAGCGGCGCGAGCGGATCGCGGCGACGAGGTCGGTCGTGCTGCGGCCAGGTTGATGTGGTGCGAGGACGATTTGCCCGCCGTGCTGTTCGACGACGAAGCGCTCGGGGAGCTGATCGAGACGGTACTGCGCGCTCTTCACGTGCACATCCGGCTTGATGCGATCGAGCAGCACTTCCGGCGTGCGTTCGCTGAAACCGACGACGGCGTCCACGCTGCGCAGCGCGCCGACGACGCGCGCACGCTCGGCGAACGCGACGAGCGGACGATCGGGGCCTTTGCCCAGCAGCCGTACCGACTCGTCCTCGTTGAGCAACAGCAACAGTGCGTCGCCCTGCGCACGCGCCCACGCCAGGTACGCGACGTGCCCGGCGTGCAGCAGGTCGAAGACACCGTTGGTCGAGACGACGCGGCGGCCCGCGGCGCGCTGCGCTTCACGCCACGCGACGGCAGCGTCGGCATCGAGGACAGGCGCGAACAACGCCTCAGTTTCCATCGCCGTGCTCCATCAGCGCGATGATCTCGTCGGGCGTCGCGGTCGCGGTGCCGAGCTTCTCGACGACGGCACCGGCTGCGAAGTTCGCGAGCTGCGTCGCGGTCTCGGCGCCGATCCCCGCGGCGAGCGCGAGCGTGAGCACGGCGACGACCGTATCGCCGGCGCCGGAGACGTCGAACACCGTGCGCGCGACGGCGGGAACGTCGAACCGTTCGCTTGCGGCGGGAAAGAGCGACATCCCGTGCTCGCCGCGCGTGACGAGCACGTAGTGGCAGCCGAGCATCGTGAGCAGCGCGCGCGCCGCGCGCTCGAGCGAAGCGTCGTCGGTGATCGCGATCCCGCTCGCGCGCGCCGCCTCGCCGGCGTTGGGCGCAATGCACGTCACGCCCGCGAAGAGTCCGACGTTCTGCGGCTTGGGGTCGGCGACGACGACCGGTGCGGCGAGCGCCGCATCGACGATCTCGCGCGAGAAGAAGCCTTTTGCGTAATCGCTGAGCACGACGGCGTCGGCTTCGCGCGCGATTGCACGGACGCGCTCGACGACGCGCGCACGATCCTCCTCGCGCAGCGGCGCCGTCGACTCCCAGTCGGCGCGCACGACCTGCTGGTTGTGCGCAACGATGCGCGTCTTGCGCGTCGTCGGCCGGTCGCCGAGCGTCACCAGGCCGCTCCCCTCGACGCCGATCTTGGCCAACATCGAACGCGCGCGCGCCGCTTCGGCGTCCTCGCCGATCCCGCCGACGAACGCGACCTGTGCCCCGAGCGCGCGCAGGTTGTGCGCGACGTTTCCCGCGCCGCCCAGCGTGAACGTATGATCGCGAACCGCCACGACGGGGACCGGCGCCTCGGGCGAGATGCGCGAGACGTCGCCCCAGATCCACTCGTCGACCATCAAGTCGCCGATGACGACGACGCGCCGCCCACGCATCCGCGCGAGCAGCTCGTTGGCGTGCGGCGCCGCGATCATCTCAGCCACGACGCACGATCCACTGCGCCGCTTCGAGCAGCGTCTGCGCGCGTAAGTCGGGTTCCGGTCCACGATACGGGAGCGGCCCGGCGACGAGAATCCCTGCGATCCGGACGGCGTGCCCCAGTTCGACATCGCTGCCGCGATCACCGACGACCGCGCAGCGTGCGGCGGACAGGTCGAGCGCGTGTTCCTCGACGGCGCGCTGCACCAAACCGGGCGCAGGCTTGCGGCACGCGCATCCCTGGTCGTAGTGCGAGCACCAGTACCAGCCGTCGATCGCGACGCCGTCGTCGCGCAGCTGACGCACGATCTCCGCGTTCACCGCGCGCACCGCGTCGTCGTCGAAATAGCCGCGCGCAACGCCCGACTGGTTCGAGACGACGATCGTCGCGTAGCCGTGCGCGGCAAACAGCCGCAACGCGTCGACGACGGTCGGCAAGATGCGGACGCCGCGCGGATCGGCGAGAAAGCCCTTGTCCTCGATGATCGTGCCGTCACGATCGAGGAAGACCGCGGGACGGCGGTCGCTCACGCGAACAGCAACTCTTGTTCGACGAGATCGCAGATGATGTGACCCATCGTGATATGCACTTCTTGGACCAGCGCACTGTAGCCGTCGGGACCGAGCAGCACGAGATCGGCGATCGCTGCGGCCGGACCGCCGCCGTTGCCGGTGAACGCAATCGTCGTCGCGCCGAGCTCGCGTGCGCGGCGCAATCCAGCAACGATGTTTTTCGAGGTGCCGCTCGTCGTGATCCCGACGACGACGTCACCGGGCTTCGTGAGCGCTTCGACCATGCGCGCGAAAAGCTGCTCGTAGCCGAAATCGTTGGCGATCGCCGTCACGGCCGATGTGTTCACGGTGAGCGCCTCGGACGGCAGGCCCTTGCGCTCGCGCAGAAAGCGTCCGCTGAACTCGGCCGCGAGATGCTGCGCGTCAGCCGCGCTGCCGCCGTTCCCGAACCACAGCACCTTGTTGCCCTTGCGAAACGCATCGACGAGTGCGGCGACGATCGCCATCACCTGCTCGGCGTAGTGCGGCTTGTCGAGCTGGCCTTTGCGGTCGGCGAGGAGCGCGTTGAAGTCACGTCGCCCTTCGATCACGGCTCGATCCAAAACAGCTCCTGTCCGAGCGTGACGAGCTCGCCGTTCTCGACGAGCACGCGGCTGACCACGCCCGAGTAGTCGGTGGTGATCTCGTTCATGAGCTTCATCGCTTCGAGGATGCACAGCGTCTGTCCGACGCTGACCCGCGAGCCGACCTCGACGAACGGCTCGGCCCCGGGCGAGGCCGCGCGATAGAACACGCCGACGACCGGCGCGGTGACGCGGGCGACGTTCGCCGGCGCCGCCGAGCTGTTCTCGCTGGGCGTCGCTGCGGCGGGCACCGCCGTGGCCGGTGCGGGCATCCCAACCGGTGCAGCGGTGTACACCGGGACCGGCGCCTGCGCGACGGGGTCACGCCGGACGATCTCGATCTCCGTCTCGCCCGTGCGCACGCGAATCGCGTCCAGGTCGAACTCGGCGGCAATTGCGCCGAGCGCGCGTACGCGTGCCGCTTCGTCTTGATCCATCAGACCGTCGCTTCGACAAGTGTGCGCGCCATCTCCGCCGCGACCGGGGCGAGCGGCAGGCGGCGGTCTTCACGTGTGACGAGGTCGCGCAGCACGATCTGCCCCTTTGCCAGCTCGTCGTCGCCGAGCACGAGCGCCCAGCGCGCGTTGTTGCGGTCAGCACTCTTAAAATGCGCTGTGAGTTTGCGGTCGGACCAGTCGGCAAACGTCGGACGCGAGGTTGCTTCGCGCAGCGCTCCGACGATCGGAACCAGGCGCGCGCGCGCCTGCGGGCCGAGCGCGATCGCCTGGACGCCTTCGCGCACCGGCGGATGGTCGCCGGCCGTCGCCGCCACCATCATCAAAAAGCGCTCGAGCCCCAGCCCAAAGCCGACGCCGGGCGTCGGCGGGCCACCAAGTGAGGAGACGAGGTCGTCGTAGCGTCCGCCCCCGCACACCGTGCTCTGCGCGCCGAGCGCGCCCGAGACGAACTCGAAGACGGTCCGGGTGTAATAATCGAGTCCGCGCACGATCTTCGGGTTGACGACGTACGGGATGTGCAGTGCGTCGAGCGCGGCGCGCAGACCGTCGAAGTGCGCGCGACACGGATCGCAGAGCACGTCGAGCATCACCGGCGCGCTCGCGACGAACGGCGCGTCTTGCGGCGCCTTCGAGTCGAGAATGCGGAGCGGATTACGCTCCAAGCGTCGCCGTGAGTCCTCGCTGAGCTCCGCCGCGTGCGGCAGAAAGTGGTCGAGCAACGCTTGCCGGTAGCGTGGACGGCACACCGCGTCGCCGACGCTGTTGATGTTGAGCACCGCGTCGCCGATCCCGTAGCGTTCGATGAGCTCCGCGGCGATCTGGATCACCTCGGCGTCGGCTTCCGGACCGGCTTGCCCGAAGCACTCGACGCCGAACTGATTCGCCTGGCGGTAGCGGCCCGCTTGCGGACGTTCGTAGCGAAAGAACGGGCCGATGTAATAGAGCCGTTGCGGTTGCCCGAGCAAGTTGTGCTGCAGCAGCGCCCGCACGACGCCCGCCGTCCACTCCGGGCGCAGCGTCATCGAGCGGTTGCCCTTGTCGGTGAACGTGTACATCTCTTTTTCGACGATGTCCGTCGTCTCACCGACGCCGCGCGCGAACAGCTCGGTCGCTTCGAACATCGGCGTGCGGATCTCACCGTAGCCGAAGCGGTGTGCGATCTCCCGGCAGTCGTTCTCGAGGCGGATCCAGCGCTCGGACTCGGGCGGTAGGATGTCTTGGGTGCCGCGCGGGGCGCTGATCTGGTTCACGGTCGACCAGCGCCCTTCTGGCGTTTAGGTGATCGGGCCTTCGCGTGGCTCGAGCAACTCGACGGGGATTCCGTTGGGGTCCTCGACGAACGCGATCCAGCGCGAGCCGCTGGGCGACTTCTTGGGTTCCTTGACGATCTTGACGCCCTTCGCGCGCAAATTCTCGATGACGGCGGGCAGATTGCCCTCGACCTCGAGCGCGAGGTGCTCGTAACGGTTCCCGATCTGATACGGCGGGTGATCCTCGAGATCGTAGACCAACTCGACGTACGCGTCCCAGCTGCTCCCGACGAAGGCCATGTCGGCGTTGCCGGGATAGTGGAGCGGCCCGTCGAGGAGCTTGAGACCGAGTTTGTTGACGTAGAAGTCGATCGACTCGTCCATGTCGTTGACGAAGATCGACGTGTGCAGGTACCGGGGCATGACGGCGGCGCCTTTCGACGCGTGCCGCGGTCAGGCCGCTTCGGGCAACTTGCGACGATCGAGTGCAGGCAAGGGAGCGAACGTCACGGCGAGGGCGCAGCAGAAGACGAGCCCGGCAACGATCGTGAGCGCGGTCCAGCGCTCGTGCATCGCGAACGATGCCGCCGTCCCGACGGCGAGCGCCGTGTATTCGGCGCCGATCGTGGCGACCGAGACGCCGAGCTGACGAACCGCTGCCGTGTAGGTGGTCTGGGCGACGAGCGTCGAGCCGATCACGACCTCGCCGAAGAACCAGCCAGCGATCGCACCGGAATCCGCGACGTGCCCCGCCGCAGCGCCGTAGCCGAGCAGCGTCATGGGGATCGCAAGGACGCCCATCGAGATCGTCCCGATCAGGCACATCAGCAGCGTCGACGAGACGCCGTTCCCGACGGCGCGCAACAAGCACGCGTAGACCGCGAACGCGACGAGCCAGACGATCATCAGACCGTCACCGAGCATCCCGGAAGAGTCGCTGCGCTGCGTGAGCGCGAGGATCGCGACGCCCAGCACACCGAGCGTCAGCGCGATCCAGCCGCGACGATCGAGTCCCGTGCGAAAGACGAGCGCGGCGAGCGCCGTGTTCGTCACCGGCGAGACGCCGACGAGAAACGAGACGTGGGCGATCGACGTATGCTGCGCGGCGATCGTGAACACCAGCGAGATCACCAGTCCGAAGACGACGCCCGCGGCGACAATCAGCGCCCATTGTCTCGTGCGCAGGCGCGGTGGATCCAGCCGCCACGTCACGCCGAGGCCGATCAAGAACAGCGGGAGTGCCCACAAGCCGCGCGCGACAGCGAGCGTCGTGCCGTCGAACGCCGGCTGCGCGGCGTAGAGCTGCTTACTCGCAGGCCCGAGTAAGCCCCAACCGATCCCGGTCGCGACGACGAGCAGAAGCGGCACCAGACCCAAAGACGCCGGACGCGACACGGCTAGACGCCGGCGACGCGTGAGATCGCGAACGGCGCCGTCAACGCGGCGGCAGCGAGGAAGAAGCCGGCGAACATCGCGAGCGGGCGCAGCGGGCCGAAACCGATGAGCGCGAGCACGAGGGGCGCGACGTACAGCGCGATGAGCCCGTTGTCATGGAGCGTCTGCAGGGCCGCAATCCCGTCCAGACCGTTTTGCGACCACAGCGCCTGGGCGATCCGTGCGGAGAGTCCGAGGAGCAGGCCATAGCCGATCAGCCGGATGACGAACCCTAGCATCGCATCGCTCTAGTGCAAGAAGTACCGGTAGGTGGAGAAGACCAGGGCGATGTTGCGCTCATCGGCTGCCGCGATCACTTCCGCATCGCGAATCGAGCCCTGCGGCGCGATGACCGCCGTGCAGCCGGCGTCCGCGGCGGCGATCAGGCCGTCGGGGAACGGAAAGAAACCGTCGCTCGCACACGCGGCACCGAGCGCGAAATCGTGCGCGCGATGCGCCGCAATCTGCACCGCGCTGACCCGGTTCGTCTGACCCGCGCAGATCCCGCGCGAGACGCCGTCCCGCGCAATGACGACGCCATTGGATTTCACGTGCCGCACGACGTCCCACGCGAAGATCAGATCGCGCCATTCCGCTTCGCTCGGCGCGCGTTTGGAGACGACGCTCCAGCGCTCGGGCGGCGCTTGCGGATCGTCATCCTCGGCGAGCACGCCGCCCAGCGCGCTGCGCACGCGCAGCTCGTGCGCGATCCGCTCCGGCGTCCCGGGGCGAAAGCGCATGATGCGCAGATTCTTTTTCTTGCGCAACCGCGCGAGCGCCGCGTCGTCGAACGCCGGCGCCGCAACGATCTCCAGGAAAAAACCGGCCAAGTGCTCGGCAGCCGCCGCGTCGATGACGCCGTCGACGGCGATGATCCCGCCGTACGCGGAAACCGGATCGGCGTCGAGCGCAGCGCGCACCGCGTCGGCGACGGAGCTCCGTTCGGCGACACCACAGGGAACCGTATGCTTGACGATCGCGGCGCGGGTGAATGGCGGGCGCACGTATGACGGATCGTCGGGCGCAAAACCGAGCGGTGCACGTACGAGCAGCCGCAGCGTCGCGTCCAAGTCGAGCAGGTTGTTGTAGGAGAGCGCCTTGCCGCCGAGCTGCTCGGGGAGTTGCGCTTCGCGCGCCAGGTAGAACGCGGCGCGATCCTGCGGGTTCTCGCCGTAGCGCAGCGGCTGCTCGATCGGGATCGTGAGCGCGAGCGAACCGGGGAGCTCGTTGGCAACCAGGCCGGACTCGAGGTACCGCGCGATCGCGCTGTCGTACTCGGCGGTGCGCTCGAAGGCTCGGGTCGCGAAGCGCCGCCGCGTCGCATAGTCGAGCCCGCCGTGCGTGAGCGCGGCGATGAACGTGTCGTACTGCGAGGGGTCGCTCAGGACGCTCACGTGGTCGAAGTTCTTCGCGGCGGCACGGAGCAAGGATACCCCGCCAATGTCGATTTGCTCGATCGCGTCTTGCAGCGTAGCGCCTTCCTGCGCGACCGTCGACTCGAACGGATACAAATTCACGACGACCGTCGAGATCGTCGGGATTTTATGCTCGACGGCCTCGCGCAGGTGCTCGGCGTTCGAGCGATCCTTGAGAATTCCGCCGAACACTGCGGGGTGCAGCGTCTTCACCCGCCCGTCGAAGAGCGAGGGATAGCCGGTGAGCTCCTCGACGTCGCGTGCGTCGAGCCCGTGCTCTTGCAGATGACGGCGCGTCCCGCCGGTCGCGTAGATCTTGACGCCGCGCTCCGTGAGCGCGCGCGCGAGTGGAACGACGCCGGTCCGGTCGTAGACGGAGATGAGCGCCGCGCCGTCGCTAGGAGACGAGGGCGGGTTCTGGTTCACGTTCGGGTGTGGTCTCCGGTGCGCCGGGCTGGTCGTCGAGCGTGGCGCTGATGATCGAGCTGACGCCGGGCTCCTGCATCGTCACGCCGTACATGCGCTGCGCAAGCTCCATCGTCTTCTTGTTGTGCGTGACGATGAGCATCTGCGCCTCAGTCGAGACGGCGCGGATCTTCGTCGACAGCCGTTCCACGTTCGCGTCGTCGAGCGCCGCATCGACCTCGTCGAGGAGATAGAACGGCGACGGTTTGACGGCGATGAGCGCGAAGATCAGCGCCGACGCGGTCATCGCGCGTTCGCCGCCCGAGAGCGCGGCGAGGCTCGTCATCTTCTTGCCCGGCGGCTGCACCGCGAGCTCGATCCCCGTCTCGCTCAGATTGTCGGGGTTGGTCTGCCACATCTCGGCTTTTCCGCCCGGGAAGAGCTGCTCGAAGACTTCGGCAAAGCGTTCCTTGACGGCGTCGAACGTCTCGTTGAACTGGACCTGACACGAGGTCTCGATCTCCGCGATCGTCGCGAGCAGCGTCTCGCGCGCCTTGTGCAGATCGTCCATCTGCTCGCGCAGGAAACGCTCGCGCTCGGTGAGCTCGTCGCGATCGGCCTCGGCGTTGAGATTGACGTTGGACTGCAGACGGATGAGCTCTTCGCGCAAGCGCGGCAGCTCTTCGACGACGTCGTCCGACTCCTCGGCGTAGCGCGTGAGGACGTCGTTCTGCTCCTCGTCGCTGGCCGGATTCTGCGCAAACGACTGCTGCAGCATCCCCAGCTCCGCGTCGATCTCGGCGAGCCGGCGGCGTCCGCTTTCGCCGGCGTTCGTCGCCTCGCGCTCCTCGCTCTGCGCGATCCGTTCGTCCGCTTCGCGCTGTGCTGCCTCGTCGGCCGTCGCCTCGCGTTTGCGGCGCGCTTCCTCGACCGCGGCGTCGGCGTTCGTGACGCGCTCGCGCGCGCTGCCCAGGACGGTGTCGAGCTCCGTCGTCTGCGCGCGCAACAGCTCGAGCTCGTGCAGCATCGTTTCCCGCGCCGCACCGGCGCGCTCCGCGTCCGCGTCGAGCAGACCCAGGCGCGTCACCGCGCCTTCGCGCTCCGCGCCGAGCGCCGCGATCTGCTCGCGCAGCGTGCTCGCCGCCGCGACGATCTCGCTCTGCTCCGCTTCGACCGCGGCGATCCGCTCGCGCGCGCTCGCGAGATTCTGCTCGAGCGTCGTGCGTTGCTCGGTGAGATCGACGTGATCCTCGGCGACGCGTTCGAGCGCATGCCGTCGCGCCTGCACGTCTTCCCGTGCACCGGCGAGGTTCTGGGCCCGGTTCGCGCTCGTCGCCACCGCAGCGTCGAGCCGTTCGATGTCGGCGGCGAGCGATTGCAGCTGCGTGCGGACGTCGCGCAGCGCAACCTCGGCGTCGTTGGCGAGCTTCGTCGCTTCGTCGTACTCGACGCTCGACGCGTCGAGCTCGGCTTTCGCCGCGAGGCCGTCGCGTTCGACCGTTTCGAGCTGCGCGCGCAGCTGCGGGATACGGTCGCGCAGCGTCTCGGCCTGTGCGCGCCGCGCGAGGATCGAGCGTTCTTTGCGGAAGCGTCCGCCGGTGATCGCGCCGCCGCCGAGGATCTGCTCGCCTTCGAGCGTGACGATCGAGTCGCGGAAGCCCTCGCCGCGCACCAGGCTGATCCCGGTGCGCAGCTCGTCGACGACAAGCGTCCGTCCGACCAGCCACGCGACGATCCCGCGATACTGCGGCTCGGAGCGCACGAGCGTGTGCGCGTAGCCGAGGATGCCCGGACGCCCGCGCAAGTTGCCGAGCTCGCGGCCGTCGCGCGCACCCAGCGTGTCGAGCGGAAGGAACGTTGCACGGCCCAGCTCGCGTTCGCGCAGATACTGCACCGCCGCTTCGGCGTCTTCGGAGCGCTCGGTAACGATGTTCGAGAGCCCGGCGCCGAACGCGACGTCGAGCGCGCGCGCGTACTGTTCCTCGACGCTGATCAGATTCGAGACGACGCCGTGCAGACCGTGAAGCTGCCCGCGTTGCGCCGCCTCGATCACGCTGCGCGTGCCGTGCGCGTGCCCCTCGAGCGACGCTTCGAGTTCCTCGATCGTGTGCAGGCGCGACTCGGAGGCCGCGATCTCTTGTGCGATCTCGCGGTGACGGCGCTGCAGATCCGCCACGCGGTGGGCCGCCGCGTCGCCGCGTTCGCGTGCACTGCGTGCGCGCTCGCGCTGCGTGGTCGCCTCGGCCTCGTACTGCGCGACGAGCGCTTCGCGTTCGCCGAAATTGCGCCGCTTCTCTTGGACGGCGCGCGCATGCTGTTCGCGCTCGGCGAGCGCAACGGCGTGTTCGCCTTCGAGGCGTTCGAGCTCGGCACGCGCGCTCTGCAGCTGCGCGCGCCGCTCCGCTTCGTTGGCGGCCTGCTGTGCCGCAAGCGCTTCGACTGCGCGCAGCTCTTGATAGACGCCATCGAGCGCACCGCGCGCCTCGGCGACGGCGGCGCTTGCGGCGAGCTCGCGCTCGCGCATGCCATCCGTTTGATCGGTCAGCGGCGCAAGACGCTCTTCGAGCGAGGCGATCTGCCCACGCAGCGTCTCGCGTTCTCCCTCGACGCGCTCGCGATCGGCGACCGACGCGCTCGACTGGCGTTCGAGCTCATCGCGACGCGCGACGGCGGCGGCGAGATCGGCTTGAATTCGAGCGAGCTCACCGCGCGCGGTCTGCGCATCGGCACGGTGTTTGTCGAGCTCGAGCTCGAGCGTGTACAGCGTCTCGCGCAAGACCGCGAGGTCGGCGCCGAGCTGCGCGACGCGCGCGGCGGCGGCGGCGCGCTTGTTCTCGTGCTGTTCGAGCTCCGCGGCGACCCCTTCGCGCTGCTCGCGCCGCGAGCGCGAGGCGCGCAGATACGAGAGAATTTCCAGGTCGCGCACGCGCGCGGTCACCTTGCGATAGCGCTTGGCGCGACGCACCTGCGCGTCGAGCTCGGGGACGCGGCGCTCGAGCTCGGCGATGAGATCGTTGACGCGGATCGCGTTCTGCTCGGTCGCCTCGAGCCGGCGCAGCGCCTCGTGCTTGCGGGCCAGGAACTTCCCGATCCCGGCCGTCTCCTCGAACAGTGCGCGGCGTTCGGTGGGCTTGGAGGAGAGGATCGCGTCGATCTGGCCCTGCGAGACGATCGCGTACGAGCCCGGTCCAAGGCCGGTCCCCATCAGCAGCTCGTGCACGTCGCGCAAGCGCACCTGCTCGCGGTTGATGAAGAACTCCGACTCGCCGGCGCGGTAGGCGCGCCGTGTGATCTGTACCTCGGTGAAGTCGAGTGGCAACTGATGGTCGCCGTTGTCGAACGTCAGCGAGACTTCGGCCATCCCCAGCGGCTTGCGGCTCGTGTTGCCGGCGAAGATGACATCTTCCATCTTCTGGGAGCGCAGCGAGCGCGAAGACTGCTCGCCGAGGACCCAGCGGATCGCGTCGACGAGATTCGACTTGCCGGACCCGTTGGGTCCGACGACGGCCGTTGTACCGGATGTGAAATCGAGCGTCGTCGCTTCGGCAAACGTCTTGAAACCGAAGACCTTGAGGGACTTGAGGCGCATGCGCTAGACGGGCGCTCCGGGATCGGGTGTGCGAGGAGAACGCGGACGACGCCGGCGTTTATCCAGCGCTATGACCCGCGAGCCGTCCTTCGACGCCGGGCTCGCCGGGGCCTCAATCTGAGCCTCGGCCTGCGGATGCCGTGCCCGCAGCGTCGAGAGCGCCATCGCTGCGGCGCTCTGCTGCGCCGCCTTCTTCGACGAGCCGATCCCCTCGCCGAGGATCTCGTCGCCGACGCGCACCTGCGAGGTGAAGCGCCGGTCGTGCGGCGGCCCCTCCGCGCGCTCGAAGTACATCGGCGTTGCGCGCAGGACCGCTTGTGAGAACTCTTGGAGCGCCGTCTTTGCGTCGGCCTCACCGATCTCTGCCGTGTCGTTGTGCGCGAGGTGCTCGCGCTCGATGAAGCGCGCGGTCTTCTCCATCTCCGTCGCACGATACAGGGCCGCGATGAACGCCTCGAACGCATCGGCGAGGATCGACGTGTTGTCCGAGCCGCCGTCCTGCGCCGTCCCGTGCCCGAGCACGACGAGCTCGTTGAAGCCGAGCCGCCGCGCGCTGCGCGCGCAAGCCTCACCGCTCACCAGGGCCGCCTTGCGGCGCGACAATTCACCCTCGGCCGCGTCCGGATATTTTTCGATCAGCCAGCGCGCCGCGACGTAGCCCAAAATCGCGTCGCCGAAGAACTCGAGCCGCTCGTTCGACGACCCGCCGCCTTCGCGCGACGCGCTCTCGTGCACGAACGCCTGCTCGACGTTCACGACGTCCAGCTCAGAAACACCGGCCGCTTTTAACAGCGCACGAAGCCTGGCGCGCCGCTTCTCCCCCCCCACGGCGCTCCGCCCTAGGCTCCGCGCCCCCCACGCGTCGCGTGGGGCCCCCGGTCCGACCTCGCAACACCGTGTGAGGCGAGGCAACATTCTGCTGCGCTCGGTCTAATCACCATAGCCTTGTTAGTCGTGTCTCCCAAAGATGACGGACGAGTTGTGGCCGCCGAAGCCGAAGCCGTTGGACATCGCGTAGCGCAGATCGGGTACCTTGCGCGCGACGTTCGGGACGTAGTCGAGCGCACAGTCAGGGTCGGGGACTTCGTAGTTGGTCGTCGGGGGGATGATCCCGCGCGCGAGCGCGAGTGCGGTGGCGATCCCCTCGATCGCCCCGGCCGCGCCGAGCAGGTGACCGTGCATCGACTTCGTCGACGAGACCGCCAGACCGTTCCGAGCATGCGCTCCGAAGACATGCTCGATCGCTTGCGACTCCGCGGTGTCGCCCAGCGGGGTCGAGGTGCCGTGCGCGTTGATATATCCGATCTCGTCGCGGTCGATGTTGCTGCGCAAGATCGCACGCTCCATCGCCAGCATGACGCCCTTCGATTCGGGATCCGGCTGCGCGATGTGATACGCGTCCGCGGACTGGCCGTAGCCGAGGACTTCGGCGTAGATCCGTGCGCCCCGTGAGAGCGCGAAATCGCGATCCTCGAGCACCATCACGCCGGCACCTTCGCCGAGCACGAAGCCGTCGCGTTCCTTGTCGAACGGGCGTGATGCGTGTTCGGGGTCGTCGTTGCGCGTCGACATCGCCTTCATCGTGCAGAACCCGCCCATCGCGGTCGCGAGGACGGTCGACTCGCTCCCGCCCGCCACGACGGCGATCGCTTCGCCGAGCACGATCTTGTCGAACGCGATCGTGAACGCGTCGTTGCTGCTCGCGCAGGCGCTGGCGACGGCGAAGACCGGTCCGCGCAGGCCGTTCTCCATCGAGATGTGCGCCGAAGCCGCATTCGCCATCAGCATCGGGACGAAGAACGGCGAGATCCGGTTCCACTGCTGGGTCGGCCCGACCGCGAGGGTCGTCTCTTCAACGGTCGCGATCCCGCCGATCCCGCTGGCGACGATCGCGCCGGTTCGCGCCCGCACGTCGGGGTCGGTGGGGAACGCAGCGTCGGCGATCGCCTCGCGGGCCGCGACCAGCGCCATCTGCGCGTAGCGGTCCATCCGCCGCGCTTCCTTGCGTCCCAGCAGGGCGTCGGGGTCGAAGCCCTTGACCTCCGCCGCGATCCGCGTCGGAAGCTTGGTCGAATCGAACTGCGTGATCGGTCCGACCCCGCTGCGGCCCGAAATCAATCCGTCCCAGAACTCTTCGAGCGAATTCCCGAGGGGCGTGACGGCTCCCATGCCCGTGATGACGACGCGGCGTTTCTCCAAAACCCCACTGGGTTCGCACCGCCGGGATGCAGACCTTCGCGACCGCGAGCGTCAGTGGATGATCGCGACCACCAGCGCACCGATCCCGAAGCACAGGGCGAGCCCGCTCATGACCAGCGTGCTCAGCCGTTCTCGGGACGCGGCCGCTGGCGGCGCCGGAGGATCGGGACCGAACGGCTCGCGCGGGAGCGCGGTCGCGCCGGCGATGATCGCGCGCGCCAAGCGCGGCGCCTGCAGGGCGATGTCGCGCGGAAACGAGGCGACGAAGATGCGCTTTTGACCCCGGATCGTGCGCTCGAACGACCAGCGACCGACGACGATGATCGGCCGCGACATCCGCTTGGCCCGCTGATAGCGAGGCTGGTCGCCCGGCGCGATCCAGACTTCGGCGAACGTCGTGCCGTCCCGCACCAGCGCTCGATCGTCGTCAATCGCCCAGACGTCCGCCGTGAGCGCCGTCAGGCCATAGGTCTTGGTCATCGAACATCCCCACCCGTGGAGCCCTGCTCTGACGGAGCTTTCCGTCCAGTCGTGGCACGCCTCCTCGACAGATCGAGTGAAGCGGATCACATCGGGGCACGAGCGGTCAGTCCGAGGAGATAGGAGAGCAAGCACGAGGCGTCTTTCCTCGTTTGACCCCGGGGCCGGCCTTTGGTATGATCTCGCGGCTATGTTCCGGTTCGATCTCCAGCTGTTCGCTTCCAAGAAGGGCGCCGGCTCGACGCGCAACGGCCGCGACTCGAACGCACAGCGCCTCGGCGTGAAGCGTTTCGGCGGTCAGCTCGTCGTCCCGGGCAACATCATCATCCGCCAGCGCGGCACGAAGTTCTACCCTGGCGAAGGGACGATGATCGGCAAGGATCACACGATCTTCGCGGTCGTCGAGGGCCACGTCACGTTCACGAGCTCGCGCAACCGCAAGCACGTCAACGTCGTCCCCGCCGCTGTCTGATCGAGTCCTCGCGAACGGTCTGAAAAGAGCCGCACAGCCGGCTCTTTTTGCTTTCTAGCGTTAGCAGCATGGTGATGGACCGAGTGCCGCAAGATCACGCCTCTTCGACTATCGAGTTACGAGGTCGAAATGGGGGCCCCACGCCGCAGGCGTGGGGGGCGCGGAGCCTGGGGCGGAGCGCCGTTTAAATGCAATTCATAGACGAAGCTACGATCAACGTTGCCGCCGGCAAGGGCGGCGACGGCATTGTCGCGTGGCGGCGTGAGAAGTATGTTCCGAAGGGGGGGCCGGCCGGCGGGGACGGGGGACGCGGGGGCGACGTGGTGTTGCTCGCAGATCCCGAGCTGGGCACGCTGGTCGACTTTCGCTTCAAGAAGCAGTTCAGCGCCGAGAGCGGCAAAGCGGGATCGACCTCCAACAAGTCGGGACCGTCCGGCAAGGACCTCGTGATCCACGTACCGGTCGGGACGCTGGTGACGCGCTCCGAGGTCGACGCCGAGGGAAATCGTGGGCACTCACGACTGATCGCCGACATGAGCACCCCGGGCGAGCGCGTGCGCGTCGCGAAAGGCGGCCGTGGCGGGTTGGGCAATCAGCACTTCGCGACCGCGGCCCGGCAAGCGCCACGCTTTGCGTACAACGGCGAGCCGGGTGAGTCGTGCGAGCTGCGGCTCGAGCTCAAATTGCTCGCCGACGCGGGGGTCATCGGGCTCCCGAACGCCGGAAAATCAACGCTGCTCTCGGTTGTCAGCGCCGCGCGTCCGAAGATCGCGGATTATCCGTTCACGACGCTCGAACCGCAACTCGGCGTCGTGCGCGTCGCGGATTTCGAGTCGTTCGTGATGGTCGACGTCCCGGGGCTCATCGAAGGCGCGTCCGAAGGTGCGGGCCTCGGCGACCGCTTCTTGCGCCACGTCGAACGCACGCGCGTCCTCGTTCATCTGATGGATGGCGCGAAAACGCCGGATGAGGTGCTCGCCGACAAAGCGACGATCGAGCAAGAGCTGCGGGCATGGAATCCGGCGTTGCTCGATCGCCCGGTGATCCCGGTGATCACCAAGCTCGACATCCCCGAGGCACGCGAAACGTTCGAAGCGCTGCGCGAGCAGATTCCGGGCTTACGCGGGATCTCGGCGGCGACCAATACCGGCGTGCAAGAGCTGATCTATGCCGTGTGGGAGACGATCAAAGCGACGCCGCTTCCGCAAGTCGCACATCCCGAACCCGCACAGATCGACCTCGCTCCGCACGAACCGTTCGAGATCGACATCGAAGACGGCGTCTTCGTCGTACGCGGCGAACGGGTCGAGCGGCTCGCACAGATGACGAACTTCGACTCCGACGAAGCGCTCGCGCGCTTCGAGCAGATCCTCGCCAAGATGGGCGTCGACAAGAAACTCCGCGATCTCGGCATCCACGAAGGCGATACCGTCCGCATCGCCGGCGTCGAGTTCGACTATTCGTGACCCGGCAGGATTAGCGAGCCCGCGAACACGGTGATGATGATGGACCGAGCGCAGCGGGATCGTGCTGCAAGCAACCTGTTGTTGCGAGGTCGAGTCGGGGGCCCCACGCGAAGCGCGGGGGGCGCGGAGCCTGGGGCGTAGCGCCGTGAAAATAGGAATTTTTGGCGGATCGTTCGATCCGGTTCACAACGGGCATTTGTTCGTTGCGGAGGCGGTGCGAGATGCGTGCGCGCTCGATCGCGTGTTGTTCGTGCCGACGCGGGAAGGCAAGCATTACCGTAATGGTGCGATGAGCGCGACGGCGCAGCAGCGCGCGACGATGATCCGCCTCGCGATCGCGGCGAACGTCGCGTTCGCACTCGACGAGAGCGATCTCGATCCGGCTGCGACGGGGTACACCGCCGACCTGATGCCGCGTTTGCAGGCGCGCTATCCCGATGCGATCCTCACCTTCGTCGTCGGCGGTGACTCGCTGGTGCGCTCGCGCTGGCAACGTCTCGACGAGGTGATCGATGCGGTCGAGCAGTTCGTCGTCGCACCCCGCGGCGAGATCCGCGAGACGGACCTCGACGCCGCGCTCGCCGATCTCGGCCCGGCCCACCGCGAGAAGGTGCGCATGCTCGATCTGCCCGTCGTCGCCGAGTCGGCGACGGTGATTCGCGATCGTTTGCGCGAAGGGAAGAGCGTGCGATATCTCGTCCCCGAGCCCGTGTTCCGCTACATCGACGAGCACGCGCTCTACCGATGATCCCCGTCGACCGTTTGGCCGTCGATCGCACGATCGGCGGCGTCCCCGCCCGCGAGCTCGCTCAGACGTACGGTACGCCGCTCTTCGTCGTCGATCTCGACGAGCTCGACCTCGAGATCGCGCGCTTCTGCGACGCATTCCGCACCCGCGGGATCACCGTCGCGTACGCCGGGAAGGCGCTGCTCCTCACCGCGCTCGCGGAGCACCTCGCGGCGACGCCGCTGCGCTTGGACGTGTGTTCGCTCGGTGAGCTCGTGACGGCCGAGCGCGGCGGGTTCCCGGCCGGACGGCTGTACTTCCACGGCTGCGGGAAGACCGACGCAGAGCTCGCCGCGATCGTCGAAGGGCGCGTCGCGTTCGACGTGATCGACAACGACGAAGAGCTCGAGCGCCTCGCCGCGCTCGCCTCCGACGCCGCTGCGACCGTCGACGTGATGCTGCGCGTCAACACAGGGATCGAGGCGCACACGCACGCCTTCATTCGCACCGGCGGCGAGAACACGAAGTTCGGCTTCGGCCTGGACCGTTTGCCGACGGCGCTCGCACGCGTCGCGGCGCTCCCACAGCTGCGCCTGATTGGCTTGCACAGCCACATCGGCTCGCAAATCTCGGAAACCGCGCCGTTCGTCGCCAACCTCGACGAGTTGATCGCGGCGGCCGATCTCGCCGCGTCGCTCGGTCTGCCGGTGCGCGAACTGATCTGCGGCGGCGGGATTGCAGTCGAGGAGAGCCTCGGCGGCGCCAGGCCGCTCGACTTCGAGACGCTCGCGGCAGCGCTCGTCGAGCGAAACGCGGGGCGCTACGATCTGGCGATCGAGCCGGGACGCGCGCTGATCGCCCGCGCGGGGAGCTCGCTCTACCGCGTGATGGCGGTGAAGACGCAGGGCCGGCGCCGCTTCGTCATGATCGACGGCGGGATGACCGACAACCCGCGCCCGATCATCTACGGCGCCCGGCACGTCCCCGAAGTGCTGGCGGCGGCGGTGCTCGGCGACGAGCAGCCCGCGACGCTCGTCGGCCGCACCTGCGAGAACGACGAGATGGGCGACTACGTGTTGCCCGCCGGACTGGCCGCAGGCGACTTGGTCGCGATGCGCGTGACCGGGGCATATACGTACAGCATGGCCAGTAATTACAACCGATTCGGCCGCCCACCGGTCGTGTTCGTCCGCAACGGCCACCATCGCCGCGTCGTGCGCGGCGAAACGGCGGATGACGTCTCGCGTCTGGACGTGGTGTAAATCGCTTCCGCGCGCAAGTGACGCTGCGCGCAATTTTGCGTTAATACATTGTCATGGTGCGTTCGCGCACGTACAGTAGTCCCATCGAACATCTACCGCTCCTCGACGCCGTAGCGCTGGCTAGCGGGTCGCCGAGGCGTCGCGAGTTACTCGCGTCGCTCGGTTTGCGTGTGGCGGTCGTTCCGAGCGCGTACGATGAGCAGCCGATGCCGGGGGTCGCGCCGGCGCAGCTCGCGCTGCTGCACGCGCGGGGGAAGGCGGCCGGCGCGGCCCCCGCCGACGCGTTGATCGTCGCGGCCGACACGGTCGTCGACGTCGACGGCGAGGCGCTCGGCAAGCCGCGCGACGTCCGCGAAGCCCGTGCCATGCTGCACCGGCTCTCCGGGCGTTGGCACGAGGTCCACACCGGCTTCGCGTTGCGCGACGACCGCACGGCGGCGTCGCTCTCCGAGGTGGTATCGACGCGCGTGCGTTTTGCCGATCTGTCGGAGTGGACGATCGATGCGTACGCGGCGTCCGGCGACGGTCTCGACAAGGCCGGCGCCTACGGAATTCAAGGTTTTGCGGCGACCCTCGTTGAGCGGATCGACGGCGACTACTTCACGGTCGTCGGCTTCCCGCTCGCGGCGTTCGTCGCGGCGCTGCCACGTATCGGATATTGTTTGCTTCCGCCACGGATTGGGGCGGAGCGGATTGCAGGAGCACAGGCATGAGCTTAGCGGGGACGCTCAGGGCGACGTTCAGCCCGGACATCGGGATCGACCTCGGCACCGCGAACACGGTCGTCTACGCGCACGGCGAGGGCATCCTCGTGAGCGAGCCGTCGGTCGTGGCGTACCGGACGACGGACGACGCGATCATCGCGATCGGCAAGGCGGCCAAGGAAGTCGACGGCCGAGCTCCCGGTCGCGTTCGCGTCGTGCACCCACTGCGCGGCGGGACGATCTCTGATTTCCGCGGCGCCCACGCGCTGGTGAAGACCATGGTCGACCGCGCGCTCGCCCACGGCCAGCGCCTCGCGCCGCGCGTTGTCGCGTGCGTCCCGGGCTGCGCGACCGACATCGAGTGCAAGGCGGTCGAAGAAGCGATCACGGCGGCCGGCGCTCGTTCGACGACGTTCGTCCCGCAGGCCGTCGCGGCCGCGGTCGGAGCGGGCCTCGACATCACCGGGACCCGGCCTTGCATGGTCATCGACATCGGCGGCGGGACGACCGAGATCGCGGTCCTCACGCTGACCGGCGTCGTCGCGATGCACTCGATCAAGGTCGGCGGCGACACGTTCGACGCCGCGATCGCCGCACGGCTGCGCCAAGATCTCTTCCAAATCGGTCCGCTCACCGCAGAGCGCCTCAAGATCGAGCGTGGGTACGCCGGCCGCGCACCGGGACGCGAACCGTTCATGGTCGCGGGGACCGATATGGCGAACCTTCGCCCCGGTCGGCGAGCGGTCGACGAGACTCTGGTCGGCGACGCGATGCACGACGGGATCGACAAGATCGCACGCGCGACGTGGTCGATCCTCGAACAAACACCCCCGGACCTCGCGGGCGAATTGCTCGACTCGGGGATCGTGTTGACGGGCGGCGGAGCGTTGATTCCGGGACTCGCAGGCGAGATCGCTGCGCGCACGAACGTGCCGACGACGATCGCCGATGATCCATTAGGATGTGTAGCGCGCGGCGCCGGCGAGATCTTGTCGTCGCCGGGTCTGCTCGAACGGCTGCGTCCGCATGCAGACCGGTTGACGAGGTGGTACCAATCGTTACGAATCGGGATGAGCGAAAGCTATTCGCGGTAATCGGCGCACTCATCGTCGCCGCGCTGCTCGCTCTTCTCCAACTCGACTTCGCCCGTAACGGGCGCACATCGCCCCTGACGCTCACCGTCACTTCGGTGACGGCGTGGGCGCAGCTCGCCGTTGCAACCGTGGTCGACACGACGCGCGGCGCGTTCACGACGATTGTGCGCACGCCGGGCTTGGCCAGCGAGAACGCGCGTCTGAGCGCCGAGAATACGGCGCTGCACCGGCAGAACGACGAGCTGCTCGAGCGCGTCGCCCGCCTTCCCGCCGACGCTGATCTTGCGAAAGCGCAGCTCACGCATCCGGACGGGATGCCGGCGACGGTGATCGGCTACGATCCCGAAGCCGCGTTGCACGTGCTCACGATCGATCGCGGGATGAAAGACGGCGTACGACGCGATGACGGCGTCGTTACCGGTCAGGGCGTCGTCGGACGGATCATTGAAGTCGATCCGCTCAGCTCGAAGGTGCTGCTGGTCACCGATCCGACCTCGAAGCTTCCTGCCGTCGTGCAACGTGGACGGTGGTGGTCGATTGCGGTCGGCACGACGACACGCGTGAAGTTGCAGTACGTCTCGCAAGATGCGAAACTGAAAGTCGGTGATCGCGTCGTGACGGGCGAAGGACGCTCGTTCCACGCCGGGATTCTCATCGGCCGCATCAAGCAGGTCGAGCCGGCGGCGGCAGGCGCGCTCGACCAGAGCGCCGTCCTCCAACCCGCCGCGGATCTGACTGCTCTCTCCCGAGTTCTCGTTGTACCGCACCAAGTATCGCAGCGTTGAGATCGCCGTCGGGCCGGCCTACTGGCCGGCTCTCGGTTGGACCGCGCTCCTCGCATTCGTCCAAACCGTCCTCGCGCCGTTCATCGCATTTCGCGGCGCCGTTCCGTCGCTGGTCGCGATCGCCGTCGTCCTGTACGCGAATCGCGTCGGCGCACGACGCGCCGCGCTGCTCGGCATCCCTGCCGGCCTGCTCGAAGACATCTTCGCCGGAACCGGCGGCGGCTGGACGATCGCAACGACGATCGTCGCGCTGTGCGTCGGCGGTCTCTCGCGCCGCATGTTCGCCGACGGCGCATTCGTCCCAGCGATCTTGTGCGGCTTGGCGGTGTTGCTGCGCGACACCGCGTTCTGGGCGGTGATGCGCATCGAAGGCTTCCCGCGCGGCTTCACCGCGCTGCACCTGCACGCCGCACTATGGAACGCCGCGCTCACCGCGATCGTCGCGTTCGTCTTCCTCGTGGTTCGCGGACGTCTGGTCGTCGACAAGACAACCGTCCACCGCTACGCGTAATGGCTGCTGTCGACCGCCTCCCCTCTGACCGCCCACTCACGCGGGTGCTGATCTTCGGCACGGTTCTCACGCTCGCGCTGATCGGCTTGGTCGTCCGCCTCGCGCAAGTGCAACTCGTGCAAGGCGAAGACTTCGCCGCAAAAGCGCGCGACAACCAAATCCAAGTCATCCCCGTCGCCGCTCCGCGCGGCCTCATCGTCGACCGCCACGGCAAGATCCTCGTACGCTCACGCCCCTCGTTCGTGTGCGCGCTGATCCCGTCGGAAGTCAAAGACATCGACAAGACGCTCGCCGCCCTCTCGAACGTCTTGCAGGTCCCGGTCGACAAGCTGACGCGCCGCCTCTATCACCACCACGACAAAAACTACGAGAGCTTCGATCAGGTCGTGACCTACGAGCCGGACGGCCCGGTCATCCTCGCAAGCGATCTCACGCCGGCCCAAACCGCGCGTCTCGCCGAGGCACAAAGCGACCTCCCCGGCGTCGACATGGAAGAGCAGCCGGTACGCAACTATCCCTACAAAACCGAAGCAGCGCACCTCTTCGGCTACGTCGGCACGATCGACGAAGACGAATACCAAGCCCGCAAACACCAAGGCTACTCACCCAACGACGTCACCGGCAAAGACGGCCTCGAAAACGTCTACGACCGCTGGCTCCACGGCAAAGCCGGCGGCCAACAAGTCGAAGTCAACGCGTCGGGGATCCCCGTCCGCAAACTCAAGCCGCTCGATCCCGTCCCCGGCAACACGCTCGTCACCACGATCGACTGGAAGCTCCAGCAAAGCCTCGAGAAAAATCTCGGCACCCAACTCAAAAAATGGGGCGCCTACCAACACCGCCGCCTCTCCGGCGCCGCCGTGATCCTCGACCCCTACACCGGCGGCGTCCTCGCGATGGCGTCGATGCCCGAGTTCGACCCCAACGCCTTCGCGACACCAATCGACGAGAAGACGTACTCGCGTCTCCTCAACGACCCGCTCAACCCGCTCTACGACCGCGCAATCGGCGCCGCATCCCCAACCGGCTCAACCTTCAAAATGGTCACCGGCTCCGGCGGCATCTCGAGCGGCGCCATCAAACCCAACCAAATCCTGTACGACTCGGGCGCCTGGAACTGCTACGGCGTCACCTTCCGTGACATCGCATCGGGCGGTCTCGGCACGACCGGTTTCGTCAAAGCCCTCGCCGCCTCATCGGACGGCTACTTCTACCAAGTCGGCTACCGCCTCGGCCACACACGCCTACGCTACTACGCGCTCCAATACGGCCTCGGCTCGAAACTCGGCATCGACCTCCCGGGCGAATACCCCGGCAACTGGCCAACCGAAGAGTGGACGCAACGCACGTTCGGCAAAGGCTACCACCTCGAACCGAGCGACGTCTGCCAACTCGCAATTGGCCAAGGCGCAATGCAAGCCACACCCCTTCAAATGGCAAACGTCGCCGCCACCGTCGTCAACGGCGGCACCCTCTACCGCCCACACATCGTCGACCGCATCCTCTCCCCACACGGCAAAGTGTTACAGAGCTTCGAACATGAAGTGATCCGCAAGGTCAACGTCACTGCGGAGTCCCTCAAAGAAGTTCGCGCGGGCATGGCCCAAGTCACCGAACCCTGGGGCACGGCGTATGGTCTTGCAATTCCCGGCGTCCCGTTCGCCGGCAAAACCGGCACTGCGGAAACCGGCGGCGGCGCAGGCCCCAACACAACGTGGTTCGTTGCGTGGGCTCCGTCCGATCATCCGAAGTTCGTGATGGCCGTCTTCATGGACAAATCGGGCGGTTACGGTGCGAGCGTTGCGGCGCCGGTTGCGCAGCACGTCATCGCGGACTATTTCGGCAAGAATCTGCCGCCGCTCTGACGCTCGGGTGAGATGGTGGCGGTGTGTGCTGCGGCGAACCGCTGCGCCGCTGCCGGGGACGCTCCCTGCGCGCATCGTGCGCTTCGGTCACTCGACCGCGACTTGCTCTCGCGCATCCTGCGCTCCGCTCGTCGCGGACGCCCCAGCATCGGCACAGCGGTTCCCCGCAGCACACACGGCACGATGGTCGCATGTCGCGTCAGAGACTTTGGGGGAACGGGCACGATCGCGGCACGCACGACGTGATCTTGATGTTTGTGTCATGCTGAGCTTGTCGAAGCACGTCGTTTCGCCGAGCTTGTCGAGGCGTCGTTGCACGATGGCTTCGACGAGCTCAGCCGGCGGCTGCGCCGCGACATGCTTCGACACGCTCAGCATGACGACAGTAGCGTCGGCAGCGCACCCGCGGACAGCGATGATTAGGGCCGCCTCACGCCTCGGCGGCGGGCCCCCACGACTTGCGACGCCCGGTTGAGCCGGCGGGTGCGTGGGTCACCGAAACACGTTCTTACTCTTAGTACGTATACTGGCGCGTTTCGGTTGCAGGATCATCGCCCACTAGGCCACCCGCCAGGGGACCTTGGCCCCGCCACAATCGTGCGGACCCTCCAAAGCCCTGACGTGCCAAACCAACCATGTTGCCCGTGCCGCGCGGTGTGCGTGATTCGCCGCGGGGGCGTCCGCGACGACACTGAGCTTGTCGAAG
>CAZABL010000011.1:0-51956 GCA_964483365.1 uncultured bacterium
GCTCACCGAAGCGGTGCGCCGTCGTCCGTACTCGGTCGTCCTGCTCGACGAGATCGAGAAGGCGCATCCGGACGTCTTCAACCTGCTGCTGCAGGTGCTCGAGGACGGTCGCTTGACCGACTCTCAGGGCCGCGTCGTCGACTTCAAGAACACGGTCATCATCATGACGTCGAACGTCGGCGCCACGGGGATGACGACGTCGGCCGAGATCGGCTTCCGTCCCAGCAAGGACACCGGGACCAACGAATCTCAGGCCTACGAACGGATGAAGACCCGCGTGCTCGACGAGGTCAAGCACGCCTTCCGGCCCGAGTTCCTGAACCGCGTCGACGAGATCGTCGTCTTCCATCAGCTCAACCGCGAGCAGATCGCGCAGATCGTGGGCCTCGAGCTCAACAAGGTCATCCGCGAGGTCAAGGCTCAGGACATGGACCTGGAAGTCACCGAAGACGCGAAGGCGCTGCTCGCGAAGAAGGGTTGGGATCCGCAGTTCGGTGCCCGCCCGCTGCGTCGCGCGATCCAGCGCGAGGTCGAGGACGAGCTCGCCGAAGAGATGCTCAAGGGCCACTTCGGGATCGGGGATCGCATCCTCGCCGAAGTCGACACGGAGAATCCCGAAAAGCTCCGCTTCTCGAAGATTCCCAGGATCGAGCCGCCGGCACCGCAACAGCCGGAGGTCCAACCCGCATAAGTGGATTCGGCCTTGCCGAATCCGTCGCGGTCCTCGCTTCGCTCCGGTCCGCAGCCTCAGACCGTCGGGAAACCGACGGTCTGATGGTGAATAGAGGACAGGTTGACCCCCTTCGCGCTGTGGCGATCGCGTTTACCGGCGCAGATCGGAACCTGGTTCGCACGTGACTTGACGCGCTCCGCGCTCGCCCTCGTTGAGGGCGGGCGCGTCGCGTTACGGTCCGTGGAGCCCAATCGAGTCGAAGCAACGGTCGGCGCACGCACGCCGGTTCAGACGACGATCGAGTGGACGTCGGGGACCGGTCCCCAAGCGTTGCGCTCCGTGTGCTCGTGCGGTGCGACGGGCGTGTGCGAGCACGTCATCGCGACGCTCGAGAGCGTGCGCACCGCGGAGGATGCGCCGCAGCCGGCTGCCGTCTTCGGCAGTGACGAGGAGCCCGATCTCTCGTGGATCCCCGACGGCGAGATCGGTGCGAACCGCACCCGGGCACGCGCCGTCTGGCCGGTCCTTTCCGTCGGCGCCGGCGGGACGCTCTCCGCGTCGCTCTACCTGGATACGCCGCGTCTGCGTGGGGTGATCCGCGACGCGGAAGCGGTGCTGGCGATGATGGATCAGACGCCGGCCGACGATTGGGAGGAGGTCGACCGCACCTTGCTCCGCGACGACGCAGTGCAAGAGGCGTTCGGGACGCGCGCCAACGGCAAGGCGCTCTCGCGCGCGCTGTTCCGGCTCGCGCGCCATCCGCGCCTGCGGTTCGCCGACGCGCGCGGCGAGAACCGGCATCCCTCCGAGCTTGCGCCGTTCGGCGTCGAGCCGCGTGGCGTCCGGCTGCGGGCGCAGCGCTCCGGTTCGGCGTTCATGCCGGTGTTGGAAACGCCCGAGGGAACGCGCGTCTCCCCCGGCGAGGGAATCGTCGTCGACGGACCGCCGACGTGGATCGTCGTCGACCGCGTCGCGTACTTGCTCGACGGCTCGTTCGATCCGCGCCGCGTGATCGCCGCCGCGAGAGCGACGGCACAGCAGCCGCCGAACGGCGTGCCGTCGGTGCGAGCGATCGCACGGGTCGCGCCGTTTCTCACCGACGACGACCGCGCGACGCTCGGCGTCGTCGACGCGGAGCGTCCCGCGCTGCTGATACGCGCCGGGTGGCGCGACGGCGCCCTGCTCGCGCGCCTGTTGTTCATCGACCGTGCAAGCGGTGCGCAAGCCCCGTTCTCGCCGCACGGTGCGGTGACGTCGAGCGACGGCAGCTTCGTCCGGTTTGCGCCCGACGCCGCGCGCGCGTTCTCGCGCCGCTTCGTCGAGTTGGGATTCGTCCCGCGCGGTGCCGACGGCTTCGCCTTGCACGACGCCGATCGCGCTGCCGAAGTGGTGCGCGAGATCTGGCCGTCATGGGACGACGTCGAGATGCGGCTCGACGAGTCGCTCTCCGGGCTCGCCGCCGGCGGGACCGTCGACGTCTCGATCAGCGCGAGCGAGGCGGGCGAAGGCGACTGGTTCGAGCTCGACGTCAACGTCTTTGTCGGCGGCGGCGAACCGCTCACCCGCGAGGAGCTGCGCGCGCTGCTCGGCGCGAAAGGCCGCTATGCCGAAGTCCGCGGCAAGCTCGTCGACGTCGCCGACCTGCGTTCGCGGCAAAACCTCATCTCCGAGCTCACCGATCGCCGTAGAACCGGACTCGCAACACTCGTCGCAATGCGCGACGAACTCCACGAAGCGTTCGGCGACGTCGCGCTTCCCGAAGAAGTCGAGCGCGTTCGCGAACGCCTACGCAACTTCGAAGGCGTCGAACAAGTCGACGTCCCGCACGCACTGCAAGGCCATCTCCGCGACTATCAACGCCGCGGTTTGGACTTCTTGTCATACTTGTCGTCGTTCCGCTTCGGTGGGATTCTCGCAGACGACATGGGCGTGGGAAAGACCGTCCAGGTTATCGCCCACGTTCTCAAGCGCAAAGATGACGATGGACCGATCCCTGTCCTCGTCATCGCTCCGACGTCGGTGACGCACACGTGGGAGAACGAGATCAAGAAGTTCGCGCCCAGTTTGCGTGCGCTGCGTTTGCAATCGGGGAGCGATCGTGCGGCGAAGTACGAGACGCTGTACGATTATGACGTCGTTATTACGTCGTATGCGCTTGCGCGTTTGGATGCTGCGCATCTCGAGCGGTTCCGTTTTCGCACGCTGGTCCTCGACGAGGCGCAGAACGCCAAGAATCCGGGATCGCAGATCGCCAAGGTCGTTCGCAATCTGCAGGCCGATCATCGGCTTGCGCTGACCGGTACGCCGGTCGAGAACTCGTTGCGCGACCTGTGGGCGATCTTCGGGTTCGTCGAGCCCGGACTGCTCGGTTCGGAAGCGTCGTTCCGGCGGCGCTTTGAGTTGCCGATCTCGGACGGGGACGAAGGGGCGGCGCACGCGCTGCGCTCGCGGCTCGAGCCGTTCGTACTGCGCCGTACCAAGGAAGACGTCGCGAAAGAGCTCCCCGAGCGGACCGAAGCGGTGATCGAGTGCGAGCTTTCGCCGCTGCAGCGCCGGCTTTACCGCGGTATCGCCGAAGCGGCCCGTCGTGATGTGCTTGCGAAGCTTGACGAAGAGGGCGGCGAGGCGGCGACCGTCCACGTGCTCGCGGCGCTGACGCGGCTGCGGCAAGTGTGCGCGCATCCGGGTCTGCTTGTTCCGGAATATTTAGAAGAACCCGAGGCGAGCGGGAAGTTCGACGCGTTCCTGGAGACCGTCGAGGAAGTGCTCGACGGCGGGCATCGCGTGCTCGTGTTCAGCGCCTTCGCATCGATGCTCAAGGTCATGCGCACCTCGCTCGATCGGCGCGAGATCAGCTACGGATATCTCGACGGCTCGACCAAGGATAAGGATCGTCAGGCCGAGGTCGAGCGGTTCATGAGTACCGACGGACCGCCGGTGTTTCTGTGCTCGCTCAAGGCCGGCGGCGTCGGGCTCACGCTCACGGCTGCCGACTACGTAATTTTGTATGATCCGTGGTGGAATCCGGCGGTGGAGCGTCAGGCGATCGACCGGACACATCGTATCGGGCAAACGCGTCCGGTCACCGCGTACCGTTTGGTGACGGCGGGTTCGGTTGAAGAGAAGATTCGCGCACTCGCCGAGCGGAAGAGCGCGCTTTCTAAAGCCGTGATTAAGGCGGACAGCGCCGTCGCAAAGACGCTCACGCGCGAAGATCTCGCCTTCTTGTTTAGTGATCCAGAGTAGCTGAGGATCACATCTCTCCGAGCGGAGAGGCAAGCAACTTGAGTCGCAGCCCAAGTTGCCGATGAAGTTTGTACGAGCGAGTGCTTTTCAAAGCACGCGCGCGTGATACGATTGATTCGTACTCGTCGCAAGGACGTGTAATATGAAACGGATCCTCTTGGCGCTTGCGCTCTCGCTCAGCGTTTCTTCCGTCATCCCTGCGCCGGCACTCGCAGTTCCCACATCGTGGCTCGCGCCGGCAGATCAGTACTTCGGCCGCCTCAAGATGAGCATCCTGGGAATCCGCAACGCACTCCACGATCTTTCCGAGCGTGTCGATGCGTATCCTGAGGACGCCGAGCACATCTTCGACAAGACCGTTCTCGTCGAAGACGCGCTGCACGATTGGCAGCACCGATTCCCGCGCGACCCCTGGATTCCCAAGTACGCGTACGCGCTCGCGCAGCTCTACGGAAAAATTGGTAGTGACGTCGCGCGCGAACGCAAGAACGATACACTGGACTGGTTGATCGCAACCTACCCGGCCAGCGAGTTCGCACAACTTCCGCGCGATTAGTCCAAACCGTCGTCGGCGAGCAGCACGCGTCCACGTGGGCTCGCGAGTCGTTCCACGGCCTGCGCGATCAGGCGTAGGTCGTGGGCGACGCGCGCCATCGCGGGCTCTTCATGCACCGCGTGCGCTTCGAGCGCTTCAGCCGGTGCGACGTCGTCCGGGACCCGCTCCGGACGTCCTTCGGCGACCGTCTCGAACGCCGCAATCGCGGCGCCGATCGCGGAACGCACGTCGCGAAGCTCTTCCGCGAAGATCTTCGTCGTCGCGCCGCCGTCGAGCGCCGACTGCGCGAGGTCACGCGCGTAGTACCCGCAGCGCATGAGCGTCACGACGGTCTCGTCGGGGTCGCCTCCCTGACGGCGGGCGGTGTTCAGCAGCGGGCGCACCCGATCGAGCAGCTCCTGCAACTGCACGTCGAGCGCGCGCGTCGCCGCGAGCGGGTCGCCGCTCTCCTCGCCGACGAGCCGTCCGACGCTCACGCTGACGCTCGCCCGCAACCGCTCGGCGAACGCCTTGGCGATGACCGCGACGACGGCATGCGTACGCAACGGCAGCACGTACGTCGCTGCGAGCGCACCGCATGCCGAGCCGATCATCGTTTCGACCAGCCGGTCGACGAGGAGTTGATTCTCCGGCTGCCGCGAGAAGTCGAACACCATCGCCACGACGGCGGTCAGGAAGAAGTTGAAGAGCGTGTACGAGAAGCGAAACGTGTAGAAGGCCAGCGCGAGAGAGAGGATCCCGACCACCGCCTCGACGACAGTTCGTCCCTTCACGGCTTCGACCAGCACGAAGCCGAGGGCGACGCCGACGATCGTCCCCGTCGTCCGCGTCCAGCTCTTTTCGCGCGTTTCCGCGGCTGACGCCGTCCCGTTGTAGACCAGAAATGCGGTGAGGACGGCCCACAGGTACCGATGCGGCGGCACGATGCTGCCCACGAGCATCGCGAGCGCCGAGGCGACCGTCACCTGGATCGCGACGAGCGTCGTCGGCGCAATCGGGCCGATCTGCGGCGGACGCGGCACCGGGGAAAGCGGTGCGTCGGCCCGACCGGTCGGCGGCGCGCGCACGACCACCTCGATCCCACTGCGAAACGCCTCGAACGCCTGCGCCGCATCGAGCACCGTGGTTGCGAGCGGGTGGCCTTCGAACGCCCGCACGTTCTTGCGCAACGCCGGCAAGTCGTTGTCGGCGAGCACTATGAGCGCCTCGGCGATCCGCGGCGCCTCCTCGTCCGAGCGATGCGCCAGCACCTCGTAGACACACCGTTCCGTCGCGAGCTCGGAGTCCAGGAGCAAGACACGACATCGCTGGCGTGTCTGCACGTCGACTGCAAAGGCCTCACCCGCCAAGAGTCCGTCGACCGGGAGCACGGCGCGGTTGAAACCGGCGACCTCACGGCGCAGGCGGGCAAGCGGCGCGGGGCCGGCGTCGCGGAGCGTCTCAGCGGCGGCGCGCGCGACGAGGCGCAGGCGCGCGCGTAAGGCGGTTCGCGCCGCGCGCAGTGCGACGTGCGGCGAATCGGTCACGATCGCGAAATGCACCACGTACGCGACGAGCGTGCCGACGATGAGCGCGAGGTACGCCCCGGGGAACGCCGATGGCCGTACCCCGATGAACAGCGTGAAGAACGCCGCGAACAACGCGATCATCCCCAGCGCCGTCGCGCGCGGCCCGAAGCGCCGTACCCAGATAGACAAGAACGCGATCACCAGAAACGTGAATCCGCCCAGCCGGTGATCTGCCGCTTCCGCGACCGAGATGAGCGTTGCCGACACCGCGCCGGGGAGCGGAACGAGCAGCGCGGTCACCTTCCGCTGGCGCGGATCGGGGTCGTTCACGGTGAAGGTCGACCACATCCCCATGAGCGCGCCGAGGACAGCGGCCGGACCGTCGACAAGCCCGGCGCGCACGAGCAACGCATTGAGCCCGCCGGCCACCAGCACGGCGACCGTCGCGCGTAGCGCCATCCGCAAACGCTCGAGCGGCGGATCGGAAGCGAGCACCTGATCCCGGAGGGCGATCACCTCCGGGTTCGTACCCGTCTAGCCGTCTACCCCAAGTGCACCGAGCGAACTGCCGCGCAACGTCATACCGGTGGTGCGCGCGTTGCGCAACTCGACGCCGGAGAGGTTGCACGCGGTGAGCTCCGCGTTGGTCAGGTCGGCACCGGTCAGGTCCGCGTGGCTGAAGTTGACGCCCTTGAAGCTCGCGCCGCTCAAATTCGCGTTGCGCATGTTCGCGTGCGCAAAATTGCTGGCGGTGATCGAGAGTCCGTGCAGATCCTGACCGGAAAGATCGAGCCCCGTGAAGTCGCAGGCGGTGCAGCTAGCGATCGCGTCGCGCAGACTCGTGCCGTGTAGTTGGACGTCGCGCAGCGACATCCCGACCAGCTTGATGCCGCTGAGGTTGGCATTGGTCAGGTTGGCACCGCGCCACTCGACGCCGCTTAGCTCGGCGCCCGAGAGGTTTGCGCCGGACAGGTCGACGTCGCGCAGCGAGTCGCCGCTCAGGTGCGCATCGCTCAAGTCGACGCCGCGCATGTTCGCGCCGCGGAAGTTGTTGCCCGACAGCGAGATCCCGTGCAGGTCGAGCCCGTGCAGATCCGCGCCGCGGAACGAGCAGCCGGTGCACGATGCGACCATCTCGCGCGAAACGCGGACTGCATCCTTTTGCGCCCCGAGCGAAGCGTCTGCGGTTCGTGCCGCCACATCCTTGCGCAGCCCGGCAACGGCGTCGCGAATGCGCGCGCCGATCTGCATCTCGTTCTCGCCGGCGGCCCGTCCCGCCGCGACGGCACCGGCGATCGTTGCCGCAGCCGCAAATCCGGCGGCCGCGCTGCTCGCGTGCACTTCGACCTTGCCCGGCGCGACGGTCACGGTTGCGGCCGAGTGACGCGCGGGTGCGGGCGTCGCTGGGGTGGCGGGCGGTGGCGGAGGAGACGGGATCGCTGCCTGTTGCGCGACCACGATCGTCGGTAGATGCGCGACGTGCTGCGGAGCCTGATGTGCTGTGACGGAGTGCCGAGAGACTGAATGCGGCGCTGCTTCTGCAATCGGGGGTGACGGCGGGGACGGCGGAGCGGGGAGGTCGAGCGCCGGCGCGCTCGTCGCGACGAAGGCAACGAAGAAGAGCGCGGCCGTGGCGACGCCGAGGGCGGCGGCGGGCGAGCGGTGCAGCCGCGCGCGGTTCGCGTCGAGCAGCTTCTCGATGCGCACGCTGATCTGCTTGCGCGTCAGGAGCGCGCCGGGCGCCACGACCGCGTGCTCGGGCATGCGCATCTCGCGCGCCAGCCGCCACAGCGAGGTCGCGTACTCTTTGGCCGCACCGGTCCGCTGAACGACGGCATCGTCAGAGGCGATCTCGCGTTCGAGCGCGATGCGCGCGCCGACCAGCCACACGATGGGGTTGAACCAAAAGATACGTTCGATGACGCGCTGGACGAGGTTCGTCCAGTCGTCGTAGCGGCGCAGGTGCGCGTGCTCGTGCATCACCAGCGACTCGATCGCGGTCAACCCCTCGTGCGTCGCGAGCTCGGTCGGGATGAGGATGACGGGGCGACGGAATCCGATCGCGACCGGGGTCTCGATCTCGTAGGAGAGACGCAGGTAGATCTCGCGGCCGGGGCCGGCCTCGGTGAGCCACGGAAGCTCGTCGGCGAGCATGCTGTCGAGCGGGCTCGAACGGCGCTTGAGTCCTCGCACGCGCGAGATGCTCGCGCCCAGACCAATGAGTCCGATGAGTGCGCCGACTGCCCACGTGATCACCGTACCGACCGCCAGCGCATGCGTCAGCTGGAGCGTCGGCAGGTGGAACGCACCTGCGGGTGCGCTCGCGTGGTGGTAATCTGCACCCGAACTCCCGGTCGCGCTCGTGCTCGACGGCACGTAAGCGGCGCTGGCGGCGCGCGGCGCGATCGGCGAGCGGTGCAGCGCTGTGGTCGGTCTCGCATGCAGCACCGACTGCACGATCCCGACGAACGGCATCGCGGCCATCGCGAGCAGCGCGGTCGTCCACAGGATGTGTCGGGTCGCGGCGGTGAGCGCGAACTGGCGTGTCGTGACGTAGACGAGCGCGCCGAGCACGGCGCCGAGGACGACGCTGACGACGATCGCGTGCAGCGCGACCGTCACGACCGCTTCGAGCATCAGGTTTTATCCTTCGCTTTGTCGATCAGTTCGCGCAGACGGTCGAGCTCGCTGTCGTCGACCGCTTCGCTTTCGAGCAGGTTGAGGACGAGCTCGCGCGGCGAGCCGTCGAAGAAGCGCGAGAGGACGTGTTGGACGACGCTGCGCTGCGCTTCGTCACGGGCAACGGCGGCACGATAGATGAACGCGCGCCCGGCGGCTTTGTGGCGGACGTACCCTTTCTGCTCGAGGATACGCAGGGTCGTCAGCACGGTGTTGTACGCGAGCGGCGGATCTCCGATCGCGTCGACGACCTCGGCGACCGTCGAGTCGCCACGATCCCACAGCACCTGCATGAGCCGATACTCGGCCTCCGTGAGCGTGGGAGACTTCTTGCGGGGCATGCGACGACGCTATCACGGCGCCGCTTGGCTGTCAACTAATGTTTTAAGCTTAATTCCCTAAGAGCAACGGTTCGCGACGGCGGGCGCCGTCACCGACGATCAGGTGGCCGCCGGCCGCGAGCACCGCGAGGGCGGCTGTGAGCCCCGGCAGCGCGGAGAGCGGGGAAGCCATCTGAACGGTGGCTAGCCTGAGCGCGGCGTGCTCCCGCACGGCATCGACCAAGGCGGCCTGGGTGACCTCGGTCCCGTCGGACGCGACGAACGCGACATCGTCGGGGACGACCCGCGCTCCGTGGGCTTCGTAGACCTCCGCGCCGTCGATCAGGACGGCGCCGTTTGCGTCGAACGTCAACGTGGCGAGCGGGATCCCGGCCGCGTGCGCAGCGACGCGCACGGCCTGCGGCACGAACTCTCCGCCAAGCAGCAGGCGGGGCGCGACGGGCCCAAACCGTTCCTCGAGGTCGTCGTCCTCCGCTAGAGGGACGAACGCGGCCCGCGCCAGCGCGGTTCCGGCGAACGCCGCGAGGTAAGCAACTCCGTCGGGGAACGCCGCGGCGACCCGGTCACCGGGTGCGATCCCGCGGACGACGAGCGCCGCCGCGATCGCGTCGGCCGCGTTGCAGAAGGTCACGTAGTCCAAGGTCGGCGCATCGGGCCCGCTGACCGCGGGCCGGTGCGCGGCGCCGTGACAGAGGACATCGACGAAGGTCGTCTGAGCCATCGATCCGCCCGTACCCGCGGGCCGTCCAACGAAAACGTGAGGCCAGTCCAATCGAAAAGGACGAGGGGCGCTCACGACTTCGCGAACGCCCCTCGTGCCGGTGTCCTCCGGAACGTTTAGCTGACGCGCACCGGGCTGTACCCGTCGCGCGCCGCGATCTTCTGCGAGGCGAAGATCTTGGTCGCTTCAGTGCTGTCGGGATTCGAGCACGACTCCGCTGCGAAGTCCCCGCCGACCGTTGATGCGATCGTGAAGTACTCGTCGGGCGCGCGTCGCTTGTTCTTCGCGACGATCACCCCGGCGTAGGTCCCCTGGACCGCTTGATGGTCGCAGGCGCGGAAGTAGGTCGGGCCCTTCTTGCCGCCGTCGTAGTGGAAGTTCTCGAACGAGGCGACGAGCTTGGCGGTGTCCGTCGAGCCGACCGCGTGCAGGCGATTGTCGATGTTCTGCATCGCCATGTAGCCCAGGTACTGGCGCCAGTCGACGGAATGGTTCCCGTTTTTGAGCGACGCGTAGTACTTCGGCGCATCTCCGCCGGCTTCCGGACCCCAGACATAACCCCAGATCGAGCCGACGAGATCGTCGACCGGCATCCCGACCGCGACGTCGTTGCCGCACAGGATCCCGCCGAACGTCATCTTCTTATTGAGTCCGAGCTGAACGGCGGCCTTCGTCGCGTTCTGCGTGTTCGGGCCGTAGTTGCTGAACACCAGGACATCAGCGTCGGTATTGCGTGCCTTGGTCAGATACGACGAGTAGTCGGTCTGCGTGAGGGGATGCAGGTCGGCGCCGACTTCTTGTCCACCGTGCGCGAGCAAGATCTTTTTCAGGCGGTTGTAGCCGTCGGTGCCGAACGCGTAGTCGGCGACGAGGAAGTACCACTTTTTCCCGTGCTTGAGCAACTCGGGGCCGATCGCGTTCGCGAGCATCGCGTTCGAGCAGGTCTGACGGAAGGTGACTTTGTTCGCTTTGGGGCCGGTGATGTTGGTGTCGTGCGTGCCGATCGCAAGGAAGAACACGCCGTTTTCCTGCGCGAACGCCGAGAGCGCCAGCCCGACCGCCGAGCTCAGCCCGCCGGTCAGCAGATCGACCTTCTCCTGAGAGACCAGACGCTTCGCCTCGGTCGTCCCGGTCGCCGGTACCGACGCGTCGTCTCCCTTGAGGATCTCGTACTTCACGCGGTTATTCTTTTTCGCAAGGTCGGCGATGCAGCGTTCGATGCCGTACTGCTGCGACGCGCCCGCGTTCGCGTAGACGCCGGAGAAGCTGTCGACATGGCCGATCTTGATCGTCGCGCCGCCTCCGGCCGCGATGACGTCACGCGGAGGGGCGAGCGGCGCCGCGCCGGCGGCGCGCGTTTCCAAGAGCGGGAAGCCCAGGGCGGTAGCCCCGGCGATTCCGAGCGCGCCGGTGCGGCGCAGGAACTCTTTGCGGTCGACGGAGGTGTCCGGGAGCTTTTCGTCCATGGTTCTCCTTACCGGTTATAAAGACGCTAGGCAGGAACGTTTCTTCGTGCTGGCCGGTCCCCCTTGGGAGAATGGTGCACCATCATGCCGAAGAGCGGCGAGGTGGCGGAAGAACGCGCGGAGCCCAAGGTCGTCCTGCTCGTTCGGCTGCTCAGCGCGATCGATGAAGGGCGCTTCAGTTTCGAGCAGCTCAAAGAGCAGATCGCCGACGAGAAGCCGCCCAGTACGCGTACGTTGCGGCGCTACCTGAGCGTCCTTTCCGACGCCGGATTTCCGTGGTACTTCGATCGCGCGAGCGGGACGTACCGGTTTGCCGAAGGCTACAGCCTGCGCCGTCTCAACCTCTCCCAGCGCGAGTTGCTTGGGCTCGTCACGCTCAAACGGTTGGGCAGCTCGCTGGGCGGAACGTTCGCGAGCGCGATCGAGGAGACGACGCAGAAGCTGCTGCGCTCGAGCGATCGTCGTGCCGAAGTCGCGGTCGAAAGCACGTCGCTCGCGATCCGGTTCGAGTCGGTCACGCTGCAGCCCGAGGTCGAACGCGTTTTCGAGCAGTTGCAGAACGCCGAACGCGAACGGCGCCGCGTGCAGTTCGGCTATACCGACAAAGTCGGCAATCGCACGCAGCGGCGCGTCGATCCGTACGGCTTCATCATCTCGCAAGGCCGCATCTACTTGGTGGGCTTCGATCACACGCGCAACGATATGCGCGTCTTCGCCGTCGACAACGTCTCGACGGTCACGATCACCCCGCAGACGTTCCAGAAACCGGCCGACTTCAATCTCGAGGCGTACGGCGCGCATTCGGTCAGCGGCGTCTACCACGCCAGCACGTTCATCGACGTGACGGTGCGCTTCTCGCCGGTCGTCGCGAAGGCGGCGCAAGCCGCGCAAGTCTCGAGCGAGCGACGCGTCGAGCCGCGCGACGACGGCGGTGTCGACATCACCTATCGCGTCGTCGATCCGCTCGAGATCGTGCGCTGGACGATGGGTTGGGGCGCCGAGGCGGAAGTGCTTGCGCCCTCCGAGGCGCGCGATGCCGCGGCGACGATCGCACGCCAGATCGCCGGCCGTTACGCGAGCTGAGTCGCGACGACGTCGACAAAGCGGCGAGCGCGCGCGAGCAGCGCATCGCCTTGCGCAACGAGCAAGTCTCCGCCGATGAGCAGCATCGTGTCCGGCCCGTAGAACGCCAGCAGCTCATCGACCCGCTCCAAGCGCATCCCGCCGGCCGGAACCGGTAACGCCGGACGCATCGTCCCCCACGGCGCGCGCGCTGCGTCGGCGAGCTCGCCGCAGGTCGTTTGACTGTAGCCGAAGCGTCCGCCGTAGTTCACGAAGATCGTCGCGTCGGCGCCGAAGAGGCGAAACAGCTTGCCGAACAGCAGCGGCGGCGCGATGCGGCGTGCGCCCGCGAACGACGGATGCGCGAGGTAGACGAGCTCGGGAAACTCGTCGACCAGGTCGGCGAAGGCCGGCAATCCGACGAGCATCGGCGCGACGAGCACGACGCGCACGCCGAGCTCGCGCGCGATGCGCACGCGCTCCCGCATCGCGCGCGGCGCCGCGGAGACGTTCGGCGCGTAGAAGCTGCGCTTTCCCGTCGCACGCGTCGCTTCCGCGACCGCAGCCTGGCACGCGGCGACGCGCGGCACGAACGGCGAGTACGTCTGATCGGCGATGCCGTGATCGTCCTTGACGATATCGACGCCGGCGAGCGCGAGCGTGTGCACGATCGTCGCGAGCTGCTCGACGCCGAGCCCTTGCGGCTTCACCGCCGCGTTCGTCAGCGCGCGTGCCGGCGCGTCGAGCAACGCGCGTATCGCTGCGATCCCGTGGCGGGGACCAGGGAAGCATGCGAGGAGCGCGGCGGGGAGCGCAACGTTGACGAACTCGACGTCGTCCCACAGCGTGACGTTCCCGCAGATGACGTTGAGGAGCTGTGTCGCTTCCCCGCCGGTGCTCGACACGGCGAGCTCGACGTCGACGCGAAAGCGCCCGTCGGGCGCGGCCGTGATCGCGCCGACGCGGCCGACGATCTCCTCGCGCACGCGCGCGTCGTGAACCGCGTCGAGCGGACATTCGACGCTCTGCTCGATCGCGATCGCCGTGGCGCGTTCCTCGATCCGCGCGGCCGGCGCTGCGACGAGGTAGGAGATGGTCAACCGGTCCATCTCCAGGGCTTGGCGCTCAGCCCCCGGCGACCATCTCCGTCAGCTTGCCGACCGGCGGCAACTCCCACGCGGTCGACGTGATCGCCTCGCCGGCGCTCGGCGCGCGCGACCCGAAGCCGCCGACGCGTTCGACCAGGCGCTCGACCTCGGCGCGCAGATCTTCGGTCGCGGCCAACGAGCGCTGCGCGGCTGCGGCGACGTTCGCGCTCGCCGCGCCGATCTCGCCGGCGCTGCGCTCGATGATCGCGAACGACGTGTCCTGCGAGCGGGTGGCCTCGGCCACGCGCGCCGCGACGTGTGTCGCCAGGTCGACCGTGCCGCGCACTTGCCGCGAAAGCTCACCGACGGTTCGCGCCGCTTGCGCGGTCGCCTCGGCCATGCGGCGCATCTCTTCGGTCGCGAGCTCGATGTCGGCACTGCGTTCGGCTTGTTCGGCCGCCGTCGCGCCGATCGCCCGCGCGTGCGAGGCGTTGTCGGCGATCTCGCCGATCAACCCGTCGATCGCGCTGCCGGTGATCTCGGCGCGCTCGACCGCGACCGCCGCCAAGGCGTTGGCCTCGCGCGCGCCGGTCACCAGCGATTGCGTCTCGGAGACAACGTTGTTGACGAGAGACTTCACCTCGTCGCTCGCTCGGCGGGACCCGGTCGCCAGACGATGCAGCTCTTGCGCGATCACGCCGAAGCCGCGGCCCTGGTCGCCGGCCCGTGCCGCTTCGATGCCGGCGTTGAGCGCGAGCAGCTTCGAGCGTTCGGCGATGTCTTCGATGACCTCGACCTGGGCGCGGATCGCACCCGCCGTTGCGTCGGCGAGGTGTTCGAGGCGGCCGGCGGTCTCATTGAGCGCTGTGCCGACCTCGCGGATGTCGGAGACGAGCCGGCGCACCGACTCGCCGCCGCGTTCGGCCGTCTCGTTCGCGGCGTGGGCGCGCTCGGCGACCTCGCGCGCTCGTTCGGCGACGCTGGCGGCATGCTTCGCGAGGACCCGTCCCGCGTCGGTCGAGCGCGTCACGCTGGTGCGCAGCTGATCGATCGCCGCGCCCGTCGTATCGACCTCGCCGAGCAACGCGTCGATCGAGTTCAATCCCTCGCGCGAGCTGCGCGCGAGCGCCTGCGCGTCGCTGCCGATCGCGCGCGCGCCTTGCGCAACGCCGGCGATCACTTCGACGATTTGCGCCGAGGCTTGCGCCTGCTCTTCGCTCTCGCCGCGAACGGCGGAGGCGCTGGCGAGCGATTCGCGCGTCGTCGCCGCGACCGTCTGCGAGGCGTGCCCAAGGCCGCCGATCAAGTCGCGCAGCGTTAGCGCCATCGCGTTGAACGCGTCGGCGAGTTCGCTGGTCTCGCGGACGTCACGCGAGACCTCGACTTGCGCGTCGAGGTCGCCCAGTGCGAGCGAGGTTGCAGCGTCGGCAACGGCGCGCAACGGACGCGCGATGCGGCGCGCCATCAGCAGTGTCGCAAGCCATGCGCCCAGGAAGACCAGCACGCCGGCAACGACCGAGCGCAGCGCCAACTCGTCGACGGCGCGCAGGGCGTAGCCGCGGTCTGCGGCGGCAGCCACGTGCAAGCCGAGCCCGGCCGGCGCGATCGGGCTCGAGACCGAGAGCGAACGCGGAAGCGCTGCAAGCGCTGGTCCGTGCGACCCGTGCACGTCGGCAAGCGCGGCGTTTTGGTGCATGAGGAAGAGCGCGCTCGCATCGTCGAGCGGCGTGGAGCGAACCAGCGCCGCCAATTCGGTCGGCTGCAAGCGCGCGACCAGCGTTCCCGCGCGCTTGAAGTTCTCGTCCATCATCGGCGCATAGACGACGAACACGTCCGACGGTGTGTCGCTGAAGTGCGTGAGGTCGGCGATGCCCGGACGCGTCGCTGCACGAAAGGTGGCGAGCAGCGTAGGCTGATCGGTGTACGAAGGAGAGCCGGTGCTCGCGATGAGCGTCTTCCCGGCGTTGTCGATCACGGCGATCTCGGTGTAGCGATTCGACCCGAACGCGTTCGCGTAATCGAAGAGAATCTTCGCGCGATCGGCAGCGGAAAGGGATGTTTCCTGCAGTGCGGAGGTTGTCATCGCACGCAGTTCCTCGATCCGCGCGGCCAAATAGCCGTCGGTCTCGCTTGCGACTGTCGTGCTCGTCGCCTGGATCCGTTCGGTGATCTGACGCTCGATCGAGGCGCGACCGCTGAGGTATCCCGCAAGGGAGACGATCAGCGTTGCTGCCAACACGATGCAGCCGACGGTAAACGTCAGGCGAAACGAGAGGCTCTTCACAAGCCGCTAAGGTAGGACAACGGGGTTATCTGCTTGTTAAGATACGGCGCGATTCTTCTTGCTTTTCTGGGGTTTCTGGCCCCCGGGATCCCTCCCGTGGAGGCGGCGGTCCCCGCCGGCGAGCCCGTCGACGGGATCAAGTGCGAGGCGATGGAGGGGAGCGTCCTCCACATCCACCAGCACCTCGCGATCTACGATCACGGGCGTCCGGTTACGATCCCGGACGACGTGGGGCGGCCGCTCATCGGCGAGTGTTTCTATTGGCTGCACACGCATACGCCTGACGGCATCATCCACGTGGAGTCGCCGACGTTCCGCTCGTACACGCTGGGCAACTTTTTCGATATTTGGGGACAGCCGCTCACGCGCAGCGATGTCGCCGGTGCGAAAGTGAAGAACGGCGAGCACGTTGCGGTGTGGGTCGACGGTCAGCTGTTCAACGGCAATCCGCGCAGCATCGATCTCACGCAACATCTCGACGTGACGCTCGAGGTCGGGCCGCCGTATCGCAAACCGAGTCCGTTCACCGATTGGAACGGTCAGTGAACGCAGCATAACGCGACGAGACCGCGTCGCGGTGACGGCGCGGTCTCGACTGCGTGGGATCTCGATCTGCGCGCGTCCTCGCCGATCATCTCGGCCAAGACGGCGTCGGACTTCGGATCGGCGAGTCCGCGTGCGCGTCAGGCTTGCGCCGTTCGTCGTGCTTCATCACCGGCGAGCGCCCCACGACTCGCCCCGCCGGGCGAAGCCGGCGTGGACGGATCGTACAGCGCCGCGCCGCGTTGCGCAAGACCCCGTTGTCCACAAAAATGCGATGAAGCCGTTCGACGATGTCGAACGGCTTCTATCTGCACGAGAATCCGAGATGCGCGCGGCCTCGCCATATAGGCCAGATCGGCGTCGAACTTCGAGTCGGCGTTTCCGCCAGCGAGCTTCTCGTCGCTCGCCGTCGACGTTTCCGTCGGCGTGTCGATATCGTACGCCGTACGTTCGTATGATGCAAGTGGTCGAGCGAGCGAAATCTCGCTTATCCACAAGAACTTTTCGTTATCCACGGCGTTTCACCGCATTCCACGAATTCCACAGGGATGCGGGCGCTGCGTCAGCCGCCGAGATACGCTGCGACGACGTCACGGTGCGTCGCTAGCTCGGCTCCGGTTCCACTGAGCGTGATCCGTCCGCGCTCCATCACGTACGCGCGATCGGCGAGTGCAAGCGCGCGGCGCGCGTTCTGCTCGACGAGCAAAATCGACGTCCCGCGTGCGCGTTCGGCCGCGATGATCGCGAAGATCTCGTCGACCAGCTTCGGCGCGAGGCCCATCGACGGCTCGTCCAACAACAGCGCGCGCGGCCCGATCGCGAGTGCGCGCGCAATCGCCAGCATCTGCTGTTCGCCGCCGGAAAGCGAGCCCGCCGGGACGTTGCGCCGCGTCCGCAAGATCGGAAAGCGGTCGAACAGCGAGGCGATGCTCGCGTAGCCTTCGGCACCGCGCACGGCCGCGGCAACTTGAAGATTCTCCTCGACGCTCATCGCCGGCAACATCCGGCGGCCCTCCGGGACGAGCACGAGACCGCGGCGCACCAATGCATGCGACGGCAAGCGAGTGACATCGGCGCCGTCGAAGTGCACGCGACCGCCGCGCTTGGCGATTTGGCCGGCGAGCGTCATCAACAGCGTCGTCTTGCCGGCGCCGTTCGCGCCCACGATCGCGCAGAGCGTCGCCTCCTCGAGCGCGACGGAGACCTCGTGCAACACCTCGACCCGGCCGTAACCGGCGCGCAGGTTCTCGACCGCGAGCAGCGTGCTCATCGCTCCGGTCCTTGCCGCGGCAGTCCGGAGAGCGAGCCGGCGTCGCTGCCGAGGTACGCCTCGACGACGACGGGATCGGCGGCGACCTCGCTCGGGGTTCCGCGCGCGATGACTTCGCCGAAGTTCAAGACGACGACGTCGTCGCACGCCGCGCGCACGAGCGGCATGTCGTGCTCGATGAGCAGCACGGCGATGTCAGCAGCCGCAATGGCGCGGATCGTCTTGACCAGACGCGCCGTCTCCGCCGGATTCATCCCGGCAGCGGGCTCGTCGAGCATCACGGCGGTCGGCTCCGCAGCGAGCGCGCGCGCGATCTCGAGCCGGCGCTGATCGCCGTAGGGCAGGACGCCGGCGTGCGCCCCGAGCTCGACGTGCGAAATCCCCGCACGTTCGAGCAGCACCGCAAGCGCGGCATCGTCGAGACGTCCGGGCCGGCTGAAGTGCCCGGCAGCCAGGTTCGCGCGCACGTCGAGGGCTCCGAAGAGCCGAATGTTTTGGTACGTGCGCGCAATCCCGGCGCGCGCGATGCGGTGCGGCGCGAGCCCGTCGATGCGCTTTCCGTTCAGGGCGATCGTGCCGCGCGCGAGCGGCGCAAGTCCCGTGGTCGCGTTCACCAGCGTCGTCTTCCCCGCGCCGTTGGGCCCGATCAGGCCGAGCACGCGACCGGGCTCGACGACCAGCGAGACGTCGCGGAGCGCGTGCACCCCGCCGTACTGAACGGAGATGTCGGCGAGCACCAAACTCATGCGCGCACGCGCAGCGCGCCGCGGCGCCACAGTCCCGCGATCCCGGCGGGAGCGAAGATGACGACGAGCAGCAAGATGATCCCGTTGGTGATCTCGCGGTACTCGGCGAGAAAGCGAATCGCCTCGGGAAGGATCGAGAGCAGCGTCGATCCGAGCACCGCGCCGAGCGGGCTGGTGACGCCGCCGATCACGCACCACACGAGGATCTGTTCCATTCGTCCGAAGCCGAAGTCGTTCGGGCTGATGAAGAACGCGTGGTGCGCGTACAGCGCACCGCCGAGCCCCGCGATCGCGCCGCCGAGCGCGAGCGAGAGCAGGCGCACGTGCGCGACGTCGATCCCCACGCCGCGGGCGGCGTACTCGTCTTCACGCACGAGCGCGACGGCGAGCGCGAACTTCGTGCGCGAGAGCGCCGCCAGCGCGAGCGCGACGAGAACGAGTCCGCCGTAGATGACCGGCGTCGTCGCGTCGTTGGGAATCCCGCTCAGACCCTCGGCGCCCCCGGTCAGACGGAGATTGTTGGCAAACGCGAGGACGATCTCGCCGAAGCCGATCGTCGCGATCGCCAAGAAGACGCCGCGCAAGCGTCCGACCGGTAATGCGAGGAGCGCCGCGACGATCGTCGCGACGACGATCGCAGCGACGATGCTGCCGAGCAGCGGCCAGCCGTACGTCATCGTGAGGATCGCCGAGACGTACGCGGCGATCCCCATGAAGCCGGCTTGCGCGAGCGCGAGCTGTCCAGCTTGCAGCGAGACCGACAACGAGAGCGCCAAGATCGCGTTGATGCCGATCTGGTCGATCAGCTGCGAGTGCTTGGCGTAGAAATCGAGGAGCGCGCTCACGCCGTGCGCAGCGTCCGTTTGCCCAGCAAGCCGCCCGGGCGCGCGACGAGGATGAGGAACATGACGGCAAAGACGATCGCGTTGCGCCACGGCGACAACCCGTAGGCGGTCGCAAACGTCTCGACCAGACCGATGATGAATCCGCCGATCACGGCGCCGGTCACGCTCCCCATTCCGCCCAGAATGATGATCGCGAGCCCCTTGAGCTCGACCGGTCCGCCCATGTCGAGCGTGACGCTATTGTATTCCAGCGCGGTGAGGACCCCGGCGGCACCGCCGAGGCTCGACGCGATGAAGAAGGTCGCCGCGATCGTGCGCTCGAGATCGACGCCGAGCAGCGACGCCGCGACGCGATCTTCGGCGACCGCGCGAATGCGGCGTCCGAGCGCGGTCGAGCGGAGCATCCAGCCGAGCACGAGCATCAGCACGATCGCCGCGCCGAAGATGATGATCTCCAGCGGTGTGAACGTCACGCCGGGGATCACGCGCAGCGGCGTGGACGTATCGACGCCGCCCAGCGAGAAGTGTCGCTCGTCGACACCGTACACCCCGCGCAGCACCGCGCCGATGATGATCGCAACCCCAATCGACGAGATCAGCGGGACGAGCGTGCCGGCGTTGCGCCGCCGCAGCGGTGCAAACGCCACACGGTCGAGCAGAATCCCGAGAATCCCTGCCACGACCGTCGCGACCAGAAACGCCGCCCACAGCGGCAGCCCCTGCTGCGTCAGCGAAAACGCGACGTACGCCGCCGCCGTGAAGATCGCAGCATGCGCCAGATTGAGGATATCGAGCACCCCGAACACAAGCGTGTATCCAACCGCGAACAGCGCATACACGGCGCCAAGGAAAAGCCCGTTGAGGACCTGCTGTGCAATCAAGGTTTTAAAGCAGCCTGGTGATGGACCGAGCGCAGAAACATCGCGCCCTGATTCCTATGTTGTAGCGAGGTCGGACCGGGGCCCCACGCAACGCGTGGGGGGCATGGCTCCAGCTGCGCTGGAGCCACGGAGCGAAGCTCCGGTGCGCTTCGCGCACGGGTGCTGCGCACCCAAGCCTAGGGCGGAGCGCCTTCTAATGAAAATAGGCGAAGCCGCCCTTGACGATCTCGAGGATGACCGGTGACGACTTCACGTCGCGGTTGGAGTCGAAGCCGATGGGGCCGAGGACTGTTTGGATCACGCGGACGTTTTGGAGGCCTTTGAGCATTTCGTCTTTGTTGCTCGCGCCGTGGGCGGCGAGGTACGCGACGACTTCCGCAGCGGCGTATGACTGGGCGGCGAACTGGTCGGGCGCCTTGTGGTACTTGGCGGTGTAGCGCTTAACGAAGTCGAGGTTGGCGGGATACTTCGCGCCCGAGAACCAGGCGGCTCCGACGACGGTCCCGGCTGCGGCAGGGCCGGCGACGGCGTACATGTCGGGCGAGTTGAGGCCGTTGCCGCCGATCATGTGCGTTTTGATCCCGAGCTTGCCGGCCTGCTCCACGATCTTCGTCGCTTCGGGGAAGAGCGCGCCGATCGCGATCACGTCGGGCTTCTTCGAGCCGATGCGCGTGAGCGAGGCCGAGAAGTCTTTGTCGTTGATGTGGAACGTCTCGGTGTCGACGACGTTGACGCCGGCGGCCTTGAGCTCGCGCGCGAAGATGTCACCGTCGGTCTTCGTGAACGCGTTGTCGTCGCCGTAGATGATCGCAGCGGTCTTGTAGTGCCACTTGTCGAGCGTGCGCTTGACGGTCGTCGGCAGCACTTGCGACTCGGCGAGCGCGACGCGATAGACGGTTGGTCCGATCGCGGTCACGCCTTCCGCCGTCGTCGAGGTGCCGATCACCGGAAAGTTCGCGTTCTTCGCGATCGGGAACGCCTTGAACGCTTCGCCGGAGAGCGTCGGTCCGATCACGACCGCCGTCGACGGATCGGTCGTGAACTTCTGCATGAGGTTGACGACCTGCGCGCCGTCGGTCGCCGCGTCTTGCACGTCGAAGATGAGGTTCGCGCCGCCGGCATCGAGCTTGCCCGACTTGACGTCGTCGTTGGCGAGGTCGTAGGCGTTCTTTTGCGGCGTCCCATAGACCGCCGCAGCGCCGGTGATGTCGGCGATGACGCCGACGTGCACCGTCTTGCCGGCTGCCGGGCCCTTCGTCGCGGCCCCGGAAGGCACGGCGAGACCGGCGGTCGCGAGAAGCGCGAGCGCCAGCGCTGCAATTCGATTCATCTGCTCACTCCTCGAGTCACATGGGTTACGGGTTGAAGGGCCGCGTTCGCAGGTTTGCCCCTTGCTCCTTCGGCGTCAAAGCACGCCCCGAGCCTACGCGGCGAGCAAACACGGACGGAGCGTTCGCATGAACGCGCCGAAGCGCGCGTCGTTCTCGTCACTGCTCGGCAACTCGGTGTAGACCACGAGCACCCAGCGCGACGCGTCGGTCAACGTCAGGATCCCGGCGTCGTGCGAGACCTCGTCGGTGTCGCCTGTCTTGTGCGCGAAGCGATCGCCGTCGGCGAGTCCGCGCGACAGCTTCACGTTCCACCACGACACGGCGAGGATCTCGCGCAGCCGCGCCGCGCCCGGGACGTCGTCCTGCGTAAGCGCGGTGAGCAGCGCTGCGGCTTCGGCGGCCGGAAAGCTGTTGCGCCCGTTGGCCTCGGGATCGTCGATCAGCGGTAGCGCGCCGGAGAGCTTGCGCCGGAAGAACGTCTCGCTGAAGCCGAGCCGGTGCAGATCCTCGCTCGCGCGCCTGCGGTCGAGCAGGTCGAAAAGCTGGTTGGTCGCGACGTTGTCGGAGCGCTGGAGCATCAGGGTGACAAGCTCGTCGACCGTCGACACGTAACCGGGCTGAAGCGGCGAGGGAGCGTCGTTCGGCGTCATGTTGCGCTCATCAAGAGAAACGAGGCTCGTCCAGGTCAGACGGCCGGCTTCGATCGCAGCGGCCGCCGCAACGGCGAGCGGGAGCTTGATCAGGCTGGCCGGGTACTGCCAGTGGCCGTCGTCGGCCGCCCATTGCAGCGGCCGCGGCTCGAGCCTGCGGAGGTGGATCGTCGCCTTCTCCAAGCCTGCCGCGGCGGCCAGACCGAGCAGGTCGGGTGCCGCTATCGATTTCTCATGCATGTGGGTACTTGCATGAAACCAACATGAGAGTTATCGTGTTCGTGCAAGTGCATACACGCATGCTCCGCTCCGACGAGATGATGACAACCCTTCGCTTAAACGCCCTGGATGGTGAGGCCCGTTCCGTCCTCAGCGCAGCCGCAACCGCGGCCCTGGAGGACCAGAAAGAGGGACCCCGCCTTCGTGTCCTCCTGACCGGGGAGAGTCTTCCGGCCGAAACGATCGCCGCGCTGGTCGCGGCGCTGCGACGCCTGCGCGAGCATGGCGGCGCAATTGAAGCGGTGGGCGAGACCGTCGAAGTCCGCGCCGCCCTGACCCTGCACGGGCTCGACCGGGTGTTCGCGTTCCCGATCGTCCCGCACGACCACGACGACGAGACGCCCGGCCGCGGCGGACGGCTGCGCCGGTTCGTACGCGGCGCTGCGGCGAGCTTTGCCGCCGCCCTCCTGTTGGCCGGGCATCCGGCGCACGCCCAGGGGGCGAGCGATACCGACCCCCACGCGCTCTTACAGCGCGTCATCGAGCGCAACCCGTCGCTGACCAGCTACCAAGGCCGTCTGCACGTCGACGTGCAGTTGCACTCGTTTCCGTTCTTTCAGCAGCATCTCGACGCGACGACCTACTATAAGCGGCCGTCCAACTACGAGGTCGTGTTCGATCGCGTCCCCAGCTACGCGAAGGGCTTCGAGAAGCTGTTCTCCGACGTCGGCGACCCCTCCGAGTGGGAGAAGCGCTTCGTGGTCAGCTACGACGGGCAGAAGGAATTTCGGGGCCGCAAAGACACGCAGCTGCGCCTCGTGCAGCGCGTGCGGGGGATGATCGACCATGAGACGGTCCTCGTCGACCCTGTCGGCGACACGATCGATCAGATCCGTTACGACTACTACAACGGCGGCCACATCACGATGACCCAGACATTCACGCAAGTCGGCACCTACACGATGCTTGCCGCCCAAGACGCCGAGATTTCGATCCCGCACGTACGCGCTGCGGCGCACGGCGAATTCAATGAATACAAGACGAACGTCGCCGTTGACGACGCCGTCTTCACGAAGAAGAACTGATGTTGAACACTGGACAGCGCACGCATCCCGGCGTCGAGGAGACGCGCGCCAAGATTTTGTTGGCGGCGCGCGAGATCTTCGAGCGCAACGGTACGCGAGGTACGACGACCCGTGAGGTCGCCGAGCGAGCGGGCGTCAACGAGGCGACGCTCTTTCGCCATTTCGGCTCGAAGCGCGCGCTGCTCGACGCGATGCGTGAAGAAGCGTGCGGGATCGAGCAACTGTTATCGATCATCGCCGCACTTCCCGGTGATGATGTCGGCGCGGATATGCACGCGCTGGCCGGCCACATCGTCGCGCATCTGCGGGCGAAGCGCGCGATGCTCTGCGTCTCCCTCGCCGAAAGCGCGACGGGGACTGACGACGCACCCGAGTGGCGGGGGCCCGCGCAGAGCAAAGCGGCCCTCGCTGCGTATTTCGAGGCGCAAATTCAACGCGGCAAGCTGCGCGGCAATCCGCAGATCATGGCCCGTGCGTTCATGGGCCTGTTCTTTTCGTATGTCGTCGCGTCGAAGCTGTGGGATCCCTACAGCGCGCAGCCCGTCGACGACCTGGTCGATATCTTCCTGAACGGAGTCATAGCCTAACCGTGGAAACCCGAACCGAAGCCCCGCCGCAGCGCGCCACCGTCGGCGAGGCGCGCTCGACCGTCCCGCCCGCCGGCGAGACGACGACGACGACCCGGCGCCGGCCGCCGCTCTGGCTCATGATCGTGGGCGCGATCGTCGTGATCGCGATCCTGATCTTCGGGATCCGCTATCTGGCATACGCGACCGCGCATCAAACGACCGACGATGCGCGCGTGGACGCCGACACCGTCACGATCACCAGCAAGATCACCGAAAAGGTGGGGCGTGTTCTCGTCGAGACGAACGATCCGGTCCACAAGGGCCAAGTCGTCGTGCAGCTCGAGAACACCGATGAGCGCAACGCGGTGCAGCAAGCGCAGGCGGCGCTCGACGCGCAACGTGCCCAGGCGCGCTCGGCACAAGAGAACGTCTCGTTGACGCGCGCGACGCAGCAGGCGCAGACGACGCAGAGCAACGGCGGAATCGTCGCGGCGCAGGCCTCGATCGTGAACGCAACGGCGCAGACGCGCTCCGCGCAGCAGCAGGCCGACGCGGCGCGCTCAGCGATCGCGCAAGCACAGGCGCAGTTGCGGGTCGCGCAGGCGAATGTTCCCGCGGCGCGCGAGGGGCTGGCCCGGGCCAACGCCGACCTGAGCCGCTACGCCACCTTGGTGCGGACCGGCGACATCGCGCAGCAGCAGCTCGACGCGACGCGGGCCTCCCAGGCGCAAGCGCAGTCGCAGTACCGCGCCGCCCTCGACAACGTGACGGCGGCCGAGACCTCGGTTGCGCAGGCGGAGGCGCGCTACACGTCGGCGATCGCCGCCGCGAACGCCGCGGCCGCCGGGATCAACACCCAAGAGGGCCAGCTCACGACTGCCCGCGGTCGCCTGAGCGAAACCGACAATCCGTTTCGCGTTCCCGCCACCCAAGCGCAAGCTGATGCGGCGTATGCACAGGCAGGCTCGTTGCAGGCACAGCTCAAGACCGCGCAGGATCGCCTGGGGTACACCGTGATCCGCTCGCCGATCGACGGCTACGTCGGGACCAAAGACGTCGAGGTCGGCGCGACGGTCCAGCCGGGCCAATCGCTGCTCAACCTCGTGCCGCAGACCGGCATCTACATCACTGCAAACTACAAGGAGACGCAGTTGGGCAAGGTGCGCGTTGGGCAACCGGTCGACATCAGCGTCGACGCGTATAAAGGGGTGCCGTTCCACGGGCACGTCGAGACGATCGCGCCCGCTTCCCAGAACACGTTCAGTCTCGTCCCGGCACAAAACGCGACCGGAAACTTCGTGAAGGTCACGCAGCGTATCCCCGTCCGTATCCTGGTCGACAATCCGCCGGCGGATAAGCCGCTGCGCGTCGGGATGTCGGTCGAAACGTCGATCAAGGTCAAATAGCCTTGGTGCGCACCCAAACGATCGCCTTCGCATTAACTGCGAGTCTCTTCAGCACGGCCGCCGCACCACTCGGTGCGGCGGCACAACCACAACAACCGGCCCCGGCGACCAGTGCGCAACCGCAGCAGCCAGGAGCGGCGCAGCAACAACAACCCGCTCCGGCGAGCAGTGCTCAGCCACAGCAGCAAGGCGTTGGGCTTCCGCCGCCGCCGCCTCCCCCGGTGCTGCCGCCCGTACCCGCGCAACTGCAGCAACAATTCAGCGCCCCGGTCAACGCAGCGCCCAACCCGGATCTCGTCGGCGTCAATCAGATGCCGTTCGTCGGTATGAGTTTGCAGACGGCGATCGGGATGGCGCTCCAACGCAATACCGATCTCGCGCTTTCGCAAGCGAACCGCCAAATCGCCGCGTATCAGATCATCGCGGCCAAGGGCGCGTACGACGTCAACTTCCAACTCGTGCCGTCGTACGTGCACACCGTCATGCCGGTGATCACGCCGTTCAATGCGACGAGCACCGGCGGCCCGGTCACGCAAGATACGGCGGGCGTTACCACCGCGCTGCGGGGGCTCACGGGGAGCGGCGGCAACTACAGCGTCGGCGTGAACGCATCGCGCGTCACGAACAACAGCGCGTTCAACAGCTACAACCCGTACTACCAGACCGCGCTGCAATTCGCGGTGACCCAGCCGCTCGCTCGCGGCCTCGCGATCGACCAAGCGCGGCTGCAGCTGCGGCTCGCGAACGTCAACTCGGCGCTTCAGGCAAGCAACGCCCTCGTGCAGGCGTCGACCTCGCTTGTGACGGTTCAGGATACGTACTACGACCTCGTCAACGCCTGGCAGAACGTCGCGATTCAGGAACAAGGGCTGGAACAAGCGACGGCGCAGGCCGAGTCCAACCGTCGTCTCGCCGCACGCGGTGCGTTGGCGCCGACCGACATCGTCGAGGCGAACACGCAGGTCAACGTCTTCCAAGACAACATCTTTGCGGCGATTCAGAACCTGCAGCGGGTGGGAAACCAGCTCAAGTCGTTGATCCTCGCCAATCCCGCGGACCCCGTGTGGTTTGCGAACTTGGTTCCGACGACGCCGATCGCGCAGGTGCCACAGGAGCCGTCGCTCGATGCGCTCATCACCTCGGCGATCCAGAATCGCCCGGAGATCGCGCAAGTCCGCGCGCAACGCGAACAGGCGAACCTCAACCTCGCGTTCGCCAAGGATCAGCTCAAGCCACAGGTCGACCTGGGCGTGGGCTACACACAAAACGGCTTCGCCGGCAACCCGCTCAACCCGGCCGCAAATCCGCTCTTCGGTCTGTTGGGGCCGTTCCTGCCGCCCGGCGCGCTCACAGCGTTCGCGCCACCCGCGTTCCAGTCGGGCAACGTCGGCACGGCGTTCAAGAACGGGTTCAACAGCCGCTTCCCGACGTACAGTGCACAGCTCACGTACACGCTCCCGATCGGGAACCGGACAGGCCACGCGAACTATGCGATCGCGCAACAGCAGCAAGCCGACGTCTCGATCAACGAAACGGCCGTCTTGCAGCGCATTCGCGCGGAAGCCGTCAACGCGATCCAGGGCCTACGCGAAGCGCAGTACCGCGTGATCGCGGCCCGCGCTGCACGTGAGGCTGCAGAACGTGTGCTGCTCGGCGAGCAACGCCGCTTCCAGGCCGGAACGTCGACGACGTTCCTCGTCCTACAGCGTCAGCTCAACGTAGCGACCCAACGTGGCCGCGAGTTGCAGGCGCAAACCGATCTCGACAAGGCGATCGTCGAACTGCAGCGCGTAAGCGGCGGAATCTTCGCGCAAAACGGAGTCGACGTCAACACGCTCGGCACCGAAACGCTTCGCAACGCAACAATGACCTCGGTGTTTCCGCCGCCGGTGCCCACATCGGGGACGCGCTCGTTGCCGCAGCCGGAACGTCGGGCCCCTATGCCTGGAGGGTCTGCGTCCCCTTTACCGCGTTGATGTAGGGGGATGATCGTGGCGGGGCTGGGGCTCCGCACGACTACGGCGGGGACGCGGCGCTCGCACATCGTGTGCGAGCGCCGCTCTGTTTCCGCTTGCTCCCGCGCATCCTGCGCTCCGCGCGCGAAAAAAGCCCCGCCGTAGTCATGCGGAGCCCCAGCCCAATCACGATCGTAAGAGTAAAAAGGCACGATCGTGCCGGATCACGCCAATCTTGCCATCATTGCAAGGAGAAACTCTAATAATCGTGCCGGGGCGGGGCGCTGCATGATCACGGCGGGGCTTTTTCAACGAGCGGAGCGCAGGATGCGCGGGAGCAAGTTGAAACAGAGCGGCGCTCGCACACGATGTGCGAGGGCTGCGTCCCCGCCGGGATCGTGCAGCGCCCCGCCCCAACCACAATGGTCAGAGCTTCGACGCGGCCGCTTCGTCGACGAACCAGTTGAGGTCGCCGTTGCGAGGACGGATGAGTTGGGACGGGTAGACGTCGGGTTGGCGCGGGCCGTCGAGGACGCCGTGGAGGGCGTCGGCTTTATCGGCGCCGGCGACGGTGAAGACGACGTTGCGTGATTCGTTGATTGCGCGAGGGGTGAGGGTGATGCGCCAGCGATCGAGTTGCGGGATGTAGTGCGCGATGCACAGGGCGTTCTTGTCGATCGCTTTGATCGTGCCGGGGAAGAGGGACGCTGTGTGGCCGTCGGGGCCCATGCCGAGGAGGACGAGGTCGAGGTGGGGTTGGGGGCCGAGCTCGCGGACGAGGATGGATTCGTAATCCGCGGCGGCGGCGCTGGGGTCGCCTTCGCCGTGCATGCGGTGCACGCGGTCGGGTGCGATGCCGAGTGGGTCGAGTAGCGTTTCCCGATTCATGCGGTAGTTTGACTCGGGGCTGTCTGGTGGGACGCAGCGTTCGTCGCCGAACCAGAAGACGACGCGGTCCCAGCGGATTGCGTCGAGGCGTGGGGGTGCGATAAGGAGTGCGTTCATCCCGCGCGGCGTCGAGCCGCCGGCGAGGGCGAGATGCGCAAACTCGCGTTGCTCGAGGACGTCGCGCAGCGTCGTCACGACGTGATCGGCGGCGGCCGCCGCGAGCGCCGCGGGGCTCGGGAGGACGGTGACGTTGCGAATCTCGGCCATGAAGCAGAAGAAGCGCTTCCCAATGGGAGCGCTCCTTCCGACCGAGCGAAAACGCGCCGCTTACATCGCTTTGCGGCAGCCGACCCCGACCGCGTCGAAGTCCTGCATGAACTCGTAGCCAGGTTGTGCTTGCGCCGAGCCGGGCGCGGGAACTGGCATCGGTCCGATCACGGGCTGGTCGGCGCACTGGTTGATCATCGGCTTCTGATTGTAGAGGCCGCGCAGCGGATCGCTGTTGCGATAGGTCGCGGCCGTCGTCGTCGGCTGTGTCGTCGTCACCGACGTGGAGAGCGTCGTGGTCGACTGCGTGGGCACGCGGCTCGGCGGTGCGGGCGATGTTTGCGCGAACGCGGGGAGCGTGCTGGTAGCGATTGCCGCGGCGGCGGCGAGGGCGGCGATCGCATGACGGGCGGTCATTGGGAACGTTATCCTTTCCGAGCGGCCCGGTATGGCCGCCTTTTGGTACGCTCCTAGTTTCTCACTAGAATCGATCACCGTCCAATATTGATCTATTACAAGTTTATAGTGACTCGCGATCGATCGTTATGTACGCGGCATGTGCTTCGATTTCTGAGAGGAGCGCCCGCACCGTTGCGGTCGCGTCGCTCCGCGTAACGACACCGAAACGAAAGCGAACGGATGGCGAGAGATCCACGTAATGGATGCCGCGCAGCCCGAGCTCGCGCCAAGTCGAGGTGACGACGGAGACGCCGAGCCCGGCCGCCACGAAACCGAGTACCATGCGCGCGTCGGAAACTTCTTGCGTGATGCGTGGTGCGAACCCGGCGCTGCGGCACCCGGCGATGATGGCGTCGTACATGATCTCGCCGACCGAGCGCGAGATGATCACCCAGTCGTCGTCGGCGAGCTCGCGCAGCTTGATCGAACGACGTTTGGCGAAGCGATGGCCGGAGGGGACGACGATCATCGCCGGCAGAACGCGCACGAGCGTCTGATCGAGCCCCTTGAGCAGCAACTCGTCGCGCAGGACGACGAAGGCGCAGTCGAGCTCGCCGGTGCGCACGAGGCCGACCAGCGTGCTCGTCACACCCTCGCGCAAATCGAGCGCGACGCGCGGGCGCCGTTTGCGAAAGCTGCGCAAGATCCGGGTCATGTCGCGGCTGGGGAAGGAGCGGATGTAGCCGATCGACAGACGACCGACGAGCCCGCCGGCGCCCAAGCGCGCCGCCGCGGCGACGTCGTCGGCTGCGGCGAGCGCGCGGCGCGCCTGTTCGAGGACGGTCCGCCCGGCATCGGTCAGACGCACGCGGCGCCCCACGCGCTCGAACAACGCGACGCCGAGTTCGTCCTCGAGCTTGGCGATCTGCGTGCTGAGCGCGGGCTGCGCGATGAGCAAATCGGCGCTCGCGCGCGTGAAGCTCTCGCGCTCGGCCACGCTCACGAAGTAGCGTAGCTGGCGCAGTTCCACCGCTCCGCCGCTACGACGCGGGCTGTGCCACCAACGGCTGTGTCAGCGTGAGGTGGACGATGCTGCCGCGCTTGACGACGATGTCGCTCTTGAGGTTCGTCGCCAACGCAAAACCCGCCGCCGCGCCGGCGAGCCCGCCGTGCTTGAGGCCGGTGCGCTTCGCTGCCATGTGTCCGACGACAGCGCTCCCGACGACCAATCCCGCGTCGCGGAAGTAGTGGTGCTTGGCCTCGAACTCTTTCGACGACGACACTTTCGCCGCGACCGGGGCACGGGTGCCGTCAGCGAGGACCACGTCGTCGAAGATGACGTTCATCGTCGCGCCGTGACCCATGCGAGCCGGCGCGACGTTCTCGACGTGTCCGTCGATCTTCGCGCCCTTGAGCCCGGCGGGGGCCTTGTGGAAGAACCCGTCGTGCTCGGTGAGGGTGAACGTGTCGCCGTCGCGGAGCGTCTTGCTGCTCAGCGTTTGGTCGAGCTTGGCCTCGAACTGCGTGCCGGCGGCCGCGATCTGCGTCTGTGCGAGCGCGGGGGCGGTCGCTGCGGCAACGGCGAGCGCGAGGAGTGCGAGTGGTTGCTTCATCCCAAGAGCGTACCGACGCTGCGCAGCGCGGTTTCGAATACCTCGTCGGTTCCGCTCTCGAGGACCGCCCGCTCGAGCAGCGATGCGTTGTCGACTTGCGAGAGGGTGAAGAGCCGGGGATCGCGCGCGTTCGCACCCTCGACCCACACCCGCACCACGTTCGGCTCGTCGGTGACCTCGCCGTGGTACCACGAGCTCGCGCTATCCAAGCACACGCTGGCGACTCGGCGCATCATCCCCTCGCGCCGCCGGGTAAACGATATTTCTTTCCCGTTGCGGTCGCGAAAGGCGTCGCGACCGCTCGCGCTCCAGCCGAGCCGGCTTGCGAGCCACCCGCCGAGATACAGTGCCTCGGCGTCCGAGCCGCTCGCGATGTGGAGCCGGTTGATCTCGAAGAGCTCGTGGACGAGGTTCGGATCGTCGAAGAAGTGTGCGATCATGTCCTGCCAGGGACGAAGCCGCATCCACGCCAGATCCCGCAGCGCGACCTCCGCGTGCGCACGGTGGAACGCGAACAAGCTGCAGACGGTCTCGTCGTCCGCGGTCCCGCCGGACGAGTCGACGACGAGCTTGGTCGCGTGCGGCAAGAGCGCGGCAAGTGCGGGATCGTCGGCGAGCCGCTCGCCGCTCCACCACAGGACGGTCGGTACGGCCGGCGAGCACAGCGCGGTGAGGTACTCGGAGATGTCCGCCGCGTTGGCGTGCGAGACGTCGAGCAAGACCCGTTCGCCTTGGACGGTGAAATGCGATTGCACGTCGCGGTCGCTCGTCGTGATCGTCGCGTTCGCGCACGCGCCGGTACGGTCGAAGACCAGCGTGAACGAGGGATGCTTCTCGGAGAGAAGCTCAGCCCGTTCGAGAATCCACGCGCGGCGATTCGGATCGTCGATCCACACGACGAAGTTCATCGTCGACGCGGAGAGCCTCGTGCGCGAGAGCTCGCCGCGGATCGCATCGAGAGAGGCCGTCACGGTGGACTCGAGCTTCATATCTTTCTCCATTCACGGTCGTCCGCGGCGAGCAGCCGGTCAGAGGACGGCGGCCCTTGCGAGCCGGCCGCGTAGTTCGGGAAGCTCTCGTCGATCGAGTTCTGCCAACGGTCGAGAACCGGCATCACGATGTTCCAGGCGCGCTCGACGGCGTCCCAGCGCGTGAACAGCGTTGCGTCACCACGCATCGCGTCGCCGATGAGGCGCTCGTACGCAGGCGCCGAGACGACGCCGAACCCGGTGCCGTAGTTGAAGTCCATCGAGACGGACCGAATGTGCATCTTGGGTCCCGGAACTTTCGCGTTGAAGCGGAGCGAAATCCCTTCCTCCGGCTGGATTTTCATGACCAGCACGTTGTTGTCGATCGTATCGCCGGTCTCGCCGAACAGGCGGTGCGGGATCGAACGGAAGCGGATCGCGATCTCCGAATTCTTTCGTGCGAGTCGCTTGCCCGACCGCAAGTAGAACGGGACATCGGCCCAGCGCCAGTTGTCGATCCACAGCTTGAGCGCGGCGTAGGTCTCGGTGTTCGAGTTCGGACGGACGTCTGGTTCGTCGCGGTAGCCTGGGACAGGCTTGCCTGCGATCGCACCGGCGTCGTACTGCCCGCGCGCGGCGTCGAGCGTCACGCGTACGCGGTCGATGTCGCGCACCGCCGAGAGCACCTTGAACTTCTCGTCGCGGATCGACGACGCGTCCGACGAGACGGGCGGTTCCATCGCGACCAGCGCGAGCAGGTTCATGACGTGATTCTGGATCATGTCGCGCAGCGCGCCGGCGTTGTCGTAGTAGCCGCCGCGTTGTTCGACGCCGACCGTTTCGGCCGTTGTGATCTGCACCGAGTCGACGTAGCGGCGGTTCCAGATCGGTTCGAAGATGACGTTCGCGAAGCGCAACGCCATGATGTCTTGAACCGGCTCCTTGCCGAGATAGTGGTCGATGCGGTAGACCGCGTTCTCCGGGAACACCTTGGAGACTTCGGCTTGCAGCGCTCGCGCCGAGTCGAGATCGGTGCCGAACGGCTTCTCGATGATGATGCGCGTCCAACCGGTCTTGTTGTCGTTCGGACCCAAGCCGGCCGCTTGCAGCTTGTCGACGATCGTGGCGAAGACCGAGGGCGGCGTCGACAGGTAGAAGAGGCGGTTGCCCGCGGTGCCGAGTTCCTTGTCGTTGCGCTCGAGGCTCTCGCGCAGCACGTGGAACGCGTCGTCGTCGTCGAACGAGCCCGAGACGTAGGAGATGTGCGAGGCGAAGTCGCCCCACAGCGGTTCCTTGGGTGGCCCGCTGCGCGAGAACTCCTCGACGGCCTTGCGCGCTTCCGCGCGGTACTCTTCGTCGGTAAACTTCGAGCGCGAGAAACCGACGATCCCGTAGTTTGCCGGCAGAATGTCCTCGAGGCGAAGATTCCACATCGCCGGGAGGAGCATGCGTTTGACCAGATCGCCGCTCGCGCCGAAAAAGACGACGTTGCACGGATCCGAGATGCGGTTCGTTGCCAGTCCCGCGCGGAGCGGGTTGACGTCGAGCCGTGGCAGCGTGCTCGTCGAGGTCATCCGTTAGCCTCCAGTTTTCGTTGCGACGGCGCCGTTCTCGGCGACGACCGCGTGTCCGCCGAACTGATTGCGCAGCGCGGCGATGACCTTCGCGCTGAACGACTCGTCCTGACGCGAGACGAAGCGCGAGAACAGCGAAGCGGTGATCACGGGGGCGGGGACGTCCTCGTCGATCGCGGCCTGCACCGTCCAGCGGCCCTCACCGGAATCGGCGACCCAGCCTTTGACCTTCGCGAGATCGGGATCGCCAGCGAGCGCGCGCTCGAGCAGATCGAGCAGCCACGAGCGCACGACCGAACCGTAGCGCCAGATCGAGGCGAGCTGGTGCAGATCGTAGTGGTACTCCGACTTCTCGAGGATCTCGAAGCCCTCGCCGTACGCGGCGAGCATCCCGTACTCGATCCCGTTGTGCACCATCTTCGAGAAGTGGCCCGCCCCGCTGGGACCGACGTGCGCGTAGCCGCCCGGCGGTGCGAGGGTGAGGAAGATCGGCTCGATGCGTTTGACCGCGTCGTCGTCACCGCCGACCATCAAGCAGTAGCCGTTCTCCAGGCCCCAGACGCCGCCCGACGTTCCGGCGTCGACGAACGCGACGCCCTTTTCCTTGCAGCGCGCGTAGCGCGCCTTCGAATCGGTCCAGCGTGAGTTGCCGCCGTCGATGATGCAGTCGCCGGGCTGGAGCAGCCCCAACAAGTCGGTGATCGTCGAATCGGTCGGCGCACCCGCCGGCACCATGATCCACACCGTGCGCGGCGGCTTTAATGCTGCGACCATCTCTTGCAACGAGGCCACGCCAGTCGCGCCGTCACCGACGCTGCGTTTCACAGCGGCAGCGTCGCGATCGTACGCGACGACGCTGTGTCCGCCGCGGATCAGACGCGTTGTCATGTTCGCGCCCATCCGTCCAAGTCCAACCATCGCCAATTGCATTTTAACGGCGCTCCGCCCTAGGCTCCGCGCCCCCCACGGTGCGTTGCACCGCGGGGCCCCCGGCCCGAGCTCGCAACAACATTCCTGAGTCCTCGCGTTGAGACTGCGCTCGCTCCATCACCATGTTCGTATGACTCCTTACGCCTTCGCGGAAACAGCAGCGTCGAGAGCCGCGGCGAGCTGCTGCAAGCCGAGCCGCACGTCGCCGGGGAAGTGCACGCGCATCCCGCGCCGCTCGCGTTTGTCGAGCGACTCGAAATCGCCGAGCGCCTGCGCGCGCTCGAGCGTGCGGAAACCGACCATCCCGGGGATCGGCAGATCGAACGGCGCGTCGTAGGTGATCTGGAAGAAGACGCCTTCGTTCGAGCCGCCTTTATGGAGTTGGCCGGTCGAGTGCAAGAAACGGGGACCGAAGCCGACCGTCGTCGCGACCTTCTTCGCATCGCGCATCGTCGTGCGGATTCCGCGCAGCGCCGTCTCGGTCTGCTCGTCCATCGGGATGTACGCGTTGAACGCGACGTAGTCGCCGGCGTTGATTTGTTCGACGATCGCCGCGACCGCCGAGCGCAGATCGTTGCCGAGCGACGCGCTGCGCGAACCGGAGAGCGGGAAGATCGCGACGTCGTCGGTCTTCACGCGCGGCTGCGGCTCGCCCAGCGTTCCCTTCTCGGCGAACTCCGCCAGTAGTCGCTTCGTGTTGTCTTTCGACTCCTGAACGTTGGGCTGATCGAACGCGTCGATTCCGAGCACCGCGCCCGCGGTCGCGGTCGCGATCTCCCACAGCAGAAACTGCTCGCCCACATCGTAGACGTCGTTCATGCTCAGCCGGATCAGCGGATGACCGGCCGCTTCGAGCGCGTCGAGCTGGGCGACCTGCGGATCCTCACCCGGCAGGCCCGAGCCGACATACACGAAGACGCGGTCGGCGCCGTAGACGCCCGCTGCACCCAGCGGCTCGCCGTCGACGGGAACGATCCCGATCCCGGACTTCCCGGTCGACTCGGCGATGAGCTGTTCGGCCCACGCGCCGAACGCGTGGACGGCGGGATGGGCGACGATCGTCAGTTTGTCGCGACGCTGCTTGGCAAGCGTCCCGATCGCGGCACCGAAACGCACGCCGGGTGCGTCGTGCACGTCGACGCTCGACGCGTTCGCGTGCATGATCGCCATCGCGCGGTCGGTGAGCTTGAGGACGTCGATCCCCGCGAGCGCCGCCGGCACCATCCCGAAATACGAGAGCGCCGAGTAGCGTCCGCCGATATCCGGTGCGTTGACGAACACGCGCAAGAACTTGAGCTCGCGCGCTTCCTTCTCGAGCTTCGTCCCGGGGTCGGTGATCGCGACGAAGTGGTCGGCCGCGTTCTCTGCACCGACCGTTTGCTGGACGCGTTGGAAGAAATAGCGGAAGAACGCGTCGGGCTCGGTCGTCGTCCCGGACTTGGAGGCGACGATGAAGAGCGACTTCGCGATATCGAGGCGGTCGTCGAGCGCTTTGACCTGCAGCGGATCGGTCGAGTCGAGGACGTGCAGCTGCGGGAAGCCGCGGCGCTTGCCGAACGTCGCGCGCAGGATGTCCGGCGCGAGCGAGCTGCCGCCCATCCCGAGGACGACGACGTGGTCGAAGCGCTTGGCGACCGACTCGGCGAACTCCGCGAGCTCGCCGCCGGCGCCGTGCGTCGTCTCCGCGATGTCGACCCAGCCCAGCGCGTTCTTGATGATCGCGACGTGCGCGGGATCGCTCGACCACGGTGACGGATCGTGGGCCCAGAGCTTACGCAAGAAGCCGCTCGCGGAAAGCTTGTCGATCTCCGCGTCGATCGCGGGCTGCGCCGCGCCGGCGGCGATCGCAACCTGCGGCGGACGGTTCGTGCGCAGCGCCTCCATCTTCCCACGGATCGCGCCGAGCATCGCCTCGAACGAGTCGGCGAACGACTTCACGCCGTCGGCGACGAGTCGTTCGGTCACGTCGAACAACGAGATCTGCGCCTTGGCTAGCTCTTCGAGCACTTTGCGCGCGCGGTCGACGTCTTCGAGGATCGTGTCGGGACGCACGTGGGCATGGTCGAGAATCGCTTCGAGCGTGTTCGGCGGCACGGTGTTGACGGTCTCGCGACCGACCAACGGTTCGACGTACATCAGATCCGGGTACGACGGGTTCTTCACCGAGGTCGACGCCCAGAGCGGCCGCTGCACGCGTGCGCCGCGCGAACGCAGCGACGCGAAGCGCTCGGCATGGAACAGCGAGAGGAAACGCTGATAGGTCAGCTTCGTGCTCGCGATCGCGGCCTTCCCGAGCAGATAGTCGAGGTTTTCACCGCGCTCGATCTTCGCTTGCAGCAGTTTGTCGACCGCCGTGTCGATGCGTGAGACGAAGACGGACGCGACCGATGCGATGCGGTCGACGGCAAGGCCGCGCGCCGCGCGTTCTTCGAGACCCTCGATATACGCCGTCGCCGCCGCTTCGTAGCGGTCGACCGAGAAGAGCAGTGTGACGTTGACGTTGATCCCGGCCGCGATCGTGGCCTTGATCGCGGGGATGCCTTCGACGGTGCCCGGGATCTTGATCATCACGTTCGGGCGGTCGACGGCGTTCCACAGCCGCTGTGCCGCGGCGATCGTCCCTTGCGTATCGTTCGCGAGCGTCGGCGAGACTTCGAGCGAGACGTAGCCGTCGAGCCCCTCGGTCTGGTCCCACACGGGGCGGAAGAGGTCGCACGCGCTGCGGATGTCGCGGATTGCGAGCGCCTCGAACACCGCGACCGCGTCGCGTTCGTCGAGCAGCGACGCGAGCTGCTCGTCGTAATCGTTCCCGCTCCCGATCGCCTTCTCGAAGATCGTCGGGTTCGACGTCATCCCGCGCAGACCGGTATCGATGAGCCGCTGCAGCTCGCCGCTCGCGAACATGCTGCGGCGTATGTTGTCAAGCCAGATGCTCTGCCCCGCCGCGGCGAGCTCTCGGAGCTGTTCGCCCATGTTGTGTTTCTTCTCCCGTAAGACTAAACGTTCGCGAGCAGGCCGGCGGCGACGTCGGCGATGTGCTCGGGGGTGAAGCCGTATTCCTTGGCGATTGCGGCGGCGGGTGCCGACGTTCCGAAGTGATCGAGGCCGAACGCGATGCCGCGCGTGCCGACGTATTTTGCCCAGCCAAGCGTCGCGCCGGCTTCGATCGACATGCGCGCCTCGACTGTTGGCGGCAGCACGGAATTGCGGTACGCCTCGTCTTGCTTGTCGAAGAGTTCCCATGACGGCATCGAGACGACGCGGGCCTTCGTTCCGCGCTGCGCGAGGAGCTTGGCGGCCTCGATTGCGAGCGTGACCTCGGAGCCGGTCGCGATGAGGATCATGTCGAGCCCGTGCTCGGCGATGACGTACGCGCCGCGCGATACGTCAGCGTTGCGCGCGCCCAGGAACGGCAGCTTCTGACGGGTGAGGATCAGCGCCCACGGTCCGGTCTTGGGCTGTATGGCGAGCTTCCACGCTTCGAGCGTCTCGAGCGAGTCGGCTGGACGAACGACCGTCACGTTCGGCGTCGCGCGCAGGGTCGCGAGCTGCTCGATCGGCTGGTGTGTCGGGCCGTCTTCACCGAGGAACACGGAGTCGTGCGTGAAGACGAAGATCTCGCGAATCTGGTTGATCGCCGCCAACCGCAATGCCGGCTTGAGATAGTCGACGAAGTTGAAGAACGTCGCACCGAACGGCAGCAGTCCGCCGTGCACCGCGATCCCGTTCATCGCTGCCGCCATCGCGTGCTCGCGCACGCCGAAGTGGATGTTGCGTCCCGCGTAGTTGTTGCGCTCGAAGTCGCCCTGGCCTTTGAGGTACGTCTTCGTCGAGGGATCGAGGTCGGCCGAACCGCCGACGAGCTCGGGGAGCGCGGCGGCGATCGCGTTCATGACCGTCCCGCCGGCGTCGCGCGTGGCGACCGCGCCGTTTTCCGCCGTGAACGTCGGCCACGGCAGCGTCGCGGGAAGCTTTCCGTCGCGCGCGCGCTCGAATTGCGCCGCGAGCTCGGCATTCGCCGCCTTCCAGCGCGCGTAGTCCTCGTCCCACGCTTTGTGTGCGGCGGCGCCGGCTTGCGCGCGCTCGCGCCAGAACGCGTAGACCTCGTCCGGAACCTCGAACGGTGGATACTGCCAGTGCAGCGTTTCGCGGGTTTTGGCGACGTTCTCCGGGCCGAGCGCCTCGCCGTGCGTCTTAAACGTCCCCGCCTCAGGGGAACCGTAGCCGATCGTCGTGCGCACCGAGATCAGCGTCGGCCGGCGCGTGTCGCTCTTGGCGAGCGTGATCGCGCGATCGAGCGCTTCGACATCGTTCGCCTCTTCCGGGCCGACCTCGATCGTCTGCCAGCCGTACGCCTCGAAGCGCTCGCGCACGTCCTCGGTGAACGCCAGATCGGTCGGGCCCGCGAGCGAGACCCGATTGTCGTCATAGAGCACGATCAACTTGCCGAGCTCGAGATGTCCGCCGAGCGAGCACGCTTCCGACGCGACGCCTTCCATCATGTCGCCGTCGCTCGCGATCACATAGGTGAAGTGGTCGACGATTTTCTGTTCGCGGTTGTACGTCGCTCCGAGATGCGCTTCGGCGATCCCCATCCCCACCGCGTTCGAGATCCCTTGGCCGAGCGGTCCGGTGGTCACCTCGACCCCGGCGGTGTGATGGTACTCGGGGTGGCCAGGCGTCTTGCTGCCGAGCTGACGGAACGATCGCAGGTCGTCGAGGGTCAATCCGAACCCGGCGAGGTGGAGCAGCGCGTAGAGCAACATCGAGCCGTGTCCCGCGCTCAGGACGAACCGGTCTCGGTTGAACCAGTGGGGATCCTGCGGATCGTAGCGCAGATGGCGCGACCACAGCGTGTAGGCCATGGCAGCCGCGCCCAGCGGGAGTCCCGGGTGCCCGGAATTCGCTTTCTGGACCGCGTCGACAGCAAGAAAACGGATTGCGTTGATACGGAGTTCGTCAGCTGGCGTGTTCACGATCATCTCCTGGAAGGACCCGGCAACGTCGCGGTTACGCGGCGGCCCTTCTGGCCCTCTTCATTACCCCATGACGGGAGCACCGTTTGCATGGCGCCAACCCCGTGCGCGATGGAGCAACTGGAAGAGCAGATCGCCGCCCTGGAGGAGCGCCTCGCACGCGAGCCCGAGGCGATCAAGAAGAAACCGGGCCGGGTTGTGGACGAGGTACTGGCGGCGCTGGACGACGGGACCGTCCGCGTCTGCGAGCCCGTTGGTGACGATTGGGTCGTCCACCCTTGGGTCAAGCGCGCGATCCTCCTCTCGTTCGCACGGTACGACAACGTGGTGATCCGTGCCGACCGTGTGCTGGGCAAGGACGCGCTCGCAGAGGTCGCGCTGCTGCCCTCTTATTATGACAAGCTCCCCACGAAGCGCAACTGGAAGAAACTGGGAGCGCGCTGCGTTCCTCCCGGGGTCGCGCGCTACGGTTCGTTCCTCGGGCGCGGCGCGATCCTCATGCCGGGGTTCGTGAACATCGGCGCCTATGTTGACGAGGGCTCGATGGTTGACACGTGGGCAACGGTCGGGTCATGCGCACAGATTGGGAAGGGCGTGCACTTGAGCGGCGGCGTGGGCATCGGCGGCGTGCTCGAGCCGCCGCAAGCGATGCCGGTGATCGTCGAGGACGGTGCGTTCGTCGGCTCGCGCTGCGTCGTCGTCGAAGGGATGCGGGTCGGCCGCGAAGCGGTACTCGGCGCGGGCGTCGTCCTGACCGCGTCGACGCCGATCGTCGATGTCCGCGGCGGCGAACCGATCATAAGTCGCGGCTTCATCCCGCCGCGCGCCGTCATCATCCCGGGGACGCTCCCCAAGCGCTTCGCCGCCGGTGAGTTCGGAACGCCGTGCGCGTTGATCATCGGCGAGCGCACGGCGTCGACGGACCTCAAAACGTCGCTCAACAGCGCGCTGCGCGAGTTTGAGGTCGCTGTTTGAACCCTCGAGTCGCGGCGATCGAAACCTCGGTCATTCGGCAGATTGCGTCACGGAAAAAGCCGGGCGCGATCGACTTAGGGCTCGGGGAACCGACGCTGCTTCCGCAACAACGCTTCATCGACGCGGCGGCGCGGTGGTCGCAGACCCACGGCGTTCGCTACACCGCGAACGCGGGCGACGCGGAGCTGCGCGAGCGCATCGCCGCACACTATGGCTATCCCGCGATGAACGGCGGCCGGCACGTTTGTGTCACCACCGGCTCGCAAGAGGCGGTGTACGTCGCGATCAAGACGATGCTCGATCCCGCCTCCGAAGAGGTCCTGATCGTAGAACCGGCGTTCCCTGCATATGCGAAAATGGCGCAGCTCGAGGGGGTTCCGTACCGCCGCGTCCAGTTGCGCGACGACGAAGACTTCGTGTACGACGCGGAGCTGATCTTGGACGCCGTCGATCGCGCGACGCGCATGATCGTGATCGCGTCGCCGGCGAACCCGACAGGCCGTGTCTTTCGCGACACGCAAGCACGCCGGCTCGCCGAGGGACTGCTCGCGCGCGGCGGACCGCCGGTCTGGGTGCTGCAGGACGAGATCTATCGCGAGCTTACCTACGTGAGCGATCCCGGCTACATCGCGCGCTATTATCCGTATACGATCGTCGCCAACTCGCTCTCGAAGTCCAACGCGCTCACCGGGATGCGCATCGGGTGGCTGCTCGCACCCGACGACGCAATCGATGCGCTGGTGAAGACGCACGCCTGGGTGACATCGACAGCGAGCACGTTCGGGCAACGCGTCGCGCTCGAGATCTTCTCCGAGCCCGGTGCGCTCGCCGAACAGGCGGCGTGGTATCGCACGCAACACGAGCGCGTCACCTCGGCCCTCGACAAGAGCGGTTTGCGGTACATCCCGATCGACGGAGCGTTCTACGCCTGCGTGAAGCTCCCGCGCACAGGCGATTCGCTCGCCGCGGCGCTCGAGCTGGTCGATACCCGCGGCGTCGTCGCGATCCCGGGACGGATCTTCGGGGAGTCGCTCGAAGGCTGGCTGCGCGTCTCGTGGGTCGCACCGATCGATGAGGTCGTGGAGGGACTGCGCCGCATCGCCGCGCTCGTTTGACGCTACGGGCCCGTCCGTACCTCCACCAAGTTGTCCGGATGGAAGTAGGTCTGCGCGGCGCGGCGGACGTCGGCGGCGTTGATCGTGGCGTAGCGCTCGCTGAGCGTCGTGTAATAGGTGGGCGCAAGCCCGTCGACGCCGATGTGCAGCAAATCGCTGGCGATCGCGGCCGTCGCCTGCTCGGCGGTGAGCTGCGATGCGACGACGCGCGTCTTTGCGCGGGTGAGCTCGTCCGCGGTCACCTCTTCGCTTTGCATGCGGCGCAGCTCGGCGCGCACGAGCGCGTCTGCCTCGTCGACCTTCGACGGAACCGCACGGAACGAGACGGTGAACGTGCCGCGATCGCGTCCCGCGCTCAAGTTGCTGGCGACGACGTAGACCAGGCCGCGTTTCTGACGCACTTCACGGAACAGGCGCGACTCGAAGGAGCCGCCGCCGTAGACGGCGTTGGCAAGCAAGAGCGCGTCGTAGTCCGGGGATGTGCGCCCGAGCGCCGGTGCGCCCATCTCGACGGCAACATCCTGGATCGCCGTCGAGACGTGCCGCTGCTGCGGCTCGGGCAACGGGATCGGCGGAAGGTGCGGATCGGGCGGCGCGCCCTGCGGTGGCGTCCAATCGGCGAACCGCGCGCTCACCTCGGCCGCGATCGCCTGCGGATCGACGTCGCCGACGACGACGAGCGTCGTGAGATCCGGGCGCACGTAGCTGGAGTACCACTGCTTGACGTCGTCGAGCGAGAGCGAGGCGATCGTCGCCGGCGTCGGCTCGCGCAACGCCGGATCGCCTTGTGGGTAGAGGGCTTGCTCGAAGACGCGCTGCGCGCGATAGCCGGCCTGCAGCGATCGTTCGGCGAGCATTCCGCTCGTCTGCTGCTTGACGAGTGCGAACTTGTCGGCTGGGAACAGCGGATGGCGCAGATCGTCGGCGATCGCATCGAGCAGCAGGCCCGCGTCGGACGCCTTCCCGTGCGCCGCGAACGACGTACCGAGCCCCAGCGACGCAGCGTGATCGTCGGAGAGCTTGCGCTGCGCGTCGTAATCGTACTTCGCGCTCCCCCAGCCCATGAGCTGTGAGGCGACCTCGCCGAGTCCGTCCTTCCCGAGCGGATCGAACGTCGGCGACGAACGGACGATCCCTTCGATGAAGACGGTCGGATTCGCGCGCACGCGCTGGACGAGTAGCTTCATCCCGTTGGGGAGCATCGTGACGACGGGAGCGACCTCGCTGTGCAACGCCAGCGGCTTGGCGAGATCGGCTTTGAGCCAGTCGGGCTGCACGATCGGACCGCTCGGGGTGCGGTCGGTGAAGTTGTCGCTCACCGACTTCGACGCGCCGGTCGGCGGCTTGAACTTCGACGGATCGCTCGTCGTCGGACGCAGGATGCCCACGACGCTCGGCGTGGAGTAGATCTTGCGCGCCTGGGCGTCGACGTCGGCTTTCTTGGCGCTGGCGAAGAGCGCCGCGTATTTGGTGGGATCGGTGTCGCCGGGGAACACATACGCCGCGCCGATCGCGTCACCCAGGCCGACGATCGAGTCGCGCGCGTAGGTCAGCGAGGAGATCATCTCGCGCTTGGACGCTTCGATGTAGTCGGGATCGAGCCCGCGCGCGAGGACCTCCTTGGTCGTCTTGTCATACGCAGCGCGCACCTCTTCGACCGTGTGGCCGGGGGCAACGATCATGATGATGTGCATGATCGATGCGCGGCGGTCTTCCATCGGCTGCGGCATATAGCCCAGCGTGAGTCCGCTCTCCACGAGCGCTTTGCGGTACGGGCCACGTGGATTGAAGAGCGCGCCGAGCGCGACGTCGTTCGAGAGCTGATCGTGCTCGGTCGCCGGGGCGTCGCCGGGTGCGGCGTACGCCATGTCGATCATCGTGAACGGATAGTCCGCGTTGTCGGTGAGGACCTGACCGCGCGCCGGTGTCGCGGCGTACTGGCGTCGGGTGGGCAACGTTTTCGCCGCCAGCGGGCCGAACCAGCGCTGCGCCTGCGCGAACACCTCGTCAGGCTTCACGTCGCCGGTGACGACCAGCGTCGCGTTGTTGGGTCGGTACCACTCGTCGTAGTAGTGGCGCAGATCCGCGACGGTCGCATGCTCGACGTCGGCGCGCGCACCGAGCGCCGTGTCACCGAGGCGCGAGTTCGGATAGACGGCCTTGGAGATGCGAAACATGAACGAGGTGACCGGGTTGCTGTAGTCCTGCGCCCATTCTTGGAGCACGGCGCCGCGCTCGAGATCCCACTCCTTCGGATCGAGCGCGAGGTTGCGCATGCGATCGGCTTCGACGTGCATCACGGTGTCGACGCGGTCCGACGGCACGACGAAGTAGAAGTGCGTGAGCTCGTTCTGCGTCTCGGCATTGATGTCGGCGCCCAGGCGCGCGCCCATGTCGATCAGTCCCGACGCCGACATGTCCTTCGTGCCGCGAAACATCATGTGCTCGAGCGCGTGCGCGAGTCCGGTCTTCCCGGGCGTCTCGTCGAGCGCACCGAAGCGGTACCAGATGTTGACCTGAGCAACCGGCGCGGCGTGGTCCTCGAGGACGACGATCCGCATCCCGTTGGCGAGCGTCTGCACGTGCGCGCCGACTGCGGGGGCTGCGACGTCCTGCGCACCGACGCGGGCGGAGTGCAGCGGCAGGACGAGCACCGCGGCAAGAAGCAGCGACGCGATGATGCGGCGGAAGAGCATATGCGCAGGGAGCTTCACGTGGCGGCTTCGTATGCCTTTGCGGTCCGTTCAACGGCACGAGCGGGCGCTAGTCCGATCAGCTCGGAGCGCGCGACCGTCACGCCGGCGCGTGCCGCGATGCGGCGGACGAGCTCGGTGACGCGATAGAGCGGGACCGCGTCGACGTCGGTGATGTTGCACGAGACCTGGACGCGGCTCTCGCTGAGCCGTAATCCCAGACATTTGAGGGATTGGAGGCCGCCGCTCGAGCCGCGCAGGGTGCGCGCGATCTGCTTGGCGAGGGCGAGATCGCTGCTGTCGAGCTCGACGTTGAACGCGATCAGGAACGGCCGCGCACCGATCGCGATTGCGCCGGCGCTCGGATGCGCGGCGTCGCCGTAGTCGAAGCGCCACCGTCCGTCGCCGATCACCCGAGCCGCGAGGCCCTCGAACTCGCCGCGCCGGATCTCGGCCAAGTGCATCCGCTGCGGGGCACTCGCGGCGGCGCCGTACAGATACGACGGGATTCCCAGCTCGCGCCAGATCCGCGCCGCGGCACGGTGCGCGAGCGTGACGGCGTCGTCGGCCGTCGCGGCACCGAGCGGGACGAACGGCAGCACGTCGAGCGCGCCGATCCGCGGATGCGCGCCGTGGTGCGCGCGCAGGTCGATCCGGTCGCGCGCGACTCGGGCGAGCGCGACGGCCGCCGCGACGACTTGCGAGGCGCGACCGACGGCGGTGATCACGCTGCGATGGTGGGCCGGATCGCTGGTCCGGTGAACGACACGGGCGCCCTCGGCAGCCATCGCGGCGACACACGCGTCGATCACGGCGGGATCGCGCCCTTCGCTGACGTTGGGCACGATCTCGAACTCGTGTGCTATCGCAAAAACCCCTCGATCGCTTCCTCCGGCGCGGCCGGCTGCGCGCGCCCATTGAGGTTATCGGCCAAGAAGCGCTCGACCGCAGCGTTGAAGCGTTTCGCGTTCTCCGGCCGCGCGAAGCCGTGCCCTTCGTCGGCGAAAACGACGTACGTCACCGGAAGCTCGCGTTCGCGCATCGCCGCGACGATTTGATCGCTTTCGGCGATCTTCACACGCGGGTCGTTCGCGCCCTGACCGATCAGGAGCGGCGCACGGATCTCGTTGGCGCGATGGAGCGGCGACTGGGCCGCGAGGAACGCTTCGGTATCCCCCATCCGTCGTGTGAACGTCGCGCGCTGTGTCTCCCAGTACGGCGGGATCGAGGCGAGGAGCGTGTTGAGATTCGACGGCCCGACGATGTCGACGCCCGCAGCGAAGGCGAGCGGCTCGAATGCGAGCGCAGCGAGAACGGCGTAACCGCCGTACGAGCCGCCCATGATCGCGACGCGGGTCGGGTCGGCGATCTTGTGCTGTACGAGCCACGCTTTCGCGTCGAGCAGATCGGTGTGCATCGCCCCGGCCCACTCGCGATCGCCGGCGTTCAGATGTGCTTTTCCGTAACCGGTTGAACCGCGAAAGTTCACCTGCAGCACCGCGTAGCCGCGGTTGGCGAGCCACTGCACCGTTCCGTTGTAGCCCCAGGTATCGCGCGCCCACGGTCCGCCGTGCACGAGCATCACTGCCGGCAGCCGCATCGGCTCGACCCCGGCCGGCGTCGTGAGATAGCCGTGCAGCGTCAGGCCGTCGCGTGCGGGGAACGAGACCGGCGTCATCGCGGCGAGCGTATAGCGCTCGAGTGCCGGGCGTGTCGCAAACAGTCTGGTCGCGCGGCGCGTCGTGCGATCGTACGACCAATACGACGGCGACCCGGCGTCGACGTTCGACGAGATCAACCAGATGCGATCGTCGCGATCGATCGAGTCGATCCCGTGATCGCCGGGGATCTGCTCGCGCAGCGACGCGAAGTCGGGTGCGTACGCATCGTCGAGAACGATCCACTCACGGCGCTCGCGCTCGACCGATGCCGCGATCGGCGTTTTCGTCTTCGGCGAGAAGACGACGCGCGAGATGTCGTACGTCGCATCGCCGGCGACCTCGCTGCACGCGCCACTGGCAAGGTTGTAGCGCACGAGCCGCGCTGCGTTGGCGCCGGCGCTGGTGATCACGTAGAGCTCCGCGCCGTCGGGTGTGAAGCCGACCGGCTCGGGGAGCCCGTCGTCGGCGTCGAACGTCGCGAGCGAACGCCACGGCGCGTCGACCGTGTCGCGTACGAAGAGCTCGCCGCTCGCGTCGGGACGCATGACCACGCCGGCGCGCACGCGCATCTCCGTGTCGTCGGCAAAGCCGACGAACTGGCCCGGATTCTCGGTGTCGAGCGCCGCCTCGCCATCGCGCAAGTCGATGTGGTAGACGTCGAAGAGCCGCGGATCGCGCTTGTTCATCGCGATCAACACGCGTTCGGGTCGATGCGGATCGATCGACTGCACCTCGACGCGAACCTCGGGATACGGCGTCAGATCGACCGGCGCGTCGCTGCCACGCGGATCAGCCGCATAGAGGTGAAAGTTCTCGTTGCCCCCGGCGTCTTGCAGATACAGAACGCGGCTTCCGTCGGGTGCCCACAGTGCGGTGCGGATCGGCCGCGCCGGATCGGCGGCCACGACGCGATCGTCGTCGGCACCGACCGTCCGAACCCAGACGGCGAGCGCCCCTTCGGAGGGGGCGAGGTATGCGATGCGGGTCCCGTCGGGGCTGATGGCGGGCGCGGTTCGTTCGGGATAGCCGAAAAGGACGTCGCGCGGGATGAGCTCGAGGAGTGGCACTTTGACGAAAGTACCCTTTCAGTCGAAAGCGAGGCGGATGGCGGCGGCGAGATCGCGTGCGTTCTCCGGCGCGATCGGGTGGGTGAACCCCAGCTTGGTCGCCTCGGCTGCACGACGTGCGGGTTGCGAGACGGTCCGTAGCTCACCCGAAAGTCCAAGCTCGCCGAAGGCGACGGTCCCGGTTGCGAGCGGAACGTCGCGGAACGCCGAGGCGATCGCGAGCGCGATCCCCAGGTCCGCGCCCGTCTCCGCGACGCGCAAGCCACCGGCGACGGAGCAATACACGTCGTGACCGCCGAGCGCCATCCCGGCGCGGCGCTCGAGGATCGCGATGATCATCGCCAGACGCGCGGAGTCGACGTTCGCCGCAAGCCTGCGCGGCGTGCCGTAGGCGGCCTCGCCGACGAGCGCCTGGATCTCGACGAGCACGGGGCGCGTTCCGACCAGCGTTGGAACGACGCACGAGCCGCTCGGACGCGCGCCGCGTCCGTGCAGAAAGAGCGCCGACGGATCGGCGACCTCGTGCAGTCCGCGGTCGTCCATCGCGAACACGCAGATCTCGTCGATCCCGCCGAAACGGTTCTTGTACGCGCGCACGATGCGGTACTCACCCGAGGGATCGCCTTCGAAGTACAAGACAGTGTCGACGAGATGCTCGAGGAGTCGCGGTCCGGCGATCGCGCCGTCCTTGGTCACGTGGCCGACGACGAACGTCGCGCAGCCGGTGCGTTTCGCGAACGCCATCAGGACCTGCGTGCAATCGCGAATTTGCGAAACGCTGCCGGCGAACGACTCGACCTCGGGGAGCCACATCGTTTGAATTGAGTCGACGACGAGGACGTCGGGCGGTTCGCGCTCGAGCGCGTCGAGTATGGCGCGCAAGTTCGTCTCGGGGAAGACGAGCAGCGACGGCGCGGCGTCGATGCGCTGCGCGCGCAGCTTCGTCTGCGCCGCCGATTCCTCGCCGCACACGTAGACGGCGCGCGCGTCGCGCCTCATGAGCGCGTCGACGAGCTGCAGCAACAGCGTCGATTTCCCCGCGCCGGGCGGTCCGCCCAGCAGCACGAGGCTCCCCGGCACGACCCCGCCGCCGAGCAGCGCATCGAACTCGCGCATCCCCGTGCGCCGCCGCGCGATCCGCGTCTCCTCGATCGCGTCGAGCGCAAGCGGTCCGGCAAGGCGCAGCGGTGTCGCGGTCGCGCGCGGGCCGCCGGCCTTCACGACCGGCGCCGCCTCGAACGTATTCCACGCATCGCACGACGGGCAACGTCCCAGCCAGCGCGGCGACTCGAACCCGCACGCCGTGCAATAGTGAACCGTCTTGGCTTTTGCCACCGGGCTACGGTGCGCTGTTACGGTGCCAGCGGCCTGGCACGCTGTGGTCGCGCCGCAATAACGAGCGAGACGATCCCGTAGAGCAGACCGAAGATCCCGACCGCGTAGCCGGTCGCCTTTACGCCGCCTACTGTGGCGACGAGCAGGATGATCGCGAACGCGATCAACAGCACCCCTCCCAACGCCCACAACCAGGCGTCGTGGAGCCGTTTCCACGCGATCGCGGCGAAGACGAGCGAGAGGAATCCGACCACCGCGGTCCACTCGGCGAGGCTCCACGTCAGTGCAATCAGCCCGCGGACGATTCGCAGGACGACGACGCCGACGACGATGCCGGCCACGCCGGCAAGGAAATGCACCGACCACAGCGGGTCGCTGCGAACGCCGCGCAGCGCGAGCACGATGCGGATCGCCCCGTCGGCGAACGCGAAGATCGCGAAGGCGACAACGAGGGTCGTCGTGATCCCGGGCTTCCACAAGGCAAGCACACCGAGGACGAGTGCAAAGATTCCGCGTACCGCGATGCCGGTCCGATGCAGTGCATCGTGCGGCGGCGCGAGGGCGGACCGATCATGGACCGCGGGCGGACGCATCGACGCTGATCTTCGTCGGGAACAGGAGGGTGCCCGCTGAGCGAAAACTCAGGTGCCGCCGCCTCATGAATGATCACGTTGCGATAGACGGCCCGGTCGCCTCCGGGAAGACCTTGTGCGGACAGTTGCTTGCCGCGGAGAGCGGGCGGCTCTATCTCGACACCGGTGCGATGTACCGTTCCGTCGCATATCTTGCGCTGATGAACGGCGTCGACCTCGACAACGAGGCCGGTCTGCTCGCGATGCTCGTGCACCACGAGATCACGATCCTCAACGACCGCAGCGCGCCGCACGGCTACCGTGTCCTTATCGACGGTCACGAGATGGGCGAGCGGCTCTTCGATCCCGACGTCGCCGCGGCCGTCTCGACCGTCGCGGCGCTCCCCGGGATCCGCGCAGAGCTCGTCGAGCGCCAGCGCAAGATCGCGCGGAACGGCCCGGTCATCATGGCCGGCCGCGATATCGGCACCGTCGTGCTCCCCGACGCGCGCCACAAATTCTTCTTGACGGCGTCGATCGATGAACGTGCGCGGCGCCGCCAAGCCGAGTTCCACGAACGCGGTCTCGACGTCCCGTTCGACGAGGTGCGTGCGCAGATCGTCGAACGCGATCGGCTCGACATGAACCGCGCCACCTCGCCGCTGCGCGCCGCAGCCGACGCGGTCACGATCGACTCCACCGAGCTGCAGCCCGAAGAGGTCGTCTCGCGAATGCGCGACTTGATGGAAGCAGCGCGCGCGTGACCTTTTACGACGTCGCGCACGCCCTCGTCGAGACGATCGTGCGCGTTGCGTTCGGTTTGCGGATCGTCGGCGTCGAGAATGTCCCACGTGAGGGCGGCTTGATCGTCGCCGCGAACCACATCTCGAACCTCGACCCGCCGGTGCTCGGCGTCTCGATGCCGCGTCCGGTCTCGTACATGGCGAAGAAGGAGCTCTTCGCGATGCCGGTCCTGGGCTGGGTCATCTCCCACCTCAACGCCTTCTCCGTCGATCGGCAGGCAGGCGGCACGGCGGCGCTGCGCGCCTCGCTGCGGATGCTCAAGGAAGGCCGGTGCGTCGGCGTTTTCCCGGAGGGGGGCCGCAACGTCGGCGGCGACAACGCGATCAAGGGCGGGGCCGCATTCCTGGCCGCTGCCTCCGGCGTCCCGGTCGTCCCAGCGGCGATCGTGGGGACGCGGCGCCTGCGGCTGCGTCACCCGATCACCGTCGTTTTCGGCAAACCGTTCCACGTGACGCGGAACCGGCAAGCGGAAGGGGACGATCTGGAGAAGTGGACGACGGAGATCATGCAGCGGATTCGTACGCTCGAGGAGAGCATTCGGTGATCATCAAGCGGGCCAAGACCCAAGGGTTCTGCTTCGGCGTCGCCATCACGGTTCAGAAAGCCGAAGAGGCGGTCGATCGGTTGGGCGGAGACGTGACGACGCTCGGCCATGTCGTTCACAATCCGCAGATGGTCGCGCAGCTCGAAGCCAAGGGCCTCAAGAACGCGAACTCGATCGAGGACGTCGAGACCGGCACGGTCTTCGTGCGCGCGCACGGCCTCCCGGTCGAGGTGTACGAACGCGCGCAGGAACGCGGTCTGACGATCATCGACGCGACGTGTCCGATGGTTACGAAGATCCACGTGCAGGCCGAGAAGCTGCGCAACGACGGCTACAAGATCATCGTCGTCGGCGACGCAAGTCACCCGGAAGTGAAGGGGACGCTCTCGCACGTTCCCGGCGCATGGTGCATCCAGAGCGTCGCCGACATCGACGCGCTCCCACGCGCGAGCAAGGTCGGCGTCGTCGTGCAGTCGACGTGGAACGGACCGGGCTTCTCCGACATCGTGCGTAAGCTGAGCGAGAAGTATTACGAAGTCCGCGCCGTCAACACGATCTGCACCGACACGAAGAACCGCCAAAGTGAGGTCGAGGTCCTTGCCAAGGAGGTCGAAGTGATGGTCGTCGTCGGCGGCAAGACGTCGGCGAACACCAAGCATCTCGCCGAGCTGGCCGCGATGAACGGCGCGCGCGCCTATCACATCGAGGGTCCCGACGAGCTTCAACCCACGTGGTTCGCAGGGGTCGGTACCGCCGGTCTCATGTCCGGCGCCTCGACGCCCGGCTGGCTCGTCGACCAGGTAGCGGACCGGATGGATGCACTCGCCGCCAGCCCTCGATAGCCTCGAGGCCGCTCTCGAACGAGCGGTCAGCCGTTTTGACGTCCTGTCCCCGGCCGCCGAGCAGATCCGCTACCACTTCGGATTCGGCGAGGCGCGCCGCGGCAAGCGCCTGCGCTCGCGCCTCGTCCTCGAGGTCGCGGAAGAAGAGGGCGCCCCCTACGACGACGCGATCGATGCCGCGATCGCCGTCGAGGTCATCCACGAGTTCTCGCTGATCCACGACGACATCCAGGACGGCGATCGCCTCCGGCGCGGACGGGAGACTGTCTGGTCGCGGTTCGGCCTGGCGCACGGGATCAACACCGGCGATGCACTGTGTGCGGTCGCCTATCTCGCGCTGCTCGACGGGTCGGCGAACCGACCGCCGGACCGGACGATCGCGATGAGCCGGGCGCTGCTGGACGCCCACCTGGCGATGTGCGCCGGGCAGGGACGCGACATCGCGTTCGAAACCGAACCACGCGTGACCATGGACGACTACCGAGCGATGATCGGCGGGAAGACCGCCGCGCTCTTCGGCGCGGCGTGCGAGCTCGGCGCCTTGGCGGCCGGTGCCGGCCCCGAGCGCGCCGCGGCGTATGCGCGCCTCGGTCGCGCGTACGGCGTCGCGTTCCAGATCGAGGACGACGTCCTGGGCACCTGGGGCGACTCGGCGACGACCGGCAAGCCGTGCGGCGCCGACCTTGCGAAACGCAAGTGGACCTTCCCGGTCGTCTGGGCGCTTGGCGGCCCGCCGTCCGAAGCGCGCGAGACGATCGCCGGCGCGTACGCGCACGGCAGCGCGCTGTGTGAAGAAGACGTTGCCGCGACCGTCGCGGCGCTCGATCGTCTCGGCGCCCGCGACGCGGCCCTCGCCGCCGCCGGTGCCGAGCTCGATGCGGCGGAAGCCGTGGCTGCGACGCGCGGGATCGACCGCAGCGGCCGCGTGCGCGCCTTCTTCGGCGCGGCGCTTCGGCGGCTGGCGTGAACGCGTCCGCGCGTTCTTCGTTCGCGTCGGCGGTGACGGCGCGAGCTGGCTTGGCGCCGCTGTGGTGGGTGCTGGGGATCGGCCTCGTGCTGCGGCTGCTGTTCTTGGGCAGCGACGGCTTCCATAACGACATCGCCGCGTTCGAGTCGTGGACGCTGACCCTGATGCAGAATCCGCCCTGGCAGTTCTACGCCAAGGCGAACTTCGCCGATTACCCGCCCGGTTATTTTCTCGTGCTGTGGGTCCTCGGGCACATCTATCCGCTGTTGCCCGGCGCGGCGAACGACTCCGCGCACGGCTGGAGCACGCTGCGCGATCTGGTGAAGCTCCCCGCGATCGCGATGGATCTCGTCGACGCGGGTCTCGTCTATGCGATCGCGCGCCGTTACGCTGCGCCCTCGGTCGCGCTGCTCGCGGCCGCACTGGTCGCGCTCAACCCCGCCGCAATCTACGTCTCCTCGTACTGGGGACAGGTCGACTCGGTTTCGTGGGGTCTGGTGCTGCTCGCGCTCTACCTTGTGCTGCGTTCGAACGACGATCCCGCCAAGACCGTGCCGCGCCTGACGTGGGCCTGGCTTGCGTTCGCGTTCTCGTTGCTCATCAAACCGCAAGCCGCCACGATCGGTCTGCTGTTGCTCGCCT
>CAZABL010000011.1:52056-59978 GCA_964483365.1 uncultured bacterium
CCTGATGCCGCGTCGCGCATGCGTCGCTTGGTGGGGACCAGCTGCGGCGTCATCGCTGCGCTCGTGCTCGCGTTCCTCTCCGGCGCGCTCTTCCACGGCACCGCGAACCCCGTCGCCGTCTTCAGCTGGCTGCTGCAGCGTTACGCCTACGGCTCCACCGTCTACCCGTACAACTCGGTCAACGCGTTCAACCTGTACGCGCTGCGCTATCCGTTCTGGCAGCCCGACACGCAAGCGCTGCACCTCTTCGGACTCGCCGCCGGCCCGCTCTCGCTGTGGGGCGTTGCGCTCGTCCTCGCCTCGTCGGCGCTGATCGTCGGCGCGTACCTGCAGCGTCGCGACGAGCGCGCGCTGCTCGAAGGCGCGATGCTCTGCGCGCTCGCGTTCTTCGTCCTGGCGACCCGGATGCACGAGCGCTACGTCTATGGCGCGTTCTTGCTGGCGATGCCGCTGGTCGCGTTCGGGCGGACCGGATTCTGGTCGGCCGTCACGCTGACCGTGACGATGTTCCTCAACCTCGCGTACTCGTTCGCCTATCAGACCGCCGTCGAGGCGAAGACGCCGGGCGTCGACGCGACGAATCTGTGGCCGGCGATCTCGCACCCCGCGGCACTCGCCAACTGCCTGCTGTTCGCGTGGCTCGCGTATCGCTATCTGGGCGGGACGGTCCCGGCGACTGCCGGCGCCGGCGTAGCGGGCGCGCCGAGTGACGCGTCGCGCTTGGAAGCGTGGCTGGCCAAAGCGCGCTCGTGGTTCGATCCGCGCGAGGGTGTTGCGGCGATGACGCGCCTGGATTGGCTGCTCGCCGCCGGGTTCACCCTCGTCTCGTTCGTGCTGTGCGTGATGTGGGTGCAGTATCCCGCCGAGCGGTACTTCGACGAGATCTACTATCCGCGCGCCGGCGAGGAGTACCTCAAGGGACTCGACGTCAGCGGGTGGGGGCCGTTCGAGTTCACGCATCCGCCGTTCACCAAGCTGTTGATCACCGCGTCGATGCTGCTGTTCGGCGGTTTGCACGGGCTCGGTGACACCGGGATCGGCTGGCGCTTTTTGAATGTCGTGGTCGGCGCGCTGACCGTCGGACTGCTGTACGCCTTTGCGAAGCGGTTGACGTCGTCGACGCTATTTGCGTCGGTCGCCGCGTTTCTGCTCGTCTTCGACGGCTTTCACTACGTGCAGTCGCGGATCGCAACGCCGGAGATCACGGTCGCGTTCTTCGGTCTCCTCACGCTCTACGCGTTCTATCGGTTGTGGATCTCCAGCGGGATCGCGCTACGGGACGTTCCGCAGACGCGTGCGGCCCGGACGGGGCTCGGCGTCACGATGGGGATCGGCACGCTCGTCGCACTCGCCCTCGCGGCGGCGACGCCGTACCTGGGTCCGCACGAGCTGGCGCAGCGCGACTGGCCGCCGTCGATCATGTGGTCGGCGATCGTCATGGGACTCTACGTTCTGACGGTGTTCTGGCTGATCGCGCGCCTCGTCGTCGTCCCGCGTTTGGAGCGCGTCGCGACGGAGACGTCGTACGCCGAAGGGACGCGCGTGCGCACGAGCGAGGGCGCGCTGCACATTCGTACGCTCGATCCCGACGGGAAATTCACGGACGGCGACGACGAGCTGCGCCGGACGATCGCGCGTGACGGAACGCTCACCTACGCGACGCCCGCGGGGACCGCGGTCTACCGAGCCGACGGAACCGCGGATCTTGCCGGAACGCCGGCCCGGGCGCGCGACGCACGCATCTGGTGGATCGTCCTTGCGTTCGCAGCGGCGTTCGCCGCCGACTCGAAGTGGAGCGATCTCTTCGACATCGGGATCGTGTGGTTCGTCGCGGCGCTCGTCTTTGGACAGCGCTTCCTCAAACGGCCCGCGCTCTACGGAAATCCGTTCGGCGTCCCGGTCGACCTGCTCATCGCATCGATCGTCGTCGTCGGCGGCGTCGTCTACACGCTCTCGTACATCCCGTACTTCCTGTTCACCGCGCAAACCGGCGGGCATCACGGCTTCGACGACATGGTCGCGATGCAGCACGCGATGTACCGCTATCACTCGACGCTCGTCGCGACGCATCCGTACGCGTCGCAGTGGTGGCAATGGCCGCTGCTCCTCAAGCCGATCTCGTACTTCTGGACCGACCTACGGCACAACACCGCCGATCCGAACGGCTGCTGCGTCGCCGAGATCCTCGCGCTGCCCAACCCGTTCTCGTGGTGGCTGGGGCTGGCGACCGTTCCGATCGTCGGCTACCTCGCCTGGCGCGAGCGCAACAAGGGCTACGCGCTGCTCGGGATCGCCTACCTGCTGCAGTGGCTCCCGTGGGCGCACTCACCGCGTCTGATGTTCGAGTATCACTTCTATCCGAACGACGCGATCATTCTGCTCGCCGACACGATCGTGCTGCAGCGAATCTGGAATGCACGCTGGACCTGGGGTAAATACGTCGTCGGCGTCTTCTTGCTCGTCGTCCTCGTCGCGTTCATCTATTTCTATCCCGTACTCGCGGGCCAGCATGTAACGTGGAACGAGTGGAACGCTCGCATGTGGCTTCCGCACTGGATTATTTAAACTATGTCTGGACACTCGAAGTGGCATAACATTAAGCTCAAGAAGGGTAAGGTCGACGCTCAACGCGGCGCGCTCTTCACGAAGCTTTCGAAAGAGATCATTCTCGCCGCGAAGAACGGGTCGCCCGATCCGGAGGCCAACTATCGGCTGAAGATGGCGGTCGACAAAGCGCGCGAGAACAACATGCCTCAGGACAACATCAAGCGCGCGATCTCGCGCGCGAGCGGCGGTGCCGGCGAGCGCGAGATTGAGGAAATTCGTTACGAAGGGTATGGTCCGGCCGGGATCGCGGTCATCGTCGACGCGGCGACCGACAACCGCAACCGCACCGCGTCGGAGCTGCGCTTTTTGTTCAGCCGCAACGGCGGAAATCTCGGTGAGACCGGGAGCGTCGGCTGGATGTTCGCGTCGCACGGCGTCGTCGAAGTCTCGCCGCAGGGGCTGACTGAGGACGCGTTGACCGAGAAGGCGCTGGTCGACGGCGTCATCGACGTGCGCTGGGGTGAGCCGGCCGAGGTTGTGACCGAGCCGCAAGCGCTGGTGGCGGTCAAGGACGCGCTCGAGGCGTCCGGCGTGCGCGTGCTCTCGGCGCAGCTCGCGATGGAGGCGACGCAGAGCGCGCGACCCAATGGCGAGGATGCCGAGAAGGTGCTCACGTTCCTCGACGCGCTCGAGGAGCACGAGGACGTGCAGCGCGTCTACAGCAACGCCGACTTCGACGAAGCGCAGCTCGAGGCGCTCGCTTGACGCATTCCGAGGGTGCCGAGGTCCGAACGAGCTCACGACGCGGCGGGTTGGCGTCGATGCTCGATCGTGACTGGTTCTTCGCGCTCGCCCTCGCGTTCGCGGTCGGCGTGACCGTCTGGTTCGGCCGTTCGATCAAAGACTTTTTCGGGCCAACTGCGCAGAGCGTGCTCGTTCCGGAGTTCAGCGGACAGACGCAAAGCGATGCGGTCAGCGAGTGCTCTCGGCTCGGGCTGCACTGCGTTGTCGTCGCAACGCAGCCCTCGGATAAGTTGCCGAAAGACACGGTGATGAGCCAGCAGCCGATCGCGGGTGCCCACGTGCGCGCCGGCCGGCAAGTCTCGCTGATCATCTCGTCGGGCGTGACGATCTTCCCGATGCCCGATCTGCGCTACGAGTCGCTGCGCAACGCGTCGCTCGACCTCAACCGCCTCAAGCTGCAGCTCGACAAGACCACGATCGTCGCCAACGACGACGTCCCGGCGAACTACGTCGTCATGCAGGACCCAACGCCGCTTTCCAACGTGCGCGAGGGGTCGAAGGTCGCGCTCGTGCTGAGCAAAGGGCCGCCGACGAACGTGCGCGTCCCCGATTTCACCGGGAAGTTCATCGACGACGCGCGCGATCTCGCGCAGAAGAACCGCGTCCACCTCGGGCAGATCATCTGGACGCCGTTCGGTCCGTCGGCGCCGCCGCGCGGCACGATCGTGCGGCAAAATCCCGGCCCCGGCGCGCAGATCGACCCGTTCGAGGAGGTGTCGCTGCAAGTGAGCGCGGGTCCCGGCGAGTACGGCTATCTCGTCCGTCAGGTCCACGTCGCAACGACCGTTCCCGCGCGCAAGGATGCGGCGAACGTGCGCGTCGAGGTGCGCGACGACACCGGCGTGTGGAACGTCTACAACGGCTACGCGCAAGGCGGGCAGAAGGTCGACCTCAACGTCACCGCCGTCGGCACGGCCGAAGTCGACACGTACATCAACAACGAGCTGCTCAACCAGACGATCATCGGCAAAGAGCCGCCGCTGCCGCCGCCACCGACCCCGGGACCCAAAGCGACGCCGTTCAAGCTATGAGCACGCGCCGCGTGAAGATCGCGCCATCGCTCCTCTCCGCCGATTTTGCGGACATCGCGGCGCAGATCCGCGTCGTCGAGGAGGGCGGCGCGGACGAACTTCACCTGGACTCGATGGACGGACGCTTCGTTCCCAACTTGACGTGGGGGATGAAGATCGTCGCCGATCTGCGCAAGCTCACCCGCCTTCCGTTCGACTGTCACCTGATGATCGTCGAGCCGGAGAAGTACGTCGACGCCTTCCGTGAAGCCGGCGCCGACTGCATCACCTTCCACTACGAGGCGACGCCGCACCAGCACCGCTTGCTGCAACACCTGCGCGAGATCGGCGCGAAGGCCGGGATCGCGATCAATCCCGGAACGCCGGCAACGATGCTCGTCGACCTCGTTGAAGACATCGATCGCGTCCTGGTGATGAGCGTGAATCCCGGCTTCGGCGGACAGCGCTTCATCGACCGCGCACTCGTCAAAGTCGCCGAAGTCCGCGCGCTGCTCGACGAACGTAATCCGTCCTGCGAAATCGAGGTCGACGGCGGAATCGGCCTCGCAAATCTCGAGCGCGCAGTCGAAGCCGGCGCTGATGTGTTGGTTGCGGGAAGTAGCGTGTTCGACGCCGCGGATCCGGCCGAAGTGATTCGTGAGATGCGGCGTCGTATTGAAGTTCTTCATGCTAACGCGCGATGCCCTTCGACAAGCTCAGGGTGACGGGGGGTGACGGAAGATCAACTCGTCGCGGCGCTGGCGGAACGCTTAGAAGAAGTTGCGTCGACGAATATTCTCGTCGGAATCGGCGACGATGCGGCGGTGTGGCAGCCGAACCGCAACAATCGCAGCGTCGTCACGACCGACGCGCTCGTCGAGGACGTGCACTTTGCGCGCGAGCTGATGAGTGCAGAGGACGTCGGGCACCGTGCGCTCGCGGCGAATCTGTCCGACGTCGCCGCGATGGGTGCCCGGCCGGTGCTCGCGACGGTCGCGCTCGGTTTCCCGCCCGGGACCGATCCGGCGTGGCTCTTCGCGTGCTATGACGGGATGGCCGCACTCGCGAAACGGACGCGCTGCGCGATCGCGGGCGGCGATGTAACGCGTGCACCGTCGATCACGCTTGCGCTGACGGTCGTCGGCGAGGTGCGCGCATCGAACCTCAAGACCCGCGACGGCGCTCGCACCGGCGATGTGATCGCGGTCACAGGACCGCTTGGCGGGAGCTACGCGGGCCTGCGCGTGTTGCGCGATCGCCCCGATCTCGCGACGGATCCGGCATTCGCCGAGGTGCTTGCCGCGTATCGCCGGCCGGAACCGCGACTCGCCGAGGGTCGCTGGTTGGGCGCATCGCGTCATGTCCACGCGATGATGGACTCTTCCGACGGCCTTTCGACCGATCTTTCGCGTCTTTGCGCGGCGTCGCGCGCAGCAGCGGTGATCGAAACGGTCCCCGTCCACGACGGCGCACGCGCCGTTGCGGCGCAGGTCGGCGACGATCCGGAGCGCTACGCGTTCGACGGCGGTGAAGACTTCGAGCTGCTCGTCGCCGTCGACAAGCGTGGTTTTCGGTATCTCGCGACGCGATTTGAGGCACGCTTCGGCCGCCCGCTGCTCCGCGTCGGGACGGTGACCGAGGGAGCGGGCGTTCGCCTCGCCAACGGTGAGGCACTCGCCCCTTCCGGTTGGGACCACGTTCGGTGAACAACGACGAGCGACAGCGCGCGTATCCACTCCTGGGTTCGATCCAAAACAGCGTCGGCTTCGGATTTCTCGGCAACGAGGCCGTAACGGCGATCGCCCATCGCGTACGCGTCCGTACTGCGAGCGCACCGACGGCGTACGCGAGCGCACGCGGTGGCGTCGAGGGACGCATGACCGTCGCGGTTGACGCGCGCGAGTTCCGGCGCGGCGTCGACTTCGTCATCTCGCGCGACCCTGCGGTGCTGCTCGTCGGGTACCTCGCGCATCCCGATCAGGTCGACGAGCTCGCGCAAGCAGTGCAGAACTATCACGGCCTGCTCGTGCTCGATCCCGTGCTCGGCAGCTACGAGAAAGGCTTATTCGTCCCGGTCGAAACCGCGCGGCGGATTCGCGATCTGCTCCTGCCGCGCGCGCAAGTCGTGACGCCGAATCGCTTCGAGGCCGAAGTGCTGCTCGACCTCACGCGCAATCAAGGCGCGAACGAACGCACCTTCCTCGACGGCTTCGCTGCGCTCGGTCCGCAGACGGTGATCGTCACCTCGTTCACGCGCGACACCGCGCGGCGTTCGACCACCACGATCTTCTCGAACGGCTACGTCTACGAGAAGATGAGCACGCCGCTGCACACGACGTTCCCGGGCTACGGCGCCGGAGACGTCCTCGCCGGCGGCGTCGCCGCGTTGCTCGCGGCGGGCGCCAGCCCCTGGGCCGCGACGCTCCTGGGTACCGCGCTCGCATCACTCTCCGTCGAACGAACGACCGGTTACGGCGCCGCGACCGTCGATCCCGTCGCCGCGCTCGACCTCTTCAAGCCGCTCCCGTACATGAGCGACGAGCTCGTCGCGCGCTATGCCGAGAAGTTCGGCGTGACGTCGGCCCCGATCGCGTCCAAGGACGGCGAAGGGGCGCGACTCAAGTTCGCGCCCCCCACAAACCAAATTCGCTACTAGATTCACGTCGTGAGTTCGACGCCTGCGAACTGTCGCGGATCGTAGTTGGGATCGCGTGCAGGGCGCCCGACGTCTTTCCACCACGCGCTGTACATCGCAAGCCACTCGAAATTCTCGGCGATTCCATCGTTGTTCTCGATCCGCCGGCGGCGGAGTGTGAAATTGCGTATCGTCGACCATCGTCGCCGCAAGCCGAGCCCCACCGCGTCGACGATCAGCGAAGGGTCCAGAACCCGACGCCTCGCCAAGCACGCGATCGTCTCGAAGTACGCCGCAACCGTCAAGATGTCGCGCTCGTCCTGCGAGCCGCGATAGCGCTGCCGAATATCGTCGTCCGTGGGATAGCGCTCATCGAGATCGGCCAGCCGCCCGAACACGTCGATGAAGATCGGATCGGTCAGACGCTTGACCGCCTCGAGGATCGCCAGCGCGTTGCGCTCGCTCTCCATGTGTCGCGCCTGCCGTGCGAGGAGAACCGACGACGCGATCAAGGCCAAGACGGCGACGCCGACCGACGCCGCGGGCCACAGCTGCTCCTGACTCATACGTCTCCCCCCAAACATGAAGAAGCCGCGCTCGATGAGCGCGGCTTTGGAGATCGGGCAGGAGCGCCCTGGCTAGACGCCGGCTCGCTTGACCCGCTTGCTGCGCAGGCAGTTCGTGCAGACGCGGGCAGTACGGTGCGTGCCGCGGTCGTCAATGCGGACGGCTTGCAGGTTCGGCAGCCACCGCCGCTTGGTCTTGTTCATTGCGTGGCTGACGTTGTTCCCGGCCATGGGACCCTTGCCGCACACATCGCATCGCTTGGCCATAACAGCGGGAGTGTACCAGATCGGAACCCTCCCGGACAAGGGTCGCGGCCGCCCGCCCCGGAACGCGAGGGACGCTCTCATGGCTGTCACCGA
>CAZABL010000012.1:0-57812 GCA_964483365.1 uncultured bacterium
GCCTCAAGGGCGGCGACGTCTTCGTGTTCGCGCGCGGCGGCGAAGAAGCGCAGGCACTCGCCGAGGCCGGCGTCCCGTTCGAGATCGTTCCCGGGATCACGTCGGCGATCGCCGCGCCGGCATACGCGGGGATTCCGGTGACGCATCGCGATTGGAACACCGCGTTCACGATCGCGACCGGACATGAAGATCCCACCAAGGGATACTCGTCGCTCGATTTCGCGAAGCTCGCGAACCGTAAAGCGACGACGATCTTCTTGATGGCGATGGGGAACCTCGCCGCGATCGTCGCCGAGCTGCGCGCGAACGGCTTGCCCGGCGACACGCCGATCGCGATCGTGCACGAGGGAACGAAACCGGCGCAGCGCGTGCTGACGGCGACGATCGAGACCGTTGTTGACGAGGTCGAACGCACGGGGATCGGCGCGCCGGCGATCGTCGTCATCGGCGACGTCGTGCGCGAACGCGAGCACATTCGCTGGTTCGACGCCCAGCCGCTGTTCGGCAAACGCGTGCTGGTCACGCGTCCCGCGCAACACGCCGACGATTTCGCACAGCAGCTCTGGGAGGTCGGCGCGGAGCCGATCGTCGCGCCGACGATCGCGATCGGCCCGCCCGACGATGAGGCCGCGGCACGCGACGCGGTCGCACGCGTGCGCACGTACGATTGGCTCGTCTTCACGAGCCGCAACGGCGTCGACGCGTTCTTCGATCGCCTCGGCGAGCTCGGCCGCGACGCGCGCGCGCTCGGCGACGTCAAGCTCGCCACGATCGGACCGAAGACGGCCGAGGGACTCGCGGCGCACGGTCTGCGCGTCGATCTGGTTCCGGCAACGTACGTCGCCGAGGCGGTCGCCGACGCACTGCTTGCGCGCACGCAGCCCGGCGAACGCATCCTGCTCTACCGCGCGCAAGAGGCGCGCGAGGTGCTGCCGCAGACCCTACGTGAGCAGCGGCGCGTCGTCGACGTCGTCGCGGCGTACAAGACGCGCAGCATCGACGATCCCGAGCTCGCCGCCAAGGCCGAGCGCGCCGATATCGTCACGTTCACGAGCGCGAGCACGGTCGCCGGATTCCTCGAGAACGTTCCAGCCGCGCAGCGCGTGCTCGTCACCAAGACGGTCGCGTGTATCGGGCCGATTACCGCCGCCGCGGCGCGCGACGCGGGGATCCGCGTCGACGTCGTGGCCGACGCCTTCACCGTCGACGGACTGCTCGACGCGCTCGGGACGACGGCCACGGCCTGACGGGCCGCTACGACGATGGAGTCGCTGCTCGTCGGTGCGATCGTTGCGGGTACCATCGCGCTGATCGCAGTGCGGGCGCACGCGCTTTCGCACGACGGTGCGATCGCGGCGTTCGTCGTCGGGACGATCACATACGCGACCGGAACGCTCCCGTTCACGTTCGTGCTGCTCGCGTTCTTCATCCCGGCGGTCGCGTTGTCGCGGGTCGGACGCGTGCGCAAGAAGGCGCTGGTCGACATTGGCAAACAGGGCCCGCGCGACGCGATGCAAGTGTTCGCGAACGGCGGGATCGCGACGGTCTGCGCCCTGATGTGGGCGCTCACGCGTGACGTCCATTGGGCGGTCGCGTTCGCCGGTGCGTATGCGGCCGCGGCCGCCGACACGTGGGGGACCGAGATCGGCACGCTTGCCAAGCAGCGCCCGCGATCGATCCTCACGCTCCGGCCGGTTGCGACGGGGATCTCCGGCGGCATCACGCTCGCCGGGACGCTCGCCGAGGTTGCTGGTGCACTGCTGCTCGCCGCGGTGGCGGGCTTGGGGGTGAGCGTTCTCGTCGGGGGCGTTGCCGGCGCTCTGGTCGACTCCGCGCTCGGCGCGACGGCGCAGGAGCTTCGTTGGTGCGACGCGTGCGAACGCAGCTGTGAGACGCAGCCGCACGTGTGCGGAGCGCCTACCCGGTTGATTCGCGGCGTCGCAGGCATCTCGAACGACGTCGTCAACTTCCTTGCAACCGCTGCCGGCGCCGCCGTTGCCTTCGCATGCGGGTAGCAAGAGAATCTCAACGATGTCCGCTGTAGCCGTACCTGCCGCCCGCGACGTCTCCGAACACGGCACCCGGCTGATTGTGATCACGATCGGGATCATGGCCGCGACGCTGATGCAGACGCTCGACACCACGATCGTCAACGTCGCCCTCCCGACGATCCAGGGTAACCTCGGCGCGTCCCAGGACGAGGGCGCGTGGGTCGTCACCGGCTACATCATCTCGGCGGTGATCGTCATCCCGCTCACGCCGTGGCTGCAAGCGCGCTTCGGGCGGCGGCAGTACTATTCCACGGCGATCATCGGGTTCACCATCGCATCGGTGTTCTGCGGGCTCTCCGGCTCGATCAACGAGTTGATCATCTGGCGCGTCGTGCAGGGGCTCTTCGGCGGCGGGTTGGTCGCGACGGGACAGGCTGCGCTACGCGACACCTTCCCACGTCATCTGCTCGGCGCGTCGCAAGCCGTCTTCGCGCTCGGCGCGCTCGTCGGGCCTTCCGTCGGTCCGACGATCGGCGGATGGCTGACCGACAACGTCTCCTGGAACTATGTCTTCTACATCAACATCGTGCCGGGGATCGCAGCAGCGCTGATCGTCCTCGCGATGATGCGCAATCCCAACGAGCCGCACCCGATCCCGATCGACGCGCTCGGGCTGAGCCTGCTCGCGCTCGGCTTGGGTTCGCTGCAGTACATCCTCGACGAGGGGCAGCGGAACTATTGGTTTGCGGACCCCGTGATCCGCACGTTCGGGTTCCTGTCGGCTGGCGGCCTGATCACGTTCGTGTTTTGGGAGTTGTACGGAACGAAGCGGCCGATCGTCGATCTGCGCGCGTTTCGCTATCGCGCGATCGTCGCCGGAAGCTCGCTGGGCTTCGCGGTCGGTGCGGTGCTGTTCGGCGCGACCGTCATCCTCCCGCAATACGTGCAAGGTGTCCTCGGCTTCACCGCGACGCTCTCGGGTGAGCTGATCTTCGTGCGCGCCGCGTTCATCGCGCTGCTCACGCTGTTCGCGGCGCGCGTCGCAAGCTCGGGTAAGGTCGACACGCGCATCCTTCTCGTCGTCGGGTTCTCACTGGTCGGATTTTCACAGATCTGGTTGGGGTACGTCACGACCTCGCAAAACGATTTCGCGTCGCTGGTGGGTCCGGCGGTCATGGCGGGGATCGGTCTCGCCTTGATCTTCACGCCGCTCTCGATCGCCGTACTCGGCGCGGTGCCGCCGGACGCCGTGTCGAAGGCGACCGCGTTCCAAAGTCTCGCCCTTCAACTCGGCGGTTCGTTCTCAACGGCCGGGCTCATCACGCTGCTCGCTCGACGGGAGGCGTTCCATCAGACCGTGCTCGCGTCGAGCGCGAACGCCGCCAACCCTGCGCTGCAGATCCTCGCGGAGCGAACGCACAGCCTGTCGGCAGCGCTGACGAACATGTACTTCCTGATCCAGCAACAGGCAACGACGATGGCGTACGCCGACTGTCAGTGGGCGCTCGGCGCGCTCACCTTCGTGCTGCTGCCGCTCGTGTTCGTGCTGCCCAGACGCCGCAAAGGTGCAGCGATGCCGGCCAACATTCCCGCCGAGTAACCCGCGTCAGCCTGCTTTCTGCTGACGTCCGTACGTCTTGTCGAGATACGGGATGATGTCGTCGTCGTCGTCGAGCACGACGGCGCCGTCGACGAGCACCGGGATACTCGTCTGTCCGGAGACTTGCTTGACGATGTCGCGCTCGGCATGCGAGTGCGGCACGTTGACGATCTTGTAGTCCAGCAGCAGGTCGGTGAGCTTCTTGCGCACGCGTGCGCAGTAGGGGCACCACTCCGCCTGGTAGAGGACGATTTCGGTTTCGCGACCCATCGAAATCCCCTAAGCCCCCGGCGACGGGTAAAAGGTTGCGGGTCGCTCGCTGTCGCAGTTGGGCGATCCCAGCGCGATGCAGCCAGACGCCTCGTCTCGATGGCGCGACCGCAGCGCGATCGCCGCATCGATCGCGCTCCACCTGTGTGTGCTTTCCCTGGTCGCAACGCTGGCCGGCGTCACATTCTCCACCCTCCAGCCCGACGAACGAACGGTGGCCGCGCGCCGAATCACGATCGAACACCGGCCGCCCCCGCGTCGCACCAGTAGTCGTCCCGCTCGTCCGCGGCACGGCCCGACCCCGCCCCCGCGCCGTCGGGTCGCCCCGGAGCCGCAGCGCGACATCGCGGTGACGAAGCCGCGGCCGGCGGGAAAACCGATGGTCGAACGCCGCGACGCAAACCTTGCACTCGCCGTCCCGGCTGCGCTCCCGCGCCCCGTCACGCCGACGGAACCGCCGGCGACACCGGAGCCGACCCCGTCACCAAGTCTCCCGCCGGCGGTGACATCGGTCGCGGCCCGTGCGGCGGGGATCGGGAATCTCGGTGAGAGCTGGCCCGCGCGCGCGATGCCCGGATCGATCGACGCGCTCCGCGCGAAGTTCGGTCACGTCACCGTCCGCGTCGAGGTGGACGAGGACGGCCACGCAACCGCAGTGACCCTCATCGCCGCCGACGACCTCTCGCAGCGCGAAGCGATCGTGCGCGCGTTCCTCGAATTGCGCTACATTCCGGCGACGTGCAACGGGCTCAGCTGCACCACGCAGCTGGAAGTACGTACGTAGTCGTCGTCCCCTGCGTCACACGGGGCGTTAGCGCTTCTCGATCTCGAAGGGGATCTGGAGTTCGCTTGCGAGCTTGGTGAGGCCGTCCCACACTTTGACGTGGACGGGGACGCCGTGCTCGCGGTTGTAGAGCGTCTTCTCGTGTTCGATCTCGCCGGCGACGTAGATGCGGTCCTGGCCGGGCGCCTTCGCGGAATCCTTGAACGCGCGCAGCTCGGTGTCCATGTCGGCCTTGAACTCGGCGGGGTCGCGGAATCCGTCGATGCGGAACGCCGCGAAGAAGTGCGAGATTGCGCCGGGCTGCGGCCCGTCCGACGGGAGCGGGAGATCAAGACCGAACTTGCCGCCGGTGAGGACGCCGCAGAGGATCTCGACGAGCAAACCGAGGCCGTAGCCCTTGTGACCGCCGTTGTCGACGCCGTAGCCGCCGAGCGGGAGCAGCGCACCCTTGAGCGCGACCTGTGGATCGAGCGTCTCGTTGCCGTGCTCGTCGATCGCCCAGCCCGGGTTGAGCTTCTTTTCCTTGCGGTTGTAGACTTCGATCTTGCCGCGCGGGACAGTCGTGGTCGCGAAGTCGAGCACGAACGCCGGCTCGTTCTTCGCCGGGATCGCGAACGCGAGCGGGTTGGTCCCGAGCAGCATGTCGCGGCCGAACGTCGGCGCACCGTAACGGACGGTGTTGGTCGAGGCGATCCCGATCATGTCCTTGTCGAGCGCCATCATCGCGTAGTAGCCGGCGATCCCGTAGTGGTTCGAGTTGCGCACCGCGCCGAACGCCGCGCCGGTCTGCGCCGCTTTGGCGAGCACCGCTTCCATCGTCTGCTTGCCGACGGGGTGGCCGAGTCCGTTGTCCGCATCGACGAGAATCGACGTCGCCGTCTCACGGACCGTCTTCACGTTGGGCTTGGGATTCATGAGGCCTTTGCGCAGACGGCTCACGTAGTATGACTCGAGGCGCGCAACGCCGTGGGACTCGACGCCGCGCAGGTCGGCCTCGACCAGCACGTCGGCGACGACGGCGGCGTCCGGCGGCGCCACGCCGACCTTCTCGAGGACCCGCGAGACGAATTGTTTGAGCCCGGTCTCGGTCGAAAGCCGATACTCGGACGTGATCACGTCGGCCATATACGGCAAGTGTACCCCCGGACCGGTCACGGGCGTAGGACCGTGGTCGGAGCTGGTCCTTTTGCGGCGACCCATGCTGGCGACCGGTTAGACGCTCCTGGCCGGTATCCGCCGAGGATTCACGGCGTCTCGCGTGTGAAGCGCGCGTGACGATGATCCAGACACCGCCCGAGCTGCTCGACGCGCTACGCGACGCGGTCCCGGGCGGCGTGCTGACGACCGCCGAGGACATGATCGCCTACGGCTTCGACGCGACGTTCTTCGAGAACACGCCGCCGCTCGTCGTATTGCCGCGCACGACGGCCGAGGTGAGCGCGGTCCATCGCATCGCGACCGCGCGCCGCGTCGCGATCACGCCGCGCGCGATGGGCAGCGGTCTCTCCGGCGGCGCGATCCCGCTGGGCGGCAGCATCGTGCTCGGTGTCGCGCGGATGAACGCGATCCTCGAGATCGACGAAGTCGATCGCGTCGCGGTCGTGCAAGCCGGCGTCATCAACGCGCAACTGCAAGCCGAGGTCGAGAAACGCAGGCTCTTCTATCCGCCCGACCCCTCGAGCCTCAAGCAGAGCGCGATCGGCGGCAACGTCTCGGAGAACGCGGGCGGCGCGCGTTGCTTGAAATACGGCGTGACCGGCGACTACGTGCTTGCGCTCGAGATCGTGCTACCCGACGGGACGGTCATTCGCACCGGGGGACGCACCGTCAAGAACGTCACCGGCTACGAGCTGCGCCGTCTGTTCACCGGAGCCGAAGGGACGCTCGGGACGATCACCGAGATCACCCTCAAGCTGCTCGCGAAACCGAAGGTGACGCGCACGGTGCTCGCGGTGTTCGAGCGCATCGACGACGCCGCGCGCTGCGCAACCGACGTGATGGCGTCAGGCGTGCTGCCGACCGCGATCGAGATGATCGACCGCTTCACGATGCGCTGCATCGAGGAGAACAAGCCGATCGGGCTGCCGATCGACGCCGATGCGATCCTGATCTTCGGCGCCGACGGGAACCACGCTGGCGCGGTCGACGAGGAGGTCGCGCAGATCGGCGTGATCGCGACCGCTGCGGGCGCGCGTGACGTGCAAGTCGCGCGCAGCGAAGCCGAAGCCGAGCGGCTCTGGACCGCGCGGCGGTCGATCAACCCCGCGCTCGCGCGCCGTCGTCCCAATCGCCTCGGCGAAGACATCTGCGTCCCTCGCCGGTCGATCGTCGAAGCGATTCGCCGCATCCGTGCGATCGGCGAGAAGTACCGTCTCGAGCTGCCGGTCTACGGCCACATCGGCGACGGCAACCTGCACCCGAACTTGCTCTGCGACAAGCGTGACCGCGAGGAGATGGCGCGGGTCGAAGCGGCGGCGCGCGAGATCTTTGCGGTCGCGGTCGAGCTCGGCGGGACGCTCTCGGGCGAGCACGGGATCGGGCTGCTCAAGAAACAGTTCATGGAGATGGACCTGGGCGTCGACGCGGTCGCGCTGATGCGGCGGATCAAGGACGCGATCGATCCGCTCGGGATCATGAATCCCGGGAAGATCTTCCCGGACCCCGGCGGGGTCGACGCCTTTCGGTTGTGATTTCCGCTCGGCGGGAGCGCCCTGCGCGATCGCCGTAGCCCTGCGTACCGCTTGACGCGAGGAGGTGTCCGCGATGGGAGACCACGCCGCGTTTGCCGAGTTGCTGTGCGCGCTCGCCAAGGAACGCGCGCGCGCACTCGTTGTGGGCTGGCTCGCCCGTAAGCTGCACGGCGAGACCTTCGAAGCGTACGACCACGTGCTCTGGTACGACCCGGAGGACGCGAACGCGCGCGCCGTCTATCGCGCGCTCTCGCGGATCGGCGCGCCGCTCGACGGGGTCGAGGTCCCCGATCTCGCCGACGTCGACTTCGCGTTTCGCTACGGTGACGGCGACGGCGAGATCGAGCTCGTCGCGAGCCTCGAGGGGACGACCTTCGCTGACGCGTGGCCGCACCGCGTCGAGACCCACTGGCGCGACGTGCCGATCTGCGTGATCGGGCGCAAGGCCCTCCACGCGCACGAGCACGCTATGCGGCTTCGCGCTTCTCCTCCGTGAACGAGATCCCGCGCCGTTCGCGACCGATCGCCGTGAGGATGAAGACCGCGGCGAAGACGCCGAGCATGATGATCTGCATCGCGTGACCGTAGTTCGCGCCTGCCGGCAGCGGGAGCGGGAACTTTTTGGTCGCGTACGCCGCCTCCCACTGCGCGGCATACGCCGTGATCAGGTTGCCGAGCTGGTAGGTGAAGCCCGGGAACGTCCCGCGCACGTCGCCCGGCGAGAGCTCGTTGAGGTGCGCCGGGATCACGCCCCACGCGCCCTGCACGAAGAACTGCATGATGAACGCGCCGATCGCGAGCGTCACCGGCAGGCTTCCGCCGAACTGTACGGCGCCGGTCCAGATGAAGATCGTCAGCGCGCCGAGCACGCAGCAGATCATGATCGTCACGCGCCGGCCGATGCGCTGCGAGTACGCGCCCAAGACCGTTCCGCCGATGATCGCGCCGATGTTCATCACGACCGTGATGTTCTGGACGAGTCCGGGGTGATAGCCGAGCTGCTTGGTCAAGAACGTCGGGTAGAGATCCTGCGAGCCGTGCGACATGAAGTTGAACGCGGCCATCAACAGGATTGCATAGATGTACAGCAGCGGCTGGCGCGTGATCGAGGCGAACAAATTCGTGCGCGCACCGAGTCGACGCGCGTTCCCTTCGGCCCACACCGGCGACTCTTGCACCGAGCTGCGAATGTAGAGCACGAGCAGCGCCGGGAGCACGCCGACGAAGAACATTCCTCGCCAGCCGATGTGCTCGATGAGCTGCCCGTAGACGATCGCGGCGATCAGGTAGCCCGTCGCATAGCCCTGCTGGATGATCCCCGACGCGATCCCGCGCGCTTGCGCCGGCAGCGTCTCGAGCGCGAGCGCGGCACCGACGCCCCATTCGCCACCCATCGCGATGCCGTAGAGCGCGCGCAGGATGATGAACACCGTGAAGTTCGGTGCGAAACCGGTGAGCAGCTCGAAGAGCGAGTAGAGCAGCACGCTCGCCATCAGCGGTCCGCGCCGTCCGTAACGGTCGGCGATCGTACCGAAGATCAGCGCGCCGAGCGGCCGGAACATCAGCGCGACGGTGATGCCGAACGCAACTGAGGGGATCGGAAGCTTCCACTCGTCGGCGATGCGAGAGAGCACGAACGTAACGAGGAAGAAGTCGAACGCGTCGAGGCACCAGCCAAGGAACGCAGCGATGAACGCGCGCCACTGTACGGGCGTGAGCGTGCGCAAGGGGGCGAAGACGGACATACGTGTGTCCTATAGCCCCTATATTTGGCTGCGCCCTTCCGTGCGGCGCGCTTGCTCAGCCCAACTCATCGATTAAGGAACGTGCCTCTGCATCGGCTTGCGCGAACGTGCAGTCACCGTCGACACATCGGTCGTACGCTGCCATAATTCGTCGCTTGATATTCGTCTGTGCGCGCTCGTGCTCGAAGTCACGGTCGGTCGGCCGGTACATCGTCACATACGCCGCGAAATTCTCGCGCGCTTCGGTGAGCGCGTAGTCGTGGTTCACGCCGCCGACGATCTGCTCGGGTCGCGCGGCGCCCGACGGTGCGCGCTCGGGATCGTCCTGACCGTCGTCTTCCCAACCGCACAGCGCGCAGATGTCACAGGCGGCGCGTCCGGTGATCGTGGGATAGCCGCAGCACGGGCACGTTGCGCGCGCGCCCTCGACGGTTTGCACGAGTAGCCGCTGTTCCGGGGTGAGCTCGGGAAGCAGCACGTCCTCGAAGGTCGCGCGCCGCAACTCGAACGAGGCGCGATCGAAGTTCAGAGCGTCGTCTTTCCGAGCGCGGAGAGGATGAGCTCGACGGCCAGGATCGCCGTCTTGTTCTCGCGGTCGAGGATCGGGTTGATCTCGGTGATTTCCAGCGAGCCGAGTGTCCCTGAGGCGGCGACGGCTTCCATCAAGAGATGCGCCTCGCGATACGTGAGACCGCCGCGAACCGGCGTTCCGACGCCGGGCGCTTCTTGCGGATCGACGCCGTCCATGTCGAAGCTGACGTGGACCGAGCTCTGGCCGTCGGAGACGATCGTGAGCGCCTCGTCGATCACCCGACTCATCCCCAGACGATCGACATCCATCATCGTGTACGCCTTCACGCCGAGCTCGCGAATCACGCGCCGCTCGCCCTCGTCGACGTCACGCAATCCGATGAAAACCATGCGCGCCGGATCGACCGAGGCGTCTTGCACCGCGAAGTGGACCGGCATGCCGTGCACGTTCCCCGACGGCGAGGTCACCGGCGTGTTGATGTCGCCGTGCGCGTCGACCCAGATCAATCCCGGCGCGCGTCCGCGCGCGCGCTTGACGCCGGCGAGCGTCCCCATCGCGATCGAATGATCGCCGCCGAGCACGAGCGGGAAACCGTTCGTTCGCACGATTCGCTCGACGATACGAGCGAGCTCGTCGCAGACCGCCTTGATGATCGGAAAGTATTTCGCCTGTTGGTCTTCTGCCGAGGCGGATTCGGGGACCGGCACCGCGAGGTTGCCGTGATCGGCGACCGTGATGCCGAGTCGTTCGAGCGACTCTTTGAGCCGGGCGTAGCGGATCGCCGAGGGCCCCATGTCAACGCCGCGGCGGTCGGCGCCCAAATCCATCGGGACACCGACGACGTCGACGCGTTCGAGATGCCGCCGGTCGGGCGCCAGGACTGAGGGAGCTTCGCTCAGCATGCGCAGAGGTTCGCCGCGCGGACCGCTGTGCTCCCGTGACGAACGGGCTGCGCCGTGTCCCTGCTCTGGTTGCTCAATGTCGCCGGCTACATGGCCGCGGGCCTTACGCTAGCGACGTTTTTCATGCGCGACGATATCCGGCTGCGCCAAGTCGCACTCACCACCAACGTCGCGACAATCCTCTACGGGCTGGCCGCGCACACGATGCTGCCGGTCTTCCTGCACGCGACGCTCCTTCCGCTCAACGTCTGGCGGTTGCGCGAGTACCTGCGAGACAAAGCGCTGATCGAAAGCGCAGTCGAAACCGAGGACATCTCGGCGCAGTGGCTGATGCAGTTCATGGAGCGCGAGCACTATGAGGCCGGCTCCGTCTTGTTCCGCCGCGGCGACGCCGCCGACCGCATGTACTTCATCGCGTCAGGCCGCGTGCTGCTAGTCGAGATCGGCGTCGAGCTCGAAAGCGGCGCGCTCCTGGGCGAGATCGCGCTGTTTTCACCGGCCGGAACTCGGACGCAAACCGCCCGCGCCGTCGAAGACTCGCTGGTCTACACGTTACGCCGCCAAGAAGTGCTCGCGCTCTATCGCCGCAATCCGACCTTCGGAATCTATCTCATCCGATTGATCACGCGCCGCCTCGTCGAAGATCTCGCCATCGAACGCGCCTCACCGTCACGCTGAGCTTGTCGAAAGGGCGGTCAGCGTGACTTTTGGCGCGGTCGCGAAGAGCACCGCGACGATCAGCGCGTTCACACTGAGCGCTCCTCCACGGTGTCAATGCGCCCTCTGTCACGCTGAGCTTGTCGAAGCGCGCCGCGGCGCAGCCGCCGGCTGAGCTTGTCGAAGCGTCGTCGAAGCCGGCGTGCCACGACGCTTCGACAGGCTCAGCGGGGACGCGCGCTTCGACAAGCTCAGCGTGACAGGGCGGTCAGCGTGACAGGGGGCGGTCAGCGTGACAGGGGCGGTCAGCGTGACTTTTCGCGGGGCTCCGGGGTGAGCGCGGGGCGCGTGACCGCGCGCGGCGCGGGAGCGGGACCGAGATGTTCGCGCAAGACGCGCAGCATCGCCGCGACGGGGACCGCGAGGAACGTTCCGACCAGCCCGAACAGCTCGCTGAACGCGAGGATCGAGACGATGATCCAGAACGGCGAGAGCCCGACGTTGTCCTTGAGGACGCGCGGTGCGACGAAGTTGCCGTCGATCTGTTGGATCACCGCGAAGAGCACCGCGACGATCAGCGCGTTCGTGACGCCGTTATAGCTGAGCGCGAGGATGACCGAGGGGATGAAGCCGATGATCGCGCCGGCGTACGGGATGAAATTGAGCACGCCTGCGAGCACGCCGATCAGCAGCGCATACGGAACGTGCAGGATGAAGAGCATGATCGTGATCATCGCGCCGACGATCGCGCCGTCGATGAGCTGACCACGGATGAAGCCGCCGACGACCTTGTCGAGATCGGCGATGACCGCCTCGGCCCTGGGGCGCTGCTTCGCCGGCAGCAGCCCGACGAATCCCGCCTTGATATGCTCGGACTCGAGCAGCATGTACGCCGAGAGGATCGGGATGATGACCAGCGTCGCGACGACCGAGACCGTCGAAAGGACGACGGTCAGCGTCTTGGTCGCCGTGTCGAAGGCGTTGGTCTGCAGCCAGCTCACGATCTGCGCCGGCAGCGAGGCGAGATAGGAGCGCTCTTGCAGCGGGAGCCAGCGGATATACCGGTTGTTGGGATCGCTCAGCGTCTGCGAGGCGTGGGAGACGAGCCCCGGCAACGCGCGCACCAGGTTCTGCACGTCGGTGACCAGCGGTGGGATCAGCAGCTGCACGATCGCCGCGCCGACGACCGCGATGAGCGCGTAGACCGCGATGAGCGACCACAACAGGGGAAGCCGCTCGTTGAAGCGACGCACCAGCGGATAGATGAGATAGGCGAAGAAGATCGACGCGACGACGAGGATCGCCGTCGCGCGGACGTTGCCGAGAAACGCGAGCACGTGGACCAGCACCCAGATCGCGACCGCGATCAGCCCGAGCGTCTTGAGCCAGAACGTGACACGGCGTTCGGTACGCGAGGTGCGCCGGCGCAGGCGCGGGACGTCGGTTGGACGCGTCGGGTTCACGCGCGTTCCTTCGGTAGTCGGCGAAAGGCCACCCCGGCCGGACGGTCGTAGCAAGTGCTAATGTCCCTTGGTCGGCGCGACGCGCTCCTCGCTCTCGCGACGGTTCCGCTCTGCGCTGCGGTGGGTTGCGCGCGTCCGCGCGACGCGCGCGCGGGGGCACGGATCGGGATGGTGACCGACGTCGGTGGCCTCGGAGATCGCTCGTTCAACGACTCCGCCTACCGCGGGCTGTTGCGCGCCAAAGCGACGCTTCACGCCGAGACCGCGGTCTTGCCGTCGCGCTCGGCAGCCGATTATCAGAGCAATCTGACGCTGCTGGCGAACAAAGAGTTCGACGAGATCTTCGCGATCGGGTTTTTGATGGCGCACGACGTCACCGAGGTCGCCGAGCGCTACGCAACGCGCCACTTCGCGATCATCGACGCCGTCGTCGACGAACCGAACGTGACGTCGGTGACCTTCAAAGAACAGGAAGGCTCATTTCTCGCCGGCGCGCTCGCCGCGATGACCACGAAGACGAAGACGATCGCGTTCCTCGGCGGGATGGATCTCCCGCTCCTGCGCAAGTTCGAGGCGGGATACATTGCCGGCGCGCGCGAGATCGATCCGTCGGTGCGCACGCTGGTGAAGTACGTCGGCTCGTTCGACGACGTCGCTGCCGGGAAAGAGCTCGGCGGTGTCCTGTACGACCAAGGCGCGGACATCGTCTACGTCGCCGCCGGCAAGGCTGGGCTGGGCGCGATCGATCAAGCCAAGGGACGCAGCAACGCCTACGTGATCGGCGTCGACTCCGATCAGGACGCGCTCGCGCCCGGCAAGATCCTCACCAGCGTGGTCAAGCGGATCGACGTCGGCGTCTTTCGCGTGAGCGAACGGGCGGCGGCGCACGCGCCGCGTCCGCGCCAGCTCGTGCTCGGCTTGGCGGACGGCGGCATCGCGCTGACCGACTTCCGCTACACGCGTGAGATCGTCAACGAGCGCAAGCGCGCCGCGCTCGCCCGCCTGCGCACGATGATCGTCGCCGGGAAGATCGACGTGCCCTACACGCGGGAGGGACTGGTATCGTTCACGCGCGTCCCGCTCTGACACTGCGCGGCATCCGACGCCGGTTCGGCGCGGTGCAGGCGGTCGACGGCGTCGATCTCGAGCTCTTTCCCGGCGAGATCCACGCGCTCGTCGGCGAGAACGGCGCCGGAAAATCGACGCTCGCCGCGATCGCGTATGGCGCCGTACGCCCCGACGAAGGAACCGTCGAGGCGAGCGGTCCGGTCGGGCTCGTGCACCAGCACTTCAAGCTGATCGAACGGCTGCGCGTGTGGGAGAACGTGCTGCTCCACCGAGAACCACGCCGCGGTTGGGGGATCGACGTCGCGGCGGCGCGCGAACGCGTGCGCGCGCTGGGCAAGCGCTACGGTCTGGACGTCGATCCCGACGCGCTCGTCGAGACGCTGCCGATCGGGATCAAGCAGCGCGTCGAGCTGTTACGCGAGCTCGACCGCGAACCGGCAGTGCTGTTGCTCGACGAGCCGACGGCGGCGCTCGCGCCGAGCGAGATCGCGACGTTCTTCGCGACCGTGCGCGAGCTCGCGGCGCGCGGAACCGCGATCCTCGTCGTGACGCACAAGCTGGCCGAAGTGATCGCGTACTCGCAGCGCGTCACCGTGCTGCGCGGTGGCCGCGTCGTCGCGCGGTTCGCGACCGCCGAAACCGACGCGAACACGATCGCGCGCGCGATGGTCGGCGGCGATCTTCCGGCGCTGACCGTACGAGCGGCGACCGTTCCGGCACCATTGCTCGAAGCGCGCGGACTGCGCGCGGGGAGCGGAACGGGCGCACTCGTCGAGGCAACGTTCACGGTCGGCGCCGGCGAGATCGTCGGCGTCGCGGGGGTCGAAGGGAACGGACAGTCGGCGCTCAGCGACGCGCTGGCGGGGATGATCCCGTTCGCCGGCGAGCTGCGCTACGACGGGCGAACGCTTCGCCCCGACGACACGCCGGCGAAGCGCATCGCAGACGGGATCCGCGTCATCCCGCAAGACCGGCTGCGCGAAGCGCTCGTGCTCCCGTGGACGCTGCGCGAGAACGTCGTGCTCGGACGGCAGCGCACGCTCCCGTGCCGGCGCTACGCCGACGCGGCACGCGAGGTGATCGAACAGCTTGACGTCCGGCCGCGCAATCCGGACGCGATCGTCGGGACCCTGTCGGGCGGGAACCAGCAGAAGATCGTCGTCGGGCGCGCGCTGGCGAGCGCACCGCGCCTGCTCGTTGCGTACCAGCCGACACGCGGGATCGACATCGGCGCCGCGACGCTCGTGCAATCGCGCTTGATCGAAGCACGCAACGCGGGCGCGGCGATCGTGCTGATCTCGTTCGAGCTCGACGAGATCTTTGCACTCGCCGATCGCGTGCTCGTCTTGGCCGGCGGCCGTATCGCCGGGACGTTCTCACGAGAGACGCTCGATCGGGGACGGATCGGCGCGCTCATGGCGGGGCAGCGGTGAGCGCGCGCCGTGATCTCGCGATCACGCTGCTCTTGGTGTTCGGTGTCGGCTCCGTCGCAATGGCGCTCGCGCACGTCTCCCCGCTCGCCGGGTTCGGCGCGCTGTTCGACGGCGCACTCGGGACGCGCGAAGAGATCGCCGAGACGCTGGTGCAGACGACGAACCTGCTCTTCCCGGCGCTCGGAATCGCGGTCGCGTTCCGCGCTGGTCTCTTCAACATCGGCGCGGAGGGCCAACTCATTCTCGGCGGCTTCTTCGCCGGCTGGCTCGGTGCGCAGTTTCGGCTGCCGCCATACCTCGCGCTCCCGATGGTCCTGATCGCCGGCGCGCTCGCCGGCGGCCTGTGGGGCGCGATCCCCGGCTTTCTGCGCGCGCGTCTGGGCGCAAACGAAGTGATCGCGACGCTGATGCTCAACGTCGTCGCCGTGCTGCTCGCGACGTTTCTCGTCGGCGGGCCGCTCGCGCAAGCGGCGGGCGGTGCGCAAGAGACCGCACCGCTGCCGCACGCCGCGCAGCTTCCCGACCTCGTCCCCGACTCGCGCCTGACGTGGGCGTTCATCATCGCGCTCGTGCTCGCGGCGCTGCTCCGCTGGGCGCTCGCATCGACGGTCTTCGGCTACGAGTTGCGCGCCGCGGGCGACGCGCCCGAGGCGGCCAAACGCGCCGGGATCGACCTGCGCCGCACCGCGCTGGTCGCGATGACGCTCTCGGGCGCGATCGCGGGGCTCGGCGGGGCAACGATCGTCGCGGGGATGCTGCACCGCTTCAACACCGGGCTCTCGCCGGGCTACGGCTTCATCGGGATCGCGGTCGCGCTGGTCGGCAACCTCGACCCGCTGTGGATCGCGGTCGCCTCGCTCGCGTTCGGGCTGCTGCAGAGCGGCGGGATCGCGATGCAGGCCGAGGCAGGCGTCCCGCGCGAGGTCGTCTCGCTGATCGAAGGGCTCGTCATCCTCGCCCTTGCGGGCCGACGGATCGTCGCGCGCGGGAGGACGACGTGAACGGGGCGGGCGCCGCGCTGCTCGCGCTCGTCGCGCTGACGCTCGTCAAGGCGACACCGCTGATCTACGCCGCGCTCGGCGGCGTGCTGAGCGAACGCTCCGGCATCGTCAATATCGGTCTCGAGGGGATCCTGATCGCCGGCGCGTTCACCGCCGTCGTCGTCAGCGGCGCGAGCGGGATCCCGATCCTCGGCGTGCTCGCGGGGATCGTCGCCGGCGCGGGGCTCGCGGCACTGCTCGCGTTCGCCGCGACGCGGCTCGCCGTCGATCAGATCGTCGCGGGCACGGGGCTCAACATCGCGGCGTTGGCCGCGGCGGCCTACGGGCTCGTGCTCGTCTACGGACAGCCTGGCGCATCACGTGAGGTGCCGAATCTCGGCAACCGCGGTGAGTGGTGGCTGATCGCGCTGGCTTTCGTCGTCGCGCTCGTGCTGCAGCTCGTCCTCACGCGCACCCCATGGGGCTTGCACGTGCGCGCCTGCGGCGAGGACCCCAGCGCCGCCGAGGCGGCCGGGATCGACGCGCTGCGCACGCGCTTCGTCGCCGTCGTGCTGGGCGGTGCGATCGCGGGGCTCGGCGGCGTCTTCTTGTCACTCGCCGAGCTCGATCTGTACTCCGACGGGATGACGGCCGGCCGCGGCTTCATCGCGCTCGCCGCGGTGATCTTCGGCCGCTGGACGCCGCTTGGCGCGACCGGCGCTGCGCTGTGCTTCGGGTTCTTCGCGGCGCTGCAGTACTCGCTGCAGCGCGCCGGTGTGCCGAGCGAACTGATGCAGGCGCTGCCGTATCTCGTCGCGCTCGTCGCGCTCGCCGGATTCGCAGGCCGCTCCCGAGCGCCCGCTTCCGACGGCGTGCCGTACGTGCGCGAATAGCGCACATTCACACGCGTTCGCAACAAATGGCGCTTGACTTTCGTCGTGCCCTGCCGACATTGTATAAACAATGTCGTTGCCACGACGACTGCTCGCTGCAGCCGTTGCGCTGTGCGTTCCGTTCGCGACCGTTTCGCCGGCCGGCGCTGCGGTCGTCCCCGGGCCACTCGCGGATTTCCAAGCGCAACTCGCGGCGTATGCTCTCCATGCGCCGGGACAAGTTGCGCTCGCAGTCGAGGACGTCGCGACCGGCCTGTCGACCGGCTTCAATGCCGGCGCCGAGATGCCGGCCGCGTCGACGATCAAGATCCCGGTCATGGTCGAAGTCTTCCGCCAGCTCGTCGCCGGCAATTTCGATCTGAACAAGCGCCTTCACGTGCAGTACGGCGATCGCGATTGGGGATCCGGTGATCTCTGCGATGCACCGGCCGGCGCGGCGTATCCGGTCTCGCGGCTCCTCTCGTTGATGATCGACGACAGCGACAACACCGCGACCAACATGCTCATTCGTTTGGTCGGACGGCAGAACATCAACGCGTCGATGCTGCGGCTCGGTCTGACGCATACACGGCTCAACGACTTCATCCGCTCCAACGGCCCGATCCGCTGGGCGTTGCGGTCGAGCCCGGCCGACATGCTGCACCTGCTCGACGCGATGGCGAAAGAGCGTCTGATCGACGAGTGGTCCTCGCGGCAGATGATCGCGATCATGACGGCGCAGCACATCAACACGCTGCTGCCGGTCCCGCTCCCGCCGGGGACGACGATCGCACACAAGACCGGCTCGCTGCACGACACGCTCAACGACGTCGGGATCGTCTACGCCGGTGAGGACCCGTACGTCATCGCCGTCATGACGACCGGCCTGTCGGACCTCGACTCAGGACGCACGTTTATCCGCGGCGTCTCGCGGATGGCCTACACGGCGATCGGCCGCTTCAACAGCTGGCGCGCAGAGACGGGCTTCGCGCTCCATGCGCCGGCCGCGACCGGCGAGGACCCGAATCTCGCCGCTCCGGCGGCCGTCGCGACGGCGGCCCCCGTCGTTCCTGCGGCCGCACCCGACGTCAAGATGTGGACGCCGACCGCGCCCGCACCCGCCGCCGCAGCGGCGGGCCAGACCGGCGGCTCGACTTAGTCTCTCAGCTCGCTGCCGCCGTGCGCGTCCCGTACGTGTTGGTGAGCCACGAAGCGTACTTCGGAAGTCCGCCGCGGACGACGCGCTCGTACAGTTCGATCAACGTACCGGCGATCTCGCCGCGCACGCCGCCGCCGATCGGACGACGATCGACCGACTCGATCCACTGCACGCCCGCCGCGCTTCCGGTGATGAACAGCTCGTCGGCGATCAGCAGCTCGCTGCGATCGATCGGGCGCTCGACGATCTCGAGCCCCAACTCTTCGCGTGCGAGCGTCATGATCGTGCGCCGTGTGCATCCTTCGAGGATGTTCTGCGACGGATCGGGTGTGTACAGGACGCCCTTGCGGACCATGAAGATGTTCTCGGCCGAACCTTCGCAGACGTGGCCTTCGGCCGAGAGCATGATCGCTTCGTCGTAGCCGTTCATGATCGCCTCGCTCTTGGCGAGCGCGCTGTTCACGTAACAGCCGGTGATCTTCCCGCGCGCCGGCGCCATCGTGTCGTCGACGCGGCGCCACGAGCTCACGCCGACGCGCAAGCCGCGCTGTGCGTCGAAGTAGCGCTCGAACGGGAGCGCGACGATCGCGAAGGCGTCCTTCACGTCGTGCAGGCGCACGCCGATGTCTTCGTTCGCTTTGAACGCGACCGGACGCACGTAGACGTCGCCGCGGAACCCGTTACGCGCGCACAGCTCGACGGTCAGCTCGTTGAGCGTGCTCGTGTCGTGGGGCAAGGCGATCATGAGGATGCGCGCCGATTGGGCGAGGCGATCGTAATGATCGGCGAGCTGGAACAGATAGAGCTCCTGCTCGCGCGCATTCCAAAACCCGCGGATCCCCTCGAAGCAGCCCGTTCCGTACTGCAGCCCGTGCGTCAGCAGTCCGATTTTCGCGTCGTCGTAGCGAACGAAGCGGCCCTCGTGGTAGACCGTCAGGTCGCCCAATTGCATGATTGTCCTCTTCTCTCGTGGTAAAGCAGGCCGGCGTGCGCGAGGTCTTCTTGACGTTCCTGCGTCTCGGCGTGACCTCGTTCGGCGGTCCCGTGGCGCACCTTGCGTACTTCCGGCGGACGTTCGTCGAGCAGCGGCGCTGGCTCGACGAAGAGACCTACACCCGCATCGTCGCCTTCTGCTCGGTACTCCCGGGACCCACGTCTAGTCAGGTCGGGATGCTGACCGGGCTCGTGCGCGCGGGGCCGCTCGGAGCGTTCCTCGCCTGGCTCGGCTTCACCGCCCCGTCTGCGTTCGCGATGGGCCTGATCGCCGCGCTGCTGACCGGAACCGAGCGGGCGGCCGGGATGCCATCGTGGTTCGCCGGCCTGCTCGACGGGCTCTTCGCCGCCGCGGCGGGGGTCGTCGCGCTGGCGGTCGTTGCGCTTGCACGCTCGATCTGCACCGACACGCCGACCCGGCTCATCGCGCTCGCCGCGACCGTGATCGCGCTCGCGCTCACCGTCCACCCCGGCTTTCAGTGGGTGCCGATCGCGTTCGGTGCGCTCGTCGGCGCGCTGTCGCTCAAGAACGTCGTGAGCGCGAACGGCTTGCCGCTGCGCGTCCCGCGCGTCGTCGCGTTCGTGTGCGCGCTGCTCGTCGTCGCGTTCGTCTCGATCACGCTCGTCCCACACGCCGGCGCGACCGTTTCGCTCCTGGCGACGCTCGTGCGCGCGGGGACGCTCGTCTTCGGTGGTGGTCACGTCGTGCTGCCGCTGCTGCAGTCGCTCGTCCGCGACGGGCTGATCGACGAGCGGACGTTCTTCGCCGGCTACGGTGCGGTGCAGGCGATGCCGGGACCGCTCAACACGTTCGCGACGTTCATCGGTTACGCGAACGTCTCGCCGCTCAATCGCCTCCTCGGCGCAGTCGTGGCGACGGTGTTGATCTTCGCTCCGTCGTTCGCGCTGATCTTCGCGATCGCGCCGGTCTGGAACCGCATCGTCGCGTACCCGCGCGCCGGCGGTGCGCTGCGCGGCGCGAGCGCGAGCGTGGTCGGCCTGCTCGCCGCGGTGCTGATCAATCCGATCCTGATCTCCCTGGTCGGTTCCTGGGGACGGATCGCGATCGCGGTCGTCGCCTTCGCCGCGCTGCTCGTGCTGCGGATCGCGCCGTGGATCGTCGTCGTCCTCGCCGCCGTCGCCGGCGCGCTCGTACGCGCGTGATGCGGCGCGCGATCCTTGGCGCTGCGGCAGCGCTCGCGCTGCTCGCCTCCGGATGTGGCCGCGGCGCGAGCGACACGCAGCGCGCAGCGCCGCGCCGCGAGCTGATCGTCGCGCAGCAGCGCGAACCGCAGTCGCTCAACCCGGCGCTGGAAAACGGCGCGTCGTCGACCCAGTGGGGCGAGCTGCTCTTCCAATACATGGTGAAGTACGATGCGCGCGGACAGCTCGTCGGCGACGCCGCGAGCGAGGTTCCCACGCTCGCCAACGGCGGGATCAGCCGCGACGGCCGTACGATCGTCTACCATCTGCGCCCGGGCCTGCGCTTCGCCGACGGCACGCCGCTCACGGCACGCGACTGCGCGTGGTCGATCGACGCGATCAACAATCCGCGCAACAACGTGCAAACGCGCTACGGCTACTCGACGATCGCGAAGGCTGAAGCACGCGACGACCGTACGCTCGTGCTGCACCTGCGCCGCCCGTTCGCGCCGATCCTCACCCTCGTGCTCGCACCACAGGGGTTCCCGATCTTGCCGCGCCATCTGCTCGCGCAATATCCCGACTTCAACCGTATCCCGTTCGACACGCAGCCGCTGGGCTCAGGGCCGTACGTCGTGACCCGTTGGGTGCACGGCGATCGCGTCGAGATGCGCGCGAACCCCTACTATGCCGGCGGTGCGCCGAAGGTCGCGCGCCTCCAAGTCAGCTTCGTCCCCGACACCACGACGATCCTCAACCTGCTGCGCACGCACGAGGTCGACGGGATGTTCAACGACGCGGACTACGGCGATCTTCCGCTGCTGCGCGCGATCCGCGGCCTGCGGGTGACGGCGACGCCGGTGAACGCCGTCGGAGCGCTGATCTTCAACACGAGCGATCCGGTGACGAGCGACGCGCGCGTGCGCCACGCGCTCGCCGAGGCGATCGACATCCCGACGCTCGTCGCCAAGACGTACCGCGGCGCGGTCGACGCGCACGCGGCCGGACGCGGCCTCTTTATCTGGGCGTACGATCCCGCCGCGTATCCCGACATCTCGTACGATCCCGCGCACGCGCGCGCACTCCTCGACGCCGCGGGCTGGACGCTCGCGCCCGACGGGGTGCGGCGCAAGAACGCTCGGCGGCTCGAGCTGCTGCTCGTCATCCAGGCGGCGACACCGGGCGACACGATCATCGCCAACGCGATCGAGCAGAACGCGCGCGCGGTCGGCGCGAGCGTCGTGGTGAAAGCGTTCAACGTCACGCAGTTCGTCGCGCCGGCCGGCGCCGGCGGCCCGGTCTACGGCGGAAAATTTCAGCTCGCGCTCTACCCGTTCGTCAACGGGAACGATCCGGACACGACCGACCAGTTCGCCTGCGCGAACGTCCCGCCGCACGGCTACAACAAGTCACGTATCTGCGACCCGGCGATCGACGCGCTGCTCGAAGCGGGGAAATCGACGTACGACGTCGCGCAGCGCAAAGCGATCTACGCGCAGCTCGAGCGCCGTCTGTACGACGAGCTGCCGATCGCGCTGCTCTACCAGCGGCGCGAGATCGACGCGTTCACGCAGCGCTTGCACGGTCAGACGACCTCCGTGGACTCAGCGTGGTGGGACGTCGCCGCGTGGTCGCTCCCGCGTCCCGTCAGAGGTCGAGCGTCGCCGTAAGGAAGAGCTCGTCGAGCGCGACGCGGCGCGTCGTCAGGCCTTGCTCCTCCAGATACCGCGCGATCGTCTCGAGCGTCGTGCGGTTCGCGCGAACGCCGTAAGGAAAGAGATCGATCTCCGCGGCGCGAGCCGCGTCAGGGCTGATGACACCGGTCTCGATGTACGAGCTCAACGCGCCTAACCGCGCCTGCGCATCGAGCTCCTTCGCCTCGACGAACGCCGTGAAGAGATTGAGTCCCAGCCAGGGATGCCGCTCGAGAAGCGTACGCCGAACGACGACGCAGTGGTTGATCGGGAAGATCCCGGTCGCCGCATAGTAGCGCCGGCCCTCGGCGGCGGGATCGGGGAACAACGGACGAACTTCGCCACGGCCGCGAAGCTTCGTGAACGCGCGGTCGACCAGGTTGCGCTGCTCGTAGTGATAGAGCGTCGCGTCGATCTCGCCGTCGAGCAGCATGCGCCCCAGGTCCGTCGATTCGGCGACGTACGCCAGCTCGACGCCCCGCGGCGGGACGAAGTTCGTCGCGCCGCCGTGGCTGCGCTCGGGGCTGCGCTCGACGAACCAGCGAATCGTGCGCGGATCGACGCCGAACGCGTCATGCAGCACGCCGCGCGTCCACACCGCGCGCGTCTGCTGGTATTCGGGAACGCCGACGCGCCGTCCGGCGAGATCGGCCGGCGCGACGATCCCCGCCGCGGCACGAACGAGTACTTTGGTGTGAAAGAATGCACGTTGCGTGAAGACCGGCAGCGCGACCCAGTCGGTCGGTCCTTGCGACGTCGCGATCATCAGCGAGGCGACCGACATCTCCGAAACATCGAAGTCGCCGAACTTGAGTTGTCGCCAAAAAATTTCCGCGGGAGCGAGGGCGCTGGTGAAAAGGCGCACCGCTTGCGCCGTCACGCGTCCATCCAGCAGTGGTCGCGTGCGGTCGTTGACGGTCAGCGCCGCGCCGAGCTCGAGCAACATTCTCCCTTGTGCGGGGATGGCATGGCCGAAGGATGAACCTCCCGGCTGCCGTGAGCTGGGAATGGATGGAAGCGTTTGCTTTGCACTCACCTTCTCCATCCTCTGAACGTGCTGTGCCGCGCGATCGCGTGGGTCGCGCACCCAAGGACGGAGACTTCGCTTGAAACGGATCGCGCTCGGCGCCGCGCTGGCTTTGTTTGTGCTTGCGGCCGGTGCCGCGGCGATGCCGGGGGTCACGCTCTTGCCGACCGGCTGGAGCATTCGCGGCGCGGACGGACCGGTGGCAACGGTCGGAACGCTGCCCAGCGGCCTCGCGCTCTCGCGCGACGGTGCGCGCGTCTTCGCGCTCGAGGCGGGCTACGACAACCGCACGCTGCGCACGCTCGACGCCGCGACGCTCAAAGAACAGGGCATCACGAAATTGAACGGCGCGTTCGGCGCGCCGCTGCGCGACGCCGACGGCGACGGCGTGTGGGTGAGCGTCGCCGGAACCTTCCAAGAGCAGATCGCGCACATCGATACGGCACGCGCTGTCGTCGATCGCGACGTGACGCTGCCGATTCCGTTCTATCCGGTTGCGATCGCGCGCTCGCCGCGCAGCGGGATGCTCGCGGTCGCCGGCGATCTCGCCAACCGCGTCGCGTTCGTCGACCCGGTGCGCGAACGCGTTGCGTACACCGTTGACGTCGGGCACCATCCGGCGGCGATGCTCTTCTCGCCCGACGGCGGAACGTTGTACGTCGCCGATCGTGGCGAGACCGATCTCGACGTCGTCGACGTCGCGACGCGCCGGGTGCGTGCACGGATCCGCGTCGGCCTCCATCCCGTCGCGCTCGCGAGCGACGGCCACCGTCTGTTCGTCGCGGACAGCGACGACGACGACGTCGCGGTCGTCGATCTCGCACAGAAACGCGTCGTGCAGCGCGCACGCGTTCCGTTCGCGCGCGACGGTGTCGTCGGGACTTCCCCCAACGCGCTCGCGCTCGACGGCGACCGGCTCTACGTGAGCTGCGGCGCGGCGAACGCGGTCGCGGTTTTCGCTGTCGCTCCAACGGGGATCACGCCGCTCGGGGCGCTCGCCGTCGGCTGGTACCCGACCGCCGTCGCGGTCGATCATGCGCACGGTGCGCTCTACGTCGCCGACGGCAAGGGCGAGTCCGGTCACCCCAACCCGCAGTACGTCCCCAACAAGGGGCGCACCGGCTACATCGCATCGCAGCTGAGCGGCTCGATTCGCCGCTACGCGCTCCCCACCGATGCCGTACTACGCGATGGTCTGCGCGATGTGCGCGCGCTCGCGCAGCACGAGGCGGTCCCTGCGAGCACGATCGTGCGCGCGAACGGACCGATCAAGCACGTCATCTACGTCATCAAAGAGAACCGCTCGTACGACCAGGTGCTCGGAGACGTCGCCGGCGCCGACGGCGATCCGTCACTAGTCTTGTTCGGAAAGGCGATCACGCCGAATCAGCACGCGATCGTCGAGCGCTTCGGCGTGTTCGACCGCTTCCTCGAGAACGCGCACGTCAGCGCCGACGGCCACAACTGGTCGACCGCCGCGTTCGCCAACGACTATCTCGAGCACATGTGGCCGCAGCAATACTCCGGCCGGCGCGCGTTCTACGACTTCGAGGACGGCGCCGAGGCGTCGGCTCCGCACGGCGGCTACCTGTGGGACGACGCGGTGCGTCACGGCGTCTCGCTGCGCAACTACGGTGAGTTCGTCTCCGACGGCCCCGGCGACGCGAAGGTCCCCGTCTCGACCTCGTCCGACGTGCTGCGCACGCGCACGGACCGCGCCTTCCCGACCTTCGACCTCGACGTGCGCGAAAGCAGGCGCTTCGCCGAGTGGAAGCGCGAGTTCGACGCGTTCGAGCGCACGCACACGCTCCCGCAGCTCGAGATCGTGCGCTTCCCCAACGACCATACCTCGGGGACGGCGGAAGGGAAGCTCACCCCGCAGGCCTTCGTCGCGGAGAACGACCTCGCTGTCGGCGAGCTCGTCGAGGCGGTCTCGCACAGCGCCGACTGGCCGAGCACCGCGATCTTCGTCGTCGAGGACGACGCGCAGAACGGCCCCGATCACGTCGACGAGCAGCGCTCGACGTTCTATCTCGCCTCGCCATACGCCGCCGGCGGCGTGCAGCACGCGCACTACACGCAGGCGTCGGTGCTGCGCACGATCGAGATCCTGCTCGGACTCTCGCCGATGACGCCGTACGATGCCGGCGCGCTGCCGATGACCGCCGCCTTCCACGACAGCGCGGACGTGCGGCCGTTCGACGCGATCGCCGAGACCTACGACATCACGACGAAGAACACGCGCGCGGCGTACCGCGCCACCGACTCGACCGACCGGTTGGACTTCGCGCATGCGGATGCGGTCGACGACGCGACGCTCAACGACATCCTCTGGCACGCCGTCAAAGGCGCGCGCGCAACGCCCCCGCCCTACGGCGCGTTTCGCGGCTCAGACGCGCTCAAAGACGGCGGCGCTCAGGCCAAGGACGATGACGAGAGCGAAGCACACGCCGATCACGGCGCCGGGCAACGAGGTCGTCCGTAACAGGACGACCGCAAGCACGACGGCGATCGCGACCGCGAGCGGGGCGCGGCGCGAATCGCCGGCGATGAAGTTCCAGATCGCGCGCAGGTTCACGCGTGTACCGCAGTGCGCTGGCGAGCTGCCGCGATCAGCACCGCGCTGACCGCGAGGTAGACGACGATCAGCGCGACGAGCGAGAGGTCGGCGCGCCACCACTGGATCCCGAGTCCCTCACCGGTCCAATACGTTCCGAACGCCGTCAGCATGATCCCGACCACGAACTTCATCGCGTTCTCCGGGACGCGCGACGCCGGGCGTCGCAACGCGATCCCGAGCAACACCACGGCGAGGACCGCGGCGAGCGCGCCGGTCGCGGACCACCTCAGCGCGGTGTCCGATTGCGCACCGAAGGTGACGACGATGACCGCGACCTCGAGCCCCTCGAGCAAGACGGCGTTGAAGCTCGTCGCGACGGCGACGCGATCGGCGTGATCGTGCACGTTGCGCAGCGCTTTGACCTCGCGCTCGTATGCGGCGTCCTCGTCGCGCAACGCCTTGCGGCCCGCGTATCTCAGAATCGCCTTGCGTAGCCAAGACAGGCCAAAGAGCGTGAGGAAGATGCCGACGACGACCATCAGCGCGTCGATCGGGATCACGCGCAGCAGCGGCCCGAGCAATGCGATGATCGCGACCAGCGCGAGCAGCCCGTAGAGTGCTCCCTGCAGCGCGGTCCGCCACGAGCGCGCGATCCCCACGGCGAGCACGATCGTCATCGCCTCGACGGCTTCCACGCCCGATGCGAGAAACGTCGTCCCCGCCAATAGCCATCCGCTCATCCCGCCAGAGTTCTCCCCGCTTGGGACGGGTCTTTCTCAGGCTATGAGTTTGCGGGCGTTTGCAGCGAAATCGGTCGCCGCCGTGCTCGCCATGCCGATTGCAGCAAGCGAAATACCGTCGCGCCCGGTGAGGTGCGCAAGAGCAGCGTAAGCACCAACACGACACAGGACGACGGCGACGGTTCCAAACGCATCGCTTTGCGCGCGAACGGCGTCGCATCGCGAAAGCGGCCCAGCCGCATCGCCGTCATCGCGCCGTAACGCAAACTACGCCCGCGCTGGCGGTGGACCGCGCGGATCGCCACCGGACCGTAACGCTCGGGTGCGGCGAGTATCCACTCCCACATCGCGTCGACGGCGGCGATCTCGGCGACGGGATCGGCCGAGAGCGAGCGGGGACGACGGCAGTACGTGACGAGCGGACGCTCGACGGCCACCCCCGGCACGCTCGCGCTCACACGCAGAAACAGATCGTAGTCTTCGCCGAGCGCCACGTCTTCACGATAGCCGCCCAGCGCGAGCAAAGTCTCCCGCCGCACGACCGCTCCCGATTGCCGTACGAACAGCGAGCGCACGATTCCACCCGTGAGCGTCGGCGACGCGAGCAGAACCGCATCACCGTCGCGCTCGGTCGGCGCCATCGCGCGATACTGCGGGTCTGCGAGCATCTGGGCCGGGCGCACCGGCGCGTTCACCGGGATCTCGTCGTAATCGGTGAAGCAGAACGCCGCGTGCGGCCAGCGCTCGAGCGCGCGCCATTGCGCAGCGAGCTTGTCGGCGTGCCACAGGTCGTCCGCATCCAGAAACGCGATCCAGGGCGCACGCGCGATAGCGATCCCGGCGTTGCGCGCTGCTGCAACACCGCCGTTGCGCTCGAGCCGCACGACGTGAGCACCCGCGCGCATCGCGATCTCAGCCGTCTCGTCGACGGAAGCGTCGTCGACGACGATCACCTCGAACGGCGCGACCGTCTGCGCGGCGACCGAAGCCAACGCGTCGGCGAGGAAATCGGCCGCGTTGTAGGCCGGAATGACGACGCTGATCGGTACGGGGGGCCGAGGCACCCGACCATTGCACTACACGGGCGGCACCGTCGCTAGGGACCCCAGTCCTGGGCCGATGGACAAAGCGCCACCTCGTAGCTGAATCGGTCGCACCGGTAGCGACGCTCATGGTTTACACTTGCCGGTATGGATCAGGTGATCGCTGCGCGAGCTCAAATGGGCACGTCGCTCGCGTTCCACATCGTTTTCGCCTCGCTGGGCGTCGGGCTTCCCCTGCTCGTCGTCATCGCCGAAGGGCTGTGGCTGCGCACGCGAGACACCGCCTACTACGATCTTGCGCGAACGTGGACAAAAGGCGTTGCGATCCTGTTCGCCGTCGGCGCCGTCTCCGGCACGATTCTGTCGTTCGAGATGGGCTTGCTTTGGCCGACGTTCATGAGCTACGCCGGAAGTCTGATCGGCCTTCCGTTCTCGCTCGAGGGGTTCGCGTTCTTCATCGAAGCGATCTTTATCGGACTCTACCTGTACGGCTGGGATCGGCTTTCTCCGGTTACTCACTGGCTGTGCGGTCTGCCGGTCGCGATCAGCGGCGCGTTGTCGGCGATCTTCGTCACGATGGTGAACTCGTGGATGAACATGCCGACCGGTTTCCGCTTCGCCAACGGTCGCGTCGTCGACGTCCACCCGATCGCAGCGATGTTCAGCAAGCCGTGGGCCGTCGAGGTCACGCACGCGACGATCGCGGCGTACGTCATGACGGGCTTTGGGGCCGCCGGGATCTGCGCGATCGCGCTGCTCCGCCGTAGCGCGGAGGAACGACGCGCCCAAGTGCTCGCCGGCTTGCGGATCGCGATGGTCGTCGCGACGATCGCGATCCCGCTGCAGTGGATCGCCGGCGACATCATCGCGCGCTTCGACGCCGACAACGAACCCGCCAAGTTCGCGTCGATGGAAGCGCTCTTCCACGGGCGCACCGAAGCGCCGATCACGATCGGGGGAATCGTCGGGAACGACGAGGTGCGCTACGCCATCGAGATCCCCGGTGGGCTGAGCTGGCTCGTCACGTTCAACCCGCACTCGTACGTCGCGGGACTCGACCGCGTCGCGCAAAACGACCGGCCGCCGGTTGCGGTCGTGCATCTGAGCTTCGACACGATGGTCGGGATGGCGTCGTTCCTGCTCGCCGTTGCGATCGTCTGGGCGGCGTACGCACTGCGCCGTCGCGCGCTCCCGCGCTGGTTACTCGTCGCGCTCGCACTCGGCACTCCGGCGAGCGTCGCCGCGCTCGAAGCCGGCTGGTTCGTCACCGAGTTCGGTCGCCAGCCGTGGATCGCGCGCGGTCTGCTGCGCACGACGGACGCCGTCACCCCCGCGCCGGGTATCGCCGTGCAGTTCTACTGCTTCACCGCGATCTACGTGGTCTTGGCCCTCATGTGCTGGTGGCTGTTGCGCCGCATCGCAACGCATGCGCACGGCGGCGAACGCCAGCCGCTCTCCGCGACGGCCAAAGCATGACCCCGCCCGACATCGCCGCCGTCGTCATCGTTCTCGCGCTCGCGCTGTACGGCGTGCTCGGGGGCGCCGACTTCGGCGGCGGCGTGTGGGATCTGCTCGCGACGGGTCCGCGCCGTGACGCGCAGCGCACCACGATCTCCGACGCGATCGGCCCGGTCTGGGAGGCGAACCACGTCTGGATCATCTTCGTGAACGTCGCAACGTTCACGTGCTTTCCGCTCGCGTACGCGGACCTGTGCCGGGGCTTGAACGCACCGCTGACGCTCGCGCTGCTGGGAATCTTGCTGCGCGGCTCGGCGTTCGTCTTTCGGAACTACGCTGCCGACGAGCCGCGCATCGCGCAGCCCTGGACGATCGTGTTCGGCGCGGCTTCGATCATCGCGCCGTTCTTCTTGGGCGATTGCGCCGGCGCGGTCGTCACCGGCCGCTTCGCGTGGTTGTCGCCCTTCGCGCTCGCGTGCGGGCTCTTCGCCGTCGCGCTCTGCGCGCAAGTCGCAGCCGTCTTTCTGCTCGCCGAGCCCGCTGATCTCGAGGTGAACCGCGACTTTCGGCGCCGCGCGATTCGCGCCACGATCGCGGTCTGGGTCGTCGGCCTGATCCCGGTGCTCATCGCGCGCAGCACCGAGCCGGCGTTTTTCGCCGCGCTCACCAGCGGGGCTTCGATCCTCGCGATCGGGATGGCGATGCTGCTGGGGATCGTCGTCATCGTCCTGGTCGCCCGCGGCGCCGATCTCCTCGCCCGGGTCGCGGTCGGCGCGGAAGTCCTCGCCGTGCTCGTAGGATGGTACGCGGCGCAGGCCCCGGCGCTCGTCCCCGGACGTTGGACTCTCAGCAACGCCGCGGCCGCCGACAGCACGATCGTCGCCTTCCTCGTCGCGACGGCCTGCGGCGCCGTGGTGCTGATCCCGTCGATGCTGTTCCTGTTCTCGGTCTTCAAGCGGCCGGTTCCGTCGCGCTGAGCGCGCGCCGGACGAACGTCCGTTCGCCTATGTTTTCTGTCTACACAGCGGCGAGAAACTGCTGCCACCATCTCTTCACGGGAGCGGTCGTGCAGGGTAGGTCGACTTTCTGACCCTAAGCTCTGCAGCGGGTCTATAGGATTCTGCCCGGCAGCGCCGAGGGGCGCAGTACGTTAGGAGAGTCGCATGGCAACAAGTACATCAGCGGGGGCAAACCGCTGGGCCATCGCGTGGGCCGGCGTGATCGTGATGATCATGCTCGGCACCGTCTACGCGTGGAGCAACTTCACTTCACCGCTGATCGCCGCGTTCGGATGGTCGAGCACGGAGACGAGCCTCGTCTTCGGCTTCGCGATCTTCTTCCTGGGGATCGGCGCGGTGTTCGGAGGCCGATGGCAAGATCGCGTCGGTCCGCGGACTGTCACGACGACCGGCGTCGTCATGTGGGGCGTCGGGAACTTGCTCGCGGCCGTTGGGCCGCACCAGTTTTGGTGGTGGTTCCTGACCTACGGCCTCATCGGCGGTTTCGGCAACGGCATGGCGTACATCACCCCCGTCGCGACCGTCACGAAGTGGTTCCCCGATAAGCGCGGCCTCGCCAGCGGCATGGTCGTGATGGGCTTCGGCTTGGGCGCCTTCTTCTACGGGTTCGTGCTCAAAGCGATCCCCGGGTTCGTAACCGCGTCCAACCACGCCTCGGCGTTCGCGACTGCGAAGGCGAAGGCGCTCGCAGCCGGGACGCCGTTCGATGCGTCGCAGTACGCGCTCACGCCGGCCGACATCTCGGCGGTGATGACCGTCCTCATCGTCAGCGGCATCGTCTACGCGATCGTCGGCGGGCTGTGCGCCTCGCTGTTGCGGACCCCGCCGCCCGGTTACACCGTGGCCGGTGCGAGCGCCGCAGCGAAGGCCTCAGAGGCGTACTCGTTCACCCCGGCGCAGGCAGCGCGCACGCCGCAGATGTGGGCCCTGTGGCTGATGCTCTTCCTGAACGTCACCGCCGGGATCTTGGTCGTCTCAAACGCGGTGCCGATCATTCGCGAACTGATCTCCAAAGGCGTCACCGACCCGACCGCCGTTGCCGGACTCACCGGCGCAGCGATCAGCGCCTACGCGATCGTCGCGGTGTTCAACGGTCTGGGACGTTTCTTCTGGGGCGCAGTCTCCGACCGCGTCGGGCGCAACAACGCGTATGCGTTGATCTACGCCTGCCAAGTCGTGATCTTCTTCCTGCTCCCGAACTTCCACACGATCCCGCTGGTCATGTTCGCGTTCGCCGTGATCCTGCTGTGCTACGGCGGCGGGTTCGGCGTCATGCCCTCGTTCAACGCCGACTACTTCGGCACGAAGTACCTCGGCCAGAACTACGGGACGATCCTCACGGCGTGGGGCGTCGGTGGTCTCGTCGGCCCCTACATCGCCGGTGCCGTGCACGACCGCACCGGCTCGTACTCGGGCGCGCTCACGCCGATGGCGATCGTGCTCCTGGTCGCGATCATCCTCCCCTTCATCACGAAGAAGCCGACCGCACCAGTTGCGACCGGCGCGGAACGCGGCGTCACGGCCGCGGCGACCTAGCAGCCGCAGCGAACAGCGCCGGAGACGACGAGGGCACGGCGTACGCCGTGCCCTCGTTCATTTACTCGGGGTGCCGCAGATACGCGCGCGGGTCGTCGGCAGAATCGCGGCCGGCGTAGACCATCGACTCGCGCAACACGTAGCCGCCGGCGAGCGCGAGCGACGCGGTCAGCAGCGTCTTCCAGCGATTCGGCTTCTCGTGCGCCTTGCGGCTCAGCACCGAACCGATGTTGAGCAACGCGGGGAGGACGATTCCCAGCCCATGTGTCATCGTCTTGAGCCGCCGTCCGCGCTCGCCGCGAAACAGCGGTTTGCCCATCTCGCCGGCGCGCATCTCGAAATCGAGCAACAGCCCCAGCTCGCACAGCGAAGCGACGAGCTCGACGGTCTCGAGCTTCTTGGCAGTGCGTCCGTTCCCGCCGGTGAGTGCGAGCAGCAGATTTTGGAGCGCAGCTCCGGTCGTCACCGCCGAGCAGACGAAGATCGCCGGCATGTGGCGGCGTCCGGTGAACCAGACGGGGATCGCGGTCGCTGAGAGCAGCACGCCGGTGTACGCAGCCATCATCGGCGCGCCGACCAGCCCGAGCATCCCACGCAGGGGCCTCGGGAACCAGCCGGTCGGATTCACCGGAACGAGTCCGTCGGCGCGTGCTTGTTCCGCCGCCGCCAATCCCGCGACGGTCGAGAACGTCATCAGCGAGTAGACGCCGACCGACATCGGCGACTTGAGCTTGAAGATGCGCATCATGTTGTAGAAGCGCTCGGGACGGCCGAGGTCCTTGATCAAGAGCACGCCACTGACCCCGGCGCCGATCAGCGCGGTATAGCGGCCGTTGCGCACGAGCGCGTTGTCGCGCTCGTCGCCGGCGCGCGCCGCCAGCGCCGAGAGCGCATAGCTCGCCGCCGACGCACCGCCGATGAAGAAGTACCAGACGATCTCCCAGCGCCAGTGCGCCTTGCGCAAGACGGGGTGATCGTAGTACGTGTCCTGATCGCGCCCGAAGCCGCCGTCGCCGCGCGCCAGCGATGCTGCGACGGCGTCCGGCGAGAACTGGCCGGCCGCGTTGTACTGCTCGCCGTGCTTCTGCGTCGCCACTACGCGCGCTCTCCGTTGCCACGGAAGACCGACAAGCCCAAGAGCAACATCGCGAACGCCGCGGCGATCCCGGAGGTGTACGCCGCCGGCTGGAACGTCGAGGGGAGCACCGGCTTGGGCGGGAGATTGAAGACCTCAGGACGGTCGGGGATCAGGAAGAACGCGTTGAGCGGCCCGACGTCGCGCGTCTCCTCGCCGTCGACACCGTACAGGTGCGCCTCTTGTCCGCGTTCGCGCAGCGTCGCGACGCGCTTTTCGGCTTTCGCGCGCAGCTCGTCGAGCGGGCCGAACGTGATCGAGTCGGTCGGACACGCCTTTGCGCAGGCCGGCTCGAGGCCGTCCTTCTGGCGGTCGTAGCACAACGTGCACTTCTGCGCGACTCCGGCCTCGTGGCTGACCGCGACGACGCCGAACGGACACGACGGAACGCAGTAGCCGCAGCCGTTGCAGATATCCGGCTGCACGTACACGTCGGCGAACTCGTTGCGGATGATCGCGCCGGTCGGACACGCCTCCAAGCACCCCGCGTTCGTGCAGTGCTTGCAGACGTCCGACATCATCATCCAGCGCGACGCGGCCGGCGACACGCGGTCCATCTGCTCGACGAAGGCGACGTGACGCCACGTCGTCGCCGACAACCGCCCCGTGTTGTCATAGGAGTTTCCGGAGAGCTTGAACCCGTCGGCGGGAAGCTGATTCCACTGCTTACAGGCGACCTCGCAGGCCTTGCACCCGATGCAGAGCGTCACATCGGTAAAGAAACCGTGCTCGGCCCGTCCGTCTCCTGTGTGCATGTCAGCGTTTCTCTCCGTTCTCGTTGACGTCGTGCACGACGCGTGACGCGTCCATGATCGTCTGCGCCGAGACGATGTCGTTATCGATCTGCGAGGCGCTCTCGGGTCCGCTCGCGACGCGACCGCCGCGTTCGGGCTTGGCGAGCACGGTGCGTTCCGATTCGGGGACGGCGAGCCACGTCGGTCCTTCGTGCGCCGGACCGCGCCGGCCGAGCCGAATGTTGCACGTGAACGCCTTCCCCTCGTGGATCGAGACGTTCGGATCGGCGACGAGCGGCGGCAAGACGTTTGCGGCGTCGCCCGTCACGACACCCTGGTAGCCGAAGTGGATCGGCAGCCCGACCTGATGCACCCACGTCTTGGGAGCGAGCTTGAACGGCTGCATGCGGCCCGTGACGAGCGCTTTCGCCTCGACCTCGCCGCGCGCCGTCTCGATCGTCACCCAATCGCCGTTGCGGATCCCGCGTTCGACGGCGAGCTCGGGTGAGATCTCGCAGAAGAGCTCGGGCTGCAGCTCGGCGAGCCACGGCAACCAGCGCGTCATCGCGCCGGTCAGGTGATGCTCGGTGAGACGATAGGTCGAGATCACGTACGGATACTTTTCATCCGCGATCTTGTGATAGGGGTTGTCGCGCCGGCGCCATTCCTTGAGCACCGGATTGTACTGCTGCTCCGGATACAGGAAGTTCGTTACCGGCGACTCGCGCGGTTCGTAGTGCGTCGGGAACGGTCCGTCGACCGTGCCTTGCACGCCGAAGATCTCCGCGACGCCATACTGCTGCATGATGAACGGCGCCGTGCCGTCGTGTGCATCCATCCCCGTAGCGCCGGGCTTGGCCCGGAACGCAGGATCCTTGTTGACCGGGAAGTCGGGGATATCGTAGCCGACCCACTTCTTCTGATCGGGGTCCCACCACAGGTACTTCTTGCGCTCGCTCCACGGCTTGCCTTCGGGATCGGCGCTGGCACGGTTGTAGATGTTGCGCCGGTTCGCGGGCCACGCCCACGCCCACTCGAGCGAGACCCACTCGTCGGCTTTGCGCCGCCGCGTGAGGTTCTCGTTCTTGCTCGGGAAGTAGCCGCTGTAGATCCACGCGCCCGCGGCGGTTGAGCCGTCGTCCTTGAGCTCGACGAACGACTTCACTTGTTCGCGCGTCGCGACGACGTAGCCATTGATCTCGCGCATGACCTTCTCGACGTCGGGCTCGCCCATCGCGCGCTCGTGCTCGTCGTCGGACTCATAGTCCCACGTCATGTCGAGGATCGGGCGGTCGATCTTGCGCGTCGAGTCCTTGTAGAGCTCCTTGAGCTTACGGCCGAGATTCCACGCGAACCCGAGATCGCTACGCGCGTCGTTCGGCGGGTCGACCGCCTTCTCGTGGAACTGCACGAGCCGCATCGTGTTGGTGAATGTCCCGGCCTTCTCCGCGACCGCTGCGGCCGGCAGGAAGAAGATCTCGGTGCCGATCGTCGTCGGATCGACGCCTTCGCGCTTCCAGAACGCCGCCGATTCCGTCTCGAAGATGTCCTGACAGACCAACCATTTGAGGTTGGCCATCGCGGCGCGCTGGAGCGCCGCGTTCTGTCCGCCGACCGCGGGGTTTTGTCCCCACAGGATCAGCCCTTCGATCCCGCCGTCTTTCATCGTCAAGAACAACGGCAGGTGCGAGTGATCCCCGGTGTTCTTCGGAAGATAGTCGAACGCCCAGTCGTTATCGGCGCGCGCCGCGTCACCGTACCACGCTTTGAGCTGGGAGATCGCGTATTTCGGCCAGTTCGACCACCAGCCGGTCTCGACGGTCCAGTTCTCCTTCCACTTCTCGAACGTGTCTTCGCCCCGTTCGAGCGACGGCGCTTTGATGTAGCCCGGAAGCAGATCGTAGAGCGTCGCGATATCGGTCGAGCCCTGAATCGAGGCGTGGCCGCGCAGCGCCATGATCCCGCCGCCGGGACGGCCGGTGTTGCCCATGAGCGCCTGCAGCGTCGCGGCGGCGCGAATGTTCTGCACGCCGATCGTGTGCTGCGCCCAGCCCATCGCGTAGCAGTACGCCATCGTGCGCTCGCGACCGCTGTTCTTGACGACTTGCTCGCACAGCCAGAGGAAATCTTCCTTCGGCGCGCCGGTGATCCGTTCGACCGCTTCGGGCGTATAGCGCGAGAAGTGCTTTTTGAGCAGGTTGATCGCGCAGCGCGGATGCTGCAGCGTTGGATCGGTTTTCGGTCGCAGTGTGCCGTGCTCGGGGTGCGCGCCGGTTACCGCCCCAGCTTCGTCGATCCCGGTCGCCGGCGGGCGCGCATTGCCGGCCTCGCCGTCTTCCTCGAGCTCGTACTTCCACGTCGAGGCGTCGTACGTTCCCGTATCGGGGTCAAAGCCCGAGAAGATCCCCTCGAGGTCTTCGGTGTCGGCGAAGCGTTCGTCGATGATGTACGACGCGTTGGTGTACGCCAGCGCGTACTCTTTGAAGTACGCCTCGTGTTGCAGCACGTAGTTGATGATCCCACCGGTGAACGCGATGTCGGTCCCGCTGCGGATCGGAATGTAGCGATCGGCGAGCGCGCTCGTGCGCGTATAGCGCGGATCGACGTGCACGACGGTCGCTCCCCGCTCTTTCGCCTTGGTGACGAAGCGAAATCCAACCGGATGGTTCTCGGCGAAGTTCGAACCCTGAATGATGATGAGATCTGAGAACTGCAGATCCATCAGGAACGTCGTCGCACCGCCGCGGCCGTAGAGGGTGCCCAGACCGGGCACCGTCGAGCTATGTCAAATCCGGGCCTGGTTTTCGACGAAGACCCCGCCCATCGAGCGCCAGAGTTTGGTGATGAGATAGTTCTCTTCGTTGTCGAGGGTGGCGCCGCCGAGTGACGCAATCGCGGTGGTGCGGTTGAGGCGCCGGCCCTGCTCGTCGGTCTCGACAAAGGTGCGGTCGCGCGTCTCTTTCATGCGCTCCGCGATGCGGTCGAGCGCCCACGCGTAGGGAACGTCCGTCCATTCGGTCGCGTACGGCGCGCGGTACTTCACCGTCGTCCAGCGGTTCGGGTTGACGTGCATCTGGAACGTCGCCGAGCCCTTGGGGCAGAGCGTCCCGCCGTTGACCGGCGAGTCGGGATTCCCCTCGATGTCGAGGATCTCGTTCCCGCGGCTGTACACCATCGTCCCGCAACCGACCGCGCAGTAGGGACAGACGCTGGGGCTCTTCTTGGCATCCGCGATCCGCGGCCGAAGCGTCTTGGAACGACGCGAAAGCACGTTCGGCAGCGGCGCGACGCGTTCGCTGATCGCGTCGGCGGCGCGCGCCAGCAGTGCAGTGAGATCGATCGTCGGACGTTTGCTGGTGGCCACGGAGTATCTCCTCGATGACGGACGATCTGCTTCGTGACGGCTCGCACGTTCCCCGTATCAGCACGCGCTCGTGCGTACGACGATTTAGCGTTATCCGGGACTACCGCTCGCCTGGCTGACGGCGGTGTCCAGGGCGGCGTAAAGATCCTTCATCAAGAACGGCTTGGCCAGCGACGGCTCCGCACCGTTCGTCTCTCCGGAACGGTGCAGCCCGATGCGCACGACCGGCACGTGTCGCTCGCGCAACTGCCGGACGATGGCTTCGGCTTGCGATCCGAGCCGATCGACGTCGACGAGCGCCGCGTCGAAGTGCGCCTCGCCGACTAGGCGCACCAGGTCGTTTGCGTTCGCGGCGACGCTGACCGCATAGCCGTCCTCACGCAGCGCATGTGCGACGTAGGAGCGCGCTTCGCCGTCGCTGTCGAGCAGCACGAGGCGGAGTGTCGCGGACGCGCGCTGCGGCGGCTGGACCGGAAGCACGACGCGAAACGTCGAGCCGCGTCCTTCCGACGAATCGACCGAGATCCGGCCGCCGTGGAGATCGACGATCGTGCGCGCGAGGTACAGGCCGAAGCCCGTTCCCCCGATGCCGAGCGCGCGTGCGTTGCTCGCGCGCGCGAAGCGGCTGAACAGCTTGGTGCGCTCGCTCTCAGGAATCCCGATCCCGCGGTCGCGCACCGCGATCTCGACCCGTCCTGCCTCGGGCGCGCGCACCGCGACGTCGACCGGTTCACCACCCGGTGAGTACTTGATCGCGTTGCCGATCAGGTTCTCGATCACCTGACGCAAGCGCGCCGCGTCACCGCGCATCTTCGGCATTCCCGTGCTGACGCGCAGATCGATCGCGCGCGTGACCCCGAGCACCCGCACCACGTCGTTGACGAGCGCGGCGAGATCGATCTCCTCGAGCGCCAAGCTCAGCTCGTTGTGCTCCAGACGAGAGAGCACGAGCGTTTCGGTCGCAAGCGCCGCCAAACGCATCGCGCTCGAGGAGATGATCCCGAGATACTCGCGCGAGTCGGCGTCGAAGCGCTCGTCCTCGGCGAGCACGTCGGCGAATCCGACGATCGCGGTGAGCGGCCCCTTGAAGTCGTGCGCCATCATCGCAATCAGGTCGTTCTTGACCTGATTGAGCTCGACGACCGCGTCGCGGCGCGCAGCCAACTCTTGATAGAGCTCGACGTTGCGGACCGCGACGCCGAAGTACTGCGCGAGCAATCCGATCGCGAAGATGTCCGCGCTCGAGTACGGCGTCTCGCTCGCGACGTCGAGGACGAACGCCGTCGTGCGGCCGCTGCCTGCGACCTTGACCGCTGCGCGCCGCTCGTGCTCGTCGATCACGATGACGTCGCTGTTCCCGGCGAGCGTGATGAAACCGTCACCGCAGCGCTGCTCGTCGCAACGCGACAAGTCGCCGGTCACCGCATAGCCACCGCCCGGACGCGGCGCGTAGAGCGTCGCCTTGCCGCCGAGCAGTTCGCGCACGCCGCCGAGCAGCACCTCGACGAGCAGCGTCGGCTCGAGTGCCGAGAACAGCGTCCGCGCGATCGAAGTGATCGCGGTCAGGCGCTCGTTCTGAATCGCGAGCTCTGCGTCGCGCAGCGCGTCCTCGGGTGGGCTCATCGAGCGACGCGTTCCCGTTTCGCGGCGACGAATGCCAGCACCGCGTCGAGCGGGCGCGCGTTGAGGACCTCGTCGGCCGTGATCCACCCACGCCGCGCTTGTCCGACGGCGTACGCGATGTTCGCCAGATCCGCGACGCCGTGCGCGTCGGAGTCGCAGGTGAAGGTCACCCCGAACGACTTGGCCCGCCGCGCCAGCGGGCTGGGCAAATCGAGCCGTCCGGGCTGGCCGTCGATCTCCAGCGCGGTTCCGGTGCGCGCCGCCGCCGCGAACACGACGTCATGGTCGAAGTCGTAGCCGGGGAACGTCTCGACGTTGCGCCCCGTCGGATGCCCGATCACGGTAACGTACGGGTTCTCGATCGCGCGCAGCAAGCGCGCGGTCATCTCGTCGCGCGACTGGTTGAACGACGAGTGGACCGACGCGACGACGACGTCGAGCTCGGCGAGGACGGCGTCTTCGAAGTCGAGCGCGCCGTCGGCACGGATGTCGACCTCGCTTGCGCACAGCGTGCGGATTCCGTAGCGTTCGCCGAGCTCGCGCACGCGCGCACGCTGCGCGCGCAGGTCCTCGGGATCGAGTCCCTTCGCACCGCGTCCCCACGAATGGTCGCTGATCGCATGGTACGCGTAGCCGCGCGCCGCGCAGGCCGCGATCATCTCCTCGAGCGTGTCGCGCCCGTCGGACCAGGTGCAGTGCATGTGGAAGTCGCCGCGCAGATCGGCGACGTCGATCACGTCCGGAAGCGTCCCCTCACGCGCGGCCTCGATCTCGCCGACGCCCAGCCGCATCTCGGGCGGGATGTACGCGAGCCCGAGCGTCGCGTAGACCTCCTCCTCGGTGCGACACGTGATCGTGCGCCCGTCGCTCAAGTCGACGATGCCGTTCTCGCTCACGCGCAGGTTCTTGCGGACCGCGAGCTCGCGGAACTGGATGTTGTGCTCGCGCGAGCCGGTGAAGTGCTGAAGCAAGTTCCCGTAGAGGTGCGCGGGGAGAACCCGCAGATCGACCTGCAGCCCGCCGGGCAGCCAGATCGAGGCTTTCGTCGGCCCTTCGGCGAGGACGGCTTCGGCACGCTCCCACCCGGTGAATGCGGTAATCACCGCGGCCGCGTCGTGGCTCGTGCAGACGATGTCAACGTCGCCGACCGTCGGCTCCGCACGCCGCACGCTTCCCGCCGCGGTGAGGTCGGCGGCGTCGCTGTTCGCGGCGAGATACGCCATGATCTCGCGCGCAAGCGGAAGCGCGGTTCCGAGCGGCGTGCGGCGGGAACGGCCTTTGTGCGCGAGGACGCCGCGGCGGATGTTCTCGATCGACTTGGGTCCCAGCCGCGGCATCCCGGTGAGCGCGCCTTCGTCGAGCGCACGTTCGAGGTCGGCGAGCGACGCGATCCCCAACCGCTCGAACAGCTGCTGCGCGGTCTTCATCCCGACGCCTTGCACCGCCAGCACCTCGAGCAGCGTCGAGGGATACTTGGCGCGCAATTCCTCGAGGTAAGGGTCGGTCCCGGTCTGGGCGAGCGTCACGATCCGGGTCGCGATCGTCTTGCCGATCCCCGGCAGCTCGGTGAGGCGCTCTTCGCCGGCGAGCAGCTCGACCGGCGGCGCGTTCTCCAGCGTTTCGGCGGCACGCTCGTACGCCATGAACTTGAAGAACGGTTCGCCCGCGAACTCCATCAGCGTGCGGAGCTCGCGCAGCCGTTGCGCAATCTCGGCGTTGGTCGGGCTTCGCATACGACTCGACCAATGTACCACAGTCGGGTTGCACCACCCGCAGCGGCAAGGAGTCACCGGCGAGGTCCCGGTAGCCAAGCGTCATGCTGCGCACCGAGCGGCGCCGTCTCGATCCTGACGTCTTGCATCTGCCCGTCGAGAAGATGCGCGAGGGTTACTACTCGGACGTCTACTTCAATCGGGCGCGCGAGATCCTCGAGAAGGATGACTACCATCCGCGTGTCCGGATGCAGGTCTTCCAACGTGGTTACTCGGTGCTGTGCGGGATCGACGAGGCGATCGCGATCCTCAAGCTCTGCAGCGGGCGGCACGATGACGGCCGGTGGGAAGAGGGCTGGGACCGTTTGGTGGTGCACGCGCTCTACGACGGCGACGTCATCGAGCCGTTCGAGACGGTCATGACGGTCGAAGGCGACTACGCGCTCTTCGCGCACCTCGAGACCCCGTATCTTGGCGTCCTCGCGCGGCGCACGCGTATCGCGACCAACGCGCGCGCGATCGTCGGCGCCGCGGGCGGCAAAGAGGTCCTGTTCTTCCCGGCCCGCTTCGATCACCATCTCGTGCAGACCGGCGACGGTTACGCCGCGTACATCTCCGGTGCGCTCGGCGTCTCGACCGACGCGAACGCGGAGTGGTGGGGGTCACGGGGGATGGGGACGGTCCCGCACGCGCTGATCGCCGCGTACGGCGGCGACACCGTGCTCGCGACGCAGAAGTTCGCGCAGTACATCGATCCGTCGGTCAACGTCATCGCGCTGGTCGACTTCACCAATGACTGCGTCGGCACGTCGCTCGACGTCGCGCGCACGCTCGGCGATCGCTTATGGGGCGTGCGGCTGGACACGAGCGGGACGCTGGTCGACAAGAGCGTGATCCCGCAGATGGGGACGTTCAATCCGACCGGCGTGAACGAGCGGCTCGTGCGCAACGTCCGCGAAGCGCTCGACGCCGCGGGCTTCGACCGCGTGAAGATCGTCGTCAGCGGCGGCTTCGACGCCGAGCGCATCGGCCAGTTCGAGCAAGACCGCGTCCCCGTCGACGCCTACGCCGTCGGCAGCGCGTTCTTCAAAGGCTCGGGGTCGTTCGACTTCACCGCCGACATCGTCGCGATCGACAACGGCGACGGCTGGCGCGAGTGCCACAAGGTGGGCCGCCCCGAACGCCTCAACCCGCGCCTGGCGCTGGTCGACTAAACGAAGGCGGCGCGATGCGCTCCGACCGGCTGCTCTCGCTTCTCTTGTTGCTGCAAGCGCGGAACCCGCGCAGCGCGCGCGAGCTCGCGACGCTCCTGGAGGTCACGCCGCGCACGATCTACCGCGACGTCGACGCGCTCTCTGCCGCCGGCGTCCCGGTCTTCGCGGAGCGCGGATCGGGCGGCGGGATCGCACTCCCCGACGGCTATCGCCAGTCGCTTGCGCACTTCAGCATCGACGAGCTTCACGCGTTGTTCGTCGCCTCGGCGCAGCCGCTGCACGATCTCGGCGTCGCCGGACCCGGCGAAGCGCTCACCAAGCTCGCCGGCGCGCTCTCCGACGGCGCGCGTCGCGACGCCGCGAAGGCGCGCGAGCGCGTGCTGCTCGACCAGAACAAGTGGTATCGCGCCGCCCAGCCGGGCGCGCTCCTCGCGACGCTGCGCGCCGCGCTTTGGGATGACCGCCGCTTGCGGATGCGCTACCGCGATCGCAGCGGGACGACGAGCGAACGGATCGTCGAACCGCTCGGCCTGGTCGCGAAGGCCGGCGTGTGGTACTTGGTCGCGCGGGAGCCGGACGGCGAGCCGCGCACGTTCCGCGCCGAACGCATCGTCACCGTCGAGGAGCTCGCCGAGCGGTTCACCCGCCCGGCGGACTTCGATCTGGAACGCCACTGGTTCGCGTCGACCGCGGCGCTCGAACGGCCGATCGACGCATTCGAGGTGACGGTGCGCGTGCGCGCCGACGACACCGGGCCGGTCGGCTTCTGGGATGCGACCGTCCTCGTCGACGAGGGCGAGCGCAAGACATACGTCGTGCGCTTCCCCGGCGAAGATGCTGCGCTGTTCCAGATCGTCGCTTGGGGCGCACGGGTCGAGGTGCTCGAACCCGCGCACCTGCGCGCCGCTGCGTGCGCGCGCGCGAAAGAGCTCCTGGCGCTCTACGGCGACTAGCCGACCGCGGCGCCCGACTGCGCGAGCTTCTCGATGATCGCGCGGTTGAACAGGATCAAGTCGCCGGGATTGCGCGACGTCACCCAGTTGCCGTCGTGCACCACGGGCTGATCGCGGTAGAGTCCGCCGGCGTTGCGAATGTCGTCCGCAATCGATGCGTACCCGGTGAGCGTGCGACCTCGCACGAGCTGCGCGGAGATCAGCACCTGCGGTCCGTGGCAAATCACGAACATCGGCTTCTTGGCCTGATCGAACTCGCGCACGAAGCGCTGCACGTCTTTATTGGTGCGGATATGATCCGGCGATTGGCCGCCCGGGATGAGGACCGCGTCGAAGTCGTCGGCGGTGACATCCGCGACGAGCTCTTCCGCCTTGACGCTCGTGCCCTCATCGAGGCCGCGCTTGCCGCGGATCTTTTGCATCGCGCGTTCGTCGACTCCGACGATCGTGACGATCGCACCGGCTTCCTCGAGCGCGCGCCGCGGCTCGGTCAGCTCGGACTCCTCGAACCCGTCGCCGACGAGCGCGGCGATCCGCTTTCCTTCGATCTCCATAACGGGCCAGCGTTCTCAGCACCCGTTCGGGCCGCCTGTCGGGGAGCCGCTCCCTAAAGACGCCCCCCGGTCACCTGCACTGCCGCCCGCAGCAGGTACGCGAGCTCGAGCTCGACCTTCCCGAGCGGGTCGATCACCGAGTCGTCCGCGAGCGCTTTGAGGACGGGGTTGCGCTTGGTCATGTCGCCCTCAGGAACGGCGTGCCGCGGGTTGATCTCGCGCATGTAGATGCGCGCGTCGTAGCGGATCTGGCCGTCGGGAAGAAAGTAGAGCGGGTCCAGGCCGGACGCGTACACCTCGAGTCCGAGCAAGCCGCTCTGCTGCAAGAACGCGACCGGCCGCAGGCGCAGCGCGCGTGCGATCCGCGCCAGCGCCGGGATCGTCAGCCGCTCCTCGCCGGCGACGGCGCGTGCGACGACGTCGGGATCGAGCTCGGCCGCTGTCGCCAGCGCGGCGGCGTCCATTCCTTTGTCGTTCGCGAGGCGCGCGACCGCAGCGCCGAACGCAGGTCCCCCCGCCGTTCCAAGCGTGGCATCGTATCCCGGTGCGTCGTTCATCGGGGAAGGTGATCGTCGCGCCGGACGCGGACGCCTCTTCGCAAATGGGGGAATCGACGGAAGCGCGCAAGACACGGCACCTCGACGTTTGTCTTGGTGAGGATGTTGCCTCGCGCTTGGACGCCGGCTGGGATGCGGTTCGTCTGCGTCACGAAGCGCTGCCCGAGTTCGCGCTCGCCGATGTCGATGTCGCGACCGCGTTCCTCGGATTGCCGCTGCGCGCGCCGCTGGTGATCTCGTCGATGACCGGCGGCACCGCTCGCGCCGCTGCGATCAATCGCCGCTTGGCGGCTGCCGCCGACGCAGCGGGGATCGCGTTCGCGCTGGGGAGCGGGCGCGCGATGCTCGAGGACGAGGCGCTGCGCGCGACGTTCGACGTGCGTCCCGTCGCGCCGAAGGTCGTCCTGTTCGCAAACCTCGGCGCGGTCCAGCTGAACTACGGCGTGGGCATCGACGACGCACGGCGACTCGTCGATCAGCTGCGCGCGAACGGTCTGTATCTCCATCTCAACCCGCTGCAGGAAGCGATCCAACCCGGCGGCGACACGAACTTTCGCAGCCTCGAGCCGAAGATCGCGTCGCTCTGCCGCGCGCTCGACGTCCCGGTGATCGCCAAGAGCGTCGGTTCGGGGATCGCGCCGTCGACCGCGCGCCGGCTGCTCGACTCCGGCGTCGCCGCGATCGACGTCGCCGGCGCCGGCGGCACGTCGTGGGCGCGGGTCGAGGGGAAGCGCGCCGACGATCCGGCGCGCGAACGGATCGCCGAAGCGTTCGCTGACTGGGGCTATGCGACGCCGCGCGCGACCGCGGCGCTGCGGGCTGCGCTCGGCCAGGTTCCGCTCGTCGCCAGCGGTGGGATCCGCGACGGCGTCCACGTCGCCAAGGCACTGGCGCTCGGCGCCGATCTCGCGGGACTCGCGCTGCCGTTCCTGCGCGCCGCAGAAGAGTCCGACGCCGCCGTCGCCGCGCTGATCGAAGAACTCCTTACCACGCTGCGGATCGCGCTCTTCGCCACCGGCTCCCGCACGATTGCCGACCTGCGCGACGCCCTCGCGTAATGTCATCACCCCCGTCACATGAGCGTGACATTTACGTAGGGCGGGCGGTGCGGCTCACCTGCACCTCGTCGTCGACGACGCGCACGTCGAAGGCGTCGACGCTGGCGTAGTCGCCGAGCGTCATCTTGCCGTCGGTGAGTTTAAAGGTCCAGGCGTGCCACGGACACGTGACGGTGCAGCCTTCGATCCAGCCTTCCGCGAGTGGCCCGCCCTGGTGGGGGCACGTGTTGTCGAGGGCATAGAACGTGCCGTCGATGTGGAAGAGCGCGATCTCGCGGTCTCCGACGACGACCGCTTTTCCCGTTCCCACTGCGACGTCGGTGGCACGTGCCACCGTCACGAAGTCTTCGTTCACGACCCGCATCGGTTCCGCGCCCACAGGAGGACGCCTTGCTCAAGGACTATCGCGACTGGCTCGAATCGGAGCTGCGATTGCTCGGCAACGCCAGTCATCACGCGTACTCGTTCGGGCAGGCCAACATGGCCAAGCGCGCGATCGAGCGGCTCGACGACGAGCTCGCGAAGACGTTCTATGTTCCGCTGGAACGAGCGCAGGCGCGCCGGGTGCTGACCGCGATCGAAGCCCTCTCCGAGCAGACGACGAGCGCTCGGCCGGAGTTCGACGAGCTGCGTGAGGCGCTCAAAGCCGCCCTCGAAGAAGAGAACGAGAGCCCGTCGATCTAGACCGACAACTGGACCTTTGACCCAGGAGCGGCGCAAGTGGTATGATTCGCCGGTCGCCGTCACGGCCGTGCCCTTCGACAAGGCACAGCGCTGGGACGCGCGAGACACGCACGCTCTAGGAGACTCGATTCCCTGTGCCCCTGACCAAGGACCAAAAGGCGGAGATCGCCGGCAAGTACGGCCGCGGACCCAACGACACCGGCTCGGCCGACGTGCAGATCGCGATCCTGACCTCCTCGATCAACCAGCTCACCGAGCACCTCAAGGTCCACAAGAAGGACCACCACAGCCGCCGCGGCCTGCTCATGCAGGTCGGCCAGCGCCGCCGTCTGCTCGCGTACCTTCAGAACAAGGACCTCGAGCGCTACCGCAGGCTGATCGCAGACCTGGGTCTGCGCCGCTAGCACGATCGATCGGAACCGGCGGGGCTTCCCGCCGGTTTTTAGTCCCGCGATGCTGCGCACCATGATGAAAAGCAAAATCCATCGGGCCACCGTGACCCAGGCGGATTTGCATTACGTCGGCTCGGTCACGATCGACGCGGACCTTATGGAAGCGGCCGACCTCCTGCCCAACGAGCAGGTAGCGATCGTCGACATCAGCAACGGCGCTCGGCTCGAGACGTACACGATCGCCGGGCCCCGCGGCAGCGGGATGATCGGGATCAACGGTGCAGCCGCTCGCCTGGTCGCCCCCGGCGATCTGGTCATCATCATCAGCTACGCGCAGATGCAGGACGCCGAGGCGCGCGACCACCAGCCGCGCATCGTCCACGTCGACGCCGACAACCGGATCGTCCGCATCGGTAACGACGCCGCCGAGGCTGCCCAGGAGCAGCTCAAGCGCGGTGACGTGGACTTTCGAGCGCTACTGAACCCCTGAGCCTGTCGTACTCGGCTTTACACCAGCTCACACTGACTGCAACTGCGGCGGAGTTTGTAGTCGACGCTGCGCGTCACCCTATATCGTTGGTGTCGTTGTCGACGTACGGATCCAAACGGTGCTTCCGCCTATGCACGAGTACAGCGTCGATCCGTCGTCGGAAGCTACCGTGCAGCCCTGTGATGGTTGTTCATAACTGAAGAACCCAAAACTTGGGCCGGCAGGCAGCTGCGAGCAGAATCCTTGGTTTGGGACATTGCCCGCCGCGCTACACCACGGCTGAGCCGGATACAGATACGGCTGAGGCGCCCTTCCCGAGTAGTAGTATCCGCCGACGTTGGAATAGATGTCTCGAACGCCTTCAGTAGGACCAAGATCCGCAGCGATTGAGAAGGCCCATGTTGACGCGTTCAGTTTGGCGGTGCCCCCTGTAATCATGAGTCCATTGCCACAGCCTAGCGAGGCCCCACAGAGGCCCGGAACTCCGATGCCACGATACATCGTAAGTGTATAGGTGCCGACAATCGATGGTGGAGCGCACGCCAATACGCTTTGTAGCGCGGGGTTGGTAACAACCCATTTTCCAGGGTCAGCAAAGGCGACAATCGTGTCTGAGAAACTTCCCCCGGTCGACACCGACCTCGTCTGGGGTGGTGTTGGTCCCGAGCCTTTATAGTAGACTGCGCTGCCGTTCAATATCACAGGACTCGCGCTGGCCTTCGAACATACGCCAGGGGCAGAAAATGCAAGAGAATGATAGCCGATTCGGGATTGCGGAAGCTGGAACGATCCGGAAGAAGCGGCAACGGCAGCGCTATAAGGTGCGCCTTGGTCGATTGATGCTGATGTCGGCGAGATAACGTTCGAGTCGTACAGAATGCGCGCGCTTCCGCTGAGCAGACCGCATGGACTTGTTACGTAGTCGTGGATTATTATTCTACCTGGACCAAATAGCGGGCCACCGTTCGAAACTTCGAAATGTAAGTGAGGGGACTCGCCTGTCGCGTTTCCCGTTGCGCCCGAAAGAGCTATGAGTGCACCTGCGGATACCGTGTCGCCGATATGCACGTTTGTGGCGGAAAGGTGCGCATATAACGTTTCGTACCCTTTCGCACCACTTGGCTGAGCGCTATGGTCTATGACAACAGTGAGCCCGTACCCCGTATGGTCTCCAACTTCCGCGACAACGCCGGCGTCGGCGGCGTAGACTTTGCTGCCGACAGGCGCAAGCAGATCAACACCTGTGTGCGCGTACCAAGTGTTCGTGGCCGCTCCGCGCCAACGAAGCACGCCGAAGCCTCCGTTTTGCCGGACATTAATAAGATCAAGCGGCTTGGACGGCGTCACCAAGAGGCAATACGGGCCCGCGTCGCGCGTACTGCGTACCGAATTGCTCGTTGTACCGTCAGGGTTTACATCGAGGTCATCGCCGAGGACCTCGGCGTTTTGCAGCGGCTCGATGCTCGAGGTATCAGAAGACGTTCCCGTTCCGGGGGTTTGCGTTGGTGTGACTGTTGGAGCTGGTATTCCTGATGTCACGGGCATTCCGGAGCCGCCACCGGCGCCGCATGCCGAGACACTGAGTGAAAGGGACAGAGCAGCTGGAATAATGCATCGCGTAAACAGCATCGCGCCCTCCCGGGATAACACAGCTTCAGGTTTGCCGAGACCGCGTCGGGCTGATGAGGACGATCTTCTGACGCGCATCCTCGGCGCGAAGGTTGACGGGACATCCGGAGCCGCAATAACCATGAGTTACCGTCCAAAGCCGCCATGCGTGCCGGCCATTCGCGGTCAGTCGACTCCTCGCGCCTGAACCGGCACACGTCACGCGGCATGGTGGCAGCCTACTCGCGGCCGGTAACTGTCCGGTAAAATGAAGACGGCCCGGTCGGGCGTCGAGCCTGCTAACTCCAGCCCACTGGGCAATATCTAGAGAACCTTTGAAAGGGGGCCGGAGGCCGATCTTCGTTGGTCGGAGAACCCCGGGTCGTTTACAAGAAAGTAAGCGAATAAAGAAAAATCTAGGAGTATCAGTGCCAGAATCCGTCTCGCTCGAGGTCGGAGGCCGCCAACTCGTCATTGAGACGGGTGAGCTTGCAAAGCAAGCGAACGGCTCCGCTCTCGTCCGCTACGGCGACCAGATCGTCGTTCTCTGCGCCGCGACGGCGTCGGAGAAACCGCGTGAGGGGATCGACTTCTTCCCCCTCACCTGCGACTACGAAGAGAAGATGTACGCGGCCGGCAAGATCCCGGGCGGCTACATCAAGCGTGAAGGACGTCCGTCCGAGCACGCGGTCTTGAGCGCACGACAGATCGATCGCCCCATCCGTCCGCTTTTCCCGGACGGTTTCCGCAACGACGTGCAAATCATCGCGACGGTCCTTTCGACCGATCCCGCGCTCGACAGCGATACGATCGCCGTCGTCGCGGCGGGCGCGGCGCTCGCCGTCAGCGATATCCCGTTCCAGAAGAACGTCGCCGCCGTGCGCGTCGGACGCGACGAGAACGGCAAGTACATCACCAACCCGACCCTCGAGCAGTACGAGACCGGCGGGATGGAGATCGTCGTCGCCGGCACGGCGGACGCCGTGATGATGGTCGAAGGCGGCGCGCAAGAGATCAGCGAGGAAGAGTTCCTCGGCGCGGTCGCGTTCGCACACGACGAGATCAAGAAGATCGTCAAAGCGATCGACCAGCTCGCGAAGAAGGCCGGCAAGGCGAAGCGCGAGTTCCCGCTGCTCACCGTCGACGAGAAGCTCGACAAGTGGGTGCGCAAGAACTTCCAAAAGGAAGTCTCCAAGGCGATGCGCATCGTCGACAAGCAGCAGCGCAACGAAGCCTTCGCGGATCTTTCGCGAGACGCGGCGCGGCTCAAGCTCGACAAGAAGGACGATCTCATCGTTCGCAGCCTGATCGACGATCCGAAGAACAAAGACTTCGAGAAGATCATCAAGCTGATGGAAGAGGACGAGCTGCGCGTCATGGTGGTGGACGAGAAGATCCGCCCCGACGGCCGCAAGCCCGACGAGATCCGCGCGATTTGGTGCAAGACGCACTACGTGCCGCGCGTGCACGGCTCGGGCGTCTTCACCCGCGGTCAAACGCAGGTCTTCACGGCCGCAACGCTCGGTTCGATCAGTGACGAGCAGCGTTTGGACGGGATCCTCGACATCCCCAACAAGCGCTATATGCACTACTATAACTTCCCGCCGTACTCGGTCGGGGAGACGCGCCCGATGCGTTCACCCGGACGTCGCGAGATCGGTCACGGTCAGCTCGCCGAGCGCGCGCTGATGCCGGTGCTGCCGAAGGAAGACGAGTTCCCCTACACGCTGCGCCTGATCAGCGAAGTCCTCGAGTCCAACGGGTCGTCGTCGATGGCGTCGGTCTGCGGCTCGACGCTCGCGCTGCTCGACGCCGGTGTTCCGATCAAGGAACACGTCGCCGGCGTCGCGATGGGACTGATCCTCAAGGGCAAGGACTACGCGATCCTCACCGACATCCAAGGGCTCGAGGACGCGCTGGGCGAGATGGACTTCAAGGTCGCGGGGACCACGGAAGGCATCACCGCGATCCAGATGGACATCAAGGTCGCAGGGATCACGATCGAGATCATGCGCGAAGCGCTCGCGGAAGCGAAGAAATCGCGCCTGTTCATCATCGACAAGCTCAAAGAGACGATCGCCGAACCGCGCAAGGATCTCTCTCCGTACGCGCCGCGGATGATCGTGCTGCAGATCAACCCCGACAAGATCAAGGACGTCATCGGCCCCGGCGGCAAGGTGATCAACAAGATCATCGCCGACACGGGCGTGAAGATCGACATCGAGAACGACGGTCGCGTCTTCATCGCTTCGCCGGACGGCGAAGGGGCTGAGAAGGCCAAAGCGATGGTCGAGGCCCTCACCAAGGAAGTCAAACCGGGTGAGACCTACCTCGGCACGGTGACGCGCCTGATGAACTTCGGTGCGTTCGTCGCGATTCTGCCGGGCAAGGAAGGCCTCGTGCACATCTCGCAGCTCGCGCCGCAGCGCGTCGAGCGCGTCGAGGATGTCGTCAAGCCTGGCGATCAGATCATGGTCAAGGTGATCGAGATCGACTCGCAAGGCCGCATCAACCTCAGCCGCAAGGCTGTCCTCGGCGCAACCGCCGGCGGCGACGGTGCACCTGCACCGAGCGACGACGAACCGGTCGGCGCCGGAGCGCGCAATGGTCGCGGCGGCGGCGGTGAGCGTCGTCCGCGGCGCCGGCGCCCGCAAGAATAGCCGGCCCGGTCAAGAGGGAACGACACGAGAGCCCGTCGCATGACGGGCTCTCCTCATGTCCCGTCGCCTGTTGGCTCTCGTCGCGTCTCTGGCGCTGCTCGGCACGGTTCATCGTCCCGTGACGGTGTTCGATCTGTCCGATGCGGTAGGCAAGCCTGCGCCGGCCGTGACGCTGACTGGGACGGACGGCGACCCGCTCGCCTTTGACGCGCTGCGCGGCAAACCGACGTACGTCTTCCTCTTCGCGTCGTGGTGCGAGCCGTGTAAGCTCGCCTTTCCGTTCGTCCGCGCCGCCTACGCGAAATACGGTGACCGTGTCCGTTTCGTGGGCGTCGACGTGCTCGAAGACATGACGGCCGCGCGCGCGACGATCGCGACCGAGAACTTCCCGTTCCCCGTCGCGATCTATCCGATCGACGCGCTCGACGCAGTCGTCCCGCCGCAAACGCAGCTCGACTCCGGCACGAAGTACCGCATCCCCGCCGACTTCTTGCTCGACGCGAGCGGTGTGGTACGCTATGCCTGGCACGGTCTCAACGTCGATCGAGCCGGCACGCCGTTCGACGTGCTCCCGTCTTATCTGGCCAAACTCGGCGTCCAGTAACCGTCTGTCACCCTGAGCCCGTCGAAGGGCGTCCGGGGCTGAGCTTGTCGAAGTCCGCTGGCTGAGCTCGTCGAAGCCGTCGTGACTCACGGCGTTTCGACAGGCTCAGCGTGACGGGGCCCTTCGACAAGCTCAGGGTGACGGGCCGCTACCTGTTACTTGCGGTCCTGGAAGACGCCGATACCCTTCGTCGTGAGCGGAACGAAGACTTTATTCGTCGTCGGATCCGCAGCGACGGAGTGCGAGTTCGTGTCGGTCGGAACGTTCTCGATGAAGTTCAGCGTACTGGCGTCGATCACACCAAGAACAGGGACGAGCGTTCCGCCCACGAGCCCGGTCGCCGTCCAATTGCGGGCCGCCGTGTAGTACCGGTTGTTGCCGGGATTGAACCACACCTCATCTTCGCCGCCGACCTGCGTGATCGTCTTGACGATCGTGCCGTCCGCCGCGTTCATGACGAGCGTCGTCAACTGGCCGGTGGCGGGGTCGCAGCCGATCAGCAGCTGATCGTTGAGGCCCAGAGCCATTCCGGTCGGGCTGCAGTTCGTCAGCGGATAGTGCCGCACGACGGTCGGTGATCCGGCGAGGACCGAGCGCGGCTCGATCACGTCGACCTCGCCGCCCGGGTTCGCCGTCGTTCCCACGACGTTGATGAAGAACTTCTTCGTCGTCGGATCGTACTGGCTTTGCTCAATACCGGTTGCGTCGGTGAACACAAAGTGCCCGAGCACTTGGTTCGTCTTCACATCGATGAACGTGATGAACGGCGGGGTGTCGGCGTTGTTCGCGAACGCCACGATCCCATCGTCGCCGTCATACGATCCCTCGTCGGCACGGTTGGGGTCGCCGGCCGTGATCGCAGTGCTGATCGTCGTGACGAGGCTCTGCGTCGAGACGTCGATGAGCCTCACGCGGCTGTTCCCGTCACCGACATACACGAGGCTCGTGTTCGGGATGACAACGACGCCGTCCGGCCCGGACGTCGAGTTGTTCCCGGTGAAACCCCGGAAGTCGGCGTGGATCTGCGCGACGAGCTTGTCACTGGTCGTCTCGACGACGTCGAGGCTGCGATTCGTGCGATCGGCGAGATAGTAGCGATGCTTCCCAGGGTCGACCGCGCTGATGTCATAGCTCCAGGTTCCGGTCGCGGGCGGAACGTTGGGAACCAAGATCGTCTCAAACAGTGAGAGACTCGCGGACCCGTTCGCGGCTGTGTTCGCGCCTTGCGTCGTCCCCGCTGCCTGCGTCGACGTCTGCGGCGTAACGGTTGAGCCGCCGCCACCGCACGCACTTAAAGCAAGCGCAGAGAGAACACAGACCGCACGCCAAAGGTGAGAAGTCTGCACGTGAGCATGCTCCATATGTCCGGCGGACACAGCGTCCGCCGTATGGGGACGCTAGCATAAGCATACAAGAGAATCACTACGCGCACGCTCGCCCGGCAGTGTAGTGAGCGAGCGTGGGGTTTGCTACACGCTGATCGGCAAACCGACGTAGTTCTCGGCCAAGCTCGTCATTGCAGCGTGCGAACCACTGACGTAGTCGAGCTCGGCGAGTTGCAGCCGCTGCCCGAACGCGTCGTCCGCGTCGTTGTGGTGCAGCATCGACGTCATCCATGCCGAGAACCGCTCGGCTTTCCACACACGCCGCAAGCACGTGTGCGAATACGCATCGATCCCCGCGCTGCTGCCGTCGCTGTAGAACTCGCCCAACGCCTGCGCGAGCACCGCGACGTCGGACACAGCCAGATTCATACCTTTTGCGCCGGTCGGCGGCACGATGTGCGCCGCGTCGCCCGCGAGGAAAAGCTTGCCGTAACGCAGCGGTTCGGCAACGAAGCTGCGCATCGGCGTCACGCTCTTCTGCGTGATCGGTCCTTCGACGAGCTGCGGCGTCCGTTGGCCCTCGAGCCGCCGATGAAGCTCGTCCCAGATCCGCGCGTCGGACCATTCGTCGAGATTCTCGTCCGGCCGGCATTGCAGATAATAGCGCTGCACCTTTGGCGAGCGTTGGCTGAACAACGCGAACCCGCGCGGATGATTGACGTAGATCAGCTCGTCGTTGACCGGCGGCGCGTCGGCGAGGATCCCGAGCCACGCGAACGGATAGACGCGCTCGTAGATACGCAACATCTCGGGCGGGATGCTCGCACGCGCGATCCCGTGGAACCCGTCGCAACCCGCGACGAAATCGCAGCGCAGCTCGTGCGCCGTTCCCTGCGCGTCACGGTAGGCGATCGTCGGCTCTGCGTCGAGGTCGCGCAGCTGGACGTCGCTGACCTCGAAGTGCAACGGCTCGCCGCCGGCGACCCGTGCCGCGATCAAATCCTTGACGACCTCGTGCTGGCCGTAGACGGTGATCGTCTTGCCGCCCGTGAGCGAGGGAAAGTCGATGCGATGACTCTCGCCGCCGAAGCGCAGCTCGATCCCGCGATGGACGAGTCCCTCGCGCTTCATCCGCTCGCCCCATCCGTTCGCGTCGAGCAGATCGGCCGTGCCCTGCTCGAGCACGCCGGCCCGAATGCGCCCCTCGCAGTACGCGCGGCTGCGCGCCTCGAGCAGCACGGATGCGATACCGGCGCGCTCCAGGAGGAGCGAGAGCAGCAGTCCTGCGGGACCGCCGCCGACGATCCCGACCTGCGTGCGCGTCGCCGTTGCCATCGGGGCGCACTTCTGCGAAGGAGCGTGCATCGCTTCGCAAAAAGCCCGGCTGCCGAAGAAAATATCCGCGACGAGGAGAGCCCATGAAGCGCAAAGACTTTGTCCTGAGCAGCGCCACGGCCGTTGCCGCATCGGCGGTGCCGCGCTTCACGACAGCAGCTGGCCCGGTGACGGTGCGGATCGGCTTCCTCGACTCGTTCTCCGGCGTCTTCTCCGATCTCGGCGGCTATCACCGTACCGGTGCGCAGCTCGCGCTCGCCGACGCCAATCGCAAGGGCCGGGTGCGCTACGAGTTCGTGTTCGGTGACGACGCCTCGGCGCCGGCAACCGGAAACACCGAAGCGCTGCGCTTGATCACGCAAGACAAAGTCGACGTGTTGTTGGGCGGCACGTCGTCCGCCGTCGGCGCGGGAACGGCCGCGTTGAGCAACGAGCACGGGGTGTTCAATCTCGAGGTCGGACCGCAAGACTCCGCGATCACCGGTGCCAAGGCGACCCGTTCGACCTATCGCTTCGGGCCGAACGTGCGGATGCTCACCGCGGCGCTGTCGCGCCGCGCGCTCGCGCTGGGCAAGAAGTGGTATTTCATCCAAGCCGACTACGCGCTCGGCAAAGACGCCTACGCCCAGCTGAGCGAGACGCTCAAACGCGCCGGCGGCACCGAGGTCGGCCACGACGTCGTCAAGCTGGGCACGAGCGATTTCTCTTCGGTGCTCACCAAAGTGCGCAACTCCGACACCGACGTGCTCGTGCTCGCGAATAGCGGTCTGGACGCGGCGAACACCGTCAAGCAGTTCGTGCAGTTCGGCCTGAACAAGAAGATCAAGCTCGCCGGGATCTCACTCGAAGACATCTACTACAACGCGATCCCGCTCGACCAAGTCGTCGGCGCCACGTTCCCCGTGCTGTGGGCGCCGACGGCCTCCGACTCGGCGCGCAAGCTCGCGGCGCGAATCGCCAAAGACGTGAAAGAACCGCCGTCCGGCCGCCACTACTTGGGTTACATGGCGATGGCGACGCTCGCCGATCGTCTGCAGGCGGCGGGAACGACGCGGGCCGACGCGGTCGCGAAGGCGTTCGACGATCATAGCTTCGACGCGTACAAGGAGAACCGCTCGCGCTGGAACGGCTTCGATCATCAGTGCGCGCAAGATACGTATGCCGGCGCGACGGTGAGCGCGAAGCAGTTCGCCAAGCAGCATTTCATGTACGACGTCGTCGCGACGCTGCCGACTGCCGAGTCCGACGGCGACGCGAACTCGCCGTGGGCGCAGGCGGCGAAGACCGCGATCGCATCGACTCCGCTCGGCAACCGCGCCGACTACACGCCGAAGACCGTCTGATGCCGGTCGACGTCGCGTCGCGCGCGCCTCATGGGCGCAAGCACGGTGCGACGTTCGCCGAGACGTGGACGGCGCGTGACGGGACGACGCTCGTCGCCGTCGGCGCCGTCCTCGCCGGGAAAGACCGCATCCTCGTCGGCGACCTGCTCAAGGTCGGCGTGCGTACCGTTGTTACGGGACGCGCAACGCTGCACGCAGCGCTCGTCAACCTCGACAAGCTCGTGACCGCACACGCGCGGGAGCACCGCGACGACGAACTCGCCGCGTCGATCATCCTGCTCGCACTCGGCAAAGAAGGGCGGGAGCTTACGGTCGCGGGCGCGGGACGACTTGCCGCGACGATCGTCGCCGGAACGGGCGCGCAGCACCACGTCTACGGACACGCGGGGGCGCTGGGAACGGGAGTCGAGCCGGACCAGGCAACCGACATGGTGCAGCTGCGGCGCGACGATCTCGTCGTCGTCGCGACCGAGCCGCTCGATGCGCGCTGGTGGCCCAGCGGCAACCGCAGCGCGGAAGCGCTGCTGCGCCTGGGCCCCGAGCGCGAAGCGTCGGCCGCCGTCCTGCGCCCCGCTTAGCCTCGCGGGGCGAAGCCGCGGTACGGGCCGATCTCGAAGAACTGCTCGACGACGATCATCTCGCGCTGCACCAGCGGCAGCGTCCCGACACCCATCCGCGCCTCGTCCAGGTTGGCGGCTTCGATCAACAGGACGGCGCCGGGCGTGTCCTTCCGGCTCCAATACGTCCGCACCAAGCCCGCGGTGTAGAGCTCGCGCGCTCGCTCTGCCTCCGGCTCGAGCAGCGGCGCGAACTCCTCTTCTTTGAAACGGTCGAGATCGCGGCGGAGGACGGCGATGAACTGGGCCATGTCACGTCCAAGATTCGACGGATGGCCTACGAATCGCTGGGCGCGTTCGTGCGCGCTCTTCGCGACGCCGGCGAGCTCGCGACGATCGAGGTCCCCGTCGACCCGCGCCTCGAGATCGCCGAGATCACCGACCGTGTCGTGAAGGCCGGTGGCCCGGCGTTGCTCTTCACGCACGTGCGCGGCTCACGGTTCCCGGTCCTCACCAACCAGTTCGGCACCGAGCGCCGTGCAGCGTTGGCGTTCGGCGCCCGTTCGCTGCACGAAGTCGAAGATCGCGTGCGCCGCACGATCGACCTTGCGCTTCCTGCGACGATCGGCGGGAAGCTGGGCCGGCTTGCCTCGCTCGCGACCGCCGGAGCGACCGCGATCCCGCGCCGGGTCGAGCGCGCGCCGGTGCAAGAGGTCGTGATGAATCCGCCCGATCTCGGCGCGTTGCCGGTCCTCACGACCTGGCCGCTCGACGGCGGAGCGTTCATCACGCTCCCGCTCGTCTTCACGCGCGACCCCGAGTCGGGCCGCCCCAACGTCGGCATGTATCGCGTACAAATCTACGACGCGCGCACCGCCGGGATGCACTGGCAGCGCCATAAGCAGGGTCGCGCGCACGCCGACAAATGGGGCGCGAAGATCCCGGTCGCGGTCGCGATCGGCGGTGATCCCGCCCTCACGTACGCAGCGACCGCGCCGCTTCCGCCGGTCGTCGACGAGCTTGCCTTCGCCGGTTTCCTGCGCGGCAAACCGATGCGCATCACGAAGGCCGTCTCGATCGACCTGGACGTCCCGGCCGACGCCGATTTCGTGATCGAAGGCTACGTCGACAACGAGGATCTGCGCGTCGAAGGACCCTTCGGCGATCACACCGGCGTCTATTCCGCCGCCGATCTCTATCCGACGTTCCACGTCACCGCGATCACACACCGCCGCGACGCGATCTGGGGCGCGACCGTCGTCGGAAAACCGCCGATGGAAGACGCCTGGCTCGGCAAGGCAACGGAGCGGATCTTCCTCCCGTTGCTCCAGATGGTCGTCCCAGAGATCGTCGATTACAATCTCCCGGTCGAAGGCGGGTTCCACAACCTTGCAATCGTCGCGGTCCGCAAATCGTATCCGGGCCAGGCGAAGAAGGTCATGAACGCGCTATGGGGGCTGGGACACATGATGATGCTCACGCGTTGCTTGCTCGTGGTCGACCATGACGTGGACGTCCACGATGTGCGCGGCGTCGTGTGGACGGCGCTCAACAACGTCGACGCCTCGCGCGATCTCGTCATCATGCCCGGTCCCGTGGACGATCTCGACCACGCCGGCTCGTACGAGCTCGCGCTGGGCCACAAGCTCGGGATCGACGCGACGCGCAAAGGCCCCGACGAAGGCTACACGCGCGATTGGCCGCCCGAGATCCGCTCCGACGCGGCGACACGCGCGCACGTGAGCGCGCGCTGGAACGAATACGGGCTCGGCGACCTCGTCCGTCGCGGCACCGCCGATCCGTGGTCGGGCCAAGGCCCCGAGCGTCTCGCGCGCTTGCTCGCGGAACCGCCGCTCTCTTCCACCGACATCCCGCCCCGCACGAAACGCGCGTCCGACTCACCGTGAGTACCTCTGTCACCCTGAGCTTGTCGAAGGGTCGTGCGGCGAAGCCGCCGTCTGAGCTTGTCGAAGACGTCGGGCCACGACCGCTTCGACAGGCTCAGCGGGGACGGACCCTTCGACAAGCTCAGGGTGACGTAGCCGCCATCTCCATGACAAACATCTCGATGACAAACAACTCCAGCAGTTCCCAACGACGGAAACCGTCATCAGCGTGAACGCACCGCCGACGCGTGGTCGGGCCAAGGTCCCAAGCCTCTCGCGCGCTCGCGGAACCGCCGCTCTCTTCCACCGACATCCCGCCCCGCACGAAACGCGCGTCCGACTCACCGTGAGTACCTCTGTCACCCTGAGCTTGTCGAAGGGTCGTGCGGCGAAGCCGCCGTCTGAGCTTGTCGAAGACGTCGGGCCACGACCGCTTCGACAGGCTCAGCGGGGACGGACCCTTCGACAAGCTCAGGGTGACGTAGCCGCCATCTCCATGACAAACATCTCGATGACAAACAACTCCAGCAGTTCCCAACGACGGAAACCGTCATCAGCGTGAACGCACCGCCGACGCGTGGTCGGGCCAAGGTCCCAAGCGTCTCGCGCGCCTCTGTCACCCTGAGCTTGTCGAAGGGTCGTGCGGCGAAGCCGCCGTCTGAGCT
>CAZABL010000013.1:0-21845 GCA_964483365.1 uncultured bacterium
TGTCCTCGACGAGCTCGGACGGCGGCTGCGCCGCGGGGTGCTTCGACAGGCTCAGCATGACGTGGGGCGCGCTTCGCGTTACGCGAAGAGGGCACCCGGGTGCGGGTGCCCTCTTGCGGCCGTGGACACGGAGGATGGCGTCAGTGTCCGATGGCCGCAGTTAACGCGTCGACGTCGACGCTGCCGAGCCCGGTCGTGTAGTCGTAGTTCGGCAACGCCGAGTACGCGCCGTTTGCACCGGAGATGATGTCGTGATACGGTCCGACGTTGATCGTCGGTGGCGGACCGAGCAGTTTCGTTCCCGGCGTGCTCGCGGTGAAAGTCTTGTACAGACGCGGGGCGGCGAATCCGAGCGTGGGATGCGCTTGCAGCATGCGCGCCCAGACGCCGGCTGCGAGCGGCGACGAGAGCGACGTGCCGCCGATCGTCGTCCAGCCGTAACCGGAGATGTAGACGATCGCGCCGGTCTGCAAGTCCGCGTCCATCGCGATGTCGGGAACGCCGCGCAGCGTGACGCCCACCGGGGTCGAGCTCGCGGGCTGCACGCCGTTCTGCCAGTACGGTGAGTACTCGAACTGGCTGACGCCGCCGCCGCCCGCGTCCCACGCAGACTCGCCTTGATACGAGCCGTCGACCTGACTGATGAGCGTCGTGCCGCCGACGCCGACGACGTACGGCGACGCGGCGGGATACTCGACGAGTGGCGCGCCCGCGGGGACACCGTTCGGCGTACCGACCGAGCAGAACGATCCGGTGTCGCCGGACGAGGCAAACATCGTCTGTCCTTGCGCCGCGCCTTCGAGCAGGATCTCGTCGTCGACGAGCATCGAGCCGTCCAGATACGGACCGAACTCGCAGCCGCCGAACGACGAGTTTCCGATCGGTGCGAGATGATCGGTGACCCAGCGGTTGTACTCGAGCGCGATGTCGGAGTCGGTCAGCGAGGTCGTCGCGTAGAGGTACAGCGTCTGCACCGCGCGCGCCATCCCGGTCGACGCCGTCATGTCGAGCGTCCACTCATCGGCGCCGGCAGTGTCGGGGCTCGCGAGCCCGACTTGCTTCACGATCACGGGGACCTGCTGCAGGTTGAAGCCTTGCTCGTTCACACGGAAGTCGGAGATCGACGGCTGCACGTTGCCTTCGGCCATGATCGCGATGCTCACGCCGGTCGCAGCTGGCGTCGTGTTCGCGTCGTACGCGCGCCAGAAGTCAGACGGCCCGTAGTTGCGCGGGCAGCCCGTCGTCGGCGCGACCGGCGAGGGAACCGGTTGCGGCGTCGGCAAGCCGACCAGCCCGACGCTGCTGATTTGGCACGGTGACTCCGGCTGCGGCGGGGGAAGCGTGTTGCCCGACTTGTGCGGCGTCGTCTTGAACGTCTGCGCGTTGTTGAGCCCGAGCACGGCGACGACGATGCCATTGAGTGTTTGCGGCACGTACGCGGGCGCGGTGTTCGCGAACACAGTCGCGCCATTGAGCGAGAAGTTGTGCAACGTCGTGTTGAACGCGGCGGAGATCTGTGACGCGCTTCCGGTCGCGCTCACGATCAGATTATTGGGCTCGACGGTGATCCCGGTGAGTCCCTGGTTCTGCAGGTACGTCGTGACCGCCGAAACGTCGGACGCCGTCGGGCCGTAGCTCGCGGCGATCGCGGACGGCGTCATGACGACGCCTGACTGCACCACTTGTTTGAGCGCGTCGACATTGTGGAGCTGCAATCCAAGCCGTACGGTGATCGTCTGGGTTGACGCGAGCACGCCCAAATCGCTCGCGTTCGCGAGCGTGAACGTCTGTGTCGCGGTAGTCGCCCAGCCGGCCGGCGCGGTGGTCGTCGCCGTGGTGCGCGTCGTGCGCGCGCCGCTCGAGCTCGGGCTCTGCGTACCACCGCTTGTGACACCTGACGGCAGTACCGATCCGCCGTGTCCTCCCGAGCAGGACGCAGTGGCAACGCCGAGCGCCACAGCGACGGTGACAAGTCGTTTCATCGATTCCATCCTCCTGAGCGCAGCGTACGCAAGCGCAAGGAGGCGGCGACATACCGAAAACCGGGTAGGTGGAGGTAGTCGGGCAAAGCCCGACTATGTTTCTAAACCCCTCCGGTCCCGCGCGGCGTACCCAGTCCGGTCACGACGTCGTAGCCGACGGGCGGGATATCGGTGAACGCGCCGGCGTGCGCATACGCCCAGCCCGGCGCGGCGGGGTTGCCGGAGAGCGCGTGGGCGGCGGCGATGATCGGCGCACCGACGCTCGTCCCGCCCGCAACGACCCAACCGCCGCTCGTCGTCGCGTACATCGCAACGCCTGTCTGCGGGTCGGCGAGCGCGGCGAGGTCAACGGCGCTGCGCGTACTGCACGCACCCGCCGGCTGCCACGTCGGCTTCGGCTCGTACGCGCTGCAGCCGCGTCCACCGAACGACCATGCGGATTGTGTACCACTACTCGCGCTCGTCCCGCCGACCGCGATGACTTCCGGCGACGTCGCGGGATACGAGGGCGCGGGTGTGTCGCCGGCACTCGCCGTCAGCGCGATTCCGGGATGATGGTAGTGGACGTCTTGCGCGGTCTGGCCCGGCCATTCCGTCGCGTAATAGCTGTTGCTGATCGCCGACGGATGGAGCGTCGCGGCCGTGTCGACCGCGGCGCCGAGGTCGTCGAGCAGTGCGGAGTCCGCCTCGATAAGGACGAGATTGCAGTGTGGGCAGACGGCGGAGACCATCTCGAGATCGAGCGCGATCTCTTGTGCCCACGCCTGGCTCGCGATCGGATACGGACCGCTTGCGCCGCGTTGGTTCAGCTTGCGAAAACAGCCGTTCGTGCTCGTGCAGGGCGGAAGGCCAAATGCCGCGCGATAGACGGCAAGGTCGGCCTCGGCGAGCGGCGCGTCGTACGCGTCGACGATCGCGACCGTCGCGCCCGCGTTGCTCGCGGGAAGACCGTAGAGCGCCAGAATGTCGGCGGGATGGTAGCCCGGGATCGCCGCGGCGGGGAGACTGCTGTCGGAGGACGGCGGGATGTTCACGTTGATCGCGATCGTGCAGCTCGCCGTTCCCTGCGCAACTCCCACCGGGGAACACGGAAGCGTCGCGCCGGGCATCGCGCCAGCGGCGTCGCCCGGCATCGCGCCGGCAGCGTCAGAAGCCCCGCGCACCGAAACGGCGCGCGGGGTGACCGAGCCGGCTCCCGAACACGCGGCGAGCCCGACCAAAGCAAGCACAGCGAGCGGACGAAGAATCATGCTTCGAAGGTACCTCCGCCTTGCTTGTGTACCCACCTCTCAGGGGTGGACAACGTCTGGGCGAGAACCGTTCGCCACCCAAACGAGGTGAAGAGATTAGCGTCACTCGCTTGATGCGCGCGCGCGTCAATGACCGTCTCGCCCGCGCCGTCCGCTTCCCGGTCACGCTCGTCGTCGCGCCGGCGGGGTTTGGGAAGAGCGTCGCGCTGCGTGACTTCATCGCCAGCGCGCGCCTCGACGCGCTGCGTTACGACGTGCGGCGCGAGGAGAATACGCTGCTCGCATTCGCGCGCGGGCTGAGCGACGCGCTCGAACCGGTCGCCCCGTCCGTGCGCGCGGCGTTCCCCGCGATGCAAGAGCGCATCCTGACGGCCGCCGACCCGGCAGCGGAGATCGGAGCGTGGTTCGCCGAGCATCTGCGCCGTGCGGTTTGCACCGTCGTGATCGACGACCTTCACAACGGGGCCGCCGATCCGCAAACGACGCGATTGCTCGTCGATCTCGTCGATCGCACCCGCGATCGCATTCGCTGGATCGTCGCCAGCCGTTCGGATGCGGATTTGCCGGTCGCGACGTGGATCGGCTACGGCCGCATGGACGTCCCGATCGGGGAGGACGACCTGCGCTTCACCCTCGACGAAGCGCTCGCCGCCGCCGACGACGGACAGCAGCCGCTCTGCGCACAGGAAGTGGAGACGATCCTCGAGCTCACCAGCGGCTGGCCGGTCGCGCTCGGCATCGCGCTGCGCGTGCGCATGCACAGCGCCGATCTGCGCAGCGCCGCGAGCGGGACGCGGGAGATGGTCTCGCGCTATCTCGCCGAGCAGGTCTTCGCGCGCCTCACCCGCGCGCAGCAGCGCTTCTTGCTCGACAGCTGCGTCTTCTCGAGCTTCGACGACGCGATCGCCGAAGCGCTCGGCGTCGACGCGGCGTTCCTCACCGAGCTGCGCGGGGGCGTCACCCTGCTCAGCGCCGTCGCGCCGGGGCAGTACCGCTATCACGATCTGTTCCGCGACTTCCTCGAACGCGAGCTGCGCCGCTCCGGAGCCGGCGGTTGGTATCGCGCCCTGCGCACCGGCGGGGAGATCGTCGAGCGGCAAGGACGGACCGAGGACGCGCTCGCGCTGTTCACGCGCGCCGGCGACGCGGACGGAATCGTCCGTGTCGTCGAACGCGACGGCTTCCGGCTGCTGGAGCGCGGCGGCGCAGAGACGGTCGCGGCGGCGCTCGACATCGTGCCGGAAGACCAACGGCGCGAAAACGCGAGCGTGCTCGGCGTGCGCGCCGTGCTCGAGGCGAGCCGGGGCCATTTCGCGATCGCCGAGGGCGGCTTCGTCGCCGCGATCGACCGTGCTGTCGATCCGGCGCTGCGCGTCGCGCTCGTCCATCGGTATGCAATCGAGCTTGTCCGACACGAACGCGACTGCATCGCGGTGCTCGAGCCCTATGCGCGGGACGCCTCGCTCCCCGCGGCGCTGCGGCTGCCGCTGCTCGGGACGCTCGCGACCGCGTACATCGGTGCGCGCCGCGTCGCCGACGCGCTGGCGACGATCGACCGCGCGCTCGACGGCGCCGATGCGCTCGACGGCGACGCGCGCGCGCGCTTGTACCATCAGGCCGCGTACGTCCACCAGTTCGCGCCGTCGCGCGAGCGGGTTCGTCCCTACGCCTCGCTCGCCGTGGAGCTCGCGCTCGCGCGCAACCTCTACGAGCTTGCCGCACGCGCCTACAGCGCGCTCTACACGATCGTCTACGACGAGTCCGACGATCCGATCGCGATCCTCGCGGTCCTCGACAAGCTGCTCGAATGCGCGCGCAAGGGCGCGAGTCGTCAAGCGCGCGCGTACGGGTTGATCGCGTCTTACGAGATCGAGGTCGAGCGCGGCGACGACGCGGCGATCGAGCGCCTCGAGTCGCAGCTCGCCGACGAACACGGTGGGGTCGCACTCTTGCGCGACCAAACGTTGCTCCCCGCGCAGGCGCTGCGCGCAGCATGGGAGCGCGACTGGACGCGCGCGTACGAGCTGCTCGCCGATTCCGCCGAGCATCAGGACACGCAGGAACGGCGCGCGCTGCGCGCCGCCGAGCTCGCGCTCTACGCCTGCGCCGCGGGGCGCACCGACGCCGGCGAGGCAGCGCTCCAACTCGCGCGCACGGCGCTCGAGACGAGTCTCCCCACGTCGCGACGCGCGGTCCGCGCGCGGCTCTTCATCGCGCTCGCGGAGCTCGTGCGCGGGCACGCTGCGGCAGCGCATCGCCACCTCGGCGAAGCCGAGCGGCTGCTCACACCGCCGATGCGGCGGCAACGCGCGCTTGCACGCGCGATCCGCGCGCTCGCGCAGCTGCAGCTCGAGGAGGTCGATCCGTCCGCGCTCGCCGCGGCACTAGAACGGATGCGTTCGGAGCACGTGGGCGGCCTCGCGCGTTTGCTTGCGGCGCTTCCGCTCGCACAGTCCGAGTCGCGCGGTTACGGACAGCTCACCCCGTCCGAGCGCGAGATCCTGCGTCATCTCGCCTCGGGCGCGAGCACGAAAGAGATCGCGTCGCGCACGGGACGCAGTCCGCAAACGATCGACACGCACGTCCGTTCGATCTGCCGGAAGCTGCGCTGCAGCGGACGGCGCGAAGCGGTTGCAGTTGCGCTCGGGGCGGGCTGGATCAGCCCGCCGCTCACAACCCCTTGACGGTCGCGCGCACCACTCCGCCGTGCGCGCCGGCATGCGTGACGTCGACACCGTCGCGCACGCCGTACTGTGCGAGCACGGTGTCGGCGGCCGCGTAGGGATCCAGATCGTCGGGGAGCGTCGCGACGCGTTCGCCGACACCGTGTTCGAGCGTCCCGAGCACGAGCTGTCGCACGCGATGCGCGAACGCGTTGCGGCGCTTCTCATGGACCGCACCGCTCTCGCGCAGCCACGTATTGTGCGCGACGATCGCGTCCCACAGCGCATCGACGCCCTTCCCCTCGAGCGCCTGCGTGCTAACCAGTGCCGGAACCCAGCCGCGAAAGTCGAGCATCTCCATCATCGAGCGGATCTCGCGCTGCAGCTGCAACGCCATCGGGTGGTCGCTCTTGTTGACGACGAAGACATCGGCGATCTCGAGCACACCGGCCTTGAGGACCTGTACCGAATCACCGCTCCCCGGTTGCAGCGCGACGAGCGTGGTGTCGGCGACCTCGGCGATCTCGATCTCCGATTGGCCGACGCCGACGGTCTCGACGAGCACGACATCCTTGCCGAATGCGTCCATCAACGTGACGGCGTCCGCCGTCGCACCGGCAACACCGCCGAGATGACCGCGTGACGCCATCGAACGGATGAAGACGTCCGGATCGACGAAGTGTTCGGCAAGGCGAATCCGGTCGCCGAGGAGCGCGCCGTGCGAAAACGGCGAGCTCGGATCGACCGAGATCACGCCGACCGTCTTGCCCAACGCGCGCGCGTGCGTCACGAGCGCGGCCGAGAGCGTCGACTTTCCGACGCCCGGCGGACCGGTGAGACCGACGGTCAGCGCGCGTCCGGCCGACGGATAGAGTGCACGAATGAGCGCTGCGCCGCGGCCCGATTCGCAACGCGAGATCGCGCGTGCCAATGCGCGCGGGTCGCCGTCGCGAAATGCGCGCAGCAGCGCGTCGTCAGCCCCCGGATCATTCATCGAGGGCTCCGCGTTCACGAGAACGCGGCGACGTTCCCGTTACGCCAACTCGTCGACGGCGTACTCGAGGTTGTTGAACTTCGCGGCGATCTTGCGGTGGTCCGTGCCGCCCGTGAGCGGCTCGGTCACGTCTTGAATTTCGAATGACCCAAAAACGAGAACCCGGCTCTGTCGAGCGACCAAACGGTTTACAGGGCATCCCTTTTGGGGTAGGTCGGGGACCTTCGCTGCCTTCCCGCGTAGGTTAACGCGGTGAACGAGATGGGCTACGTCCGCACACCGACGATCGCAGGAGATCGGATCGTCTTCGTCTGTGAGGACGATCTCTGGTTGGTCAATGCGCAGGGTGGGATTGCGCGCCGCTTGACGACGGCAGCTGGAGAGTGTTCGCTTCCCAGGCTTTCTCCCGACGGCACGCGGTTGGTGTTCGTCGGACGCGATGAAGGTCACCCGGAGCTCTATGTGATGGATGCCGAGGGTGGTATCGCGCGCCGGCTCACGTACCTAGGGAGCGAGGCCCTGCACTGCAGCGGCTGGACGCACGATGGCCGCTTCGTCCTTTTCACGTCGGATGCGGGATCGCCGTTTGTGCGCGAGACGCACGCGTTTCGCGTCGATGCAGCCGGCGGCGAACCGGTTGCGCTCTCGCTCGGTCACGTGATGACGCTCGACATCGCGGCGAACGGCGCGATGCTGCTCGGACGCAACGCGATCGATCCGGCGCGCTGGAAGCGATACCGCGGCGGCACCGCCGGACATCTGTGGGTCGACGCGCGCGGAGACGGCGAGTACCGGCGCATCTGCCGCGAGCTCAACGGCAACCTGGTGTGGCCGATGTGGGTGGACGGGCGCGTCTTCTTCCTCTCCGATCACGAGGGGATCGCGAACATCTACTCGGTCACGCCCGACGGCAGCGACCTGCGCCGTCATACCGACGAGCGCGAGCACTACGCGCGCTTCCCCGCAACAGACGGAACGCGCATCGTCTACGCCTGCGGCGGCGATCTCGTGCTGCTCGATCCACGTAGCGGCGAGGTACGACGGGTGAACGTTCAGGCGCCGTCGACTGCGCCGGAAACGGCACGGCGTTTCGTCGAGGCCAACGAGTTGCTCGAGACGTGGCAGCCGTCGCCCGACGGAACCGCGCTCGCGCTGGTGACGCGCGGGCGTGCGTACACGATGCCGCTCTGGGAGGAGGCCGTCACCGAGCACGGCGTCGAGGAACCCGGCGCACGGCGGCGTCTGGTGACGTGGATGCACGACGGGAAGCGCGTCGGATATGTCGACGACGCCGCGGGCTACGAACGCGTCGCGATCGTCCCCATCGATCAGAGCACGCCGCCGGAATACGTCACGAGCGACGATCACGGGATCTTGCACGAGCTCGTCGCCGCACCCGCCGGCGACCGTCTCGCGTTCGCGAACAACCGTCACGAGGTGTGGCTCGTCGAACTCGGCACACCGGCACGCAAGCTCGACGCGAGCGTCGGCGACCGCATCCAAGAGCTCGCCTTCTCACCCGACGGCCGCTGGCTCGCGTACACGTACTCGCCCAAGACGCATACCGCGATCATCCGGATCGCCGAGTGCGCAACCGGGCGCATCATCGACGCGACGTCGCCGCTGCGTGAGGATCGTTCGCCGACGTGGGATCCCGACGGCCAATATCTCTACTTCATCTCGACGCGCGACTTCCACCCCGTGTACGACGCGTTGCAGTTCGAGCTGAGCTTCCCCGAGGCGTCGCGGCCGTATCTGCTGACGCTGCGCGAGACGCTCGCGAACCCGTTCGTCCCCAAACCCGCCCCGTTGCACAAGCGCAACGACGACGACGATGACGACGACGAGAAGGACGACAAGCGCGAGCAGCGTGCGCAGGTCGTCATCGAGCCCGAAGGACTCCCACTGCGCATCCTCGCGTTTCCGGTCGAAGAGGGAAACTACGAGCGCATCGCCGGCGCGAAAGGCCGCGCGATCTTCTCACGCTATCCGGTGCGCGGGATCCGTCCCAACGACTACGATCAGCATGAGGCGGACGGCGAGCTGCAGGCCTACGACTTCGAGGAGCAGCGCAGCGCGACGCTGGCGGGCGACGTCGAGGATTTCGTGCTCGGCGCCGACGCGCGCACGCTCGTGTACGCGTCGCGCGGCAAGCTGCGCGCGATCGACGCGGGCGGCGATCTTCCCGAGGACGGCGACGCCGAAGAGAAACCGTCGCAGGAGACGGGCCGGCGCAGCGGCTGGCTCGACCTCGGCCGTATCAGCGTGCTCGTCGAGCCGCGCGACGAGTGGACGCAGATGCTGCGCGAAGCGTGGCGGCTGCAACGCGAGCACTTCTGGGATCCGCAGATGAGCGGCGTCGATTGGGACGCGGTGCTGCGCCGCTACGCGCCGCTCGTCCACAAGATCCGCACGCGAAACGAGCTTTCCGATCTGATTTGGGAGATGCAGGGCGAGCTCGGTACCTCGCATGCGTACGAGATGGGCGGCGACCGTCCGGTCCCGCCGCAGTACAAACGGGGGTTCCTCGGCGCAGACGTCGAGTGGGACGACGCGATCGGCGGCTACCGCATCAAGAAGATCTTGCGCGGCGATCCGTGGAACCGCGACGCGGATTCACCGCTCGCCGAGCCGGGCGTCGACGTGAAAGAAGGCGATGTGCTCGTCGCGATCGGCGGACGCCCGCTCACCGCGCAGGTCGGTCCCGGCGCGCTGCTCGTGAACCAAGCTGGTCGCGACATCGTGCTCTCGGTCGTCCGCGGGGTCGGCTCGACGCCGCGGCGCGTTCTCGTGCGCACGCTGCGCGACGAACGGATGCTGCGCTACAGGGCGTGGGTCGAAGCGAACCGGAGCTTCGTCCACGAGCGCACGAAGGGGCGCGTCGGTTACGTCCACGTCCCCGACATGGGGCCGTGGGGTTTCGCCGAGTTCCATCGCGGCTATCTCAGCGAGTTCGATCGCGACGGGTTGCTCGTCGACGTGCGCTACAACCGCGGCGGTCACGTCTCGGCGCTCCTGCTCGAGAAGCTCGCGCGCAAACGCGTCGGTTACGACGTCTCGCGCTGGGCACCGGCGTTTCCGTATCCGGAGGAGTCGGTCGCCGGTCCGATCGTCGCGCTCACGAACCAGTTCGCAGGCTCGGACGGCGACATCTTCAGTCACTGCTTCAAGCTTTACGGTCTGGGTCCACTGGTCGGGATGCGCACGTGGGGCGGCGTCGTCGGGATCAATCCGCGCCACCATCTCGTCGACGGCACGATGACGACGCAGCCGGAGTACTCGTTCTGGTTCACCGACGCCGGCTGGGGCGTCGAGAACTACGGCACCGATCCCACCGACGAGGTCGACATCGCGCCGCAAGACACGCTGCGCGGCGCCGACCCGCAGATGGAGACCGGCCTCCGTTTGATGGACGAGATGCTCGCGAAAGCAGCGCCGCGCCCAACGTTCCCCCCGCCCCCCAACCGCGCCGCCCCGGTGTCATCCTGAGTACACAGCGGACGACGCGCTAACGCGCATCGTATCATCGTGAGCCCCCATCGTGGCATCGTAAGCGCCCATCGTGTCATCCTGAGCGCGCATCGTGTCATCCTGAGCTTGTCGAAGCGTCGTCGAAGCCGTCGTGCGTCACCGCGCTTCGACAGGCTCACGCTTCGACAGGCTCAGCGGGACGGCGCGCTTCGACAAGCTCAGCGTGACATGAGCGGTGACACGGACGACGCGCTTACGCGCATCGTGTCATCGTGAGCCCGCAACGTGTCATCGCGAGCGCCCATCGTGGCATCGTGAGCGCGCATCGTGTCATCCTGAGCGCATCGTCTCATCCTGAGCCACCATCGTGTCATCCTGAGCTTGTCGAAGGACGCAGCGGCGGAACGCCGCCGCGCTGAGCTTGTCGAAGCGTCGTCGAATCCGTCGTGCGTCACCGCGCTTCGACAGGCTCAGCGGGGCGGCGCGCTTCGACAAGCTCAGCGTGACATGAGCGGCGACACGGACGACGCGCTTACGCGCATCGCGTCATCCTGAGCCCCCAACGTGTCATCCTGAGCTTGTCGAAGGGCGCAGCGGCGGAACGCCGCCGCGCTGAGCTTGTCGAAGCGTTCGTCGAAGCCGTCGTGAGTCACCGCGCTTCGACAGGCTCACGCTTCGACAGGCTCAGCGGGGCGTCGCGCTTCGACAAGCTCAGCGTGACGGGGGTGACGACGACTTACGCGCGTAGCGCGGCGAGGACGTTCGCGGGGGTGAGCGGGGCGGTGCGGACGCGCGCTCCCGTGGCGTCGTAGATTGCGTTTGCGATCGCGGCGGCGGTCGGACGTGAACTCGGTTCGCCGGCGCCGTAGGGCGGGAGATCCTTGTGGTCGATCATCACGACGTCGACGCGCTCGGGGAGATCTGGTGTGTGGACGACCGGATACGACGCCCAGTCGCGCGAGGTGACCGTGTGCTCGTCGAACGTCACCTGCTCGTAGAGCGAACGGCTCATCGACTGCATCAGATTCGCCTCGATCGTGCCCTTGAGTGAACGCGGGTTGACGATCAGCCCGCAGTCTTGCGCGCAGACGAGGCGCGTGACGCGCACCTTCCCCGTCGCGGTGTCGACCGCGACCTCGGCGACGGTCGCGACGAGCGTGTCCTTGCGCTTGGCGAACGCGACGCCGCGTCCGCGTGCGATCCCACTCGTCGTTTTCGCAGCTGCCGCCGGACGCGACTGCCATTGCGCTGCTTTTGCGACGGTCTGCAAGACGTTCTTCGAACGCGCATCCTTGAGGTGCGCGACGCGGAACGCGAGCGGATCGGCCTTCGCCTTGGCGGCGAGCTCGTCGATGAACGACTCGACGATGAACGTCGTCCCCGGACCTTCGGGGTCGCGCATGTGCGTCGTACGCAGCGGCGAGAGCATCGGCGCGAGCGGCGCGACGAGCTCGGCGACCGCGTGCAGCGCGGGGACGTCGTACGCCGCCGAGTTGTCGCCGTAGACGGCGTACTCGACGCGCGGTTTGCTGTTGGGATGTCCCGCTTGCTGTCCGCCGATGAAGTTGCCGGAGCTGTCGGGATGCGAGGAGATCTCGCCGCCGTTGAACGCGCGGATCGTCAGATCGAGCCCGGCGATCGTGCCGCTCTTCACCGCACCGCGCAATTTGCCGACGATCGCAGGCGCTTTGGGACCCCACTGCGTCGCGTCGCTGCGCATGTACTGCACGCGCACCGGCTTGCCGACGGCCTTCGAGAGCAGCGCCGCGTCGGCGGCGGTGTCGTCCGCGCCGGAGCGCCCGTAGGAGCCGGCGTCTTCTACAAACACGACGCGCACCGTCTCTTTTGGCACGCTCAGGATGTCAGCGATCCCCTTTTGCAGCTCGTGCGGTTTCTGCGTCCCGCTCCACACCGTGACGGCGCCCGGCCGCACGTCGGCGACAGCACAGCCCGGACCCATCGTCGCGTGCGATTGGAACGGCCACGAATAGCTGGCCTCGACGACGTCGGCGCCGGCGAACGCGGCGGCGAGGTCGCCGGTCTCTTTGACTTTGTCGCGTGACGCCGCCGGTGACGACCACATCGCCTGTGCAAGCGCGGCGGACGACGGGAAGCTCGTCGACGGCGCGCTCCAGCGCACGTTGAGGTCGCGCGCACCCGCGACGGCGTCCCACTCGCGCGTGGCGACGACGCCGAGCAGATCACCGACTCGCACGACCCGAGCGTCGCCGTGCGTGCGCAGCTTCGAATCGTCGACCGCGAGCGGTTTCGCGCCGACGGCCGCGGGCCGGATGACGCGCGCGTGCACCATCCCGGGAACCTTCTGGTCGACGACGTAGCGGAACGTTCCGTAGACTTTCGGCGCGACGTCGAGCCGCGCGACGGGCGTTCCGACGATGCGGTACTGAGCCGGATCTTTCGGTTTCGCCGTTCCGGTCACGTTCAGCGCGAAGCCTTCGCCGCTGAGCGTGAGCGGCGCGTCGGCGGCGATCGCCGTTGCGAGGTCACCGTAGGCGACGCTCTTCCCACTGCTCGGGTCGCGCACGACGCCGTCGACGACGGCGAGCCGATCGGCCGGCGCGCCGAGCTTCGCGGCAGCGGCTTCAACGAGGACACGGCGCGCTTCGGCGGCCGCGTTGCGCAGCGGGATCGAGCCGAGCTGCGTCGACATGCTGCCGCCGACACCGCCCTGATCGGGGGTCGTCGCGGTGTCGCCCATGACCATGCGCACGTGCGAGAGCGGGACGTCGAGCTCTTCCGCGACGACTTGCGCGAGGCCGGTCTGCACGCCCATCCCGATCTCGACCTTCCCGGTGTAGACGGTGACGAGGCCGTCGCCGCCGACGGTCATCCAACTCGCCAGGCGCGTGAACGCGCCGCCTTCGGCGGCGCCCACGGGTGCGGCGAAGACGCGGGTCCCGCCCGGCGCGGCGACGATCGCGAGCACGGCGCCCGCTGAGGCGAGAAACTCGCGGCGCGCGATCATGCGCGTTCCTCCGCGGCACGCGCGATCGCGCGGACCATCGCGAGCTGCGCGCCGCAGCGGCAGACCAGACCTTGGCATTCCTCGCGGATGCGCGCTTCCGTGGGCCGCTGCTCCTTGGCGATCAACGCGGCACCGGTCATCATCCAGCCGTTGATGCAGTAGCCGCACTGCATCGCCTCTTCTTCGGCGAACGCGCGCTGGATCGGGTGCGGATGCTGCGCGTTCCCCAAGCCCGCGAGCGTCGTGACCTTCTTCCCGACCGCCGCGGTGACGGGAAGGACGCACGAGCGCGTCGGCGTCCCGTCGAGCTGCACGGTGCACGCGCCGCATTGCGCGAGCCCGCATCCGAAGCGTGGGTTGGCGAGCGCCAGCTCGTCCCGGAGGACGTAAAGCAGCGGCGTCTGGGGGTCGATACCCTTAAGAGTGACCTCGCGGTCGTCGACGGTAAGTCGGATGGTTGCGGCGGAATCTAGCACTTTCTCGGCACCTTAATGGAGGACCAGGCGGCTGGTCCGACATATTCAATACATCGAAAGAACTTTCTTCTTCTCGGACGGCAAGCCTTGGCGGACTTTTAGAGAGCGCTGCGCGCGACGCCGTCAGGAGGATTCATGTCTCGATTCAGCCCCGCCGCGCGGCGCATGTCCGTGGCGATGTCCTTCGCTGCGGCGTTAACGATGACCGCCGTTGCGGCAGCGCGCGCGGATGTCCTCAGCACCGATATGATCGCCGCTCCTGACCAGGCGGTCGTCGCGCAATCGCAAGCAACGCCGACCCCCAAGACCGGAACGCAACCGTCTCCCGGCACCGGCAAAGGCACGCCGCGCAACGGCGTGCGGCCCCGCAAGTTCGAGCACTGGGAGCTCACGCCGACGGCGTACTTCACGTTCTCGTCCGGGACCGATCTCGTGCCGCCCGGTGGCGGCGTCAACAACATCGGAACGCCGCCCGGCAATACCGAGCCGCTCGATACGTTTCGCATCACCGGTACCGCGCGCTACCGCTTCAACAATCACCTGAGCGCGCGCTTCCAGCGCATCGAGCACACCGGCGCGACCGGCCGTGTCTACCGCAACGGAAAGACCGCGTTCTACGGCGGCCACAGCGAGGACTACGAAGAGCGCTTCCTCGCGGAATGGACCTGGAATCCGTACCTTGTGTCGACCGCCGGCTACGCGATGCGCACGCGTACCTGCTGTCCCGCCGCAGCGCAGGCGAACCCCAACCCGCGCATCAAGACGGGCTTCTTCACCGACGAGACGTGGCGCTTCGGCCCGAACACGATCGGCGGCAAGCCGTGGACGTTCAACTTCCGCTGGGAGCAGCAGCCGCACCACCCGAACAACATCTCGCTCGGGAAGCCGAACCCGCTCGACCAAGGCGTCAAGCCGACGTTTGCGACGAGCCTGTACTCGAACGTCTACCTCTGGCACCAGACCAAAGTCGTCCCGTACTACGGTCTGGAGTACTTCTCGACGTACTTCAGCTACTCGCCGGCGATGACGATCACGTACCGCAAAGTCTACGGGGTCGCGTACCGCGCGACGTCGGATATCAGCTGGCGCGCGTACGTCAAGATCGACCAGTCCGGCGGTATCCTCGCCACCGATCCGAACGGGGCCCACAAGTCGACCGCGTTCCTCGAGGGCACGTACCGACTCCACTGGTAATCCTCGCACGCGGATAGCAAGAAAAGGGCAGAGATCGATGCGATCTCTGCCCTTTTTGTCCATCCGTCAAGCGGACGCGCCGCATGTTGCTCAGAAGGTGTAAGGCGTGATCAGCAGAGCAGCGTCGCTCGCGGACGAGATCGAGACGCAGATCGTCGGCGGGGAGATCCCCGCCGGGCAGCGCCTGGGCACCAAGGACGACCTGCGCCAGCGCTACGACGTCGCCTACGGGACGCTCAACGAGGCGTTGCGCATCCTCCAACAGCGCGGCTACGTCACGTCCCGCACCGGTCCGGGCGGCGGCCTCTTCGCCAGCATCCCGACGGCCAGCACGCGCCTACGCCATCTGCTCTCCGGCTTCCCCGAGGGCGGCACGCTCAAGGATTGCGCCGAGGTCCGGCACGCGCTCGAGGAAGCGGTGACCCTCGATGCGACCCGCTCGCGCTCGCGCGCCGACGTCGCCGACCTCTTCGCGATCTTGGACCGCATGGCGGCGACGACCAACGATCCCAGCGCCTATCTGCACGAGAACTGGCGGCTGCACCGCCGCATCGCGGAGATGTGCTCGAACCGCGTGCTCGGCAACCTCTACATCACGCTGCTCGACGCCAACGAGCCGCAGCCCGGCGTCGCGGTCCCCGACCGCCATCGTACCGCCGACGCGAACGAGAATCTGCACGCGCACCGCGAGCTGATCGAGGCGATCTCTTCCGGCTCGGCCGAACGCGCACGCCGCGCCGTCATGGCGCACGAAGCGTTCTTCGCGCCGGTCAACGATCGGCCGTTGATACCTCGCCTACCGAAGAAACGCCGCCGAAGCACGACACTCCCGCACGCGCGAGCTCCCCGTCACGCCCCTTCGTCGGCCCGGTAACCCCGATCCCGACGAGCGTCGCGCCGTCGCGTCCCGCGACGACGATCCCGCCCGGAAGCGCCGTGAGCATCGGGTCGCCGTAGTACGCGATCTGCAACTGTCGGCGCACGATCTCGGCGTGAAAGTCTTCCGTGTCACGGTCCATGATCGCCGCGCTGTGCGCCTTGCGCAGCGACCCGCGCATCCAGCGCGGGCGAGCACCCGGCATGCGGTATGCGGCGATCAGGTCGCCGTGCGCGTCGACGATCGCGACCGCGACGACGAAGCCCGCGGCCTGGCTCGCCGCGACGATCTTCTCGATCGCCGCCTGCGATGCTGCTTCGAGCGTCACCCGTCGACGCCGTCGAGCGCGCCGCTGCGCTGCGCCGTCTTCTCGTGGTACGTCCAGTGCTTCTGCGTGATCGCCGGCGTCCAGGTCTCGCGCCGCACCGCCTCGAGTTCGGCGCCACGCAGCACGTGGGCCTCGCCCAGCAGCAAGGCGTGGTACTGCATACGCGCGTTCTCTTCCGCACAGACGTAGCGCGAAAGCGCTTCCTCGACGGTCGCGCCAACGACCACGATCCCGTGGCCGCGGAACACGATCGCCGGGCTGTCGCCGAGCAGCTCGGCGATCTGCTCACCACGCTCTTTGGTGTTGACGAGGTTTGCGTCGTCGAAGACCGGGACGGTCTCGGGAAGGAACGAGCCGACGCCCGTCACCGGCTGCAGCACACGACCCGCGACCGAGAGCGTGACGACGAACTCCGGATGCGAGTGCACGATCCCGCCGACGTCAGGCCGGCGACGCAGGATTTCGCGATGGATGTGAAACTCGCTGGGCGGTGGATCACCGTTGCCAAGCGGCTTGCCGGTCTCCAGGTCGACGGAGACCACGTCGCGAGCGGTGACCGTGGAACGGCTTGCGCGACGGGAGTTGATCCACATCGTTCCGGGCGCTTCGGCGTCGCGCGCGCTCACGTGCCCGTTCATGTCCATCAGGTTCTGCGCGTGCAGGATCCGCACGGCGCGCGCTACGAGGCCGCGGTAGTCGACGGACGAGAGTGCCGAGGTGGTGAGCGCCATCAGAACTTCGCTACCAATTCTTCTTTGAGAGCTTCGCGCCAATCGGGCGCGGGCGGAATGACGAGATCGACCGCGCGCACGTGGCTGTACGTCTCCGGGTTCGTGCCGCGAATCGGTTTGCCGGCCTCGCGGTCGGTCATCGCTTCCATCAGCAATTGGCGCATCACGATGATCGCGCGATCGCTGGTTCCCAAGTGCTCCTTGGAACGGTCGACGATCGGGCCCATCCCTTCCTGGAGCGCCATGTCCTGCGTGTTCACGCCCGTGATCCCGGTGAACGTCTTGTTCTTCTGGAGCTCGCGATCGATCATGTAGTCGTTGCGCAGGTTGCGCTTGAGGCGGAACGTCCCGGGGACGACGTCGTCCTGCCCGCGGCCGTACGAGGCCTCGAGCGCTTCGGCGTACTCCTCGGTGATCGGGATCGCGGGATCGTAGGAGTACATCCAGTTGTAGACCCACGTCGTGTGGTCGTCGATCGGGACCCAGATGTGCCCGTTGATCGTCGGATGCGGGTCGACGTGCGTCCCCTTGCGCGAGGTGACGCGTCCGCGCATCTGCTGCGCCGGCATCACGTAGTGATAGGCGCGCACGTAACTCTTGTCTTCGACCGTGCGGATCCCGGCGTACGTGTAGCCGTACTCGGTGCGGTAGACCTCGAGGCGCGGTGCGGTGTCCTGGCTGCGCAGATAGCTCTTGTCGTGGATGTCGAGGTTGTGCGCGAACGAGCTGTGCGAGGTGTCCAGACCGCCCTCGAGCGCCTGCAGCCAGTTGCACTCCTCGTACGTCTTCGAGACGTGGCGATGCGTCTGCGGCGCGCGCGTGAACTCGTAGTCGGGGACCGGAGGCTGATGCTCGGGCGGACCCATGTAGGTCCACACGAACCCGCCGCCTTCCCAGGTCGGATACGTCTTGATCGTGACCTTCGACTTGAAGAGCGAGTCGGGCGGCTCCGACGGCATGTCGACGCACTCGCCGTCGACGTTGAACTTCCAGCCGTGATAGACGCAGCGCAGCCCGCACTCTTCGTTGCGTCCGAAGAACATCGGCGCGCGGCGATGCGGGCAGAACGCGTCCATCAGTCCGATGCGACCGTCCGACTGCCGGAACGCGACCAGATCCTCACCCAGCAAACGCACGCGAATCGGTGCGCCGTCGTTCTCCGGGAGCTCGCTCGAGAGCGCCGCGGGGATCCAGTAGCGACGCTGCAGCTCGCCCATCGGGGTGCCGGGGCCGACCCGCGTGATTCGTTCGTTGTCCTGCGGTTTGAGCACGATACTCCTCCGGAACGGCTAGATCGAGAACGCTTCCAGCGTCTCGGGTGCGAAGAGTTCGCGGGGTGAGAGCTGGCGGGGTGAGAGCCCTTGCTCGTGGTGGTAACGGGTGAACGTCTCGAGCGTCTTCTCGTTGGCCGCCAAGCCGTACGGCCACCACTGGTCGCCCATCAGCTTGCGCGTCTCTTCGGCTTCCGCCGCGGACCACGGCAGCATCGCCTTGAGCGCGGCGGTCTGACGGTAATCCTCGTACGCGTACTGCTGCGCCGCGCTGAATGCTTTGAACAACGCCTGCGCGACCCAGCGGTCGCGCTCGTAGATCTCGCGCTTGATCACGACGGTGTGCATGATCGGGAAGATCTGCGTCTTCTGATAGTATGCTTTCTCGACGTCGACGTAGTTCTCGAACAGGCGCCGGACGCCGGGCGCACCGTACGTCGACGGCTGACGCGGCCCGTGGAACGCGTCGATCTCGCCTGCAGCGAGCATCTGCGAGAGGGTCTGCGTCGGACCGATCGGTTCGATGCGGATCGACGGCGGAAGATCGAGCTTGAGCTTCTCGGGACGCCCCGGCGTCTCTTCACCGCCGGTCACGTACGTGACGGAATCGACCGGCACGCCGTACTCGTCTTGCAGGATCCCGCGCGCCCACACGTTCGCGGTGAGCTGATACTCGGGGCACGCGAAGCGCTTGCCGATCAAGTCTTTCGGCTCGCGGATCCCGCTGCGCTCGTTGATGTAGATGCAGTTGTGGCGAAAGAAGCGCGACGGGAAGATCGGGATCGCGACGAACGGATCGCCCTTGAACTTCGAGACGCAGTACGACGAGAGCGACATCTCGCAGACGTCGAACTCACGAAAGCGCGCTTGCCGGAAGAACGTCTCTTCGACTTCGAGCGGCATGTAGACGAGGTCGATCCCGTCGGGCTGGACCCGGCCGTCGGCGAGCGCGCGCGTGCGATCGTAGTCCCAGCACGAGAGACTCAAGCGGAGCTTTGTCGCCATCGTCAGTTCCACGGCACGATGCTGACGTGGATTGCGCCGTCTTGGATCTCGCCGCCGACCAGCCGCAAGGCGTGGTCGACCTCGCCCAGACCGAACTCATGCGTCGACATCGCTTCGAGGTCGACGGTGTGCTGCGCCATCAGCGAGAGCGCCATCTCCACGGCGCGGAACGAGTGTCCGCGCACGCCGCGCACCGTCATCTGCTGGCGGATGACGGTGTCGATCGCGAACGCGTCGATCGGCTTACGCTTGTACGCGGCGACGAGCAGCTTCCCGCGCTTACGGATCAGCTCGAGCGCGCCGTTGATGACCTGCGAGGCACCGCCCGACGAGACGTCGATGACGAGATCGGCGAGCGCGCCGTCCGTTGCACGCTCGACGACCGGCCCGAGCTCTTCCTCATCGACCGCGACCGTGATGTCGGCGCCGAGTTTCTTTGCGACCTCGAGGCGATGCGCGTCGCGCGCGAGTCCGGTCGCGATGACCGTCTTCGCGCCGGCCGCTTTCGCAGCGACGACGCACGCAAGACCCTGTTGTCCGGGCCCTTGCACGATGACCGTCTGGCCCGGTCCGGCCTGACCGTCGAGATATGCCCACTGGAAGCCGTTGCCGATCGGCAGCGCCATCGCCGCCAAGCGCGGCGAGACGCCGGCGGGAACCTTGTGCAGCACCGAGCGCGGGTGCAGATATTGGAACTGACTGTAGCCGCCCCACAGCGCGGGCGCGACGTCGATCGACGTCGTGCCGTAGCGCAGCGCGCCGGCGCGCTTGTTGTCGGTCTGCAGGCACGAGCGGTACTCGCCGGCGCGGCAGTCCTCGCAATGGCCGCACGGGAGGTACTCTTCGAGCGCGACGAGATCGCCCTCGGTAACGCCCCAGCGCTCGCGCGCGACGTCGCCCAGCTTCTCGATGACGCCGACGTTCTCGTGGCCCAGGATGCGCTCGCCTTTGCTCCCGTCGGCGTAGCTGGGGACGTCGCTGCCGCAGATCCCCGCGGCGACGACGCGCAGGAGCCCGCCGTCCGGCGGAATCTCCGGCAGCGGAAACTCGCGAAGCTCCGTTTGCTTCGACGCGATTTGGACGGCGGCGCGTGAGGTGCTCACCACTTCGCCGACAGCTCCGGCTCGAACGCTTCGCGCCAGTTCGTCTCGCGCGAGATCACCGAGTCGTACGCGCGCACATCACGGTACGTCGACGGCTCGACACCGCGCGGCGCCTCGCCGTTCTCGACCTTGTCGGTCCCTTCGAGCAGCAACTGACGCGTCACGATGATGGCGCGATCGGTCGTGCCAAGTCGCTCTTTGGAACGGTCGGGGATCGGCCCCATCCCTTCCTGCAGCGCGAAGTCTTGCGTGTTGACGCCGCGGATCCCGGTGAACGTCTTGGTCTTCTGCAGCTGGCGGTCGATGAAGTAGTCGTTCTCCAAACTCGCCTTGAGCTGGTACGTCCCGGGGATCACGTCGTCTTTGCCGCGGCCGAAGAATGCTTCGTCCTTCCAGGCAAACTCTTCGGTGATCGGCACGTCCGGGTCGTAGCCGTACATCATGTTGTAGACCCAGGTGTGCTCGTCGTCGATCGGGACCCAGATGTGGCCGTCGAGTTTGGGTACCGCTGCGCGCTTTCCGCCCGACCAGTTGGTGACGTTCCCACGCAGCTGTTGCGCCGGCATGATGTAGTGATAGACGCGCACGTACAGCCCGTCCTCACCGAGGTCGCGCGTCGACGCATAGCGGAAGCCGTACTCGGTCTTCTCGACCTCGAGACGCGGATGCGTGTCGCGGTTACGAATCCAGGTCGGGTCGTTGAGGCGCTCGTTGTGCGCGAACGACGAATGCGCGGTGTCGAGCCCGCCTTCGAGGCCTTGCAGATAGTTCGCGTGCTCGAAGGTCTTCGAGACGAAGCGATGCGTCGCCGGGACGCGCAGCCATTCGTAGTCCGGATACGGCGGTTGCTGATCGCGCGGACCCATGTAGGTCCAGATCATCCCGCCGCCTTCCCAGGTGGGGTACGCCTGGATCGTCACCTTCGACTTGAAGAGCGAATCCGGCGGCTCGGAGGGCATGTCGACGCAGTTGCCGTGCACGTCGAACTTCCAGCCGTGATAGACGCAGCGGATCCCGCACTCTTCGTTGCGCCCGAAGAACATCGGCGCGCGGCGGTGCGGGCAGAACGCGTCGACCAACCCGATGGTCCCGTCGGTCGCGCGAAACGCGACGAGGTCCTCGCCCAGGATGCGGACGCGGACGGGCGGACAGTCGGGTTCGGGGAGCTCCTCGCTGAGCAGCGCGGGCTGCCAATAGCGCCGGAACAGTTCCCCGCCCGGGGTGCCCGGACCGACCCGGACCAGTCGCTCGTTCTCTTCAGGCTTTAGCATCGTACCTTGCCGGGTGCTCCGGCGTAGAAATTGACTATACTGAATTTCAAGATGTAAGACGACCCCCTCCTGCCGCTCCACTGTCACCCTGACCCTTCGAAAGCTCAGGGGTCGAAGGGCCCGTCCCCGCTGAGCCTGTCGAAGCGCGGTGCCTCACGATGTCCTCGTGCTTCGACAAGCTCAGCATGGCTCGGACGAGACGCGCCCTTCGACAAGCTCAGGGTGACATAAAGGCCGGGGCGG
>CAZABL010000013.1:21945-31354 GCA_964483365.1 uncultured bacterium
TCGTGCGGCTCTTCGCGCGGGATGAAGCTCCTCGCCGCCTCGTTCGCGGGCTCGGTCGGGCGCTTGTCGATCGTGCGCTGGAAGAGCATGTTCATGAAGACGTACATCGGCTTGGTCTTGAGGACCAGCGCGCGCGCCGGTTTGTCCTCGCTACGGTTGAAGTGCTGGTGCACGCAGTTGTTGTGCACGATCGCGACGTCGCCGGCTTCCCACTCGTAGCGGATCCCGTCGTGCACCTCGGCACCCTCGCCGTCGAGGATATAGAAGACCGCCTCGTTGACGTGGCCGTGCTTTTGCGACTTGCCGCCGGGCCCGTACTCCTCGAGGTGGATGTGCAGGGTCTGCCCGAGCCCGTCCTTGGGCTCCATGTAGTGCTTGGAGAACGCCTGCGGTCCGTCATTGAACCCGATGTCGCGACCGCGCCGCACGCGCGGCAGCGAGCGCAAACGCTCGAGCTCCTTGGTCAGATTGTATTCGCCGCTGACTTCGCGGACGAACTTGCGATCGGTCTGGTCGTGGTAGTACTTGACCGGTTTCTTCTCGTCACTCATCGGGGTGCAACGCTCGCAATCAGCTCTTCGCCAGGGAACACTTTGTCGATCACTTTGTACTTCGCCGCCGCGGCGACCAGGGGATCGATGTCCTTCGGATCGACGGTCTTGCCGACCGTCGAGCGCACCATCGCTTTGATCGTCGTCGGCGAGAGCTTCGAGTAATTCGCCAGCAGGTCGACGGTCTGATCGTGATGCGTGTCGGTGTACGCCGACGCTTCCATGAATGCGTCGATGAATCGCTTGGTCGCGTCGGGGTTCTTCGCGATCCACTCTTGGTTCGTGAACCAGCCGGCGACCAAGAAGCGTTTGGCGATCGCGCTGAACGAACGGCCGATCAGCTTCGCGCTGCCCGAGTCGATCGCTTCGGCGAGCGCCGGGGTGACGAGCGTCGCGCCGTCGATCTTCTTCTGCTGCAGCGCGACCGGAACCGCGGAGCTGGGGATCTCGATGAACTTCACGGCCTTGGAGTCGCCGCCGTTGTCGTCGATCCAGGCCTGCGTCGCGACCGCGATCAGGTCTTTGAGCGACGACGCGGAGACCGTCTTCCCGCTGAAGTCGCGCGCGGTCTTGATCGTCGAGTCCTTGCCGACGACGAGCCCGGCAATCGGATACGATTCCAAGTAGACCGACGCGGGCGCGATGATCTTGAACGGGATCCCGCGCGCGTGCGCGGAGATCAACGAGATCAGCGACGACTTGCCGATGTCGATCGCGCCGCCGGCGACGGCCGACGCGGTCGCCGAGCCGCTCGAAAGCGCCTGCAGCTGCACGTCGAGCCCGGCCTTCTTGAAGATCCCCGACGACTGCGCGTACAGGATCGGCGTGATGTCGTCGTCGCCTGCCGCCGCAAGTCGCAGCGACGTCGGACCGGCAGCCCAGCTGCGTGCGGGGAGCAGCGGGAGCGCGAACGCACTCCCGATCCCGGCGAGTGCCGACGCCCTAGAAATTCGCTGCATACATCTCGCTGGCAGCGAAGCCTTTTTGGATCGCCTTGTACCGAACCGCGGTGTCGACGACTTCCTGCATCGTCTTGGGATCGAACTTGGTCGCGTAGGTCGCGCGCGTCATGCGGCCGATCACCGACGGATCGATCTTCGAGTGCTTCTCGAGGATCTTCGCCGACTCGGCGTGATGGGTGTTCGCCCACGCGGCCGCTTCGTAGATCGCGTCGGCGAACTTCTTGGCGGTCCCCGGATTCTTCTTCACCCAGTCGCTCGTCGCGAACCAGCCGTTGATCATGAACTCGGGCGCGATCGCCGAGTACTGCTTGGCAAAGACCCGCGTGTCGCTCTCCGCCATGCTCATCGCCGGCTCAGGGACGACCCCGGCCTGCACCGTGCCGCGCGCGATCGCCGGCGGGATCTCCGCCGCGGTCATCTCGATGAAGTGGACCGACGAAACCTGACCGCCGTTCTTGTCGATCCACGCCTCCGCGGCGATCTGCGTGAGATCGTTGAGCGCGTTGACCGCGACCGTCTTTCCTTCGAGATCCTTCGCCGTCTTGAGCGACGAGCTCTTGGCGACGAGCATGTTGGTCGACGACGCCTTCTCGTTGTACTCCGCGGCCGGCGCGATGTAGACGAAGGGCAGTCCGCGGCTGTGCGCGTTCGTCATCGAGACGATGTTCTGCTCGCCGATATCGAGCGCGCCGCCCGCGACGGCGGCAGCCTCCGCTGCGCCGTTGCGCTGCTGCGTGATCTGCACTTCCAAGCCGCGCTTCTTGAAGAAGCCGAGCTCGTCGGCATAGTACACTTCGGCAGCTGCGTCGTTGCCGGTCGCGCCGACGCGGATCGTCGTCGTTTCGGCCGCGCGCACCGGCGAACCGGCGAGCGGGACGAGCGCCGTCGCCGCGAGGAGCAGCGCGGCGACAAGGTGACGTTGTGCGTTCATCCGTGAATTACCCCGGGAGACCGAAGAGCGCGCGGAACGCGTGCTCCGCATCGTTGTATTGTTGTGAATTGGGCGCGCGCACGATCGCGTACGGGCGCTTGGGGTTCCAGATCTCCGGGTTGCTGTGCACGTCGGTGCGCGAGGATATCTCGCCTCCGCCGCTCCACGCAATGAAGGTCTGGCCCTCCTTCGAGAGCAGCCAATCGAGAAAGACTTTCGCCGCGTTCGGATGCGGCGCGTTCTTCGCCAGGCCGATCGGATTGAGCGAGACGAGCACCGGCGTCGTCTCGGCGTAGTCGATCTTGCGCCCGCCCTTCTTCTGCTGACTCGCCATGTAGCCGTACACCGTCGGCGACGCGTCGAACTCACCGGTGCCGAGCTGCTCTGCGGTCTGCGTGTGGCCGGCCGTCTTTTGCGGGCTGTTCGCCGCGATACGCTTGACGAGATCGGCGCCGTTCTTGTCGACCTGCAGCACGCCGAGATACCAGTTCAACGCACCGGTGTCGATCGCGAACTTCCCCTTCCACTCCGGTTTCGCGAAATCGGCGAACGTGCGGGGCGCGCTCAGGTGATCGGCCTTCAAGCGGTCCGGATTCCACGCGATGACCGTCGTGTTCTGGTACAGGTTCGTCCAGTAACCGTTGGCGTCGTACGTGCCCTTCTCGAACTTGCTCTGATCGGGCGCCTGATATTTGTCGAATGCACCCGCGATCAGCAGCTGGCTGATCTGGAACTCGTCGCCGGAGATGACGTCGGCGTTGAACTTCCCGCCGCGCTGCTCGGTCGCGACACGCGCCGGGAGCTGCGAACTGCCCAGCCGCAGCGACTCCACGCGAATCCCGGGATGGGTCCGCATGAACTGATTCGCCGTCGCGTCCATGTCCTTGGTGTTCATCGTCGCATACCAGACGACGACGCCTTCTTTTTTTGCCGCGTCAGGGACGGGCGCCGGCGCTGCGGCGATGGTGAACGCCGCTGCGATGACGGCCGCCCCGAGGGTGAACCCGAGCCGTGGCAGTTTCATCGGTATCCTTTCCGTTGCGAGCCGGACGACGTCAAACAGGGCTCTCTTCGAGCGCATTGCCGGCCAGCGGAGGAACGCGTTCGAACGTCTTTCCGTCGCGCATCCGCATGATGACCGCCTCGCTGCCGTCGGGCGCGAGATGCACGATGTCGCCGTGCCCAAGACCCGCTTTTTCCTTGTGGACACGGACGCGGACGTCGAGGCCGTTCACGTCGACCGTGTAGTCCCAACAGTCGCCTTGATAGATACTGAACCGTACCGTGCCTTCCCATTCTTCGTCGTTGTGCCGGCGCCGCGACAGAACGAAGTTCTCGGGACGGATGTAGACGCGCACTTCATCGCCGGGCTGCAGCTCCGCGCTGGGCGGGGTGCGTACGAGCCCTTGCGGCGACTCGACCACGATCCCGCCGGCGTCTCCGGCGCGAACGACACCGTCGACGGCGTTGGCAACACCGATGAAGTTCGCGGTGAACTCGGCACGCGGGCGGCGGTAGATCTCCTGCGGCACGCCGGTTTCGACGATCGAGCCCTTGTCCATCAGCATGATCAGATCGGAGATCGCCAGTGCCTCGCTCTGGTCGTGCGTGACGTACACCGCGGTGATCCCGAGCTGTTGCTGCACCGCGCGGATCTCCGCGCGCATCTTTTCGCGCAGCTGGGCGTCGAGGTTCGAGAGCGGCTCGTCGAGGAGGAGCACCTTGGGCTCACGCACGAGCGCGCGCGCGAGCGCGACGCGTTGCTGCTGGCCGCCCGAGAGCGTTGTCGCCGGCCGCTTGGCCAGATCGCCAAGACCGACGAGCTCGAGCATCCGCAGCGCGCGCTCGAACGCCTGCTTGCGGGGGATCCGGTGCTCGCTGACCGTGAGGGGGAACGACACGTTCTCGATCACGCTCATGTGCGGCCAGATCGCGTAGGACTGGAAGACCATCCCGATTGGGCGCTTGTTGGCCGGGACGTAGACCCCCGCGGCGGAATCGAAGACCGTGTGGCCGTCGATCGCGATCCGCCCTTCGGTGGGGCGCTCGAGACCGGCGATCATGCGCAGCGTCGTCGTCTTGCCGCAGCCGCTGGGGCCGAGCAAGGTGAAGAGCTTGCCATCGGGGATTTCAAAGTCCAGACCCGTGACGGCGGTGCGTTGGAAATCTCTTCCTTCGAAGCGCTTCACGAGGCCGTTGACGGAGATCACGGCGGTCTCATTTCCTCCGGGATGCGGGCCGGCCCGCAGAACAGCCCGCAGGATCATTCCGTCAGGCGGTGGTAGTCCCCCTGCAATTAACTATATCCGTTATATCGGATTTTCTCGGTCGCGGAGAGCTCCCCATGGGCAACAAGTCGCACTACGACCCCACCCACAAGCGTCTGTTCGTGCGGGGTATCAGCGGCGAGTACAACCTCAAGCACGAGCTGACGCGCCTGCGCTCGCTCCCGCGCGTCGTGAAGAGTGGCGCCATGCAGTTCACCGGCGGCCCGCAGACGTACTCGAAGCACTACATGGAGCCCGAGGACGGGATGGGGCAGACGCTCCACATCCACCTCGAGGAGTACGCGCCGGGCGGCAAATCGCAGATGCACGGCCACGTCAACGAAGCCGTCTTCTACATCCTGGACGGTCGCGGCTACGAGATCCACGACGGGGTCAAGTACGACTGGAAAGCGGGCGACATCGCGATCGTCCACAACAACTGCGTCCATCAGCACAACAACGCCGATCCGCACAAGCCGGCGCGTGCGCTGGTCATCAAGACCAAGCCCATGTACATGTTCATGAACATGCTCTTTCAGAAGCGCGTGACCGAACGGCCGTCGGAGCCGAGCCCGACGCAAGGCGACTTCGTCCCGCGCGAGGACGCGGACATGAACCACCACGACCACGATCATGACCACGCGCACGCACACGCGCACTCGCACGGGGACTAACGACCGCAGATGCCGTTCGAAGAATCGCAAGTCTGGGCGCGCGGGAACGCCAACGCCCCGTATTACGCCGAAGCGCTCAAGGACGCCGCGGAGCGTCCGGTCCGTGACGCCGGCCGCAAGAAGATCATCACGCCCGAGGAGATGCCGTGGGAGATGGCGCCTCAGGGGATCATCAAGCATCTCGTCAACGACAAGATGAACGCGCGCGTCGAGACCGTCGACGCGTATATGCAGATCATCCCGCCCGGCAGCCGTTCCGGTAAGCATCGTCAGCTTGCCGAAGAGTGCCTGTACGTCCTCGAAGGGCGCGGCTACGACATCCACATCGACTGCGACGTCGAGATCACCGACACGTATCACTGGAAGCCGCAAGACGAAGAGCAGCGCTTCGAGTGGGAGGCCGGCGACATGATCTATGTCCCGCCGAACACGATCACCCAGCACTTCAACAGCGATCCCGATCGCCCGGCGCGGTTGGTGAGCGCGACGAATCGCATCTACAAGTACTCCGGGCTCAACGACCTCGAGCAGATCGAGAACGCGCCCGAATACGCCCCCGGGATGCAGCTCGACGAGCAGTCGGTGCAGCGCTACCTCGGTACCGCCGCGGTCAAATAGACCGCGGCTTTCTTTTCTCTCGTCTCTCGCGAAGGTGGAGCAGATGGAGCAGCCCACGTCTTCTCCCGGCCATAGCCGGAAGAAGTTTCTCTCTGGGGTCGCGCTTGGCGGCGCCGCCGCGGTTGCGGGCGGACCCGCCGCGATCGCACAGACGCCGACAGCGCCGAAGGAGACGCCGGCGGCCACGCCCGCCGACGCCACGCGTGCCGCCGCACGCGAGCAACAGCCGGCTGACAGCCCGCCGATCACCGTGACCGACGCCACGTCCGACTTCATGGTCGACGTCCTCAAGTCGATGAACATCGATTACGTCGCCGCGAACGCCGGCTCGTCGTTCCGCGGGATCCACGAGTCGATCCTGAACTACGGCGGCAACGCGAAGCCCGAGTTCATCACGTGTACGCACGAAGAGGTCTCGGTCGCGCTCGCACACGGGTACGCAAAAGCCGCCGGCAAACCAATGATGGTCCTTGCGCACAGCAACGTCGGGCTGCAGCACGCGGCGATGGCGGTCTACAACGCGTGGGCTGACCGCGTCCCGGTCATCATCATGGCCGGCAATGCGGTCGATGCTGCGAAACGGCGGCCCGGCGCGGAGTGGGACCATAGCGCGGTCGATCTCGGCGCGACGCTGCAAGGGATCATCAAGTACAACGATCAGCCGCTCTCCGCGCAGCATTACGCGGAGTCGGTCGCGCGCGGCTACACCGTCGCGGTGACGCCACCGATGGCGCCGGTGCTCATCGCGCTCGACGGCGAGCTGCAAGAACGTGAGCTCGGCGCCGCCGAGCGCAAAGGGCTGCGCATCCCAAAACTCCATCCGCCTTCGCTTCCGGTCGCCGATCCCGCAGCGCTCGCGGCCGCAGCAAAGCTGCTGGCCGGCGCGCAGCATCCGGTGATTGTCGCCGATCGCGCCGTGCGTTCGCAGGGCGCGCTCGACGCGATGGTCGCGCTCGCCGAAACGCTCGGCGCAGCCGTGCTCGACTTGGGCAGCCGGCTCAACTTCCCGACCACGCATTGGGCGAATCAAACCGGCAGCAACGCCGATACGATCCACGAGGCCGACGTCATCATGTTCCTCGAGACCGATGACGTGTACGGCTCGCTCTACAGCTTCACCGACGCCGTCGAGCGCTTCGAGCGGCGCGTCGCCAAGCCCGACGCGAAGGTGATCACGCTGGGACTGGACGCGGGCTACGTGCACAGCGTGAACGATCAGGATCTGCAGCGCTTCTACGCCGCTGATCTGCCGATCGCGGGAGACGCCGACGCGAGCCTGCCGTACCTCGTCGACGCCGTCAAACGCGCGATGACCGGCGACCGTGCGGCAGTCGTTGCGCAGCGTACCGCGGCGCTCAAGCAGCAATACGCCGCGCTGCGCGCAGCCGATCGCGAAGCCGCGCAGTGGGCCTGGGACGCCTCCCCGATCTCGACCGCGCGCGTCGCGTACGAGTTGGGGCAGGTGCTCAAGAACGAGGACTGGGCGCTGGTTTCACCCGTGCAGTTCTTCTCGAACTGGCCGCTGCGCATGTGGCCGATGACGAAGGCGTATCAGTATCTCGGCCGTCAAGGCGCGTCGGGTGAAGGGTACGCGGCGCCGGCGCTGATGGGTGCCGCCCTGGCGATGAAAAAGCAAGGCCGGATCCCGGTCTGCATTCAGAACGACGGCGACCTGATGTATCAGCCTGGGTCGTACTGGACCGCGGCGCATCACAAGCTGCCGCTGCTCTCGGTGATGCACAACAACCGCGCGTGGCACCAAGAGGTGATGCACGTGCAGCGCATGGCGAACCGCCGTCAGCGCGGGATCACCAACGCGCACATCGGAACGACGCTCATCGAGCCCGAGATCGACTACGCCAAGATGATCGGCGCGATGGGCGTCTGGACGGCGGGCCCGATCCGCGAGCCCGGTCAGCTGCGTCCCGCGCTCGTCCGCGCACTCGCCGCCGTGAAGCGCGGTGAGCCCGCTCTCGTCGACGTCCACACACAGCCGAGGTGATCGCCGTGCAACCACGTCTACTCGTTCTTGCCGTGGCCGCCGTCGCCGGCGGTCTCCTCGTCGCCGGCTCGGCGGGTCGCGCCGCCGATGACCCGCACGTGGCGCGCGGCAAAGCGCTCTTTGCGAGCGTCGGCTGCTACGAATGCCACGGCTACGCCGGCCAAGGCGGTGCGTCCGGCCCGCGCATCGCGGACACCAAAATCCCGCTCGCCGCGTTCACGGCGTTCGTGCGCCACCCGGCGCGCGAGATGCCACCGTTCACCACCAAGGTGATGCCGGACAGCGATCTCGCCGCGATCTACGCGTACCTCCAGTCCCTTCCCGCACCGCGCGCCGCATCCGCCGCGCGCTGACCGTGTCGCCGAGGAGATCCGACTCGATGCGTACCCCGCTCTCCCGCGCAACGTTTGTCGCCGGCAGTGCCGCCATGCTCGGCGCAGCCGCCCTTCCGCTGCGCACCGTCGCGCAGAGCGCAAAGATGCGGATCGGCATCGTCGCGACCGACGTCTCCGCCGAGCCGTACTACGCCGAAGCGGGCGGTTTTTTCAAGAAAGCCGGAATCGACGTCGAGATCCAGGCACTTCCGAACGGCGGCGCGATCATCAGCGCGATCGCCGGCGGTGCCCTCGACGCCGGCTTCGCCAACCTGACGTCAGCCGCGACGGCGCACCAGCGCGGTATCCCGATCGCGCTGCTGGCCCCGGCGACGGTCTACACCATCAAGTCGCCGATCACCGTGCTGATGAAAGCGAAGGGCGCGAAGTTCAAGTCCGGCGCCGATCTGAACGGGAAGACGATCGCGGTCTCGACGCTGCACGGTGAGCTGCAAGTCGGCGCGTCGGAGTGGGTCGAGAAGACCGGCGGCGACGCGAAGTCCGTGCAGTTCATCGAGATGCCATTCTCCTCGATGGCCGCCGCGCTGAGCGCAAACCGCATCCACGCGGCGATGATGAGCGAGCCGCAGATCACCCAGGACAAAGACAAGATCGAGCTGCTCAGCGACGCGTACAGCGCGATCGGTCCGGAGTTTCTGATCGGCGTCTTCGTCGGGTCAGCGGCATGGGCGAAGGCGAACGCCGACACCGCGAAACGCTTTGCCGACGCGATGGCCGAAACCGCAAAGTGGGCGAACACCAACCGCGCCAAGACCGCCCCGATCCTCGCCGCACACTCGAAGATCTCGCCCGCCGTCATCGCGTCGATGACCCGCGCCACCTACGGCGAACGCCTCACCCCCGAGCTGATCCAACCCGTCCTCGACGCCGCCGCAAAATACGGCACGTTGAAGCAGGTCAAAGCCGCCGACCTCCTGGCCTGAGTTCGCCCGTCACGGTGACCTTCGTGTCACGGTGACGGTCGTGTCACGCTGACGGTCGTGTCACGCTGACGGTCGTGTCACGCTGA
>CAZABL010000013.1:31454-56391 GCA_964483365.1 uncultured bacterium
GCGAGCAGGATGACGACGAGGACGCAGCCGAGGGCGGCGATCGGTGGGTACTGGCCGTTCGACCAGAGGTCGAAGATCGCGATTGAGACGACTTCGGTGCCTTGTGAGTAGAGGAAGATTGCGGCGGAGATCTCGCGGAACGCGATGATCATCGTGGTGAGGAAGGCCGCGAGCAGTGAGGGCATCAGCAGCGGCAGGTAGATGCGCACGAAGCGTTCGAGCCAGCTCGCGCCGCTTACAGCGGCGGCTTCCTCGAGTTCGTCTTTGATCTGCGCCATACCGGAGCTCACGTAGCGCATCCCGTAGGGAATCCCGATCGTGACGAAGCCGACGATGAGCAGCGCGAGCGTTCCGTAGAGATGGACCGGGAGCGGGGCGACGAGATACCAGAACAGGATGCCGACGCCCATCAGGATGCTCGGGACGGCGATCGGCAGCGAGACCAGGATGTCGAGCACCCACACGCCGCGGATACGCGACTTGAGCGTGACGTAGGCGACGATCGCGGTGAGGATCGTGCAGATCAGTCCCGATGCGACCGAGGTGATGACGCTGTTGCGGAGCGACTCGCGGATGAGTGGGTAGTTCCAGATCGTCGCGTAGTTTGCGAGCGTCACGCGGTGGAGCGCCGCAGCGGAAGGCGCTTCATAGCCCGGCAGCAGCGACGACCAGATGAGGACTGAGAGCGGCAGCACGACCGCGATGACGAAGAACGCGAGCACGGCGCCGCCGGCGAGCCAGCGATACCGTCCGAGCTCCATGCGGCGCGGACGAAACGCCTTCCCGGTGACGGTCGCGTGACGACCGGCGCTGTTAAGGCGATTCGCGAACGCGACGCCGGCGGCGGCGAGCACGAGCACCACGGCGCCCATCGACGCCGCCCCGCCGTAGTCCGGCGGGAACGCTTGCAGCGCGCCGTAGATCTGCGTGACGAATACCGAGATGTTCGCCGGCACGCCGACGAGCTGCGGCACCTCGAACGACGCGATCGTTTGGATGAAGATCAAGAGCCCGGCTGCGACGATCGCCGGGCGTGCGAGCCCGAGCGTCACTTTGCGGAACGCGGTGAGCCCGGACGCACCCGACGCGATCGCGGCTTCCTCGAGTGATGGGTCCATCGACGTGAACGTCGCGACGGCCATGATGAACGCGGTCGGCGTGACGTGCATCGCCTGGATGAAGATCATCCCCGGGAGCGAGTACGCATTGAAGATACGCGCGTGCAGCAGCGCGAGCGCCGCATCGTTGAGCAGACCGATGCGTGGCGACGCAAGGAACAACCACGCGACGGTGTTGAGGATCCCCGGCACGATCAGCGGGACGAGCGCGGTGATCATCCCCAGGCGCCGCAACGGCGCGTCGGTGCGTGCGTAGATGAACGCGAGACCGAAGCCGAGGACCAGCGAGAGAACCGCGACGCCGAGTCCGTAGGTCAGCGTGTTGCCGAGCAGCTTATAGAACGTCGCGTCGGTGAACGTGCGCACGTAGTTCGCAAGCGACCAGTGCGCATCGTTCGTGAGAAATCCGGCGTGAAAGCTCGCGTAGAGCATCGTCGCGACCGGGACGACGGCCAGATAGGCGACGGCGATCGACGCCAGCGCCATGATCGGCACTTCGGCCGCCGGCAGACGTAGCGTCGCGCGCGCCTGCCGGAGCGGCGTGCTCGCGTTCACAGGGCGGCGGCGGTGGCGGGGATGGGCTCGCGGGGACGACCGATCAGGTGATGGATCTCGTTGCGCAGCTCGAGGAAGCGCGCGTCGCTGCGGGTGCGCTCTTGATTGCGCGTAGGACCCAGCGGAATCTCGAAGCTGCGCACGACGATCGACGGCGGCGGCGAGAGCACGAAGACGCGGTCGGAGAGATACACGGCCTCGTCGATGTCGTGCGTGACGAGCAGCATCGTGATCCCGAGCTCGGCGCGCAAACGCAGCGTGAGGTCTTCGAGCTCGGCGCGCGTGAGCGCGTCGACCGAGGCGAACGGCTCGTCGAGCAGCAGGATCTCCGGCTGGAACGCGACCGCGCGCGCGATCGCGACGCGCTGCTGCATCCCGCCCGAAAGCTGCCACGGGTAGTGGCCGGAGAACTTCTCGAGGTTGACCGCCTTGATGGCGCTCGAGATAAGCCGCTCCTTTTCACTCGCCGCGAGCTTCTTCTTCTTGAGCGGGAACGAGACGTTCCCCGCGACGGTCAGCCACGGGAACAGAGAACGCGCGTAGTCCTGGAAGACGAGTACCATCTCCGGCGGCGGCTCGGTGATGAGCCGGCCGTCGAGCGTGACGCTGCCGCCGCTGGGATGAAGCAGACCGCAGATCGTCTTGAGCAGCGTCGTCTTGCCGCAACCCGACGGGCCGACGATCGAAACGAACTCGCGCGCGCGCACGTCGAGCGTGATGTCCTCGATCGCGAGCGTGCCGCTGCTGGAGTAGCGCTTCTGCAGATGGCTGACGTCCAGCAGACGGTCGCCGTTGACGTTCATGGAGATCCTTTCCGTTCCGTGTCTACGCGGTGCGTGCCGTCTGGCCGTGATGCCACGCGAGGACCCGTTTCTCGATGGCCAGGAAGCCGGCGTTGAGACAGTAGCCGAGGATCGCGAGCAGCACGATCCCGCCGTACATCTCCGGGATCGCGAACGTGCGCTGCGCCTGGAGAATGTAGTATCCCAGACCGTTCGTGCTTCCGATCATCTCGGAGACGACGATCATGATGAAAGCGATGGACAATCCCGTGCGCAGCCCGGCGAAGATCCCGGGAAGCGCCGAGGGGAGCGTGACGCCGACGAGCGTCTCGAAGGGTGTCATCCCGAAGATCCGCGCGCTGTCGAGACGTTCTCTGATCACCCCGCGCGCGCCGTCGGCGGCGTTGACGAGGATCGGCCAGAACGCGCCGAACGTGATGACGAGAATCTTCATCGTGTCGCCGATCCCGATCAGCAGGATCCCGACCGGGATGATCGCGGTCGGCGGGATCGCGCGCAAGAACTGCAAGAACGGATCGACGGTGCGGTAGAGCGGCCGGAACGCGCCGATCGAAACCCCGACGATGATCCCGAGCGCGCTCGCGCACAGATAACCGACGACCATGCGCTCGAGCGACGGGATCGCCTGATCGCGGAACTGCGGACCGGTGAGCCACTCGTGGAAGAACGTGACCGCGACCTGCGACGGCGGCGGAACGTACACGCTCTGCTTGACGCGCGCGACACCTTCCCACGCGAGCAGCAGCAGGACCACGACGCCGATGCCAAGCGCGTTGCGCTGCAGATCGGTTCCCCAGCGCAGACGCTTCTGCGGCAGCGACCCGCGGTTCGTCATTGCACCACCTCGCGGCTCGACGGCGCCCAGAACACGACTCTCCGCTCGAGTTGGAAGAAGAGCAGGTTTACCAGATAGCCGAGGATCCCGGTGAGCAGGATGCCGGCGTACATCGGCGGGATGCGATTCGCTTGTTCCGTCTGTGAGACGTAGAAGCCCAAGCCGCTGTTCCCGGCGACGAGCTCGGTCGTGACCGTGACGACGAGCGCGATCGTCGCCGAGACGCGCAGCCCCGTCGAGATGCTCGTGAGCGCCATCGGCAGCGTCACGCGCCACAGCGTCGCGACGGGCGAGACACCGAAGTTACGCGCCGTGTCGAGCGCGACCGGGTCGACCGCGCGCACACCGTACAGCGTGCTGACAAGCAGCGGCCAGAACGCCGCGTACGTGATCACCGCGACCCGCATCGGTGCGCCCAGACCCAAGAACAGGATCGCGAGCGGGATCATCGCGACCGACGGGATCGGCCGCATGAACTCGACGATGATCCGCAGCGCGTCGTAGACGACCGGCACCGCGCCCATCAGCACGCCGACGACGACCGCCAGGATCGTCGCCAGGCACAGACCCTCGGCGAAGGTCAGCAGCGTCATCCCGATCTGGCTGGTGATCTCGCCGCTCGCCAACCCTTGGAACAGCGACACGATGATAACTGTCGGGGGCGGAAAGTAGCTCGTCAGGAGTCCCGCACGGGACAAGATCTCGACGACGATCGTCACCGCGACGACGAAGAGAAATCCAGGGAGAAACGCTGCGAGCGGATTCGTCGAGGGCGTCGCCGCGGCGGCGCTTGGCGTCACCGGGCGACCAGAGAAGGAAGCTTCCAAGCCTGCCACCGTCCTACCGGGGGAAAATTCGTTGCATCGGATTCAGCGCCCGTACCCCGGGGGCCTCTAGTGGATTGCGCTCCGCGCAATCCACCTCAGCGAAGGATGATGGCGCCGATGACGCCTGCGATCAGGATCATAAGCGATTGATTGAGCTCGGTCTTGAGCATGAGCACGACCGCGACGAGCGCGATCACGACGGTCACCCAGCCGTCGACCGCGCCGCGACCGATCGTCCATACGCTTGCCCAGATCAGCCCGAGCACGACCGGCGCGATCCCGCGCGCGAAGGGCTCGCGCCACGGATGCGTCTGCATCCGCTCCCAGACCCTCCCGAGCACATACACGACGATCGCCGCCGGAACGAAGACTGCGACCGCCGCGACCGCCGCACCCGAGAAGCCTGCGACCCGATAGCCGACCAGCGCCGCCATCGTCGTCGTTGGCCCCGGCGCGAGGCGTCCGAGTGCATAAAACCGCGCAAAGTCGGCCGACGTGATCCAATGATAGTGGTTCACGACGTCGTTGTGCATCTGCGGAATGATCGCCCCGCCGCCCCCGAAGCCGAGCAGTGACAAGACCGTGAAGAGGCCGGCGAGTCGCCACAAGTTCACGGAACGCGCTTCCTTCCGACGATCACGATCGCGAGCGGCACGAGGACGATCAGCGTGACGAACAGCGAGAAGTGCAGCGCCGTCACCGCAAGGCCGGCGACGACGACGAACGCGAGCTCGACCCACTTCGTACGGTATGGCACGGTCATCTCGAGCGTGCTTGCGAACGTCAGCCCAAGCGCGGCGGCTGCGGCACCGCGCAGTCCGGCACGCAGAACGGTCATGCGCGGATCGAGCGCAAGCAGCGCGAGCACCATCAAGATGATGAAGCCCGGCAGCGTGCAGCCCAGCAGCGCAGCCAGAGCGCCGAGCGGTCCGGCCAGCTTCCCGCCGATCAGGACGGCGGCGCTGACGGGGTTGGGGCCCGGCGCGATCTGCGCGATCGAGAGCAGCTCGAGGTACTCCGCCTCGCTGAGCCATTTGTGGTTGCGAACGACCTCGCGGCGGATCGCTCCCATCTGCCCGCCGCCGAACGCTGTCGACGAAATTCGTCCGAAGACCAAGGCGAGCGACACCGGCGAGGCAGAATTCACTATAGCGAATGAATTGCCGCGCGAGTGGCGTACACCTTCCGGGCCATGCCGTTCATCCGAGCGGGCGATCTCAACGTCCACTACGATCTGGCCGGTCCCGCCGGAGCCCCGGTCATCATGTTCGCCAACTCGCTCGGCACGACGCTGCACCTGTGGGACGAGCAGGTCGCCACGCTCGGAGAGCGCTTCCGTCTCCTGCGCTACGATCTCTACGGCCATGGGCTCACGACCGCGCCGCCGCGCGACGACGGCAAGACGAGCATCGCCGCGCTGACGGCCGACGCGTTTGCGCTGCTGGACGCGCTGAAGATCGACCGCGTGCGCTTCGTCGGGCTCTCGATCGGCGGGATGATCGGTCAGCATCTCGCTGCGACCGCGCCCGAACGCGTCGAACGGCTCGTCCTCTGTGCGACGGGGAGCGCGATCGGGACCGCCGACGGCTGGAACACGCGTGTCGCGAACGTGCGAGAGCGCGGGATCGACCCCATCGCCGACGCCTTGATGTCGGTCTGGTTCGCGCCCGCGACGCGCGAACGCCGTCCCGAGCTCGTCGAGGGCTTTCGGACGATGCTCGTGCGCACGCCGGTCGACGGCTACGTCGCCTGCTGCCTGGCGGTTCGCGACGCCGATCTCGCGGCCGACGACGCGAAGATCAGCACGCCCACGCTCGTCGTCGCCGGCGCCGACGACGGCTCGACGCCGCCCGCGCTCGTGGCAGCGATGCGCGCGCGCATCGCGAACGCAGACTACCTGGTGCTCGACGATGCGGCGCACATGCTCTGCGCCGAGCAACCCGCCGCGCTCAACGCCGCGCTGCTACGCTTCTTGGAGTCTTGATTTGAATGGCTGACGATCAGTTCGAGCGTGCGATGACGACGCGCCGCGCGGTGCTCGGCGAAGAGCACGTCGCGCGCGCGCAAGCGTCGACGACCGAGTTCACGCGCGATTTCCAGGAGCTCATCACGCGTTATGCGTGGGGCGCGATCTGGACGCGTCCGGGGCTCGAGCGCAAGACGCGCAGCATGCTCACGATCGCGATGATGGCGGCGCTCGGCCGCTGGGACGAGCTCAAGCTGCACATTCGCGCGACGCGCAACACCGGCGTCACGCGCGAAGAAGTGAAAGAGATCTTGATGCAGGTCGCCGTGTACGCGGGCGTGCCGGCGGCCAATACCGCGTTTCACCTTGCCGCGGACGTGTACCGCGAGATGGACGAGGAGAACTGATGATTTCGCTGGCCAAGGGCTACACACGCGAGCGCGCGGGGACGCAGCCCGACAACGACTACGCGCCGTACGGAAGCACCGTCAAGCGTCATCCGACGCAGCCGCTGATCTCGCTTGCGCACTCGCTCTCCGAGATCACCGGTCCGTCGTTCGCCGATCGCTGGCACGGCGCCGACGCAGCGGATCTCACGCGTGACGGCAAAGGCGAGGCGCAAGGTCAACGCATCATCGTCACCGGCCGCGTCCTCGACGAGGACGGCCGCCCGGTGCGCAACACGCTCGTCGAGGTGTGGCAGGCGAACGCGGCCGGCCGCTACGATCACGACGGCGACGGGCACGATGCGCCGCTCGACCCGCACTTCCACGGCGCGGGCTTGGTGGTCACCGACGACGAGGGGCGCTACCGCTTCGAGACGATTCGGCCCGGCGCGTATCCTTGGCGCAATCACTACAACGCGTGGCGTCCGGCGCACATCCACTTCTCGGTGTTCGGTCCCGCGTTCGCGACGCGACTGATCACGCAGATGTACTTCCCCGACGATCCGCTGCACGCGCTCGACCCGATCATGCAGTCGATCACCGACCTCGACGCGCGCGGCCGGCTCGTCGCCGCGTACGCGCACGACGTCAGCATCCCGGAATACGCGCTCGGCTACGCCTGGGACATCGTGCTGCGCGGCCGCAACGAGACCCCGATGGAGAACCGTTAGATGTCCTCGCTGATCGCAACCGGCTCGCAGACGATCGGGCCGTTCTTCAAAGTCGGACTGTGGCAGCCGCAGTGGAGCGATCTGCTCCGTGACGGCACCGCGGGCGAGCCGATTCGCATCGAGGGCACCGTCCTCGACGGCGACGGGACGCCGATCCCCGACGCGCTCGTCGAAATCTGGCAGGCCGACGCGAACGGGACGTACGCGCACCCTGATGATCCCCGCGCGACGACGGTGCAGCCGCTCTTCCGCGGCTTCGGCCGCTGCGGCACCGACGCCGAAGGGCGCTTCGCGTTCCGCACGATCGTGCCGGGTCCCGTCCCCGGCGACAACGGCGGCACGCAAGCACCGCACATCAACGTGACGGTCTTTGCGCGCGGGTTGCTCAAGCGACTCGTCACGCGCATCTACTTCTCCGATCGCGCAGAGCAAAACGCGAAGGATCCGGTACTCGCGAACGTACCGCAGGCGCGTCGCGCGACGCTGATCGCGGAGCGCCGCGAAGCCGGGACGACGCCGGTCTACACCTTCGACATCCACCTGCAAGGCGAGAACGAAACCGTCTTCTTCGAGATCTGATTTGCAGCAAACCCAGCTCTTCGGCGAGCTGTACGGGACGACGGCGATGCGCGAGATCTTCTCGGCGCGCCGCCGGCTCGCGGCGATGCTCGAGGTCGAGGTCGCGCTTGCGCGCGCGCAAGCAGCGACCGGCGTGATTCCCAGCGACGCCGCCGACGCGATCGCAGCGGCGGCCGATGTCGACAAGCTCGACGTCGACGCGATCGTGCGCTCGACCGAGAACGTCGGCTATCCGGTCGTCCCGCTCACCAAGCAGCTCGCGAAGCTCGCCGGCGAGGCGGGACGCTACGTGCATTGGGGCGCGACGACGCAAGACATCGTCGATACGGCGACCGTGTTGCAGCTCTCCGAAGCGCTCACACTCCTCGAAGGCGATCTCGTCGCGATCGTGCGCGCACTCGCGGCACGCGCGCGCGAGCATCGTGACGACGTGATGGCCGGACGCACGCACCTGCAGCACGCGCTCCCGGTGACGTTCGGCTACGTGATCGCGGTGTGGCTCGATCCGCTGATCGGCGAGCTCGCACACCTGCACGCGGCACGCGAACGTGTTCGGGTCGTGCAGTTCGGCGGCGCCGTCGGAACGCTCGCGTCGCTCGGGACGCAGGGCAAGCCCGTGCGCGAGGCGATGGCGTGGGAGCTCGGACTTGCGTCGCCGGACGCACCGTGGCATGTCGACCGCAGCGCGTTCGCCGATGCCGCCTGCCGCGTGGCGATCGTGTGCGGCAGCTTGGCGAAGATCGCGACCGACGTCATGCTCCTCATGCAGACCGAAGTCGCCGAGGTCTTCGAGCCGCATGCGCCCGGACGCGGTGGATCGAGCACGATGCCGCAGAAACGCAATCCGATCGCGTGCGAATACGTCCTCGCGGCAACGCGCGGCGTCCACGCGCTCGTCCCGATGGTGCTCACCGCGATGCCCGGCGATCACCAGCGCTCGACCGGCCCCTGGCAGAGCGAGGAGATCGCGCTGCCGCAGCTGTTCGTGTTGGCGTCGGCTGCGTTCGCGCAGGCCCGTGCGATCGCGCAGGGGATGACCGTCGACGCAGCGCGGATGCGCGCGAACCTTACGGCAACCGGCGGCTTGATCCAGTCGGAAGCGGTTGCGATGGCGCTCGCCGAGCACACGGGTAAGGAGGCCGCGCACGCGGCCGTCGAGCATAGCGCTTCGACGGCCATCGAGTCGCGCCGGCCGTTGCTCGACGTCCTCGCCGAGAACCCCGACGTCAGCCGCTACTTTGATCGCAACGCGCTCGCGCGGCTCCTCGACCCGTCCTCGTATGTGGGCGAGGCCGGCGAGATCGTCGATCGTGTCGTCCGCAAAGCGGACGCCGCGCTCTCACCCCTGTCTACGAAAGGAAGCTAACCGTGGCGACGCACGAGCGTCGATATGTCATCGTCGGCAACGGATTCGCGGGAACGACCTGCGCCGAACAGCTCCGCAAGGCGGACCCGGCGTGCAAGATCGTCCTTTTTGCCGACGAGCCGTACCCGCTCTACAACCGCATCTCGCTGCCGCCGATGCTTCGCAAGCAGATCCCCGAGGCGAAGGTGATGATGCGCGACGTCGCGGCGCACGAGAAGCTCAACATCGACCTGCGGCTCAACACGCGCGTCGAGAAAATCAACTGGGAAGGCAAGACCGTCGTCTACAACGGCGGTAAGGAAGAACCGTACGACGCGCTGCTGCTCGCGACCGGCGGGCGGCCGAACCCGTCGACGTCCCCGGGTGCGGCGGGTGCCGAGAACGTCTTCAACTTCCAGTATCTCGACGACACGCGTGCGATCTCCGAAGCGCTCGAGTCGTCAAAGGTCGCGGTCGCGATCGGCGGTTCGTTCATCGCGTACGAGCTCGCGGAAGCGTTCGTCTCGCGCAAGGTCGAGACGCACTGGCTCATCCGCGGCAACCGCTTCTTGCGGCGCATGCTCGACGAAGCGGCGGGAGAGATGCTCCACGACGCGGCGCGCGCCGACGGTGTGCACCTCCACTTCGGCGTCGAGGCCAAGGAGTTCGTCCGTTCCAACGGCACGGCGAAGGGCGTCGTGACGAACGAAGGCGAGACGATCGCCGCCGATCTGTTCGGGATCGGGCTGGGTCTGACGATCAACACCGAGCTCGCCGAGGGAACGCCGATCAAGACGAAGACCGGCTTCCTCACCGACGAGCATCTCTTCACCGGCGTCGACGGGATCTATGCCGCCGGCGACGCGGCCGAGTTCTACGATCCGATCGCCGGGATGCACTACCGCATGGGGACGTGGAACAGCGCCGGCGCGCACGGCAAGCTCGCCGCAATCAACATGGCGGGCGGGAACGCGTCGTACGACACGATCCCCGAATACTCGTCGCTGGTCTTCAAAGGGCAGACGATCACGCAATTCGGGCTCTCGCCCGAGTACCGCGACGATCTCGAGTGCGTGACGCACGTCGATCGCGACAAGGGCTGGTACCGCGCGCTGTACTTCCTCGAGAACCGGCTCGCCGGTGCGGTGCTGATCGGCAAGGGCAACCGCGCCGGGAAACGCCGCTACCTCGACGCGATCAAGGCCAAGACGGCATTCGAAACCCACGAGCGCCACGACCTGCTCACGTGGACTGCGGAATGATCCGCGTCCTCACCCACCTTACGGAGAAGAAAGTTCGTGCCTGAAGCAGTGGTCGTCGCCGCGCTCCGCACCCCGATGGGGCGGTACGGCGGCGCGCTCGCACCCGTTCGTCCCGACGATCTCGCCGCGCGCGCGATCTCGGCGCTCGTCGAACGCACCAGCGTCGACACCGCGACGCTCGACGACGTCTTCTGGGGCGCAGCGAACCAGGCCGGTGAGGATTGTCGCAACGTCGCACGCATGGCGTCGCTGCTCGCCAAGCTGCCGACGAGCGTCCCCGGAACGACCGTCAATCGCTTGTGCGGCAGCGGCCTCCAGGCGGTGAACTCCGCGTTCCACGCGATCGCCGCCGGCGTCAACGACGTCGTCGTCGCAGGCGGATCGGAGTCGATGTCACGCGCGCCGTTCGTCATCGCGAAGGCCGAGAAGGCGTACGACCGCGCGCCCGAGATCCACGACTCGACGCTCGGCAACCGCTGGACGAACCCCGCGCTCGCCGCGATGTATCCGCCGATCTCCCTGGGCGAGACCGCGGAGAACGTGGCGGAGCTGTTCAAGGTCTCGCGCGAAGAGCAAGACCAGTTCGCGTACGAGTCGCAGCAGAAGACCAAAGCCGCGATGGACGCTGGACGCTTCCATGATGAGCTGATCCCGGTGCACGTCGAGAACGGCAAGAAGAGCTACGACGTCACGGTCGACGAGCCGCCGCGTCCGGAAACGACGCTGGAAGCGCTCGCCAAGCTCAAGCCCGCCTTTCGCAAGAACGGCACCGTGACCGCCGGCAACTCGTCGCCGCTCAACGACGGCGCCGCCGCGTTGCTCATATGCAGCGCCGAGACGGCGGAGAAGAACGGCTGGCAGCCGCTCGGGCGTGTGGTGACCTCAGCGACCTTCGGGGTCGGACCCGAGGTGATGGGGATCGGACCGATCGGCGCGGTGCGTAACGCGCTCAAGCGCGCGAAGCTGCGCGTCGAGGACATCGACCTCGTCGAGCTCAACGAGGCATTCGCGGCGCAAGCTATCGCGTGCGTGCGCGAGATCGGCTTTGATCCGTCGATCGTCAACGTCAACGGCGGCGCGATCGCACTCGGTCATCCTCTCGGTTGCTCGGGTGCACGCCTAGCGACGACGCTGCTGCACGAGCTCAAGCGCCGCGGCGGGCGGTACGGCCTCGCCTCGATGTGCATCGGCATGGGCCAAGGAATCGCGACGATCTTCGAACGCGTGTGATCGTCATGCTGAGCGTGTCGAAGCACGATCTCGCAACGGCAATGAAACTGAAGGTTTTCTCTGTGAAAGGGATGTGAACAGAGAAAACCTTCCAACGCTTAGTGAGGTCCGTCGTCCGTGTTTGCCTCGAAGCGCAGCCGCTGGCAGTGGCTGCTTATCTTGCCTTTTGTCGGATTGCTCTTCCCGGTGCTCTACGCTCACGCGGAGCCGGCGTTGTGGGGCGTTCCGTTCTTTTACTGGTACCAGTTCGCATGGGTGATCGCTAGCGCGATCATCACCGGCTTCGTCTTCGCGGTGACGCGACGATGAAGGGCGGACTCGACGTCACCGCGCTGGGCGTCTTCATCTTCTTCTTCCTGCTCGTGACGGTGCTCGGTTTCTTTGCCGCTCGTTGGCGCCGCGGCGACTTGGCACAGATCGGCGAGTGGGGACTTGCCGGACGCCGCTTCGGCACGCTCATCACGTGGTTTCTGATCGGTGGCGACTTCTACACCGCCTATACCGTGATCGCCGTGCCGGCGGCCGTATTCGGGACCGGCGCGGCGGGCTTCTTCGCGCTGCCGTACACGATTCTCGTCTACCCGTTCGTCTTTCTGACAATGCCGCGGCTGTGGAACGTCGCGAAGAAGCATGACTTCGTCACCCCTGCCGACTTCGTGCAAGGCCGCTACGGCAATCAAACGCTCACGCTGCTCATCGCGATCACCGGGATCCTCGCGACCTTGCCGTACATCGCGTTGCAGCTCGTCGGGATGCAGGTCGTGATCGGCGCGATGGGGGTCGGCGGGAGCGGCCTCGCTCGCGATCTTCCCCTCGTCATCGCGTTCGCGATCCTCGCTGCGTATACGTACACGAGCGGTCTGCGCGCGCCGGCGATGATCGCGTTCGTCAAAGACACGATGATCTACCTGACGATCATCGTCGCCGTCATCGTCATCCCAATGAAGCTCGGCGGCTTCGCGCACATCTTCAGCGCGGCGCAGGCCGCGTTCGCCGCGCGTCCGCCCGATGCGCCGAAGGCCTCGGTGATCCTCGCGCCTGGCGGTTACTGGGCCTTCAGCACGCTCGCGCTCGGCTCGGCGCTCGCCGCGTTCCTGTACCCGCACACGATCACGAGCGTCCTCGCCTCGTCGCGCGGCAATGTCGTGCGGCGCAACGCGGCACTGCTCCCTGCGTACACGTTCCTGCTCGGCCTGATCGCACTGCTCGGCTTCATGGCGATCGCGGCTGGGATCAAGCCCGGCTCACCGAGTCTGGCGATCCCGATGCTGTTCCGCGCGATGTTCCCGTCGTGGTTCGTCGGCTTCGCTTTCGCTGCAATCGCGATCAGCGCGCTCGTGCCGGCCGCGATCATGTCGATCGCCGCGGCGAACCTGTGGACGCGCAACATCTACAAGGCGTATATCAACCCGAACGCCAGCGGTGCGCAGGAGTCCCAGCACGCCAAGCTCGTCTCGCTGATCGTGAAGATCTTCGCACTCGGTTTCATCGTGTTCTTGCCGACGCAGTACGCGATCAACTTGCAACTGCTGGGCGGCGTGTGGATCCTGCAGACGTTCCCCACGGTGATCTGCGGACTCTATACGCGCTGGTTCCATCACCAAGCGCTCGCGATCGGCTGGGCCGTCGCGATGGTGCTCGGGACGGCGCTTGCGTTCGCACGCGGCCTGACTGCAACGTTCCCCATCCATCTCGGCGGCTTGGGCGCCGTCGCGTACATCGCGGTCGAAGCGCTCGTCGTCAACCTGGTCGTCTCAGCGGTGCTGACGGTCGTCTTCGACCGTATCGGCGTCCCGCGCGGCCGCGACATCACCAGCGCTGACCACTACGAGGATCCGCCTGAAGAGGTCGTTCCGACGCCGCTGCTCGGCCGCGAAGCCGCGACCGTGTGATTCGTCCTTGACGGCGGCCGGCGGAGCGTGCTACCGTCGAGCCTCAATGCACGTCCGCCCCGCCGTCATGATGATGACCCGAATGATGGGCTTCCGCACAAGCGGTAGGCGGCGCTGCGTATTGGACTGACGGCTCGACGAGCCGACCCGATCACGAAAGCCCTCGCCACCGCGGCGGGGGCTTTTTTCATCCCTCATCTCTCCGGAGAGTGCAACTCATGCCGAGCGAACCCACCGGCCACTCCCTGCCAAACACCAGCACACGTCTGCGTGAAGGCGACGGCTTCTCGACCCGCGCGATCCGTGCCGGGCAAGACCCCTGTTCCTCGACCGGCGCAACGATCGTCCCGATCTATCAGACCGCGACGTTCACGCAGTTCGGGATCGAAGAGCATCACGGCTTCGACTACTCGCGAACGGGAAATCCGACCCGGCTCGCGCTCGAGCGACAGATCGCCGAGCTCGAGGGCGGCCGCTTCGGCGCCGCGTTCGCGTCGGGGATGGCGGCGGTCGCCGGCGCGTGCGCGCTGTTGCGCTGCGGCGATCATCTCGTCGCGACGAGCGACTGTTACGGCGGCTCGTACCGCTTCTTCGTCGACATCCTGTCACGCTGGGGGATCGAGACGACATTCGTCGACACGACCGATCTGGCCGCGGTGCGCGCCGCGCTGCGCCCCGAGACGAAGATGATCTGGGTCGAGACGCCGACGAATCCGCTGCTGCGGCTCGCCGATCTGCGCGCGATCGCCGCGCTCAAGGGCGACCGTGTGCTTGCCGTCGACAACACGTTCTGTTCGCCCTATTTTCAGCAGCCGCTCGCGCTCGGTGCCGACGTCGTCGTCCACTCGACGACCAAGTATGTCAACGGTCACAGCGACGTCGTCGGCGGTGCGGTCGTCGTCAACGATCCCGCGCTGTTCGAGACGATCGCCTATCATCAGAACGCCGTGGGTGCGGTTCCCGGTCCGCAAGATGCGTATCTGACGCTGCGCGGCGCGAAGACGCTCGCGTTGCGGATGCGCCAGCACGAGCAGAGCGCGCTCGAACTCGCACGCTGGCTCGACGCGCGCGACGATGTCGAGCAGGTCTTTTATCCCGGCCTCCCATCGCATCCGGATCACGCGCTCGCCTGCGCGCAGCAGCGCGGTTTCGGCGGCGTTCTCTCGTTCCGCGTGCGCGGCGGCGCAGAGCGCGCACGGGAGCTCGTCACGCGGACGCGTCTCTTCAATCTCGCGGTCTCGCTCGGAGGACCGGAATCGCTCGTCTGCGTTCCCGCGCAGATGACGCACAAGACCGTCCCGCCGGAGCGTAAGGATGCACTCGGGATCACCGACGACCTGATTCGCCTCTCCGTCGGGCTCGAGGACGTGGAAGATCTGCTCGCCGACTTGAGCTCGGCGTTCGAGGCAAGCGCGGCGGTCTGTGCCAGTGCGGCGTAAGGTTGTTGACGGATCCGGCGACGGATGGTATGGTCGGCGAACGATGCACGTTGCGCTGTGCCGCTGTCTCAACATGGTGTGTTGCCCCGGTCCGTTGGTCCGGCGGTTCGCCACATCCTGACAGCGCGACACACGTCGCACTCGTAAAGGGGGCTCCGCCGACGCGGGGCCCTTTCGTTTTTTCTAGGGAGTTCCATGAGTAAGCTCGACGTCGAGCAGGCCAAGGCGCAAAGCCGGGGCCTTCGCGGCAGCATTGCCTCCGAGATCCTTGAGCCCACGCCGAAGTTCAGCGAAGAGTCGGCGAACCTGCTCAAGTTCCACGGCACATATCAGCAAGACGACCGCGATGCCCGCAAAGCCGCGCGCGAGGGCGGCGACGGCGACAAGGCGTACGCGTTCATGTTGCGGATCCGTGCGACGGCGGGACGCGTACCCGCCGTCCTGTGGCGCGCCGTCGATCAGCTCGCCGACCAGCACGGAAACGGGACGATCCGCATCACGACGCGGCAAGCGCTGCAGCTCCACGGCGTACGCAAGCCCAACCTCAAGGCGACGATCGCCGAGATCATCGCGCATCTCGGCTCGACGCAAGGTGCGTGCGGCGACGTCGTGCGTAACGTCGTCGCGCCGCCGTGGCCGTACGCTGCACCGGTGTACACCGAGCTGCGCGCGCTGGCCGCACAGATCGCCGAAGAGTTCACCTGGAAGAGCGGCGGCTATCTCGAGATCTGGCAGGACGGCGAGCGCGTCGACGACGAGCCCGCGTTCGAGCCGATCTATGGCGCAACGTACTTGCCCCGAAAGTTCAAGATCGGCGTCACCGTCGCCGGCGACAACAGCATCGATGCCTACACCAACGACCTCGCACTCGTCGCCATCACGGGCGAAAACGGCGAGGTCGTCGCCTATGATGTGCTCGCCGGCGGCGGGATGGGCCGCACGCACGGCAAGACGACGACCTACCCGCGCTTGGCGAGCCCGCTCGGCGCGGTGCCGCCTGCGCGCGTGCTCGACGCGGTGCGCGCGATCGTGCTCGTGCAGCGTGACTTCGGCGACCGCACCGATCGCCGTCATGCGCGCTTGAAGTACTTGATCGACGACCGCGGACTGGACTGGTTCCGTGCCGAGGTCGAGCGCGTCGGCGGCTTCACGTTCGATCCGCTCATCGCGCTCCCGGAGTGGGACGACACGCCGCGTTTCGGCTGGCACGAACAAGGCGACGGCCGGTGGTTCTTCGGCGTGCACATCGCGAACGGCCGCGTGCGCGACACCGCTGATGTGCGCATGAAGTCGGCGCTGCGTGCGATCGCCGAGCGCGGCGTCGATCTCACCGCGACGCTCGGGCAGCAGCTCCTCATCGTCGACGTGCGGGATGAAGATCGCGCGGCGATCGACGCGATCCTCGACGAGCACGGTGTCGTTCCGGCGCAAGCGCTCGCACCGTTCCGCCGCACCGCGCTCGCGTGCCCGGCGCTTCCGACCTGCGGACTTTCGCTGGCCGAAGCGGAGCGCGCGATCCCCGAGCTGCTCGATGCAATCGAGACCGAGCTCGAACGCGTCGGACTCGACGACGAGCCGATCTCCGTGCGCATGACGGGTTGCCCGAACGGCTGCGCGCGTCCGTACGTCGCCGAAATCGGCGTGGTCGGACAGAGCGCGGATCGGTATCAGGTCTTCCTGGGCGGACACCGCGCCGGCGTGCGCCTCGGCCAGGCGTGGCGCGAGAAGCTGCACCTCGCCGAGATCGCACCTGCGCTCGCGCCGCTCTTCGCAACGTTCGCGGCCGAGCGCCGTGACAATGAGAGCTTCGGTGATTGGTGCACGCGTGCGGTGTTGGAGGCCGTTCCCGCGTGACGCCGCAGGAGAATGCGGAGGCGATCGTCGGCGAAGCGCTCACGCGCTTTCCGGGCCGCATCGCGCTCGCATGCTCGTTCGGCGGGCCGTCGGGGATGGCGCTCCTCGATCTCGTGCTGCGCCTCGAACCGACGCTTCCCGTCTACTATCTCGACACCGGGTTGCTGTTCCCCGAGACCTACGCGCTCGTCGAGCGTGTGTCGCAGCGCTACAGGATCGCACCGATCCCTGTGCGTACCGCGCTGTCGCTCGACGCGCAGGCCGAGCAGTACGGTGCGAACCTGTGGGAACGTGACCCGGACCGCTGCTGCGCGCTGAGAAAAGTCGAGCCGCAGCGGGCGTTTTTGCGCGGTTACGACGCCTGGCTTTCAGGAGTCCGCCGCGATCAGAGCGTCACGCGGCGCACGCTGCAGCCGTTTCAACCAGACGATGAGAACGTGATGAAAGTTGCTCCGTTGTACGACTGGACAGAGGAGGACGTTTGGGCGTATGTGAACGCGCACAGCGTCCCCGTCAATGCCTTACACGTTGACGGGTATCCGAGCATCGGCTGCGTTCCGTGCACGCGCGCAGTCGTGCCGGGTGAGGATCAACGCGCCGGCCGCTGGTCGCAGTTCGCGAAAACCGAATGCGGCTTGCACGTCCGGACCGAGGTGCGTGCGTAACAACGATGGATCTTCGTCTCACCGCCGCCGGTTTGCTCGTCGGCACGCTCGCTGGAATGTCGGGGATCGGCGGCAGCTCACTGCTCGCGCCGATTCTGATCCTGCTGTTCGGGGTGAAAGCGGCCGTCGCCGTCGGCACGGATCTGCTCTATAGCGTCCCGATGAAAGCGCTCGCGGCGTTCGCGCATCTGCGCCAAGGAACGTTCGATCGCCGCGTCATCGTCCGGCTGTGCCTGGGCGGCGTCCCCGGCGCGGTCGCCGGACTGATCCTGTTCGCGTATTTGCGCGCGCATATCGGCGAAGCCGCGCTCGAACACGTGTTGCGGCACGCGATCGGGATCGTGATCCTGTGCAGCGCCGCCACTGCGCTGGTCGTCCACATTCTGTCGAGTCGTGTCAAGCGCGAGCCCGTCGAGCGGCCCGCAGCGACGATCGTGATCGGCGCCTTCGTCGGGTTTCTCGTCGCGTTGACCTCGATCGGCTCGGGATCGATCACGCTCCCGCTGCTGCTCCTGGTGCTGCCGGCGATCCCGCTGCGTTCGCTGATCGGCTCGGAGATCGTCTTTGCCGCTGTGATGGTTCCGGTCGCTGCCGCCGGGCACGTCGCGTTCGCGAACGTCGACTGGATGATGGCGTTCAGCCTGATGCTCGGCGCCGTTCCCGGCGCCTATCTCGGTGCACGTCTGTGCGTGCGGCTCGGCGAGGGGACGCTGCGCCCTGCGGTGATCGGTGTGCTCGCCTTTGCGGGGTTCAAGCTGCTGTGAACGACGATCGCGATCTCGACACACTCGAGCACGCTGCGATCCATGTGATTCGCGAAGCGTACGCGACGCTGCGTCCGCTGGCGATGCTGTGGTCGATGGGAAAGGACAGCACCGCGCTCTTGTGGCTCGTGCGCAAGGCCTTCTTCGGTGAGGTGCCCTTCCCGCTCGTGCAGCTCGACACCGGGCTCGAGCTCGACGAAGTCTACGCGTTCCGCGACGAGCTCGCGCACGCATGGTCCCTCGATCTGCGCGTCGAGCAGTGCCCGCCCGAGGACGAGATGGACCCGACACTTCCGCCGGCGACGCGCGCGGCGGCGCGCAAGACCGAGGGGCTCAAGAACTACTTGCGGCGCGAGGCGCCGCAAGGCGTCATCGTCGGGATTCGGCGCGACGAGCAGGCGACGCGCGCGAAGGAACGGATCTTCAGCCCGCGCAGCGTGAGCGGAACCTGGGATGTCCGCACGCAGCCGCCCGAGTTGTGGGGTTATTACACGACCGACGTACCGCACGGCGCGCACGTCCGCGTCCATCCACTGCTCACGTGGACGGAGCTTGACATCTGGCGCTACACCAAGCGCGAGAACATCCCGTACGTTCACCTCTATCTCGCGCGCGACGGTCAGCGCTACCGCTCGCTGGGCGAGAAGAACATCACCGTCCCAGTCGCCAGCGACGCCGACTCGATCGACGCGATCATCGCCGAGCTGCACGCGACCCGCGAGCCCGAACGCGCCGGACGCGTGATGGATCGCGAGAGCGAGGACTCGTTCGAGCGGCTGCGCGCCGCGGGGTACATGTAGTGGCAGCCGAATTGCAAGCCGCAATCATCGCCGAGGACGCGCCGGTCGCACGGATCGTTGTCGCCGGTCACGTCGACCACGGCAAGTCGACGATGATCGGTCGGCTGATGTACGACCTGGGCACGCTGCACGAGTCGAAGATCGCTGACGTGCTCGCGGCGAGCGCCCGGCGCGGCGTCGCGCCGGAGTGGTCGTACGTCCTCGACTCGCTCCAAGAAGAGCGCGATCAGGCGATCACGATCGACACGACGCGGTTGTGGTTCTCACACGAGGGCCGCCGCTTCGTGATCATCGACGCGCCTGGGCATCGCCAGTTCCTCGCCAACATGCTCAGCGGCGCGTCGGAAGCGGACGCTGCGATCCTGGTCGTCGACGCGGCGACGGGGATCGAGGACCAGACGCTGCGCCACGCCTACCTGCTGGGCTTTTTAGGGATCGAGCACGTCGTCGTCGCGGTCAACAAGATCGACCTCGTCGACGATCCCCGCGTGCGCTTTGCGGACCTTGCGGCGACGATCGGCGACGCGCTTCGCGGCGCGCCTGCCGCAATCGTCCCGATCAGCGCGCGCAACGGCGACAACGTCGTCGTGCGCGCAGATTCGACGCCCTGGTACGATGGCCCGACGGTCGCCGAAGCGCTCGCCGCTGTGCGTCGCACGACGCCGGCGCTCGGTCGAGCACTGCGCGTCGCCGTGCAGGACGTCTACCGGCGTGACGGCGAGCGCGTCGCCGTCGGCACGATCGCCAGCGGTTCGCTCGCGGTCGGCGATCCGCTCACGCTCCTTCCCGCCGGTGAGCTCGTTCGGGTGCAGCGCCTCGTGCGCTGGCCGGACAGCGACGTGCGCTACGCGGCGGCCGGCGAAACGATCGGGATCGTCCTCGACGGCGACCGCTTCATCGGCCGTGGCGACACGCTGGCCGATTCGACCGCGCCGCCAAAGGTCTCGCGCGAGATCGCCGTCGAGATGTTCTGGCTCGACGAGCGCGCGCCGCACGCCGGCCAGCACCTGCGCATACGGCGCGGGTCGCAGGACGTTCCGGTCGTCGTCACCGGGTCACCGTCCATTTACGACATCGAAGCCGCAAGTAACGGCGACGGCACACGCGCGCAACACGGCATCGTGCGGCTGACGGTGCGCGCCGCCGCGCCGGTCGCGTTCGATCGCCGGGACGACGATGCGGCGGGTGCGCGCAGCGTCTTGCTCGCCGGCGATCGTGTCGTCGCGATCGGATTCACCGTCGAAGCGCTCGCCGAGCACGACCAGGTGCGCGGCCCGCTGACGCTCGCCGAACGCGAAGCGCGCGCCGGGCATCGTGCCGGTATCGTGTGGCTGACCGGCCTCTCCGCCGCCGGCAAGACGACGATCGCACGCGAGGCCGAACGGCGCCTGTTCGCGCGCGGCATCAACGCGACGGTCGTCGACGGCGACATCCTACGCTCGACGCTCAACACCGATCTCGGCTTCTCCACCGAAGACCGCGCAGAGAGCGTCCGTCGTGCAGCAGCGGTCGCAGGCGTTCTCGCCGATGCCGGCCACGTCGTCCTCGTCACGCTGATCGCGCCGTTCGCAGTCGACCGTGCTGCTGCACGCGAAACCGCACGTCACCCGTTCTGCGAGGTCTACGTCAACGCACCGCTCGACGTCTGCGAAGCACGCGACCCCAAGGGACTCTACCGCCGCGCCCGCAGCGGCGAGCTGCAGACCTTTACGGGAATCGACTCGCCCTACGAACCACCCCAACACCCCGACCTCGAGCTTCGCAGCGCCGAGCTGACACTCGAAGAGTCGGTCACCCGCTTGGTGGGATTCGTCCTAGAACAGTTCGCGTAACCCCCATGTCACGAGAGGGTCCCAGCGAAAACCATCTCCGCTGCGCACGAGATGCCCGAACCCAGGTGACGGGGCATGCGGGCAGAGGATCAACGCGTCGCGTTCGATTGCGAGTGCAAAGAGCTCGGCGCGTGTGCGCGGCGTGAGGTCGGGGTGCGTGTCGAACGTGCTCGTCCAGTCGGGGTGCGCAAAGTGGACCGGCAGGTGACAGAGATCGCCGAGCACGATCGCCGTCTCTCCCTCTGATTCCAGCACGACGCTGGTGTGGCCGGGCGTGTGGCCGGGCGTCGAACGAAGCGAGACGGCGGGCGTGAGCTGCGCGTCGCCGTCGACGAGCGCTAGTAGCCCGAATTGCTGGAGCGTGACGACGTGCTCGTCGAACTCCGGCGTGCGGTCCGGTCCGCCAAACCATTCCCAGTCCGCCCGCGCGAGATGGTAGCGGGCGCGGGGAAACGTCGGCTGCCGGCGGCCGCCCGCGATCACGGTGTTACGCTTGATGTGGTCGCCGTGTGCGTGCGTCATCACGACGGCAGTGACGTGTTTGCGGCGGTAGCCGGTGCGGGCGAAATCGGCGAGCAGATGGCCGGTGTGCCCGCCGTGCGTGTCGTCGCCGTATCCGGTATCGACGACGATGAGCGCGCGCTCGTCCTCGATCAGCGCGTAGTTGTGGCCGACGAGGATCTTCCCCGCATCGTCGACCTCGACGTGCTGCCGCCACTGCGACTCCGCGACGTTGCCGAAGAATGGGCGTGCCGGAAACGGCATCGTTCCATCATCGAGAGCGCAGAGCGTGAGCCGGCCGACGCGTACTTCCTTCATTCGTTTGGGTAATCAGCCTTCCCATGAACGACGCACCGACCGTCCTCGGCGTGAATCGTACACAGGATGCAAGCATTTGTTTGATGCGCGGATCGAGCGTCGTGTGCGCGATCCAAAAAGAGCGGCTCACGCGCCGCAAGCATCACTGGGGCAAGCTCGACGACGTGCGCACCGTCTATGCGCCGGAGCTTCGCGAGTTTCTCCGCCCGCTCGACGCGCTGGTCGAGTGCTATTCCTCCGATGCGGAGTTCGAGAAGCTGCCCGCGTACGAGCAGGAGCTCGCCGAAACGCTGACGTTCGCACCCGATTGCCGGCGCGCGCGCATCTCACACCACGTCGCGCACCTGTACAGCGTCTTCCCGCCGTCGCCGTTCGACGAGGCGGCAGTGATGGTCGTCGACGGGCAAGGAAGTCCGGTTGCGGACTTCACCGAGGCGTGGCGCGACCGCGACGGCGTTCCCGACGACTGGCGTGAGGTCTCATCCTTCTATCGCGCCGACCGCAGCAGCGTCACGTGTTTGACGAAACAGCTGTGGGACCGTAACGAGCAGCGCCTGGTCGGCCTGGGGATGTTCTACTTTCTGCTCACCCTCGCGATCTTTCCGGGCGAAGGCAACGAGGGCAAGGTCATGGGCCTTGCCCCGCACGGCGATCCGCACGCGCTCGGTCTTCCCGCGCTCGATGTCGACGGCCCCAACGTCACGATCCCCGATCGCTGGCTCGAGGTCTTGCGCGATCACAAACGTTTTCGCTACGGAAACGGCGACCGTACACGATTCTCCGAGGTCGCAAATCTGGCGGCGGCGGGACAACGCGTCTTCGAAGACGCGATGATCGAGGTCGCATGCTGGCTGCACGCGCGAACCGCGGCCGACAACCTCTGCTTTGCCGGCGGCACCGCGCTCAACGTCTCGACGAACGATCGGCTGCTGCGCGAGACGCCGTTCCGCGCCGTGTTCATCCCGCCGGCGCCGAGCGACGCGGGGACGTCGCTGGGCTGCGCACTGTACGGACTGCAAGAGCTGCTCGGCGAGCGGTGTGCGTTTCGCTGGGAGCACGACTTTCTGGGCGTCGAGCGCGACCCGCGCGAGATCGAGGACGCGCTGCGCGACGCCGACGACCTCGTCATCGAGAGACCACAGGATCTGTCTGCCTGCGTCATCGATCTTCTCTGTGACACGAAGATCGTCGCGCTGTACCAGGCGCGTAGCGAGTTCGGGCCGCGCGCGCTCGGGCATCGCAGCATCCTGGCCGATCCCCGCTCAGCGATCGTGCGCGACTGGGTCAACGGGAAGGTGAAAGCGCGCGAGTGGTTCCGCCCGCTCGCACCGATCGTGCTGCTCGAGCGCGCCGACGAATTCTTCGACATGCGCCGCCCGTCGCCGTTCATGCAGTTCGCCGCGCCGGTGCGACCGCAGGCGCAGGCGCTCATCCCCGCCGTCACGCACGTCGACGGCACCGCGCGTCTGCAGACGGTCGGCGAGGCCGACGATCCGTTTCTGCGCGCGCTGCTCGAGGGTTTCGCAGCGCGAACCGGGATCCCGGTCTTGCTCAACACGTCGTTCAACCGTAAGGAAGAACCGATCGTCGAATCGGCGGCGCAGGCGGTCGAGTCGTTTCGACGGACGCCGCTGCACGCGCTCGTGATGCCGCCGTATCTCGTCCGCAAGCGCGTCGAACCCGAACCCGTTGCATGATCGCGGGGTATCCCGACCGCCCGAGCGTCGCACCCGGCAAGCGCCTCGTCCTACACATCGCGACCGACGCACCGTGTTTTCGTGTGAGCGTCTACCGCTGGGCCGACGGCTTCATCCCGGTCGCACAGCTGCCATGGTTCCGCGGCCAGGATGCGCCGCCGCGCGGCGCGGCCGACGATTGGGATTGGCCTGCGTACGAGCTCGTCGTGCCGTACACGTGGCCATCGGGCGTCTACGTCGCGCACCTGCAAGAGCAGCGCGCCGAACCGTTTCACGCATCGTTCGATCAGCCGAGCGTGCTGTTCGTCGTGCGCGGTGACGGTAGCGCCGATCTGCTCTACAAGATCCCGCTCGCGACCTACCACGCCTACAATCGCACCGGCGGCGGGTGCTTCTACGTCGATCCGCCGCGTTCGCAGTCGCCGCCTGGCAGCAAGGTCTCGCTACGCCGACCGGGCGGCGGGATCGGGGGCGATGTCTACGGAGCGGTCGATCATTACGATCCCCGCTCGCCGCGTCAGACGTTCGCGCACTGGGACGCGCCGTTCATCCGCTGGCTCACGCGCAACGGCTACACGGCCGAGTTTTGCACCGACGTCGACATCCACCGCGATCCGCTGCTCTGTAGCCGTCATCGCTTGCTGCTCAGCGTCGGACACGATGAGTATTGGAGCGAGGCGATGCGCGATGCGGTCGAAGCATTCCTCACGCAAGGCGGAAACGTCGCATTCTTCGGTGCGAACGTGTGCTGGTGGCGGATCCATGTCGTCGACGATGACGCCGCGATCGTTTGCCATCAGGGCGGCCCGCGTGGCGCGCTCGACCACTGGTGGCCGCAAACCGGTGCGAACCGCCCTGAGGACGCGCTCACCGGGGTCAGTTACCGGCACGGCGGCGGCTGGTGGGACGGTCCGCGACGGACACGCGGTTACGTCGTGCAGGACCCCGAGCACTGGGTCTTCGCAGGCACCGGACTCCGCCGCGGCGACGTGGTCGGGCAACACACGTCCCCGCCGCTCGTCGGCTACGAATGCGACGGAGTGCCGCTCGACGCGTTCGACGAGACCAGCGGCAGCGCGACTCTCGCTCGCAATGCAACGCGCAGCGGAACGCCGTCCGATTTTCGGCTTCTCGCGGTCGGACCGCTCGACGGCGAGTGGCAAGAGCTACCCGCACGCGGGACGGGCGGCACGGGGCTCCACGCCGCGTCCATGGGCACGTTCACGCACAACGGCACGACGTTCACCGCAGGGACCACCGATTGGGCCCAGGTGCTCGCGAGCGGCGAGGAGCCGCGCGTCGAGCAGATCACACAAAACGTGCTCGATCGCTTGCTCGCCCGGCCCGCCGTTCAGTCGTCGTCGAGCTCGTCGTCGACGATCTCTTCTTCGTCTGGATCGACCAACGGTTGATCCCCGGCGAAGACCCGCCGCGGGTCGTCGAGACCGCCGTCTAGGACGTCGTCGCCTTCCATGCCGCCCCCGTACCCACTCGACGTCGGCTCCGATTGCTGGCTTCTGTCATGCTCGGGGTGCCCT
>CAZABL010000014.1:0-13203 GCA_964483365.1 uncultured bacterium
AAGCGGACCAACAGCGCGACGACACGGTTGACCGTGTCGGCGGACTCGAAGGCGGAGGGACGCGGGGTGTACATGGCTCTCTCGTCGGCGCGGGCGGGGGTAGGGGGGACGATCCTTCGGACCCGGCGTCCGGGACCCCCTGCGGCCGGAGGTCCCTTTGCCGATCCCTGCGAGGTAACGCTCGTCTGCGCCGCCCGGGCGAAATGCCTAGAGGGCGCAGCCTCAGGGGGCTGAACCCTATAACCGTGCCACCGCGGCGGTTGGCGGCGCTAGCCCTCCGGGCTGCGCTGACGTATTTCTGTGCCGTCCTCGTGCACGGCGCGGTACACGCGGCCGGGAGCCGTTCTTTTGCCGTAGAGAGCCCGGCGCACGTCGTCATGCTCCTGACGGCCTTGGCGGGTCTCCTGGGGGCCGCGTACGCCCTCGGCGTGTTCGCTCCAGCGGCGGAACGGCGCCGGCGCCTCGCCCTGAACCGCGCATCGCTCCCGCTCCACGGCCCCGCCGCCATTGCGGCGACCGTCGCCGGCCAAGGATTCCTCGCCGCCGCCCTGTTCTTGCCCGAAGGGACGGGTCTCGATCCGCAGCGGCTGCTGCTCGCCGTCGTGTGCGGCTTGCTCGCCTTGGTCCTGACGACCGTGCTGTTCGCCGCGCGGAGCCGCGGTGTCGTCAACCTCCTAGCCGCGTTCTTCGCGCTGCGTGAACGTCGCGTCGCGCCGCTCACTTTCCACGTCCGGACGGCGTGCCGCGTCCGAACCAGCGCGCCCAGCCGACTGTTCGTCCCGAACCGGCCGCCCCCGATCGCTGCCTGACGCACCGTTCCAATCTCCAGTCCGTCAACCAGCGAAGGGAACCATGCCACTCCGAAACCGTCTCGGCGCGCCGTTGCGTGTGCTCGCCGTTCTCATCTCCATTCTGCTCTCCAGCACGACGTTCGCACTCGCACAGGCAGCGACGTTCCTCTCCGGCACCGTCACCATCGACGGCAAGCCGCTCCCCGATGCCAACATCACCGCGACCGGCGGCAACCTCGTGTTGCGCACCCATACCAATGCGCAAGGGACGTTCGCATTCGCGGCGGTTCCGATCGGGACGTACACCGTCGCCGTCAGCTCCGCGCAGGGGAACGGCTCGCTGCGTGTCGATGTTGGCGGCGCGGGCGCGAGCGTGACGCTCGACGTCGCACCGATCCGGAAGATCGGAAGCACCTCGGTGACGTCCCGTCCGCCGGTGCGGGGTTCCGGAACCGACCTGGCGTTCAACCAAGAGACGCTGACCCACTCACCGGGGGGCCTGAATCTTCAGAACATGCTCCTCCAGATGCCGGGTGCCGCGCGCGGCGCGAACGGCGTCGTGCACGTCAACGGCGACCACGGCGACATCAACTACATCGTCGACGGCGTGCAGATCCCGCAGGAGCTGAACCGGACGATCGGCGGTGAGTTCGACCCCAACGACATCGCGTACATCGACGTGCTGCAAGGCGCCTACCCGGCGCAGTACGGCGAACGGTTCGCGCAGGTTCTCAATATCAATACGCGCAATGGCGCAGGCCCGCCAGGGCTCACTGGCGAGATCAGCGCCGGCTCGTACGCTTCGGCCGACTCGTCACTCGCGTATCACACCATGGTTGGCAAAGGTTCGCTCATCGTGGCGACACGGAACCAGCGCGGCGACCGCGGGCTGGATCCACCGGACTTTTCCTCGCCGCACAACCAGTTCAGCAACACGAACCAATTCCTGCGCTACACGCTGCCGACCGGACCGAACTATGTGAATCTGACGGTCAGCCACTCGTACCAGACGTACCAGATCCCCAACGACGTCCCGGCCGGTCAGCCCGCGAACACCGACGACAACCAGACGCAGGACGATCTGTTCGCGGCGATGCAGTTCCGTCACCCGATCGGCGACCACGGTTCACTGTCGTTCGGGCCGTCGTACAAGCGCTCGAGAATCCGCGACTTCGGCAATCCGAACAACGACTTCGCGTACGGTGAGGCGGCGAATCCGGGCGCGCCGACCGACTGTGCGCAAGCACTCAGCTCGACGGGTCCCGTCATTGGCGGCGTGGTTACGAATCCGGTTCCGAACTCGAACGTCGCCTACGTCAACGGCTCGTGCGGTTTCTCCCTCTTCAGCGATCGCACCGCGATCGACGTCGGCGGGAACCTCGACTACGTCAACACGAGCCCGAAGCACGCCGTCGCCTTCGGCGCGTTGTACGATGCGACGCACGTCGCCAAGACGTACGACGTCACGCTGCAGCCGGGGAACTTCCTGGCCCCGATCTTCACGCCGGGGACGCCGGATCAGCCCTACACGGTCGTCGATAACGCGCCCAACATCGGGCATCTCACCGCCGTCTACCTTCAGGACAGCTGGAAGATGGGCTCGCAGTGGCAGCTCGACTACGGTCTGCGCGGCGACTCGTTCGTCGTGTCGTCGACGCAGTTCAACACCGGCTTCGGTCAAGTCAGCCCGCGCGTCAAGCTGACCCACTTCTTCGGCACGCGTGACAGTGTGTACGTCTACTACGGCCGCTTCTTCACCCCGTACTCGCTCGAGAACGTCTCGCCGCTTGCCGCGTACACGCTCAACCTGCCGCTGCAGAGCTCGATCGCACAGTTCGACCTCAAGCCGCAACGCGACTCGGTGTACGAGTTCGGCGCCCATCTCGCAATCGGACGGGGCGACCTCGGCCTACGCGTCATGCAAAAGAACGCGACCGACCTGATCGATGACACCCAAGTCGGTCTGACCGACCTCCATCAGGACATCAACTACGCGCTGGGGCGCATCGCGACGCAGACTGCGTACTATCAACTTCCGCTCGCCAACGGATCGCGGTTCTACGCCTCGTTGACGCATACGTACTCCGTCAACAAGGGCTGCGAGACGCAGCTCCTCGCGCCGTGCTTCGGCTCCGGCACGGACTGGACTCCCGCCGACCACGACCAACGGATTGATGCGATCGCCGGAATCATCCGCAACGACCTTCATGGCGGGTGGTTCTCGATGGACGGCGAGTACGGCTCGGGGCTGTCCTCAGCGCTCAACCCCGGCTTCATCACCTGCGCCGGTCCAATGGGGATGAGCGGCGGGCCGTGCAAACGCACGCCGCACCTCACGTTCGATGTCGAGAAAGGCTTTGGGCTCGGCCACGGCACGGCGGCATACGTTCGGATCCAGAATCTGCTCAACGACCGCTACTACGTGACGTTCTTGAACGCCCAAGGCAACCACATCGCGCCGCCGCGGCTTCTCGAGGCGGGACTGCGGTTCGCCACCGGGAGCGGCATCACGCGCTAACGCGCGTCACCATCGCCCGCGATGGGGAGGACGGCACGCACGACCGTCCCCCCGTCGGGTGCGATCGCGATCTGGACTGCGTTCGCAAGCATTCGGACGATCGCCAGGCCGCGTCCCGACTCGGCCAACAAATCGGAGGACGGGTACTGCGGGATCGCGCGCAATCCGGGTCCGTGATCTCGGACCGTGAGGATGCCAAGCCCCGAATCTTCCTCCAGGCGCACTTCGACGGAGCCTTGCGCATAGCGCACGACGTTCGCCAGGAGCTCCCCGAAGATCAGCTCGGCAGCGTCTTCGTCGACTTGTGGTACAGCCAAGGCGCGCAGCGTCTGCCGGAACGCAGAACGTTCGCGCAGTACGCGTTCCGCGTCGTCAGCGAGCTCCCACACGACGGCCATACCGGTTGAGTGTACCGATGATGGCACGCCGACCACGCCCCTACGGATAGGGGGATTTGCGCGCTACGCGGGGCGTTCGAGCAGCCGCAGCCGTTCCGTTTGCGGTGGGCGGACGATTTGCTCGAGCGCCTCGAGCGCGAGCGGTGTGCCGAAACGATATCCCTGCGCTTCGTTGCAGCCCAGAGAAGCGACGAACTCGACCTGCGCGTCGGTCTCAATCCCTTCGGCGATCACGTGTAGTCCAAGAGCCTTCGCGATCGCGACGATCGAGCCCACGATCGCTTGGTCGTACGCATCCTCGGCAACGTCGCGGATGAACGCACGGTCGATCTTCAGCGCCGTGATCGGCAACCGCTTCAGATACGAGAGCGAGCTGTAGCCGATCCCGAAATCGTCAACCGCGACCTGCACACCGAGCGCGCACAGCCGACGCAGCACCGGGAGAACGCTGTCGTCGAGCGCGACGTGCTCGGTTACCTCGACACCGAGGGCGTGCGCCGGAAGCGAATACTCGGCGAGCACCGCGGCGACGACGTCGGGCAAATCGGTCTCGCGCAAATCGCGCGGCGAAAGGTTGACGGCGACTTTGAAGTCGGGGAGCAGCGTCGCGCGAATGCGCGCTGCGGTCGCGCACGCCTCGCGCAGCACCCAGCGGTCGAGCGCGACGATCGCGCCGGTCTCCTCGGCGATGGGGATGAACGAGGTCGGCGGGATGACACCACGCGTGCGATGATGCCAGCGCACGAGCGCCTCTGCGCCGACGACGCGGCGGGTCGGTACGTCGACGATAGGCTGATACAGCAGGCGCAGTTCGTCGCGATACAGCGCGTGGCGCAGGTCGTTCTCGAGCAGCAGCCGTTCGGTCACCGCGGCCTGCATCGAACTGTCGAAGATTGCGTGACGGTTCCCGCCGGCCGCCTTCGCGCGGTACATCGCGGTGTCGGCGTGCGAGGTGAGCGACTCGGCGTCGAGTCCGTGCTCGGGGTAGAGCGCGGCTCCGACGCTCGCCGAAACGAACAACTCGCGTCCGCGCACGACGACGGGCAGCGCGAGCGCGCGCACGAGCCGCACCGCGACGTTATCGACTTCCGCGGGATGTGCGATGCGCGGGAGCAGGATGATGAACTCGTCGCCGCCCGGCCGCGCGATGACGTCGCCGCTGCGCAGCGTCTCCTGCAGCCGGCCGGTTACCTCCCGCAGGACGTCGTCGCCGATCGAATGTCCGAGCGTATCGTTGATCGTCTTGAAGCGGTCGAGGTCGACGAACAAGAGGGCGAAGCGCCGATCATCACGTGCGGCATCCGCGATCGTTTCGTTGAGGCGTTGTTCGAGCGAAAGCCGATTCGGCAAGCCGGTGAGCCGGTCGCGATGCGCCGTATCGAAGAGCTGCTGCTGGACGCGCTTGAGCTCCGTGATGTCGAGCGAGACGCCGACTGCACCGACGACGGTCCCGTCGACGTCGCGCAGCGGTTCGACGTGGTGGCGCAGCCAGCGCTCGCCGCGCGCCGTCTCGGCACGGACAGGTCGACCGGCGAAGGCTTCGGCGACGGCATTCTCTCCGAGCAGCACCCCGCACGGTTCGTCGAGCAGCTGTTCGGAACGAAGATTGAGATCATCGAGCGCACCGCCGGCGACGGCGGTGAAGCGCGCCTCGCGGTCAGTGGTCCACAGAACGGCGTCGACGTTCTGCGTCACCAAGCGAAGGCGCTGTTCGTTCTCACGCAACCGAAGCTCGGCGCGCGTCCGTTCACTCACGTCGCGCAGATAGACGAGCGTTTCGATCGCGGCAGGTTTGACGCGGACTTCGACCCAGGTCTGCGTCGTCGGAAAAGCGTGGATTCGTTCGACGACCGTTCCGGTACGCCGCGCGAACCGGATGTCGGGGACGAGCTCGGATCCAAGTGGATCGACGATCTCATCGAGCGGATGGCCGACGAGCGCGTCGGCTGTCGCACGCAAGAGGCGCTCCGCCTCCTCATTCACATGCGTGATACGAAGCGAGTCGTCGACGATATAGATACCGTCGCCGACCGCTTCGAGAACGTTGAAGCGGCGCTCGACTGCGTCGGCCGCTTCCACGCGCGCGCTCATCATCACTGAGCGCAACCGTAGGACCCAGAACGTGAGGGCAGCTACGGTAACGACGGCGATGATGAGCACGGTCATCGTTATTCCGCGCGATCCCCCGGCCGCATCACCCGTACGGCTCGGTCACACAAGGCCACGCTGACGAGCCTCCTCGAGCAGACCGGAGCGCGACTTCACGTCGAACGCGTTGTAGACGGCCAGGATCTGCTGTTCGATGGTGTACAGACTGCGGCTGAATCGGTTGGAAAGTTCGGGTGCCTCGGCCCCACTCCACAGAGCGCGCGCGATTTGCCGTTGGAGCGGGTTGAGCTCCTTGGGCATCGCCTCTTCCCGTGCGACGGATTCGTCGACGATGGAGGCGAGCGGGCAATCCGGGTAGCGGCGCGCATGCTGGATCGCACGCTCCCGCCACGCTGACTCTCCCGTCAGCTCGGCGAGTGCCGATGCTGTCATCGACGCGCGATAGTGATAGGAGGATCCGTCGAAGATCTCCCACGCTTCGCGCAGCGATGCGATCGCTGCGTCCCGACGTCCCAGGGTTTGTTCGATCTTGCCTTGTGCGTACTTGGCATGACCGATCGCAGGACGGCTGTCCATTCCCAACGAGGGATGCACGTTGCCGACTCCGACCTGGGAGTACATCGCGGCGTAGCGCTGAGCCCGGGCCACGTCACCTTGCGCGTGCAGGGTTGCAAGCACGACGAGCACTTGGCGTGTCTCGTCGAAGTTCGATTCCCAGCGCACGTCGAGCGCAAGACGATCGGCTTCGGCCAGCTCCTCGATCGCCCATACTTCGTTCCGCGACATGCGGGCGACGAAGGCTCGATCGAGGTGCGACATGATCCGCCACTGTGCAGATGGTGCCAACGCACGAGCGTCCTTGAACGCCCACTGCGCCTGACCGCTGCGCCCACGCATGAACGCGTCCCAACCCAGTGCCCGAAGTGCGAGGAACTGCGGGGTCCGGATATCGGGAGTCCACGCGATCGCATCGAACGCAGCCCGAGCCGCGTCGATCCCGTCGCTGTTCGCCGTCTCGAACGAGATCTGAGCCAGCGCGTGTGCGGCAGCGCTCAGGTTCGTCGCGTCGGCGAGCTCGCTCCGGGGGTTGATCGCGAAGTCCACGCTTCGATGCAGGTCTGCGATGTGCGCACCGAGGCGCCCCTCGAAAAAATGCATCCAGGCACGGATCGAGTACGCCCAGCTCGCGATCGCGGGATCGGGATGCTGGACCGCGAGCGTCGCTTGCGGGATCGACGTGTCGCACTCGCGACGGAAGTACCGCAGGCGCAGCTCGTGAAAGGCCATCGTCGCTTCGCCGTTCGGGACCGCGCCGGCCAGCGGACGCGCTTCCGCAAAGCGCGATTCCGCGCTCGAGAAGTCACGAACCGTGGCATGCACCTTCCCGGACTCGATTGCGAAAGCGAACTTTCCGGCAGGGGAGCTAGGGATGTCTTCGACTGTCGTGAGGTACGCGATTGCACCGACCGCATCGCGGCGACCAATTGCGTCGGCCTTGAGGACGATGCCCTTTTCGGCGTATTCCGAGGGCCAGTCTTCACAACCGTCGAGGAGTTCGAGAGCGGCGTCGTACCACGCCGACCTGAGCGCGACGCGAGCGTCGCGCAGGAGATCAGCGACGGACGCACTGCCCGTCGTCGTCCGCACGTTCGCTCGCCGGCCCTAGTCGGTCAGCGCCCCGACGTTGATGTTGTCGTTCGGTCCGACAACAACGTTCGTCGAGGGCGCTGCCCCAGTATCGTTACCGGTTGCAGTCACGGTCGCGCCCGCGTCGGTCGTGTACGTGTTCGCGACCGTGAGGGTGTAGCTGCCCGGGCTGATACCGTGCAAGTTGAAGGTACCGTCGGCGCCACTGACCGTGACGTTCGCGACGTTGCCGTTCGCGTCGGTCGCGATCACGGTCGCGTTCTGCACCGGCGCGCCGGCGCTGTTCGCGATCGTACCGTGGACTTGCGGCTGGCCGAAGCCGGCAGCAACCTTCGGCGTCAAGAAGACGACGCCGTTGCTGAACTTCGCCGACCGGAAGATGTTGAAGTCGAGCGACGCGGTGATGTTCGCGCCACTCGTGCCGGTGATCGTGAGCGGAGCGTCGACCGCCTGGACCGTCTGCGTCGTGTCCCACCACGGATGGTTGGGCGTGACGATCCGAACCGGATACGTTTGCCCGTTGATCGTGGCGTTCGTCGTTGCGGGATCGAGCAGCAGCTCGACCGTGGGATACGTTCCCGCCGGGAGTGAACCGGTGCCGAGCGCCAACGGTGCCGTCTGCAGCGCGAGCAGGTTGACGACTTGCGGCGTCGAGTTCGCAATGAGCTGCCACGAATCGCCCTTGCTATCGATCACGTCGACACCGATGATGCCGGCGTTGAACTGAACGTTGCCGTTCGCACCCGGGAGCGGTGCATCGAACAGCAGCATCCCGAGCAACATTCCGGCCCCGCCGAGCACGTCGTTCGTGTGGCGGTCGGTCTTGAGGTGGCGCACGTGCGTCTGCGTCTGTGCGACACCGTTCGTTGCGGGGACCGAAGCCCCGCCGCCTCCGCTGCAGGCGCTGACACCGAAGCCAAGCACCGCGGCGACCGCGAGGGAAGTGAACCGTTTCATCCTTGAGTCGAACCTTTTTCGGAAACGGCGACGAATCGAGTTCGTCGAGAGCGCGGGCCCCACACTTGGACCGTCGCACTCGCCGCGCGGGCTAAGCCGCGCGGACGCACCGTAAGGACGCCCTTGTTCCCACCCGTGGCAGCCGAGCGGGCGTTGCTCGGCTTAGTGCCCATACTATGCCGACGCCCGTCACACTTTGTAAACCGTGTCTCGTTAAACCAGCGTAAAGCTTGGCGTTCGCTGCGTCGTAGCATGGGCGCCTAGAACTCGCCGTTTGGCGATGCCCTGGGCTGTCCGGCCGTTAGCCAGCCTGGCCGAGCAGCGTAAGCGTCCCCATCCAGAGGCCGAGCCCGACGCAGACGAGGGCGACCCCGATCGCGATAAGGTTGCCGTAGAGCGAGTTCACCCGCTTACCCAGGATCTTCTTATCGTTGGCCATGACCAGCAAGAAGCCGAGGACGATCGGAAGGACGAACGCGTTGAACGCCTCGACCCAGACGGTGATGCGGATGAGCGGCAGGCCGGGGATCAGCACGACGCCCGCTGCCACGACGACCATCGCGGCGTACATCCCGTAGAAGCGCTTCGCGTCCTGACACTTCACATTGAGCGAGCAGCGCCACGCGAAGGCCTCGCCGAACGCCCAGGCGGTCGCCAGGGACACGACCAGCGCGCCCAGGATCGCGGCGCCCAGCAGACCCGCCCCGAACGCGATCCCGGCCCACCGTGAGCCGGTGAGCGGGACGAGCGCGAGCGCCGCGTGCGCAGCGTCGGAAACCGAGATGTGCTTGACGTAGAGGGTCGCCGCGCAGGTCACGATGATGGCGATCATGATCAATTGGGTCATGACGGCGCCCAGGGCTGTGTCGATGCGGCTGAACGGCAGGTCGCGTGGCCGCAGCCCCTTGTCGACCGTCGCGGACTGCTGATAGAAGATCATCCACGGCATAATGACCGCGCCGATGTTGCCCGCGACCAGCAGCAGGTAGTTGCGGTCGCCCAGCGGCTGATTTCCGATCAATCCCTGCAGCAGCGCTCCGGGGTCGGGGTGCGCGACGAGCGCCGCGGGGATGAAGAGCAGCTCGAGGAGGCACAGCCCCAGGGCCATGAGCTCGGCGCGCCGGTAGCGCCCCGAGAAGGCGATCCCGATCAGGAGCACCGCGGAGGCGACGACGACCGGTGCGGGGGGTAGCCCGAACACGAGCGCGGCGCCTGCGACTCCGATGAACTCGGTGACCAAGGCCGCGAGATTGGTCACGAGCATCGTGCCGAGCGAGACCCACGTCCAGCCGAGGCCGTAGTGCTCGCGGATGAGCTGCGCGTGGCCTTTCCCTGTCACGGTCCCGAGCCGGACCGTCATCTCTTGTACAACGAAGAGCGGGACGATCAGGAGCAGCTGGAGCAAGACCAGCTTCATCCCGAACTGGGCACCGGAGGTCGCCGCGGTGGTGACGCTGCCGGCTTCCGTGTCGGCGAAGGCGACGATCAGCCCGGGGCCCGCGACCGCGAGATAACGCCAGAGTCGTCCGACGCGGGCAGGCCTAGTAGAGGTGGTGGCGTGGACCGCAGCCATGGTACTCCGGGCGTGTAAGGTTAGCCTAACGATTGTGGTAGGAGTGCCGAATCTCCCGCTACGACGAAGGTCGGATCACGCGGGCGCTCGTTTTGCACGGAACCCCTTAAAACACGGAGAAGCTACCATCGTGCTCGTCCTCTCCGTCCTTCTCCTGGCCGTGGCAACGCCGGCTCCGGCCCCACGTCCGACCGCGACGAACCCGTTCACCCTCGCCCCGATCCCCGGGACGCCCCTCCCGGTCATCGGGACGACGCGCTCGAAGCCCGTCTGCACAGCGATCCGCCAAGCGGTCGCGCCGGCGCTGCGTGCTGCGATGGCGAACGACCAGGTCTTCGGGGTGCTGCGCCCCTCGGTCTACCGCTACGTGTCGACAGATACCGACACGCAGAAGGACATGCACCTGATGCAGATGGACCGGCAGGTCGACGACATGGTCAAGAGCATCGACGCGCTCGAGACCGCGCTCAAATCGCCCTCCTGGGACACGGCGAAGGCGAACCCGGACGACGCAAAGACGATGCACCAGATGCACGACTCGCTCGCCTCGGTGCTCGAAGCCCAGAAGGTGCAGCGCGACGTCATGAGCGGCTTTGTCGCCACCGAACAGCAGCGCCGCTTTGGGCAGCTCGACGAATCGCAGAAACAAATGATGGCAGCGACCGGGAACGTGCAAACGACGCGTTCCACGACGAACGGCATCCCGCAGCCGGGCTCGACCCCCCATCCGCTTGACGGCTTCCTTCACGATGCGCTCGATTGGTTCGATCTGAAGAACCCGACGCCCAAAGGGCTCCATGACGCGGTCAACATCGATCGCGACATGAACGGGATCCAACAGCTCACCACCTCGCGCGAGCAGCAGGCGACCAAGGCAATCGTCACCGCAGCCCAAGGCTGCAAATAGCTACGCCCCGAAGGGCGTAACCCCGATGGGGGTCCCTCGCAAGCCGATCGAGCCGCCCACGCCGGAGGCGCAGGCATTCCTCGAAACCGCGATGGAGCAGTACGGCAAGGCGACGTACAACTTCGCCTACCGCCTCACCGGCAACGAGTCCGACGCGCGCGACTTGACCCAAGAGGCCTTTATCCGCGTCTACCGGGCCTGGCGCTCGTTCCAGCCGGGCACCTCGTTCCTCTCCTGGATATATCGGATCGTAACCAACCTGTATCGGGATGAACTTCGGCGGCGAAAAGGACGTTTCCAAGAAGAGATCCCCGAAGACAACGCCCCCCAGGAGTTCGCCGGGCAACGGCCGCTCGCCGTCGACCCGATCGAGGACTACGTGGGTGGCCAGCTCGGGGAGCCGCTGTCGAAGGCGCTCGCACAGCTCTCACCCGAACAACGCCAAGTCGTCATTCTCGCAGATATCGAGGAGTACAGCTACCAGGAAATCGCCGACATCATGGGATGTTCGATCGGAACGGTCCGCTCACGGCTCCACCGTGCGCGCGCGCTGCTCCGACGACTGGTGACCCGGGCGCAACAGGAACAACGATGACCACCCACTACGATCGCGATATCCTGATCGACTATCTGCACGGCGCACTCGAGCCTTCGGAGGACGCGGCGGTATTCGCGCACCTCCAGGTGTGCAGCGCCTGCATGAAGATCCACAACGAAGAAGCCGCGCTTGGCGAACTGCTACGCTCGACCGCGCGCGCGCAAGAACGCGAGCTTCCGGCATTCGTCAAAGCGCGCGTCTGGGAAGCCATTCGCAACGAGCGTCCGTCTTGGCGAGAGCGTTGGCTCGGCAGGTGGGCTCCTGCGATTGCGTTGCCGGTCGCAGCCGCGCTCGCGCTCGGCCTGTATCTCGGCGTGCCCGCGCTCCACGGCGCTGGCGCGACACCCGAGCCGACCATCTCGGCCGCGCTGATCTTCGACGAGCACAACGCTGAAACGCAGCAGAGTCCGCTCGGTCAGGGCAACGGGCCGGCGATCTACGGCACCGACCCGCAGTCGCAGGTCGCGCCGGCTTCCGCCGCTTCGTACATCGATACCGCCGACGCCGCCACGCTCGACGACGCCAGCGGTGCGATCCGCTAAACGTACACTCGGGCTGATCGTCCTCGCGGCCATCGTGCCGCTTGCGGGCATCGCTGCCGGAACACCGCCGCCGACGCATCATACCGCGTCGCGCGGCGTCGCGCCGCGTCCGACCCGCACGACCGACCACGACGTCGCCGCCGAGGCGCTCGTACGGGACGCGATCGCCTCGTACCAGCGCGTCTCGTTCGTCGGTCAGCTTTCGTCGATTCGCAGCGGGACGAATCGCGCATATGCGGTCGTCGAGCAGGTCGAGCACCGCGCGCCCGACCAGACGCGCCGCACATATCTTGCGCCGCAGTCGCTGTACGGACAGTACGTGATCACGCGCGGCGCGATGTCATGGGACATCGATCCGAAATCGAAGCGCGTCGTCGTCACCGAGAACCGCGCCGCTGACGACGCGGTCGTCGCCAATGACGACATCGAATTGTTGAACGCGAACTACCGCGCGGTGCTCGCCGCCGACGACGACAACGTCGCCGATCGCCGTGCCGAAGTCGTCGATCTCGTCAACCGCTACACGGGCCAGCGGCTCATGCGGTTGTGGATCGATGAGCGGATGCATGTCGTTTTGGCGAAGGAAGAATATCACGGCGACGGTTCACTCGCGTGGCGCACGCGCTACGACGCGATCCGTTTTACCGGCGCCCTCCCCAAACAGATCTTCACCGCCGATCTGCCCAAAGAGTTCACGACGACGCGCGGCCGCGCGTACGGCCATCCGTCCGAAGACCTCACGCGCGCGATCAGCGAGTGCGGCTTCACGCCGATCGGGCCCAAGTATCTGCCGGAAGGCTTCGCCGTCGTGACGGCCGACCTCGCCGACATCAAGGGCGTCAAGAACCTGCATCTTCTCTACACCGACGGTATTCGGATGATCTCGCTGTTCGAGAACGCGACGAATCGCGCGGTCGACTTCGGCGCGCTCAAGCCGCACACGACGACCTTTGACGGACATTCGGCACAATACGCGCGCGACGGCCCAACGACGCTGCTGGCATGGCACGAGCACGACCTGGACTTTGCGCTCGTCGCCGACCTCGAGCTCAAGGATCTCACCAGGATCGCAAGCTCCGTCGTCCCATAACGGATCGCGCATCGCTAGCGCGATACACAATCCACGTTGACGTCATGCTGAGCTTGTCGAAGCACGCGTCCCT
>CAZABL010000014.1:13303-55792 GCA_964483365.1 uncultured bacterium
CGCGATACACAATCCACGTTGACGTCATGCTGAGCTTGTCGAAGCACGCGTCCCTACTGAGCCTGTCGAAGCATGAGCTTGTCGAAGCCTCGTGAAGTACCGCGCGACGTTGTCGTTCTGGACGAAACGCGTGAAGGGAGCGTGTGGGAATCGCGCTCTCTTCGGCCGCCGCTGCCGTCGCACACGTGCGCGCCGCGCACACCGTTGCGTTCGGTGCATACATCCTCAAACCCGGCGCGATGCGAGACGCGCTCGTCGCCGCCGCGCGCAGCGGTGCCAACGTCACCGTGACGTTGCAAGCCGATCCGTACGACGACGACGGCACGCTCAAAGAGATGAACGCCGATGCCGCGCGCGCGTTACGCGCGGCGGGCGCGCACGTCGCGCTGGTCGAGCACGAGCGCGAGCCGTTTCATTTGAAAGCAGCAGTCTGCGACGGCGTCGCGTTTTTGGACGATCGCAACTGGCCGCCCGATGATGAGGGGGGCTTGGTCGTGCGCGACGACGATCCGCGCGACGTCGCGCTCGTGCAGCGCGCGCTCGACGGGATGCCCGACTGGGGTCCGGTGCTCGCGACGCGCAAAGATGCGGCGCTGCGTCGTGAGGCGTCGTTGATCCGTCGCGCCGGCGATGCACCGCTCGTCGCGTCGACCGAATCGTTCGGCGGTGGATCCGTCGAGATTGCGCTGCGGGAGCGCGCACGGCGTGGTCTGCCGACGACGCTGATCGTCGACGCGAAAGAGCTCAAGCCGGCGACGAAAACGCTCCTGCGCGAACTGCAGAGCGACGGGGTCGTCGTGAAAGAAAGCGACGCCGACGAGAAGTTCGTTCTCGCCGGCGACGCGGCATGGATCGGCTCGGCGAACGCGACGTACGCGGGCGGGAGCGGCGGCAGACAGACCGACTGGGGTCTGATCACCCGCGATCCCGCCGTGCTTGCGGCGCTGCGGGCGAAGCTTCAGCCGGCCGGGGTTGCCGCGGGTCCCGGCGCCTGACGCTCGCGGTTCCGCATGTTCTGGATATTCTGCTCGAACTGCGTGCGCTGCGCGGGGGTCAGCACGTTCTCGATCTGCCCGCGAAGCTTCTCCATGTTCGCGCGACGCGTCGCCGGATCTGGCGGCGTCGTCTGGTTGCTCATCTGCCCGTGGTACTGCTGCATGATCTGCTGGATCTGCTGCTTCTGCGCGTCCGTCAGCGTGATGCCGCGAAACGCGCCGCGCATCATACCACCGCGGTGATGTTCGCCCGAAGCAGGGGCGGTCTGGGCGGCGTTGGGTGCGGCGGCCGGCGGCTGCTGCGCATACGCAGCCGCAGGGATGACGATCGCCACCGCAAGCGTTGCGGCGGTAAAAAGACGGTTTTTGAACACGTACTACTCCTAGCGTCACGCAGACGCGATAGTTGGTCTCGCGATCACGATACGTGAGCGCGGACCCGAGCGTCGTGAGTCAGGCGTTAAAGTTCTGCTAGAGGACGCTTTGAATCGCTTTTGCGAGCTCGGCTTCCGAACGCTCGCCGTCCTGGTAGTACCGGATCTTCTTGTTCTTGTCGATCACCGCGATCGTCGGATACCCGCCGCGCAGGTACTCCTGGCCGACCTTCAGCGTCGGGTCGAACGCCAAGGGATAGACAACGTGGAACGTCGCCCCGAACTGGTTGACGTCGGTCTGCGTCTCCGGCGACTGTCCGTCGATCCCGTACGGGCTCGCGCTGACCGCGACGAACGCGATCTTGCCGGCGAAGCGCTGCGCCAGGCTGTTCATCACCTGCGTCTCGCGCTGGCAGTGCGGGCACCACGTCGCGAAGGCCTCGAGCACCACCGGCGTCGGGATGCTGTTGAGGTCGAACGGTCCGGCGGTCGTCTGGACCGAGAACTCGGGCGCAGTATCCCCGACCTTGAGGTTCGCCTGCATCGGCGCATTCGAGGCGGCGTTGGGGACGACCTGACGCGAAGCGAGCGCAACGGCGACGATGACCGCGATCACGACGACCGCGAGCGTTACCCACAGGATCAGCTTCCTTCGGTCGGCAGGGGGACGATTGGCGATAGCGCGGCTCATGACGGTTTCCCGATTCGCCGGTCGAGGGCGAGCGTCCCGGGAGCGCGCAGCGCGACGACAATCGCGAGGATCACGAAGATCGCGTCGCGCGCGACCTCTCCCCAGGTGGTGACGGTAGCGTCCTGAGGCCCAAAGCAACCGCAGTTGATCGTCATCCCGCGCACGACCGCCGACGCGATCGCCGCGTCGAAGGCGAGCAGGAGGACGGCGGCGATCCACGCGGCGGTGCGCGTGAAGAGGCCGAGGATCAAGTACCCGCCGAGCAACAGTTCGAAGAACGGCAGAACGATCGCCATCGGCGGGATCACCGCGGCGGGGAGGATCCGAAACCCAGCGATCTGCGACGCGAACTCGGTGAAGTGTCCGAACTTCGCCGCACCGGCGACGACGAAGATTGCGCCAAGCACGATGCGCAGCACGAGGATGACGATGTTCATCCCTGTGTTCCCTTCGGCGCGTTTTCGACCGCGAGGATCAGCGCGCTCTGCGGCGCCGGAATCGCCCGCGCGTCGGCCGTGTCCATCTCGTGATTCTCCTCGTAACCAGTGATCGTGTCGACGACGCACGTCGCGAGCGTTGCCGGATCGTAGCCCCCCTCGAGCACGAACAGGGCGCGTCCGTCGCAGTACGTCTGCGCGATCTCTCGCATCAAGCGCCCGAGCTGTCGCGCGAACGACGGATCGACGCCAAGATCGCCAACGGGGTCGCCGGCGACGACGTCATAGCCCGCGCTCACGACCAGGACGTCCGGGCGCAGCCGTTCGGCCAACGCGCGCAACGCACGCGCTTGAATCGCAACGAAGGCTTCGGTCGCGATCCCGCGCACGTCGAGCGGGATGTTGACGAGCGCACCAGTGTCCACGAGCCGGTTGTCGCGCGGATCTCCCGTCCCCGGATATGCGGGATTCGCGTGCGTCCCGAAGTACGAGACGCCGCCGCCGATGATCGCTTGCGTGCCGTTGCCGTGGTGATAGTCGAAGTCGACGACGAGCGCGCGACCGCCCTGTTCCTGCACGTACGTGCGCGCCGCGATCGCCGCATTGTTGAAGACGCAGAAGCCCATCCCGCGTGCGGGTTCGGCGTGATGACCGGGCGGACGCACGAGCGCGAACGCCGCGCGCCGCGTATCGACGGCGCGTTCGAGCGCGGCGAGCGTCGCGCCGGCCGCGTGTGCGGCCGCGTCGTAGCTCGTCCCGTCGACATACGTGTCGCCCGTCGGCAAGCTCGTGAGCTCACCGCCCTCGAGCGAACCGCAGACTCGCCGCACGAGCTCGATGTACGAGGTCGGGTGGACGCGCGCGAGCTCATCGCGCTCGGCGGCGCGCGTCGCGATCCGCTCGCCCAGCATCCCGTGCGCGCCGAGCGCTTCGAAAACAACGCGCACCCGGTCGGGCTGCTCGGGATGAGCGGCGCCTTCCAGGTGCGTGGTAACGACTTCGTCGTACGCGACGAGCATGGCGATTACTACTTGTGCGGTGTCGCCTTCGGTTGCGGCGCAGGCTTCTTCTGCTGGGACGGATGGCGGTCGAGCTGAGCGATGAGCTGCTTGACCTCGTTCGCACCCTGCGAGCCGGGCTTGAGGTAGCTCAGCAGCTTCTGATACGCCGTCTTCGCTTTGTCGTTCTGGTTCGAGCGCTGATAGCACTGACCCAGGCCGTAGAGCACCTGGGGATTCTGGCGCGAGAGATCCGGTGCGCCCTTGTCGATCGCGTCGTACACCTGCGCGCACTCGGCGTACTGGTGCGTCTGCATGTCGGCCTGACCGAGCCCGAGCAACGCGTCGGGGGTGTGCTGCAAGTTGTAGGAGTTCTTGAACTCTTCGCGCGCCTTGTCGAACTGCTTGTTCGCCGAGTACGTCGCCGCCAGCAAGAGGTGCGACTGCGGATCGTTCGGCGCGATCTCCGTCAAGCGCTTGAACTGATCGAGCGCCTTGCCGAGCTGGTTCTGGCCCGCGTAGAGCTGACCGAGCCGCGCGATCGCCGGGGCTTGATCGCGATTGGGTCCCGCACCCGCGATCCACTCGCGCTCCGCGCCGGGCATGTCTTTCTTCGCCGCAAGGTATTCGCCGTAGGCGGTGTGTGCGGAGAAGATGTTCGGATAGTCGCTGATCGCCTTGCGGAACGTCGCGTTGGCCTGGTCGTCCATCTTCTCTTGTGCGTAGACCGCGGCTTCCTGATCGAGCACCGCGACCTTGTCGTTCGGGTCGGTCTGCAGCCCGAGAATCTTGTCGTAGGTTGCGATCGCGGCCGTCACGTTGTGCTGCGCAGCTTGGAGATGCGCCTGACCAACGAGTGCCTGCACGTTCGTCGGGTCGATCTGCACGGCTTTGTCGTACAGCTGGCTCGCCAGCGCGACCGAGTTCTGCGAGAGGTACGTTTGCGCTTGCAGCATCACCGGCCGCGCATCTTTCGGGTCGAGCGCGGCAGCAGCGGCATACTGCGTGCGCGCTTCGTCGTATTTGCCTTCCTGCGCGAGCACCGAGCCGTAGGCTTCGAGCGCACCCTTGTCCTTGCCGTTGAACGTCACCGCACGCTTGGCGACGCGCTCTGCGTCTTGCGGGCGGTTCTCCTGCAGGTACATCGAGGTGAGCATGCCGAGGACGCCGGCGTTGGTCGGCTCCAAGTTCGCGGCTTGCTCGAGGTCGGCGAGCGCCTCTTTCTGGCGGTTCATGCTCGCCTGCGCGACGCCGTCGACGTAGTAGACTTGCGCCGTCTTCGTCCCCGACTGCAGCAGCTTCTGCGTGAGCGGAAGCGCGAGATCCGGCCGGTTGATCTGCAGGTAGTCACTCGCGAGCTCGGACGACGCGGCCTTGTCGTTGGGGTTCGCCTTGACGGCGGCCTCCAAACGCGGAATCGCCTTTTCGAGCGGTTCCGGCGTCGCGGTCGCGCTGGGTGCAGGCGACGGCGACGGCGAGGCGGGCGCGGCCTTGGGGGCGGCAACGGCCGGATGCGACGAGACCGCCGCGAGGTACGCGGCGGCCGTGAGCGCGAGTGCGGGGACGAGACGACGGTACATCAAGCGTGAGCGGCTTTCGCGTCGCGGACGAGGTTCGCCAACTCCGGAACGATGGCGAACGCATCTCCCACGACAAGGAGATCGGCGAACTCGGCGATCGGGGCGTTTCCGTCTTTGTTGATCGCAACGATCGTCTCGGACGTGCGCATTCCGACCTTATGTTGGATCGCCCCCGAAATTCCGACGGCGATGTAGAGCTGCGGCGAAACCGTTTTCCCGGTCTGCCCGACCTGATGCGAGTGGGGGATCCAGCCGGCGTCGACCGCCGCGCGTGATGCTCCAACCGCACCGCCGAACGCGTCGGCGAGGTCTTTGAGAATCGTGGTGAACGGTTCCGGACCGCCCATGCCACGGCCGCCGCTAACGACGACCGACGACTCTTCGACGCCTAGTTGCGCAGCAGCTTCCTCGACCTCGTCCTCCACGGTGACTGCAGAGGCCTTCCCGTTCGACGGAATTTGAACGATCTCGCCGGCGCCCGGAGTTTCCCTCGCCGTGAAAACGTTCGGCCGGACGGCCGCAACGCCGTAGTCGCCGGCGAACGCGCACGTCGTGATGACGAGCCCGCCCAGCTTGGGCATCACGCAGGAAACCGAGCCGCTGTCCGTTTTCACCTCGACGACGTCCGCGTTGACACCACAGTCCGCGCGAGCTGCGAAACGCGAGCCGACGTCGCGACCGACGGTGGTATTCCCGACCAGAACGAGCGAAGGTCCAGCGCTCTTCGCGACGGCCTCGAGCGCGTCGACGGCACCGTCGAGAAAGCGGTCCTCGTCGGAGACGTGGATCTGGTCGACCGGGTAGCGCTTGAGAACGTCGGCGGCTTGCGACGCGCCGGCACCGGCGATGACGGCATAGACCTTGCCGCCGAGCGCGTCGGCGATGCTGCGTGCCTGCGTGGCGCTCTCGAGCGCGACGCGGCGCGGCGTCCCCTTGCTGTGCTCGACGAAAACGATGACGTTACGCATTAGAGGAACTTCCGCTCCTTGAGAAAGTCGACGATGACGCGCGCGCCTTCGGCGCCGTCACCGACGGTGATGACCTGACCTTTGCCGCGCACGGGCGGCGTCGCGAGCTCGACGAGCTTCGCCTTCGCTCCGTCCGTGCCGACCGCGACCGTCAGTGCGAGGTCAGCGGCGCTCTTCTGGTCGATCGTCTTTTTCTTCGCGCCCATGATGCCTTTGAGCGACGGATAGCGCGGCTCGTTCGCCGACTTGGTGATGCTCACGAGCGCGGGGAGCGGCGCCGAGAGCGTCATGTAGCCGGTGTCGGTCTCGCGCTGCACGCGCACGCGGCCGTCGGCGACCTCGAGCTTGCGGGCGTAGGTCAGCCCGGGAAGACCGAGCTTCTCGGCGAGCATGCCGGGCAGGTCGCCGCTTTGCGCATCGGTCGACTGCGTGCCGGTGACGACGAGATCGGGGCTGAGTTGCTTGATCGCAGCGGCGAGCGCGACCGCGGTTCCCCACAGATCGCTGCCGGCGAGCGCGTCGTCGGAGAGCATCACCGCGTCGTCGGCGCCCATCGCGAGCGCCTTGCGGACGATCTCTTTCCCCGACGCGGGGGTCATCGAGAGGACGGTCACGGTAGAACCGTCGTTCAGCTTCTCTTTGAGCTGTAGGGCCGCTTCGAGCGCGTACTCGTCGAACGGGTTGATGACCGTTTCGACGCCCGTACGCACGAGACGCTTGGTCCCCGGATCGATCCGCTTGTCGGCGTTCGTGTCGGGGACGAGTTTGACCGTGACGAGGATCTTCAGCGCAGGAACCTCCGGACGCACACACAGGGTGGCAGGAAAGCCTGGGAGCTCTCCGACCAGTTAGATTTTACCTATTAGTTTTTAGAGGTCAAACCCCATTCGTTCGTCGGCTTCGCGCGACGAACGAAGAAGTGGAGGCTTTGAAGCTTTCTCGTCCGGCTTTGCCGGACGGCACCTAGAGGATTGCTCGCGCAATCCCCTAGGTGCGTAATCCTCTAGGTTCTGAAGCGCTGCTCCAGGAGGAGCTGCGGGCCGTGGTACGCCGGCGAGGTGGGCGGCACGAAGACCGTTGTCCCGGCCGGGCCGGGCGCGAATAGACCGTAGAGGTTGGTCGACAGCCCGTCGACCGAGTACAGCCGGTATTGGAGGCCCCACGAGGTGGTCGGGTTCTGCTGCCACTGCAGGCCGGCGAAGACGACTCGCTGCGCGAGGTCGGCGTTCTTCGGTCCCCCCGTATCGAAGGCACCGTCGACCGCGTAACGGCCGGCGCCGACCGATCCGATGAGCTTCGGCCCCAGTTCGCGCGACAGCGAGAGCGACGCCGAGGGGTAGTTGATCGCAACGGCTTCGTTCGCATTTCCCGCCGAGCCGGCGCGGCTGAGCGTCACGTCGCTCAGATCGAGCTGGACGTTCCCGAACTTGGCGTGCGCGATGAACGATGCCGACGCATGCTGCTCCTTGCCGAGCGTTCCCGCCGCGTTGAGCTGCGGAAGGAAGTAGCCCTCGACGAAGCCCGGGATGAACGCAGTGCTCGCGTCGTACGGGCGGATCTGATTGTAGAACGCGTACGCGGCGCGGATCTCGACGCCCGCGATCAGCGTCGTTCCGCTGACGCGCATCCCTTGGCGGTTCGGACCGATCTGCGTGTTGTCGACGAATTGATACGTGCCCTTGAGCCACGTTCCGGGCCACGTAAACGGCGCGCTCCAGATATTCTCGAGCGTCCCGTACGGAAGGATCGCGGTCGCGTAGGTCGCCTCAGAGCGAATCCCTTCGACGGCAAGATCGAAGCTGCGAAAGCCGTGATGCAGACGTGCGTAGTAGTAGCTGCCGTGCGTGCAGGGCGCCGACTGTGACGTCCCGTCGGCACCGTAGCACGACATCGCCCAGCGCAACTGCGCGTCGGTATCTGCGCTGAGCGGAAACGACGCACGCAGGCCGCCGATGACCATTCGTTGCGCGTTCAGCGTCGAGGTTGGAAGCGCGCCGTATTGCGGGTCGACGGTCAGTGCCGGATTTCCGCCCATGAGCACGGAGGAGAGAACGGGGTTGCCGCCGGTCACCAAGTGCGCGAGCTCGGCGCCGTAGGTGACGCCGCCGCCGCGATCGATCTCGATCGAGCCGCTCGTGACGCGGGCGTGCGTTCCGTACGGCGACGGAAGCTCGGCGTTCGTCAGCTCGAGGTTCAGCTCGCTGCTCAGCTTGACGAAGGCGTCGACACCGTGCAGCGGGAGCTGCGGCGCAGCCGTCTTGAGCACGTCGAACATCGGCGCACGATCGCCGAGACCTTCCGGGAGCGGTTCGTCGAACGCGATCGGCGTCGTCGTCGCCGGCGGTTGCTTGAAGATGAACGACTCGCCTTGCGCGAGATCGAACCACCCGCCGCGTACGACGAACGAACCGTCATGCCGGCCGATCGCTGCTGACAACAAGCTGCCGCGTGTCGCCGAGACCGAATCCTGTTTGTTCGCAAGCGGGAACGCAACGGGGAGATTCAGCGCACGCGACCCCAGGTGCGGGTCGATCGTCGGCATCGGCTCGTCACCCCAATAGGCTGCGACGTTGCCGGTCCCGCTCAACGCGCCGTATCCGAACGTCGCACTCACATCATAGGACGAGGAGATGTGATACGTCGGCATCAGCGTGAACTGCTCACCGATCCCAAAGCCGGACGTGTTCGGTGACGAGGTCCAGAAATCGTACGGCGTCCCCGGTGCGATCGGGCTCCCGGACGCAAAGAGCGACGCCTGCGGCGGCACCGTTCCCGGGCCGACGAAATGCTGGTTGACGTACGACGTTGAGCTGGCCATCGTGAACTCGAGCCGATGCGCCTTCTTCTTCGGCTCCGGTGAAGGCGAGGCGCTCGGGGACGCCGTTGCGGCGGGAGTCGGACTCGTCGCGGGGGCCGGCGCCTGGTCCGCCCACGCGGGCGCCAGCGCCCATGCAAGAAAGGCCGCGACAATACTCACGCGGCCTGCCGTCCGTACCAGCATCTTCAGGAGAGTTCGCGGCAGCCGAGCGCTCCTCCGCCTCCCGGAGCGAGCACACGCAGCAAAAAGAAAAGGCGACGACCACCGTCATCGCCCTCGCTGATGTCCGTTGTCGCTGCGCGATTTAGCGCCAGCGGCCCCAGCCACCCCAACCGTGGCCCCAGCCGAAGCCTGCGTCCCAGCCCCAGCCCGGCCCGTAATACGGGTACGCCGGCACGTCGACAACGTATCGATACGGCGTATCGATCTCGTTGGCGGCGAACGTCGGGCCTTGCTGGTCGCCGACGATCGTGACATGCATCCCCGGTTGCAACGTCAACCCGATCGGATTGATGATCGTGCCTTGATGCATCATGACATCGTCGACGGTTCCGTTTTTCTCTTGCACGTGCAGGGTGTATTTCCCGGTCACCGCGGTGATCGTCCCCTGCAGTTGCGACTGACCGGGAACGTCCGCCTGAGCGGCGATCGGCGTCGCGATGATCGCGGCCGCGGCGATCGCGGCAAGCGATGTTACGAAGGTCTTGAACTTGGTTGTAGTCATGTGGTGTTGTCTCCACTCCCTACAACACATGCAGACGGAGAAACGACGGAGAGATTCATGCCGTGCACCGACCTTTACGAAATGGTACGCTTCCCTCGCTAAATCGGCCCACTTCGTCGGCCCTGTCGCTTGTGTCACCGAGGCAATCCACCATGCGACATTCCCAGACAGGTCCCAGAGTCCGGGCAAGTGCTGATTCGGGTTGACGCATCTGGCGTGAACTTCATCGATAGACCTGGAAGTCGGCAAACCACGCGAAAGCTAGTTCTTCTCCCATAATGTGCATTGCACTCGCTGATGCGGTTCGCTCGTGTCACGGGGTTCATCGCGGCGAGCGGAGCGGCGATGACTCTGACGATCTGCGGCACGGCGCAACCCGCTCCATTTGGGCGCACATGTGGCGGCGCACTTGGACTCGGTACGACGATCGGGATCGTTACTAATCTTCGATCCGGCGCGAGGGAGCAGAGCCTCGTCGAGGCTCGTATGGCGATCGTGAAAAACGGCTCAACGATCGGCTTTCTTTACGTGGACGACGAAGGTCAGAGATACAAACAGCCACGGTTCAACCCGAACGAGATGGTAAGGCCCAGGCCGATTCCTGGCGACAAGCTGTTTGGCGGTGACGAGCGCCTCGAGGCCTGCACGTGAACGTGTGGGATGACCGGGACTCGAACCCGGACGCCCTTGCGGGCAGCCAATTTTAAGTCGGCGGTGTCTACCGATTCCACCATCATCCCAGCGGGACCGAGCGCTTCGGCGCCGGCGCGGGAGCTACCGCCTCGGGACAGCGCGGTATGCGGGCGAGATTAGGTAGCCCAGGAGCAAATCCGCTTCGCTGACAGTGAAGTGGTCGACGCCGAGCAGGCGGGACGCTTCGTCGACGATGAGCAGGCCGGCGGGCAGAATGTCGGCACGCTGCGGGCGGATGTACGGCATCCGCTTTCGCTCTTCGAGCGGGCGCGCGAGTAAGTCGTCGATGAGACGTTCCGTCTCGTCACGTGTGATGACGACGCCGTCGACCTTTCCCTCGGCAAGCATCCCGGCGGCGGTGAAGACCGTTCCGCCAACAGCGATCAGTTGCTCGAAGCCGCGCTCTTTGCCGTAGGGTGCGAGGATACTCGATGCATCCTTGCGCGCCTCTGCTTCGAGGGCGCGACGTTCGTCTTCGCGTAGCGCGCGTTCGCCGAGCAGCGGTTTGTGCCGCTCGGCGAGGCGGACCGCGCCGATCTCGACGGAAAAGACGCGTGCGACGCGTCCGTTTGCACGCGCGTGCGCGGGTGTATCGATCGCGAGCTCGGAGCTGCCGCCACCGACGTCTAGGACTGCGACGGTGTGCGTTTCGTCGAGCGCGTGGGTCGCGCCGAGGAACGAGTACGACGCTTCTTCTTCTCCGCTGATCACGCGCGGCTCGACGCCGACGCGCGCGGCGACTTCACGGCTGAACGCGGCACCGTCGCGTGCACGGCGTAGCGCGCTCGTCGCGATGGCGTCCACCTGTTCGACGTTGTTGCGGCGCATGAGCTCGACGTACTCGTCGATCGCGGCGAGTGTTCGCGCTTGCGCCCCGGGGTCGATCGTCCCGCTTTCCTCGATCCCGGCGCCCAAGCGCGTTCCGCGCGACTCGGCGGCGAGCCGTCGCTCGCCATCGAGGATCAACAGACGGGTCGAGTTCGTGCCGATCGAGACAAGTGCGCGAATCACGAGCGGGCGTTTCGCGTGCCGGGCCGAAGCGGCCCGCATGACGTTGGGCGCTCCGGCGATGCTCTTCGACCTCGATGGGACGCTCGTGGACTCCGTCTACCAGCACGTCGCGGCATGGCACGACGCGCTGCACGGCGCCGGCTTGGACCTCTCGGTCTGGAAGATCCATCGGAAGATCGGGATGAGCGGCGGGCTCTTCGTACGCGGGCTGATGCGTGAGCTCGGACGACCGCTCGATCCCGACGTGATCCTTGCGCTGCAACGGCGACACGCCACCGCGTACGTCGAGCGCTTCACCGAAGTGGTGCCGTTGCCGGGTGCGAACGAGTTGCTCGCCGCGCTCACCGAGCTCCACGTCCCGTGGGCGATCGCGACCAGCGGCGGGAGAGATGTCGCGAACCGCACGCTGGCGCTCCTCGATCTTCCGCCTGACACCGCGGTCGTGACGCGCGACGAGGTCGCGCACGCAAAACCCGATCCCGATCTCTTCGTGCGCGCAGCGGAGAAATTGAACGTGCCGATCGCGACGAGCATCGTCGTCGGCGATTCCGTGTGGGATCTGCTCGCCGCGCGCCGCGCCGGCGCGCTCGGCGTCGGGTTGTTGTCAGGCGGGTACGGCGGCGACGAGTTAGAGAGTGCGGGTGCCTATCGCGTCTACGACGATCCGCGCGATCTCCTCGCGCACCTCGATGAGGTCGGCGTTCGTCCGTCGTGATCCCCCTTCAGGATGACAACGGTCGCGATAATCGGTAGACGACGCCGAAGCCCATGTCGGTGATGAGCTCGAAGACTTCGGTTGCCTCGATCACGTCGCGTTGCAGCGGCGTGTGGTAGAGGAGCACGACGTCGTGGTGCGGATCGGCGTTGCGGAGATTGACCAGCACGCTGTCCAGAACTGTCGCGTCGAACGGATTGTAGAGGTAGACGACGAGGTCGCCGCGCGGGAAGCGATACGTGCTCGCGTCGGCCCGAACCATGCGCACGTCGCGTGCAACGCGCAACTCGTCGTGCGCCTCGGCGATGTTCTCGCGTGCGACCTCGACGAGCGCGGGTGAGACCTCGACCCCGATGACCGAACGAAACGGGCGGCGCGCGGCGAGCAGCACCACGCGCCCCATTCCGGCGCCGAGATCGACGAACGTTGCGCGCTCGGGGCGCAGCGGCGACGCGTCTAGGAGCCGCTGCGCCTCGTCAACCGGAGTCGGCTCGTAGTGCGTGGCGTGCTCGATTGCCGGGCCGATCGCCTCAGGATCGAGCTCGCCGAGAAAGACGAGCGCTTCGGTCGTGACGCCGAGCTCCGCGTCGAAGCGCTGCCCCGCGCGACGCCCGGCCACGCGCCAACTAATAGCGCTTGACGGCCGTCGCTTCGCGCGTGCGCTCGATCATCTCGAGTGCGCGGGTGTGGTTCTTGTGACCGATCCCAACGTAGATCGTGTCGATGATCGTCAGCTGCGCAATGCGGCTCGAGCTTGCGTCGCTGCGGAACGCCGTCTGCTTGGCGGCGGTGACCAGCACGATGTTGGAAACCTTCGTGATCGGCGAGGTCGAGCGGTGCGTGATGCAGATCGTCGTCGCGCCGTTCTTCTGCGCGCGCGCCAGCGCATCGGTCACATCGCGGCTCGCGCCGGTGTGCGAGATCCCCAGCGCGACGTCGCCGCGTTCCAAGAGCGAGGACGACATCGCCATCAAGTCGCCGTCGGAGAGCGAGATGCACGAGAGGCCGAGCTTGAGGAACTTGTGGTAGGCGTCGAGCGCGAGCGGACCGCTGCCGCCGACACCGTAGATCTCGACCCGCCGCGCGGTACCGAGAGCGTCGACCGCGCGGTCGAGCTGTTCGTCATCGAGAACCTCGATCGTATCGCGCAGTGCCTGGCCGTTGGCCTGGAAAACCTTGTTTTTGATCGTGTGCAGGTCGTCGCTGGGCTCGATCGCGGCGTAGATCTCGGTCGTGGGCTCGACCAGATCGCGCGCGAGCACGATCTTGAACTCCTGATAGCCCTTGTAACCGATCTTCTGGCACAGGCGCACCACGGTGGACTCACTCGTGTTCGTGCGCTCGGCGAGCTCGGTCACCGTGAGGTAGATCAGCTCGTCGGGATGCGCCAGAATGAAGTCTGCAACACGCTGTTCCGCCGCGCGCAGGCTCCCGTAGGCACTCTGTAGCCTGACGAAAGATCCGGGAACCTTGACGGGATCGACGTGAGCCTCTTTGACAGCCATGGTCCCGGTTGATTCGGTGGGTACGCTTACGGGTCCGTCTCGACAAATGTCCCGCGCGAACCCTAAGGGATGCTTAATTCTCGTGCGTTTCGAACAATTTCGCGCGCTGGCGCTTCCGCACCAGGTGCCGCTCGAACGGCTGCGGGCGGTCCGGCGGCGCCCACTCCTCGGTCGACTTGAGATAGGCGTTGATCTGCGCCTCGAACGACGGATCGGTCAGCGGGGGGACCACGGTCGTCGGCGCCACCTCGTCAACTCGGGTCTGAGCAAGGACGACCATGCGCCCGACCAGGTCGAAGGGCAACGTCGTTTCCTTGCGTTCGACGGCTCTCGTATACGCCGCCCGATTCTTATTGACGTCGCCGACGGGCGCCGCAACGAGGCGCCCGTCCTCGAGCCGCACCGTCGCGCCCAGCGCGTGAATGTTGATCACCGAGCCGCGCACGCGCTCGCTCATTGCTGCGAGCGGTCCTTGCCGCCCTTGAGGTAGATGATCGCTTCTTTTTCACCGACGAGATGGAGCCGGTCGTGGATCTCCGGGATCGCACCGCGCGGATCGGAGAGCCGGCGAATCTCCCGCTGCTGCTGTTCGCGTTTGGCGTGCAGTTGCGCGACATCGCGCTGCACGTCGTGCAGCTCTTGCGCGAGCGCGACGTTGCGCCCGATCACGCGCGCGTACTGCACGCCGATGAGAGAAAGCACGACGAGGGCGACGCAAACGACGCCGATCCGACTGATCAGACGGAACAGCGCCGAGCGTTTCATGCAGGTGCTCCGATCCGCCGGAACTTCGCATACCGGCGGTCGAGGAGCGTGTCGGGCGGAAGGACAGAAAGCTCGCGCAGTGCGGCGTCGATGTGATCCAGCACACGCGCGATCGCGACGCCGGGATCGCGATGCGCGCCGCCGAGCGGCTCCGGGACGATCTCGTCGACGATTCCGAAGCGCAGCAGGTCGTCCGACGTCAGCCGCAAGCGGGTCGCAGCCTCTTCGGCGCGTGCGGCATCGCCCCACAGGATCGCGGCGGCCCCTTCGGGCGACGCGACGGAGTACACGGCGTGCTGCAGCATGATCACGCGATCGGCGAGCGCGAGCGCGAGCGCACCGCCCGAACCGCCTTCACCGATGATCGTCGCGACGACCGGAACCCGCGCATCGGCGAGCTCGTAGAGTGACTGCGCGATCGCTTCGCCCTGTGCGCGCTCTTCCGACCCGATCCCCGGATCGGCGCCGCTCGTGTCGACGAACGTGACGACCGGGATCCCGAGGTGTGCGGCAAGCTTCACCAGCCGGATCACCTTGCGATAGCCTTCGGGCGACGGCATCCCGAAGTTGCGATGCACCTTCTCCTTGGTGTCGCGGCCTTTGTCTTGCGCGATCGCCATGACGCGGCGGCCGCGCAGCTTCGCGAAACCGCCGATGATCGCCGGATCGTCGCGGAAATGCCGGTCACCGTGCAGCTCGTCGAACTGGTCGAGCGCGGCGATGTATTGCGAGCCCAGCGGACGCTTGGGATGGCGCGCCATGTTCACGCGCTGCCACGGCGTCATCTGCTCGAAGATCTCGCGCTGGATCTGGGCGTACTTGCCCTCCAGCGCCGTGATCTCAGCGCTCATGTCGACCGGCTGCTGCGCGGCTTGCGCCTTGAGCTCTGCGATGCGCTGCTCGAGTTCGAGCAGGCCCTTCTCGCGCTCGACGATGACGTTCACGCGCCACTCCCCGCCGGCACCTTCGCACCGACGCCGTAGTCGAGCAGCCGTACGAGCTTCTCTTTGAGCTCACGACGCTCGACCACCATGTCGATCGCGCCTTTTTCGAGCAAGAACTCCGCCGTTTGGAAATTCTCGGGCAGCTTTTGCCGAATCGTCTGCTCGATCACGCGCCGTCCGGCGAATCCGATCGCCGCTTTCGCTTCGGCCATGATGACGTCGGCCTGGAACGCGAACGACGCCGTGACGCCGCCCGTCGTTGGATCGGTCAGGCAGCTGATGTAATAGCCGCCGTCGTCCTGGAAACGCCGCACCGCGAGCGTCGTCTTCGCCATCTGCATCAGCGCGAGCATACCCTCTTCCATGCGTGCGCCGCCGCTCGCGGTGAAGACGATGCACGGGAGCCGCTGTTCGCGCGCGCGCTCGAAGAGCAGCGCGATCCGTTCGCCGACGACGGTTCCCATCGTGCCGCCGCGGAAATTGAAGTCCATGACGCCGAGCGCGACCGGAAAGCCGCCGATCGAGGCGAACCCGCAGACGACGCCTTCGGTGAGTTTCGACTTCTCACGATCGCGTTCGAGCTTCTGAGGATACGGGACCTTATCAGTCCAGCCAAGCGGGTCGCCGGGAAGCAGGTCGCCGCCGATCTCGGTGAAGTCAGCATCGACCAACATCGAGATGCGATCGAAGGCGTGCATGCGGAAGTGGTGCCCGCAGGTCGTGCACACGTACAAGTTCGCCGCGAGATCCGGGCGATAGAGCATCGTCCCGCATTTGGGGCACTTCGTCCACTGTGCGGCCTCTTCGACCGGGACGGGCTGCGCGCGACGAATCCGCAGCCATTCCGGCATGGGCATCGGGTTAACGCTTCCCTTTGAGGCGAGCACCGTAGATGCGCCCGAGCTGCTTGAGGTAGTTGAAGATCTCGCCCTGATTGAGCTTCGACGTTCCCGAAACGCGATCGGTGAAGACGTACGGGACCTCGAGGGCGCGACCGTAGTGCGCCTTCGCGATGACTTCAAGCCCGATCTTGAAGCCGATCGGGTCGAGCGTGACGCCTTCGAGCGCCTCGCGCTTGACCAAGAAGTACCCCGACGTGATGTCGCGGATCGGCGTGAGCGGTTGCGCGAGCGCGATCGCAACGCGCGAGGTGATGATGCGCCGCTTCGGCCAGTTCGTGATCCCGCCGCCCGGCACGTAACGCGAGCCTATCGCCAGACCGTAGCCGCCGTTCGCAAGCGCGTCGACCATCCGGGGCAGGATCTGCGCGTCGTGCGAGAAGTCGGCGTCCATCGCGCCGAGCGCGACCGAGTCGGGACGTGCGAACTTCCAGCCGTCGATGACCCCCGACGACAAGCCCATCTTGCCGGGCCGGTGAAGGCAGCGGACCGGATAGCCCTCCTGCTCAAGGCGATCGACGATCGCACCCGTTCCGTCCGGCGAATTGTCGTCGACGACCACGATCTCGCCGTCGAGACCGTTTCGCTTGAAGACCTCGTCGAGCGTTTTGATCAAGCGCTCGATACCGTCCGCTTCCTTGTATGTCGGGACGACGATCGAGAACTTCACTTCAGTTTCTTCATTGTAGGAAAGCGCGACGCGTCGAACGGCGCGAGGTCATCGTAGCGGTCAGGCTCTTGACGCATGAGGTGGACGCCGTGTTCGTCGATCGCCTGCACTTCGCTCGCGGGAACGCCCAAATTCGAGCCGGCCGCATCCCAGCGTACGACGACGATCTCCGCCGCGCGGGCGGCGCCTTCAGCATAAACGCCGGTCACGGTTCCGACCTGCGTCTCGCCCGCGAAGACGGGCGTACCGGGCTCGAGCGATTCCAGCGTTCTTGCCATATCGAACCCGGTTTGTACGCCAACACCACGCTCCGCTCCGCTCGCTTCGCATGTGCGGTTGACGTCACGGTTCGTCGCCGCCCGCAGCGTCGGCCGCCTCGAGCGCCGCGAGCGCGCGCAGCAGCGCCGCCTTCGCATCGGAGTGACCGCGGAAGTGGCGATCGAGCGACTCGTTCAGGACGGCGTTCATGCTCTTGCGTTCCGTCTCGGCTCGTTTCTTCAACTCGTCGTACACGTCGTCGTCCAGACGCGCCGGGAAAGCACGCATGGTCGGGTCATGATATCACAGTGATATCATGACAGGCAAGCGGGACCCCAAATGGCTGCCAAGCGCAGCCGAACGCGCTTGAGGCCGGTCACACGGAGGTGCGCAGTAGCGATGCTTTGGCTATGGCGGCGGTCGTCGCGGCCGCAGCGCTCGCCGCGGCCGTCCTCGACCACATCGGGACGCCCGGCGGGTGGCTCATCGGTCCCCTCCTCGTCGCGATCGCCGCTGCGGTGACCGGCTTGGTCAAAAACCGGGTCCCGCGGGTGCTCTTCGTCGGCGCGCAGGCGACGATCGGGGCGCTGATCGCGCAGACATTCACCCCGCCGGTCGCCGCGTCGATCGCGCAGGACTGGGTGGTGATGGTGCTGGTCGTCGTGACGACGATCCTCGCCGCCGCGCTCGTCGGCTGGCTCCTCGCGCGCTTCGGGTCGCTGCCGGCGTCGACCGCGGCATGGGGCTCCTCGCCGGGCGGCGCCGCCGCGATGACGGCGCTCTCCGCGGACTACGGCGCCGACCCTCGCCTGGTCGCCTTCATGCAGTACCTGCGCGTCACGATCGTCGTCCTCTCCGCCGGGGCGGTCTCCCGCCTGTTGCTCCCGGCCGGCGCCGAGGTCTCCATGCCCGGCAACGCCGGTTTTCCGGTGCTGCCGTTCCTTGAGACGGCGGCGATCGCGACGGCGGGAACCCTCATCGCGCTGCGTCTGCGTATCCCGGGTGCGCCGCTGCTCGGCCCGATGGTGCTGGGCGCGCTGTGCAGCGGGACGGGGCTCGTGCACCTGGTCGTCCCCGCCCCGGTCCTCGTCATCGCGTACATCATCATCGGGCTGTACGTCGGGCTGATGTACACCCGCGAGACCGTCCGCCATGCCTTGCGCGCGCTGCCGCAGTTGGTCGTCTCGACGTTGATCCTGATCGTGTTGTGCGCCGGCTCGGCGGTGCTGCTCGCCGCGACCGCGCACGTCGACGCGCTCACGGCGTATCTCGCGACGACACCCGGCGGGCTCGATTCCGTAACCGCGATCGCGCTGGGGACGCGGGCCGATGTCCCGCTGGTGCTCGCGGTCCAGGCATTGCGCGTCTTCCTCGTCATCCTGAGCGGCCCACCCCTGGCAAAGCTGATCCAACGCGCGACGTCGAACGCCGCGGCATGAGCGAAACCCGGCGCGTTGCCCTCGAGAGCGGCGCTGCGACCACCGTCGAGCGCTGGGGCGAGGCGGGGCCGCGCGTGCTGTGCGTCCATGGGATCGGTTCGTCGCGGCGCGACTTCGGCCGGCTCGGCGAAGCGCTTGCCGGGACTCACACCGTCTACGCCTACGATCAGCGCGGACATGGCGACGCGGAAAACGACGGACCGATGACGCTCGACGCGCTCGGCGCCGACTTGCGTGCAGTCGCCGACAGCATCGGCAGCGTCGCGGCGGTCGTCGGGCATTCGTGGGGCGGCGCCGTCGCGCTCCTCGCCGGTCCCCGCGTCGCGCGCGCACTCGTCCTCGTCGATCCGATGATTCGTGTCGCGCCCGGAACGTTCACGCGCGACTACGTCGATGAGCTTGCGCCGATCCTTTCCATCCCGCCGGGCGAAGCCCGCGATGCGGCGATACGCGTAGCGTTTGCCGGCGCCGACCCGCGCGATCGTGAAGCGAAGGTTCACGCAATGCACCGGCTGCGGCTGGAGACGATCCGCCGGCTCGGCGAGGACAATCGCGTCGACGAGGGCGGCTGGGATCTGCGCGCGCGTTTGAGCACGCTCAAAGGTCCGACGACGATCTTGCTGGCCGGCGAAGACTCGGTCGTCGCGCCCGACGATCTGGAAAAGAAAGCGCCCGTGGTACGCTGCGAGACGATCGCGCATCACGGGCACTCGTTGCACCGTACCGCGTTCGATCGTTTCGTCGACGCGGTTCGAGAGATGGCTTCCGGCTAACAGCCGGCGCCGCTAGCGGCGATCGCCGTGCCGGTCCCAGCCGCGGTGACGGCCCTCGTCCCAACGACGACGATCGTCCCGGCGGCGATCGTCATAATACCGGGCTTCGTGGTAGTCGTATCTCCTGTGCTCGGAGTTGCTCAACAGGAGCACCCCACCGACGACTGCAGCTGCCGTGAGGAGCGTGCTCGTCTCATCGGCCGACGCGGGCTTCGGTGTCGCCGCGAGTGCGCCGGTTGCGAGTACCGCCGCCGCTCCTGTCGCGACGGCGAACTTCGAAAGACGGTTCAACATCATACGACCACGGTACGTCCGCAACCGGAAGATCAGCTGAAAATCAAAGTGATCGCGCAGGAAATCCGCAGGAAATGAAAGTGCCCGTGATGCGCTGCGAGACGATCGCGCATCACGGGCACTCGTTGCACCGCAGCTTCGGATTAGCGGTGGTTGCCGCCGTCGCCCTCGTTGTGCGGATTGTTGGGGTTGTTCCAACCGTTGTGGCGACCGTTGTTCCAATTGTCGTTGTTGCCGCGGTTGTCGTTCCACTGGCGGTTGTTATCGTACTGACCGTTGTTGTTGTTGTAATACCCGCCGTTGTTGTAGTACCCGCCGTTGTTGTTGTACGGATAGTTGCCGCCGCGGTTGTACGCGTACTGGCCCCACGGATACTGACCGTTGCTATTGGGATAGACCGTCTGACCGTTCGGCATCACGATGCGTCCGTCGCCGTAGACCGTGCCGCCGTTTTGCGTGTACCCGACAACGTTGTTGGCCTGTTGCTGCTTGTGCTGATAGTTGTTGTACAGGATGATCCCGCCAACGACCGCAGCAGCAGTGAGAAGGGTGCTCGTCGTATCGGCCGACGCCGGCTTGGGCATCGCGCCGAGCGCGCCGGTTGCGAGCACCGCCGCCGATCCCGTGGTCACGGCGAACTTGGAAAGACGCTTGAACATGACTGTACCTCGATGTCGACCCGGCGCATCATCCGTGAGCCGCGGTCCGTACCATCACGGTACGGCCGCAATCTTCCGCGAGGCTCGGAATTCGCTGAACGTCAGATGAAAACGCAAGCTTTCGCACAGTCACGCCCCAGACGCGTTAATCGCCGCCGCCGTGGTCTCCGTGATCGCCGTGCTCGCCGTTGTTGTCGCCGTGCTCGTGCTTATAGTGGCCGTAGGCGTTGCCGTTGCCATGCCGGTGCTCGTTATCGTAGCGCCCGCTGCGGTTGTAGTCGTACTGATAGTTTCCGGAGTTCGCGTTCTGGTCGTAATACGCGTATTGGCCCCACGGATACTGACCGTTGCTATTGGGATAGACGGTCTGCCCGTTCGGCATCACAATGCGACCGTCGCCGTAGACCGTGCCGCCGTTACGCGTGTAGCCGACGACCGTGTTCGCCTGCTGTTTCTTGTGGACGTAGTTGTTATAGAGGATGATCCCGCCGATCGCAGCGGCGGCGCCGAGGATCGTGTTGATCGTTCCTTGCGACTGCGCAGCGGCTGCTTGCGGGCGTAATGCAACCGAGCCGGTCGCGAGCATCGCGACGGAGCCGGCAGTCACAGTCAACGTAGAGAGGCGTCGGAACATTCTGCGGTACCTCGTGATGAAAGAGTGCAATCTTCTCCGTACCCTGCTTGGCTGTGAAACTGCTTAGAAGGTCTAGAGTGTGAGCACCAGCTTGCCGGTGATGTCGCGCGCCCACAAGCGCTCGGCTGCTTCGGCGATGCGAGCGAACGGCGCGATCTCGTCGACGTGCACGTCCAGGGTGCCGGCGTCGACGAGCCGCAGCAGACGCGCCAGTCCAATCCCAGCCGGCTCACCGTGTTCGAGCTCATAGAAGACGAAGAATCCGTAGATCGCGTTTCCGCCGCGTGCATAGAACGGAGAGACCTCGATCGTCGCGCTGCTCTCGGCCGCGGTGCCGTACGTGACGACCATCCCATCCGGCGCGAGCAGGGTGAGTGCGCTCGCGAAGACCGCGCCACCGACCGACTCGAGAACGACATCGAACGGACCGTGCTCGGCTGTGGGTTCGGCGGTCTCACCGGCGACGACCGCGTCCGCGAAGCGCGCGACGACTTCACGTTTGCGTTCTTGACGCACCAACCCGACGGCGTGCGCGCCGCTGAGCCGCGCGAGCTGCAGCGCAAAGACGCCGACGCCGCCGGATGCGCCGGTCACAAGGACGCGCCGCCCGAGCAGCCCGCCGCGTTTCTCGAGCGCGTACAGCGCAGTCAACCCGGCGACCGGGAGCGTCGCCGCACGCTCGAAGCTCACGCCGTCCGGGAGCACGGCGAGATCGCGAACGGGGACAGCGACGCGCTCGGCCCACGCGCCGTTGGCGACGGCGAGCCCGACGACGCGGCTCCCAGCCGGCGGACCGCTTCCGTCCGCCGCTGCGCGCTCGACCGTCCCGGCGAAATCCCATCCCGGCCGCCAACCGTTCTGCGCGTTCCTGGCACGCCGTACTTCGCCCCGGTTGAGGTCGATCGCGGCAACGTGCACGAGCGCCTCATTGGGGAGCGGCACGGGATCGGGGACATCACGAATAGCAAGACCGCCCGGCGCTGAGCGATCGACAACGACAGCCTTCATCTCCTCCCAGTACCCGCAACCGCGTCGCTCCGGTTTCCGTCGTGGAGCGTGATGGTCACCGTCGAAGAGCTGGCCGCGCTCGCGATCATGCGCGACCTCCCGCGCGAGCTCCTCGAGCACGCCGCGGAGCATGCAGCCGATCTGCGCGTTGCGGACGGCGACTACGTCGTCTACGAAGGCGAGATCCCAGCGTTCTTCATCGTCTTGGAGGGCTGCCTCGAGATCACCAAACGTGTCGGCGACATCGAGCGGGTGCTCGCCCAACGCGGACCCGGCGATTACTTCGGCGAGGTTCCGCTGATGCTCGGGGCGACGACGTTCGCAAGCGCGCGAGCGCGCGGAGCGACGCGCGTTGCGCGCCTGGACGCCGTCATCTTCCACGAGCTCGTCGCGGAGTCGCCTGCGCTCTCGACGGCCGTCGCGCGCTCGATGAGCGAGCGCGTCGGCGGGATGCTGCGCGTCGCGCGCGAGGCGCCGGCGGCGACCGCAACGATCATCGGCCGTCGTTTCGACGACGCGTGTCACGATCTGCGCGATTTTCTCGCGCGCAACCAGGTCGCGTTCGACTGGCTCGATCCGGCCGATCCGAAGATTCGCGAACGCCTGCCGGAAGCAGTGCCATTCCTCGATCAGTGCCCGCTGGTGCGGTTGCACGACGGTCGCATTCTCGTCGCGCCGTCGAAACGCGATCTTGCGCGCGCGATTGGACTGCGCGTCGAACCCGAGCGGACACGGTACGATCTCGTCATCGTCGGCGGCGGTCCCGCAGGGCTCGCAGCCGCCGTCTACGGAGCCTCGGAGGGCCTCCAGACACTGATGGTCGAGCGCGAGGCGCCCGGCGGTCAAGCCGGTACGTCGTCACGGATCGAAAACTACCTCGGGTTCCCGGCCGGACTTTCGGGTGACGATTTGGGCGCACGTGCGTTCCAACAAGCAAAGCGCCTCGGTGCGGAGGTCGTCGTCACCCGCGACGTCGTCGCGATTCATCCTGGCGACGTGCACGAGGTGTTGCTCGACGGGAACTGCACCGTCCAAACGCGCGCGATCGTGCTCGCGACCGGTGTCGCGTGGCGTACACTCGAGATCCCGGACGTCGACCGCTTCACCGGACGCGGCGTCTACTACGGCGCGGCGCGAACAGAAGCGCCGACGACGCGTGGAAAAGACGTCTATTGCATCGGCGGCGGCAACAGCGCCGGACAGGCCGCCGTCTTCTTCTCCAGCTATGCGCGATCGGTGACCCTCCTCGTGCGCGCCACGTCACTGAGTGCCTCCATGTCGGCGTATCTGATCGAACAGCTCCGCCACAAGGACAACGTGCGCGTCGAGCTGCGCAGCGAGCTCGTCGCGGTGGAGGGCGACGACCACCTGCGCACGATCGTCGTGCGCGGCCCCGACGGCGAATCGCGCCGCGAAACCGACACCGTGTTCGTCTTCATCGGTGCCGACGCGCAAACGGAGTGGCTCCCGGGCGTGATCTTGCGCAACAGCCTTGGCTACGTGCTCACGGGTCTGGACCTCTCGCGTGACGAGCGCGGCGATTGGCCGCTCGAACGCGATCCGTTTCTGCTCGAAACGAGCGTCCCGACGATCTTCGCGGCGGGTGACGTGCGGCATGGTTCCGTCAAGCGCGTTGCCGCCGCAGTCGGTGACGGCAGCATGGCGATCGCGTTCGTCCATCAGGCACTTCCGGTCGAAGCGGCGAGCGTGTAGCTGCTAGAGTTCGCCGGCGGCGTACAGCGCAGCGGCGAGCACGACGAGTCCAGCGGTCTCTGTGCGCAAGATGCGATGTCCGAGCGAGATGGGGACGCCGCCGGCGTCGCGGGCGGCTGCGACCTCCTCGGCGGAGAATCCGCCCTCCGGACCGATCACGATGAGCACCTCGCGCGCTTCGCGCAGCTCTCGCTCGAAGACGTCACGGAGCGGGGCGGGGTCGCTCAGCTCCCACGGGACGTAGACGCGCTCGTAGCGCGGAAAGGTCGCGAGCAGCGCGTTCCAGTCGTGCACGTCGGCGACGACGGGGACCTGCGTGCGGCCCGACTGCTGCGCCGCGCTGCGGGCCAGGCGTCGCCAGCGCTCGACCTTCGCGGGGCTCGTATCGTGACCGACGACGCGCGCGGTGCGCAGCGGAACGATCGCGCGCACGCCGAGCTCCGTCGCTTTCTCGACGACGAAGTCCATTTTTTGGCCCTTCGGTACCGCTTGCGCGAGCGTGATCGCAAGCGTGCTTTCCACACCCTCGCGCGCCAGCCGCTCGTCGAGCGTCGCACGCACCTCGCGCCCGTCGACCTCGAGGGTCGCCACGTAGGCGGCGCCGCCGGAGTCGACGACCTGCACGCGGTCGCCGCTGCGCTTGCGCAGCACCGTCGTGAGCTTGCGCGCGTCGTCGCTCGCGAACGCAACCCGAGCGCCCGTCGCGTACACTCCCTCGACGAAAAACCGGTCCCGCATCGCGACAAGCGCTTCGCCGAGCGCCGAAAAAGGCCCGGCCCGTCACCGCGCTTGGTATAGTGACGGTGACGTATGTGGGTCATCCCGTTCGTCCTGGGCTGCTATCACGGCGCCAATCCCGCGATGGGCTGGCTCTTTGCGGTCGCGCTGGGCTTGCAAGAGCGCCGGACGCGCGCGGTTGCGATTGCGATCGTTCCGATCGCGATCGGTCACCTCGCCTCGGTCGCCGTCGTCGTCACCGTCGCGCTGTTTGCCTCCGCGATGCTGCCCCACGCCGTGGTGCGCATTGTCGCGGCGGCGTTGCTCATCGGCTTCGGGATCTCACGATTGGTTCGCGCGCGGCATCCGCGCTGGGTCGGGATGCGCGTCGGCTTGGGCGGCCTGGTCGTGTGGGGATTCGTGATGGCGACCGCGCACGGCGCGGGGTTGATGCTGCTCCCGTTCGTCTTGCCGGCGAATGCGAGCGCGACCGGAAGCGCGATGTCGACGGCGATGCCGATGCCGCCGGCAGGCGGCGCGACGCACAGCGTCGCGCTGGGGCTGTCACTCGTCGCCGTGCATACGCTCGGTTACGTGCTCGTCGCGACCGCCGTCGCGCTCGTCGTCTATCGGTGGCTCGGCTTGAAGCTCTTGCGCACGGCATGGTTCAATGGAGATCTCATCTGGGCGTGCGTCTTGATCGCGACCGGAGTGATCGCGTACGTCACATGAACGACGGCGCGCGAGCGGGGGATCGACCATGTTGATGATGCCCGATCCGACCTTTTATCCGTCGGCGAAGCTCGCGATGCAGGCGCCGCCCGAGCGCCTTGCCTACGTCGCGCTGCTCAACCAGAGCGCCGACGGGCGCGACGCGCTCGGCGTCGTCGACGTCGATCCGGCATCGGCGACCTACGGCACCGTCACGGGACGCGTCGAGATGCCGTCGGCCGGCGACGAGTTGCATCATTTCGGCTGGAACGCGTGCAGTGCGGCGCTGTGTCCGTACGCGCCGCATCCGCACACCGAGCGCCGCTATTTGATCGTCCCGGGACTGCGTTCGTCGCGGATCCACGTCATCGACACCAAACCCGATCCGACGCGACCGAAGATCGTGCGGGTCATCGAGCCGCAAGAGCTCATCAATCGTGCCGGCTACACGCGCCCGCACACGACGCACTGCGGACCCGACGGCATTTACATGAGCGCACTCGGCTCGGCGACCGGCGACGGCCCGGGCGGGGTCTTCATGATGGACCACGACACGTTCGACGTCTTGGGGCGCTGGGAGATCGATCGCGGCGACCAATTCTTCGCGTACGATTTCTGGTGGCATCTGGGCTACGACGTGATGGTCAGCAGCGAGTGGGGGACGCCGAACATGATCGAGGCGGGCCTCGATCCCAACCTGCTCTTGCAGGGAAAGTTCGGACACCATCTGCATTTTTGGGACCTGCGCCGGCGCAAGCACGTGCAAAGCGTCGATCTGGGCGCACAGCAGCAGATGGTCCTCGAGCTGCGGCCGTCGCACGATCCGACCAAAGCGTACGGGTTCGTCGGCGTCGTCATCTCCCTCGAGAACCTTTCCAGCTCGATCTGGGTGTGGCACCGCGACAACGGATCGTGGACGGCGACCAAGATCATCGAGATCCCGGCAGAGCCTGCGGACCCCGAGCAGCTCCCCGAGATGCTCGCGCCGTTCGCGGCGGTCCCGCCCCTGCTCACGGATATCGATCTGTCGCTCGACGACCGCTTCCTGTACGCGTCCTGTTGGGGAACCGGTGAGATGCGCTGCTACGACGTGAGCGATCCGTTCTCACCGCAGCTCGTCGGTTCGGTGCGCATCGGGGGAATCGCCAAAAAGACACCGCACCCCAAGGCGCCGTCGACGCCGCTCACCGGCGGTCCGCAGATGGTCGAGGTGAGTCGCGACGGACGGCGCGTCTACTTCACCAACTCGCTCTATCGCACGTGGGACGATCAGTTCTACCATCGCGGGCTGTCGAGCTGGATGGTCAAGCTCGACGCGGACCCGAGCGGCACGATCGCGCTCGATCCCGACTTCTTCGTCACGTTCGACGGCTATCGCGCCCACCAAGTCCGGCTACAAGGAGGCGACGCTTCCTCCGACTCGTACTGCTATCCGTAGATGGTCGACGACGCCTTTTGGCTCCGCTACCTCCGCGCGCACGCCAACGCACGTACGCGCGCGATCCACGCCGCCGGAACGACGCTCGCAACGGCCGTCCTCGCGACCGCGCTCGCCAAGCGCGATCCGCGATTGTTCGGGATCGCGCTCCTGTGCGGTTACGGCCCCGCGTGGTACAGCCACGCGTTCATCGAGCGCAACAAGCCGGAGACGTTCAGCGCGCCGCTGCGCTCGCTGGCGAGCGATTACCGTATGTGGTGGGGATTCGTCACCGGAACGCTCGGGCCCGAGCTCGGGCGCGCGGGCGTGACGGTCACTTCGTAACCGGCGCGCTCAGTACGTCCCCAGCGTCCCGTCGAAACGCGCGATGCGCACCGCGCGGCCGAACGCGAGCAGCGAGAGCGGCAACAGGAGCAGCGTCGCGCCGCAGAGCCACAGGGCGTCGGGAAGATACTGCACGACCGAGTCGCCGCGAAACCCGCCGCGCAGTCCGGTGAGCGCGTGCGTGATCGGCAACAGCCATCCGACGCCTTGGAGGACGTGCGGGAGACGGTTGACAGGCAGAAAGATGCCGCTGCATACGAGCGAAGCGTTCGAGAACAAGAAGTCGATCGGTCCGGACTTCTTGAAGCGCATCGTCAAGCTTGCCGCGATGATCCCGAGCGGCGACATGCACGCAACGGTAAGGAGCGTGAAGATCAGGACGCAGACGACGTTTGCGTGCGTGACGTCGAAGCCCAGCGGGATCGCCGTGATCAAGAACAGGGCCGTCTGCAGACCCGTCCAGGTGAACGCCCACAGCCCGGCGGAGAGGATGAGCAGCGGGATACTCGTCGGCGTCGCGAGCATCACCTCGAGCGTCCCGGCGAGCTGGCTCTCACGGATCGCGTTCGCGAACGAGATGAGCGCGGTGCCCTGGAAGCGGAAAAACGCCATGTTGACCGCGAGATAGTTGAAGTAGCTTCCCGCACCGGCCGGTGAGTTGGTGGCGACGGCTTGCGCGATGACGTACGTCACGACGACCGAGAACATCGTGCCCAGCGATTCGAACCAAAAGTTCGCCGCATACGAAACCGCGAGCTTCGCGTCCCGCACGAAGATCGCGGACGCTCGCGTAAGCGCACCAGCAAGCACGTCGCTCGGCGAAAGCGTCGACTCTCTCATCGCTCGACCCCGTACTGCGTGACCTGTTTGAAGACGTCCATTGGTTCGGGTTCGAGCGAGCGCAGGCTGCGCACCCGCGCTCCGTCATGGAGCATCGCGACGAGAAGCTCGGTCAAGGTGTCGGCGGTCGGATCGAACTCGATGTTCATGCTGATCGACCCGTCGACCACGAGGTCGACGTCGACCGCGCCGCTCCCAACGATCTGCTCCGCGCGACGAACGACGTCGCTGCCGACGTTCTCGAGCACGACGTTGTAGCGTAACCGGCGATGCATGTCCGTCAGCGACGCCGGCGGGCCGATCGCGACGACCTCACCGCCGTTGATCACCGCGATGCGATCGCAGAGCTGCCACGCCTCGTCGAGGAGATTCGTCGCCAGCACGACCGTCTTGTGGCGCCGGCCAACCAGTTCATCGCGGATGAGCCGGCGCAGGGCGTCGGCGTGGATCGGATCGACCGCGCGCGTCGGTTCGTCCAGGAACAACACTTGCGGATCGCCCAGCATGGCGCGCGCGACCGTGAGGCGTTGCCGCATCCCCGACGAGTATGTCCGGTACGGTCTTCCCAGCGCTTCGCTCAGATTGACGAGCTCCGCGACCTCGTCGATCCGCCGGTGCAATTCGCGGCCCCGCAGCCCGACGAGCGACCCGAAAAAGGCGAGATTCGCGCGTCCGCTCAGGCGGTAGTAGAAGCTGCGTTCCTCTGCCGGGCAGAACGCGATCCGCCGCTTCGCCTCGAGCGGCCGGCGCACGACGTCGACCCCGTCGAGAATGATCCGCCCGCGATCCGGAATCGACAGCGTCGCCATGAGCTTGAGCAGCGAGGTCTTCCCCGCACCGTTCGGCCCGAGCAGACCGAACAGTTCGCCGCGCCCAATGCGCAAATCGATCGCCCGGAGCACTCTGCGCCGCGGCACGCGGCCGAACGAACGCACGAACTCTTTAACCGAAGCGGTCTGGGGGAACGATTTCTCGACTCCCTCGAGGATCAGCATGTCGGAGCTCATCATCACGCTCTCGGCTTGCGACGCTGCAACGAAGCAGCGATCAGCTGGGCAGTGTGCGGTAGGTAATCTGTAATGCAGCCCAGATGATCGCCGGCGAGCGTCCCAACGTCGACGGCATTAGCGACTCTATTCCACTGCGCGGTGAGCAAATTCCGCTCGTGCTGTGTGCGTTGCGAGGACCAGAGCAGGGAGACTTCACCGTCGTACGGACGCGGGACGAACCGCAAAGTGAGCGCTTGCCAGCGGTCGACGAGGTCCGGCGGAAAAGACGGTACGCCGTGGGGCCGGCGGCGCAGAAGCGGCACGGCGCGCTCTCCGGCTTCGCGCAGCTCGCGCATGAGAAACGCAATCCGGCCCTCGCGGCTCCGGAGACCGAGTTCGAGCATGCGCAGGCGACTTACGACGTCGCCGATCGCGGCACGTTGCGAGCGCTCGTCGCCGCCCGTGTACCGGCGCAGCGCGCCGATCGCATTCGCGACCTGCCGGAAACGCACGTTGCGCGCCGGTGTCTCGACGAGGACGAGCGCTTCGACGCGTTCACCTCGCGCGCGCAAAATGCGCGCCATCTCGTACGCGATGAGCCCCGCGGCGCAGAATCCGCCCAGCCGGTACGGTCCGTGCGGAATCGTGCGGCGCAGAACCCCGACGAACTCCTCGGCCATCTCCTCGATATCGCCGCCGAGCGGCTCACCATCGCCGCCGTGCGGTGCGAATACGTAGAAAGGCTGGTCGTCGTCGAGCTCGCGTGCGACAGCGCGGCAGTAGTAGCCGCCGCCGCTCAAATCGCCGTGCAGGAACACGATCGGCGTGCGCGCGTTTCCGTCGCGCACGGTGATCAGACGGTCGCGCGCATCGCGATTCGCGTCGTCCCGCAGGATGCGCGCCAGATGACGGACCGTGGGCTCGTGGAAGAGCGCCGAGACGGGGACACGCCGTCCGAATGTCTGGGCGATCCGGTTCATCAACACGACGGCGAGCAGCGAGTGGCCGCCCAGCGCGAAGAAATCGTCGTCGAGCGCGACCTCGTCGATCCCGAGCACCTCTTCCCAAATCCGCCGGAGCGTCTGGTGGAGCGGATTGGGAATGTCGTATCCGGCGGGTGCAACGCGCGGCGTCCGCGCCGGCCGCGGGAGGGCGGTCGGGTCGAGTTTGCCGTTCGGCGTGAGCGGGAGTGCCGCGAGCGTCACGATCTCGGCCGGGATCATGTAGTCGGGCAACACCTGCGCGACCACGCTGCGCAGTGCCGTGACGTCGACGTTCGCATCGTCGGGCACGACGTACGCGACGAGGCGCTTCATCTCGCCCAACTCGTCGTCGGCGACGACGGCCGCGTCGCGGACCGCCGGCAGACGGCGAAACGCCGCTTCGATCTCGGCCAGCTCGACGCGGAAGCCGCGAATCTTGATCTGCCGATCGAGCCGTCCGAGGAACTCGATCTCGCCGTCCGTGCGCAAGCGCACGAGATCGCCGGTCCGGTACAGCCGCGATCCCGCTCCCGTAAACGGGTCGGGGACGAACCGCTCTGCCGTCAGATCGTCGCGGTTCAGATAGCCGCGTGCCAGACCGGCTCCGCCGATATACAGTTCTCCGTGCACGCCGAGCGGAACCGGCCGTGCGCGGCGGTCGAGTACGTAGAGCCGATCGTTTGCGATCGGCCGTCCGATCGGGGGCAAATCCGGCCAGTGGTCCGGTGGTCCGCTCAACCGATACGCACTCACGACGTGCGCCTCGGTCGGCCCGTATTGATTGTCGAGCGTGCAGCTCGGCAAGCGCCGGAAGAACGCGCGCATCGGCTCGGTCACCTTGAGCTGCTCGCCCGCGGTGATGACCTCGCGTAGCGCGTTCGGGACGAGATCCTCCGCCTGCGCGGTCTCGACGAGCTGTTCGAGCACGACGAACGGCAAGAAGATACGCTCGATCCGCTCGTCGGCGATCGTGCGCAGCAGCGCGCTCGCGTCGCGGCGTGTCTCCTCGTCGACGAGCACGAGCGTGCCGCCGCAGGTCAGCGTCGCGAAGATCTCCTGGAAGGACACGTCGAACGACAGCGACGCAAACTGGAGCGTGCGCGGCGCGCGCTCGTCACCGGAGCGATGCCGCTGCCAGGCGAGCAAGTTCAGCAGCGGCCGATGCGCCATCGCGACGCCTTTCGGCCGCCCCGTCGATCCCGAGGTGTAGATCACGTAGGCGAGGTTGTCGGCGTCTCCGCTCGGCGGCGGAGCCTCCTGGGCTTTCCCGTCGTCCTCGTCGATCGCACAGATCGTCGCCTTGTGCTCGGGGAGCCGTGCCGCGAGCGCGCGCCGCGTCACGAGGAGCGGCAGTTCGTCGAGCATCGCGCTCAGGCGCCCGGGCGGATACGACGCATCGAGCGGGACGTAGGCTCCGCCGGCTTTGAGCACGGCGAGCACGCACGCGATCATCTCGATCGACCGTTCGAGGCAGACGCCGACCGGGACATCGGCACCGACGCCGCCGGCCCGCAGCCGTCGCGCAAGGCGATCGGCGCGCTCGTCCAGCTCCCGATACGTGACGTGCTGATCCCCGAACGTGACGGCAACGGCGTCGGGAGTGCATGCCACCTGCGCCTCGACGAGACGATGTATACCGTCGACCGCAGGGAGCGGCTTCTGCGTCGCGTTCCACTCGTTGACGATGTGCTGCAGCTCGCTCTGATCGAGCAGCGGGAGATCGCCGACGGGGAGGTTCGCGTCGCGCACGATCCCGCGCAGCAGGTTCGTCAGGTGACGGAGCATCCGCACGATCGTCGTGCGCTCGAACAGGTCGGTGTTGTACTCGATCGCGCAGGTCACGCCGCGATCGCTCTCGTCGACCGCTAGCGTGAGGTCGAACTTCGCGGTCGTCCGTGGATGCTGGAGCTCCGTGACGCTCACACCGTCGCCGAGCGCGAAGTCGCGCGCCGCTTTGGTCTGAAGGACGAAGAACACGTTGACGATCGGCGGATAGCTCAGGCTGCGCTCGGGCCGCAGCTCTTCGACGAGCTTCTCGAACGGCAGCTCTTGATGCTCGAACGCGCCGAGCGCGTCCTCGCGAACCTGCTCGAGCAGCGCGAGGAAGCTCGCTTCGGAATCAACCGTCGTGCGCAGTGCGAGCGTGTTGACGAAGAAGCCGATCACGCCCTCGAGCTCGGGTGCGTTGCGATTCGTGATCGGCGTTCCGACGACGAGATCGTCGCGTCCGGTGTAGCGCGAGAGCAGTGCGGTGAACGCGCCGAGGAACAGCATGAACGATGTGCTGCGCGTGCGTCGTCCGAGGCTCGCGAGCCCGGCAGCGAGCTCGCGCGGCAGCGTCATCGACTCGACCGCGCCGTTGAACGTTTGGATCGCCGGGCGAGGCCGGTCGGTCGGGAGATCGACGAGCGCGGGCGCGCCGGCCAAACGTTCCTTCCAGTAGGCCAGCTCGCGGTCGAGCAGCTCTCCGCGCAGCTGCTCGCGTTGCCAGATCGCGTAATCGCCGTACTGGATCGACAGCGGCGCGAGCGGCGACGGCTCTCCGGCGCTGAACGCCCGGTAGAGCTCGCTCAGCTCGGACGCGTAGATCTCACTCGAACGCGCATCGTTGATGATGTGATGGCGCACGAGAATGAGGAGATGTTCTTCGCGCGCGAGGCGCACGAGCAGCGTGCGCAGCAGTGGGCCGGTAGCGAGGTCGAAGGTCCGCTCGGTCTCCTCGAGCACGATGCGGTCGCACGCCGTGGGTCGTTCAGGCGCCGGGAGCGAGGTCAGGTCGACGACGCGCAACGTGGCCTCGCCGTGCGGCGCTACGACCTGCACCGGTTCGTCGCCCTCGAGCGCGAACGTCGTGCGCAGCGATTCGTGACGGCTCACCAGCTCAGCGATGCTGCGCTCGAGCGCGGTCACGTCGAGGGGGCCGTCGATCCGGAGCAGCGTCGAGACGTTGTAGGCGGCGCTCTCGGACTCGATCGCGTCGAGCATCCACAGACGCTGTTGCGCAAACGACAGCGGAACCGCAGCGCCCGGTTCTCGGCGGGGAATCGCCTGCGCCGCGGCCGGCGCGACAGGACGGAGCCGCTCGAGCAGCGCGCGCTTCGCCGGCGACAACGCAGCCAGACGTTGGTCGAACAGGTCGTCGCGATCCGGCGACGGTGATGCCTTCATGCGCAATCCTTGCGAACCGCGCGCGCGATGACGGCGGCGGTCTGGGCGAGGTGGGAGGTGATGGAGCCAAGATGATCGCCCGGAATCGTCGCGACCGCGATCTTCGCCGTCACGGCTCTCCAATCGCGCGAAAGACGTTCGCGCTCCTCGGCGGTGCGTGCCGAGCACCACAGCAACGTGACCTCGCCGTCGAAACGGCGCGGCACGTACTGCGCGCTCAACCCGCGCCAGGCGTCGACGAACCCGTTGGGCGCGTCGTCCGCTCCTTCACGCGCTTCGCGCACTTTGCGCCGCAAGAACGTCATGCGGTCGGCCCAGGGCGCCTGCGCCAGTCGGTCGATCGTGGCCAGACGTCTGACGACGAACGTGCGCAACGCGCGAATCTGCCGCTCGTTCGCGCCGCCCGAGGACGCGATCCCGGCAAGCGCATCGGCGAAAGGAACGTAGCGTATTCCTCGGACCGGTGTATCGATCAGCACGAGACGGTCGACGCGCTGGCCGTCTCGCTCGAGCAGCCGTGCCATTTCAAACGCGATCAGCCCTGCGCTGCAGAAGCCGCCGAGCCGATACGGCCCCTGCGGCCGCACCTCGCGCAGCGTCGCAACGTAGTCAGCGGCCATCTCCTCGATCGTGTGCGGCGCCGGCCGACCGTCGGTTCCGTGCGGCGCGAAGACATAGAAGGGATGATCGTCGCCGAGCTCGCGCTGCACCGCGCGCGAGTAGTAGCCCCCGCCGGTGAGATCGCCGTGGAGGAAAAAGAACGGCGGCTGCGTCCCCGTCGCGCTCACCGGGATCAGCAGGTTGCGCGCCTCGTCGCGCGCATCGTCCACCAGGACGCGCGCGAGGTGGCGGATCGTCGGTTCGACGAAGAGCGCCGAAACCGGGACGCGTCGCCCGAACGTCTCTTCGATCCGCTTCATCAGGACGACGGCGAGCAGCGAGTGCCCGCCCAGCGCGAAGAAATCGTCGGTCGGGCTGATCGGCCCGCACCCCAAAACCTCTTGCCACAGCAGGGCAAGATGGAGCTCGAGCGGGTTCCGTTCCTCGTCATGCGGTACCGCCGCTACGGACTGCGGCAAGGTGCGCAGCGCGTCACGATCGATCTTCCCGTTCGGCGTCAAGGGAAGTGCGTCGACGACCGTCACCGTCGATGGAAGCATATACTCCGGTAACGTGCGGGCGAGGTACGCGCGCAGCTCATCCCCGTTGACCGTCGTCCTTTCGGCCGGGACGACATAAGCGACGAGCCGTTTGTCCGCGGGTGTCGCCTCTTCGACGTCGACGACGGCGGCGGCGACCGCCGGGTGCGCTCCCAGGATCGTCTCGACCTCCTGGGGTTCCACCCGAAAGCCGCGAATCTTCACTTGGCGGTCGAGCCGGCCGAGGAACTCGACGGCACCGTCGGCGCGATAGCGTGCGCGATCCCCGGTCCGGTAGACGACGCCGTACGGCCCTTCACAGAACGGGTCGGCGACGAACTTCTCAGCACTTTGCTCGGGTGCGTTCAGATAACCGAGGGCGACACCAGGTCCACCGATGTACAGCTCGCCGACGACGCCGATGGGAACCGGACGCCGACGCGCGTCGAGCACATAGAGACGCGTGTTCGCGATCGGTCTCCCGATCGGGATCGACGCTTCGGCACGATCCCCGCGCTCCTCGACATCGTACGTCGCCGCGAACGTCGTTGTCTCCGTCGGCCCGTACGCGTTGATGACCTTCTCGGGACGAGCGGCACTGAGCACGGCGTTCACCGCGCTCGGATCGACCCGTTCACCGCCGACGAGCACGTAGCGAACATGCTCGAACGCGCTCGGCGAGAGGTGCGCGAGTTGCTGGAACAACGCCGAGGTCACGAACATCGCGCCGATCCGCTCGCGCTGCAGCAGCGCGATGAAATCGGATGGCGACAGCAGGACGTCTTTCGGGACGATCACCAGCCGCGCGCCGTGCAGCAGAGCACCCCACAGCTCGAACGTTGCCGCATCGAACGAGAAGTTCGAGAGCTGCGCGATCGTGAGGTCAGGACCGAAGGGGACGTACTCGCCCCCGATCACGAGCCGATTCACGGCGCGATGTGGAACGACGACACCTTTCGGCGTCCCCGTCGTCCCCGACGTATAGATGACGTAGGCGGGAGCATCGCCGCCGAGAGCGCCGGCAAGGTTCTCGCTCGGCTCGCCCTCGTTCTCGTCTGCTGCCGCGTCGAGCACGACGATCGGCACGCCGCTATTTTCGAGCCGCCGGCGCAACCGCTCTTGCGTGAGTACGACCGCCGCGCCGCTGTCGCGCACGATGAACCGCAGCCGTTCGTCCGGATAGCGAGGATCGAGCGGGACGTACACGCCGCCCGCCTTGAGGGTCGCGAGCACGCCGGCGAGCATCTCGAACGACGGTTCGACCGCGATCGCGACCGGCGTTTCGTTCGTAACGCCGCGTGCGCGTAGCTGTCGCGCAACCCGGTTCGCACGCGCGTTGAGCTCCCCGTAGCTGATGTTCGCATCGCCCAAACTGGCCGCGACCGCTTCGGGAGTCTGTTGGACGACATCTTCAAAGATCTCGTGGATCGCGCGCTCCGCGGAAAACGGGCGCGCGGTGTCGTTCCACTCGACCAGGATGCGGCGCCGCTCCGTCTCTGAGAGAATCGGAAGGTCGGTGACCTGGGACTGGGGATCATGTACCGCTGCCGCGAGTACTGTCGCGAAGTTGTCGAGCATCCTCACGATCGTCTCGCGCTCGAACAGATCGGTCTTGTAGCCGACGGCGCACATCATGCGTCCGTCATGCTGCTCGATCCCAAGCGTGAGGTCGAACTTGACGGTCGTGCGTTCGAGCGGAAAGGGCTCAACGCGCAACCCGACGAGCTCGAGCGGATGGCTCTGGCCCTGTTGCAGCAAAAAGGAGACATTCAGAAGCGGCGGATGGGCAAGGCTCCGCTGCGGACGGAGCTCTTCGACGAGTCGCTCGAAGGGGATCTCTCGGTGCTCGAACGCACCGAGTACAGTCTCGCGCACGTGCTCGATCAACGTGGTGAAGCGCATCTGCGGGTCGATGCGGATCCGAAGCGCGAGCGTATTGACGAAGAACCCGATGACGCCTTCGAGCTCGGGCGCGTCACGATTCGCGATCGGTGAGCCGATGACCAGATCGTTCGAGCCGCTGTAGCGGTGCAGCAATGCGGCGTACGCGGCGAGCAGCACCATGAACGGCGTGCAGCGATGCGCGCGAGCGCAGGCCGCGATCGCCGCGGGCAGCTCCGGTTCGAGCCGGCGTGTTTCCACCGCGCCGTTGAAGGTCTGGACCGGCGGCCGCGGACGGTCACCGGGGAGATCCACGAACGACGGCGCGCCGGCGAGGGACTCCTTCCAATACGCGAGCTCTCGCGCGAGGACATCCCCGTGAAGCCGTTCGTGCTCTCGTGCCGCGTACTCGCCGTACTGCACCGTCAAGGGCTCGAGTTCGCACTGTTCGCCGCTGACGAAGGCGCGGTAAAGGGCATTGAGATCGCGGCTGTAGATCTCATTCGAGCGGGCGTCGTTGATGATGTGATGACGGACGAGCACCAGGATGTGATCGTCCGGCGAGAGGCGCAGCAGAACGGCGCGAAGCAGCGGTCCCGCGGCGAGATCGAAGCTGCGACCGGTGATGTCCGCGACGATCCGCCGGCTCTCCGTCTCCCGCTGGTCCGGGTCGGACTCGCTCAAATCGATGACACGAAGCGTGACGTCGCCACGTTCGGCGACGACTTGAATCGGCTCGCCCTCCTGCATTGCAAACGTCGTTCGCAGCGACGCGTGGCGCTCGACCAGCGCTTCCACCGCGCACTGGAGCGCACCGACACGAAGCGGTCCCACGAGGCGAAATGCGCTGGAGACGAGATAGACGATGCTCTCGGGATCCATCGCGTCGAGCAACCACAAGCGCCGCTGTGCGAGCGACAGCGGGAAGGTTTGCCTTCGCTCGCTGCTCGCGCACGCGCGCTCGCGGCCGGGATCGATGACCACGTCACACACCTCGGCCAAGTACGTCGCTGAGGTGATCGGCTAAAAACGCGACGTGCGGCTCCGCCATCGCGTCGCGTTGGTTGCGGTGGTTCCCCGGCACCTCGAACGTCTTGATCCCGGCCGTCGCATACGGTCCCCAGCCCAGATCCGGTGCGCGGTACAGACCCGCCGCGGCGAAGACGACGACGGGCACGTCGACGGGATGCGGTTGGAAGCGGCGCTCCGCGCGCCAGCAGATACGGTAAATTGCAGGTCGGCGCCATCCATCAGGGAGCGGACGTCCAAAGCGCGAGTACGTGCGTGTGCGCGCGTCGAGCCAACGCGTCGCCCGCCCTTCGCCAAGCTCCCACCGCAGCTTCCAGTAGGCGCGCTTCGCGAGCCGTATCGCCTTCGCGGCGACTCCGTGCGCCCGCGGCAACTCCGTCACCGTCTCCGGGTGGCCCCCGGGACCGCCCTTCGTACGGATGTATTCCGGCGACGGGCCGTTGATCGAGACGAGTACGGTGACCTGTTCACCAGCGCTACGCAGTTGGCGGACGATCTCGAACGCGACGATCCCGCCGAAGCAGTAGCCGAAGATCAGATATGGTCCGTGCGGCTGCACGCTGCGGATCTCGCGGATGTAGTGCTTCGCCATCTGGGGGATCTCGATGTGCGGCGGTGCGTCACCGTAGAGACCTTGCATTTGCAAGCCGTAGAACGGCTGATCCGTCCCAAAACGCCGCGCCAGCGGTTGGAAGTGCAAGATCGTACCTGCCCCGCCGTGTATGCAGAAAATCGGTGTCTTCGTGCCGAGCGGCTGGATCGGGACGAGCGAGTTCCAGCGCCGTTCGGGACGACCAGCTTCGATCAGCGCGGCGAGACGCTCGATCGTCGGCGCCTGGAAGAGCGGCGAGATCGGCAGCGACGCGCCGAGCTCGCGCTCGATACGCTCGAAGACGCGCGCGGCGGTGATCGACGTTGCGCCGAGATCGAAGAAGTCGTCCGTGACGCCGATGTGGCGGAGGTCGAGGACCTCTTCCCAAATAGCGAGCAGCCGCGCTTCGAGCGGCGTGCGTGGTGCGACTCCCGCGCTTTCGTGGGCACGCGTGGCAGGCGGCGGCAGCCGCTTGCGGTCGAGTTTGCCGTTGTCGTTGAGCGGGAGGTCGTCGAGCACGACGACCGTGTCCGGCACCATGTACGACGGGAGCGAGCGCAGCAGCGCACGGCGCAACATCGACGCCGAGATGTCGGCGTTCGAACCGACCGCAACGTAGCCGATGAGTCGCGGATCGCCCGGGACGTCTTCGCGCACGGTCGCGATCGCAGAGCGCACGCCCGGCTGCGACGCGAGCGCGTCCTCGACCTCGCCAAGCTCGATGCGATGCCCGCGCAGCTTGACCTGAAAGTCGTTGCGCCCGAGATACTCGATGCTGCCGTCGTCACGATAGCGGCCCAGATCGCCGGTGCGGTAGAGCCGGCTGCCCGGATCGATCGGGTCGGCGATGAACCGTTCCGCGGTCAACTCGGGGCGATTGAGGTAGCCGCGCGCGAGGCCGTCGCCGCCAAGGTGCAGCTCGCCGGTGACGCCGACCGGCGACGCGTGTCCGTGCCCGTCGAGGATGTGTGCGCGCACGTTCGCGAGCGGCGTCCCGATCGTCACATCGTCCGGCGTCACGCGACGCATCGTCGCCCACACCGTCGCCTCGGTGGGACCGTAGAAGTTGAAGACGCGATCGGCGCGTTCGAGCAGCTGTACGGCGAGCGGTGCCGGAAGGGCCTCGCCGCCGGTGACGATCGTCAGTCCGCGCTGGCCGCTCCAACCCGAATCGATCAGCATCCGCCAGGTCGACGGCGTCGCCTGCATGTGCGTCACGCCGCAGCGCTGCATGAGCGCGCTGAGCGCGCGTGGATTCGTCGCCGTCTCGCGGGTCGCGACGACCATCCGCGCACCGTTGACGAGCGGCAGATAGACGTCGAGCACCGACATATCGAACGACAGCGACGCGAGCGCGACGAGCGTGTCGCCGCGACCGATCGGGATCGCCGGTTCGACCCCGGCCAGCAAGTTCGCGACGCAGCCGTGCTCGATCAGCACGCCCTTGGGGCGTCCCGTCGAGCCGGAGGTGTAGATAACGTACGCCAAACGGTTCGGGTCGGGCTCCAAGGGAACGACGTCGTGCTCCCCGGTGTCGCTCGCAGCCTCCTCGAAGGTGACGACGTCGACGGGAACGCGCGGCAACACGGCGCGCAGGCGCTCGTGCGTGACGACGACCGGCGCTTGTGAGTCGCCGAGCATGAACGCGACGCGTTCTTCCGGATACGTCGGGTCGATCGGCACGTACGCGCCGCCGGCGGCATGGATCCCGACCACGGCGACGAGCATGTCGACCGATCGCTCGACGAAGACCACGACAAGCGTCCCCGGCACGACGCCGCGCGCACGCAAGACGCGTGCCAGCGCGGTCGCGCGTCTGTCGAGCTGCGCGTACGTGAGTGTCTCGTCACCGCATGCAACGGCGACGTCGTCAGGCGCGAGCGCTGCGTGCCTCCGCACCTCGCCGATGAGTGACCGTGTCCGGTCGTACGGCAGCTGCGTCGCGTTCCAGCGCGCCTGCTGCTCTCGCTCTTCTTCCGTCAACAGCGGCAGCGTCCGGGCCGTCTCGGCGGACGCTTCCGCCAGTGACGCAGCGGCGGTCTGTAGGTGCGCCGCAAAGCGTCCAACGCCGACGTCGTCGGCAACCTTGCCGTCGAACTCGATCACGCAGCGAAGCTTCCCTGGGCTCCGCCGGCACCGCAACGTCGCCGCCGTCCGCGACGCCGAATCGTGGCTCTCCCGTTCGTCGCGGTCGGCACGCTCTGACCACGAAAAGAACGCGTGCGCCGGAACGCCGCCGTCCCCGAGCATCTCAGCGGAGACGCTGGTGTCCGCGGCGCGCGCGATCTCCGCCCCGACGTCATCGATCAGATCGCCGATGGGCGGATCGTCGGCGAGCTCGACGCGCAGCAGCGAGACCCCGTTGTCGTCGGTCGCGTGGGCGACGAGGATCGGCGAGTCGTCGGAATACCGGTGCAAGAGCGTGGCGAACAGCGTCGCAACGACGCTGCGCTCGCCGGTGTGGTGCGCGCGGGCAGCGGCAGCGATCCCGCTGAGCGCAGCCGTGGAGAACGAAAAGCTCGTACGAACGCGCGCCGACGCGTCCGGCGCGCCGAGCGTCGCCAAGCGCAGCGGAAGCGATGGCGACGCATCGGTTGCGCGCTGCGTCCAAAGATCGATTTGCGCGTGCTCGGCGGCCGCGATCCGTGACGCAATCATGCCGCCCACCATTCCGCACGAGCGCCGAAGACAAACGTCTCCAGACGCCACCCGCTTCCCGCCGCGACGACCGCCGCAGCGTAACTCGAACCCGCGTCAACATCGCGCAGCGTCCACGTCGCGCCGCGCGGCGCACGGCGGTCCGCAAGCACGTTCGGAACGGTCGTGAGGCTGACGTCGAACGTGTCCAACCCGTACGCAAGACCGTAGCCGGTCGCTTTGATGTACGCCTCTTTGCGCGCCCACGCCGCGAAGAACGCGGCACTGCGCTGTTCACGCGGCAGCGCCGCGAGCGCGTTTCGCTCCGCCGCGGAAAAGACGAAAGCAGCAACGCGCTCGCACTCCGTCTGTTCGCACCGCCGCTCGACGTCAACGCCGACCGCGCGATGCGCGACCGCGATAAGGACCCGGTCCCCGGAATGGGACAGGTTGAACTCGATCGCGTCGCGCGCCGCCCCGGTGAGCGACGGCTTCCCAAAGACACCGCGCTCGAACGCAAGCGCACGCGGCTCACAACCGACGTAGCGCGCGAGCGTCACGCGCAGGAGTCCGTGCGCGAGGACGTAGCGCGACCGGTCGGCCGCGAAACGGAAGCGCGCCGCGCGATCGCGTTCGTCGCCGCCGAGAAGCGCAGCCGACTCCGCCACCCGGTGTGCGAGCGGCGCGAGATCAGCGACCCAGACGTGTACGTCGTCGCGTCGGAGTGTCATGGCCCCGAGAATCACCCCTGCTGGTCCGACCCGACTATCTGCCCCATCGCGACCGCGATCTGCCGCGATCCCTCATACGTGTCGCGTGCGTGCGCGGCAAGCATGTTGTCGATCGTGATCATGTCGCCGCGCTGCCAAGTAAAGCGCACGCAGGTGCGGTGATAGACCTCGAGGATATGGGCGATGACATCGTCGGGGATCGGCGAGCCGTCGCCGTACCAGACGGTGCGCGGAAGATCGTCCTCGTCGAAAAGCGCGCGCAGTCCCTCGCGCGTCTCCTCGTCGAGACACGCGACGTGATGCAGCTGCACTTGATTGAAAAAGACCTCCTCACCGGTCTTCGGATGACGCGCGACGCCCTGCGCGCGCTGGCGAACGCGCAGGTGACCGTCACCGCGCCATTCCGCCTCGCTGCCCGCCTCACGGCACAGGCGCTCGACCTGCTCGCGATCCTCGGTGTGGAAGAACTGCTCCCATGTCGGCTCGATCCCCGCCATGAAGTTGCGCACGTACAGCAATCCCTTGCTGCGGAACGCATCGATGACGTCCGGAGCGAGCTCGTGCATGAGCGCGCGCGTGTCGACGACCGGCGTGCAGCCGCCCTTCTCCGCCGGCGTCACGCAAAAGAAGTTGATCCGCATCGGCCAGCGCGAGAGATGCGAGCTCTCGTTGTGCCACAGGATCATCTGATCGGCGGGATACGGGGTCGAATGATAGATGCGCTCGCCTGCGAGATTGCGCGGAAGATCGCCGTACTCACCGTAGAGATCGCCGCATACCATGCGCGCGACTTCCTCGAACGCACGCGGCGTCGGGAGATCGAAGCCGCGAAAGAGCACCGCACCGTGCTCGAGGATGAGCTCGTCGAGCCACAGGCGATTCTGCGCACACCACGACGCAAGCGGCAGACCGGGAACCGCGGGCTCGAGAACGGCGGGGAGACGCTGTTCACCAACCTGAGAAACGCGGACGTTACTCCTGTCCGCGGTCGCCTCCGCGACCTGCGAGCCTGCCATCAACCCGTGCCTCCGCAGCTGTCGCGACGATTCTCTCAATCGCGCCGGCTGGGCCCAAGTGCGAGAGGGTGCGCGCGAACAGGGCCAACGGACCTAGACAGGGGGACCCCGGGGGTTGGCAACTGCTCCGCAGCGCATGTCACGTATTGCCAAACGTATGTTCGCATGGTAGCCTTGGGCGGTGAAGTTGGTCGAGTGGGCGCGTCGGCAAGGCATTTCCTATAGGACCGCCTGGCGCTGGGTGAAGGACGATACGATGCCGGTGCCGTGGCGGCAATTGCCGGGCGGGACGATCCTCATCGACGCACCAATGGAGGAGCAGCCAACCACGGTCGCGCTGTACGCGCGGGTGAGCAGCCACGATCAGCGCAACGATCTCGACCGGCAGTTGGCTCGGCTCTCGCAGTACGCGGCTGAGCGCGATTTGCGTGTCATCGAGTCGGTTGCTGAAGTGGGCTGCGGCCTGAACGGCAAACGCCGCAAGCTGCTTCGCTTGTTGTCCGATGCGAAGATCGGCGCCGTGGTGGTCGAACATCGGGATCGCTTTGCGCGCTTCGGTTCGGAGTATCTCGAAGCCGCACTCGCCGCGTCCGGCCGACGGCTCATCGTCGTGGACGCATCGGAGATGAACGACGATCTCGTGCAGGACATGATCGCCGTTCTCACGAGCTTCTGTGCACGGCGGTACGGCCGTCGCTCGGCTCGCAACCGCGCAATCAGCATCGAGCG
>CAZABL010000015.1:0-2709 GCA_964483365.1 uncultured bacterium
CGGCAGCACCCCAGGCGCCGGAACCGCCGGCCGCCGCACCGGAGCGCCCAGCCGCAGCGGCACCGGCGACCGAGCCGACACCGCCGACACCAACGTTGCGCCCGGTGCCGCCGGCACCGCCGCGGCCGCGCCCGCAGGCGCCCCAACAGCAGCAGCCCGCCGCGCGGGCACCGCAAGCTCCGCCGCAAGGTGGTGCCGGTGCTCCGTCGCGCCCGGGTGTTTCGCCGCGTCCGGGCCAGCCGGGTCCGATGCCGCGTCGGCCGATCGTCCCCGATCAGTCGGTCCCGCAGCTCCGTCCGGTGCCGTCGGGCCAGTCGTCGGTTCGTCCGCCGCGTCCGCCCCAGCGTCCCGCGGGTCAGCCGGGGCAGGCCGGTAACGGTCAGATTCCGGGCCGTCCCGGCGTTGCGCCGCGTCCCGGTCAGGGTGGTCCGGGCCAGTATCAGCAGCCGCCGCGTCCGGGTCAGCCTGGTGCACCGGGTGGTCCCGGCGCGCCCGGTCGTCGTCCGGTCGGCAACGGTCCCTTCCGTCCGATTCCGGGTGCGACGGCGCCGCCGCGTCCGTTCGGCGGTCCGCGCCCGGGCGGCGGTCCGACGCCGGGTGGCCCTGGTGTCAACCAGGGGCCCAACCCGTCCGCGGGCGGTGGTGGTCGGCCCGGCCAGCGCGGGCGACAGACCCGTGAGCAGCTCGAGGCCAAGAAGGCCCGCGACGCGGAGATGCGGCTGGAGAAGCAGCGCCGTCAGACCGGCGGCCGCGGCTTCGACGAGCGCACCGAGCCGCAGAAGCTCGAGTCGATCGAGATCCCGGACGTGCTCACCGTGCAAGAGCTCGCGACCTCGATGATCGTTCCGGCAGCGGACGTCATCAAGGAGCTCTTCCGCATGGGCACGATGGCGACGATCAACCAGAACATCTCCTCGGATCAGGCGATCGCCGTCGCGCGCAAGTTCGGCTTCAACGCGATCGTCAAGGAAGCCGGCGAAGAAGTCGTCGTCGAGCAGGAAGAGGACAAGCCGGAGATGCTGCAGGCGCGGCCTCCGGTCGTCACCGTCCTCGGCCACGTCGATCACGGCAAGACCTCGCTGCTCGACAAGATTCGCTCGGCGAGCGTCGCTGCGGGTGAAGCCGGCGGTATCACGCAGAAGATCGGTGCGTACACGGTCGAGCAGAACGGCCGCAACATCACGTTCATCGACACCCCGGGTCACGAGGCGTTCACGGCGATGCGCGCGCGCGGTGCGAAAGTCACCGACGTCGCGATCCTCGTCGTCGCCGCCGACGACGGCGTGATGCCGCAGACGAAGGAAGCGATCTCGCACATCAAGGCCGCGGGCGTTCCGATCGTCGTCGCGATCAACAAGATGGACAAGGAAGACGCGCAGCCGGATCGGGTCAAGCAGCAGCTGACCGATGAAGGGCTGCAGCCGGTCGAATGGGGCGGCAAGATCGAAATGGTCCCCGTCTCCGCGCGCACCGGTCAGAACATCGACCAGCTGCTCGAGACCGTGCTGCTCGAAGCCGATCTCAAGGAACTTCGCGCCAATCCGCACCGGCGTGCGGCCGGCGTCGTCATCGAATCCGCGCTCGATCGCGGACGCGGTGCCGTCGCGACCGTGCTCGTGCAGAACGGGACGCTGCGCGTCAGCGACGTCGTGGTGGTCGGAGCGAGCTACGGCAAGATTCGCGCGCTGCTCGACGACAAGGGCAAGCAAGTGAAGAAGGCCGGGCCGTCGATCCCGGTCGAGATCATGGGGCTCAACGAGGTTCCGTCGGCCGGCGACACGATGATGGTCGTCTCCGACGAGAAGTCGGCGCGTGAAGCGGCTGCCAAACGGCAGACGAAACGGCGCGACGTCCGTATCGCGGCGTCGACCGGCGGCGCGCGCGTCTCGCTCGAGACGTTCATGCAGATGCCGGCAGACGGCGGTCAGAAGACGCTCAACCTCGTCCTCAAAGCCGAAGGACAGGGCTCGGTCGAGGCGCTGCGCGCCCGCGTGGAGTCGCTCTCGACCTCGGAGGTCGACGTGCGCGTCATCCTCGCCGGCGTCGGCGGAATCACCGAGAACGACGTCAACCTCGCCGCAGCCTCGAACGCGGTGCTCATCGGGTTCAACATCCGTCCCGACGAGGCGGTCAAGCGTCTCGCCGAGTCGGAGCAGGTCGATCTCCGCTTCTACCAGGTCATCTACGACGTGGAGAACGACCTCAAGAAGGCAATGGTCGGGATGCTCGCGCCCAAGTTCCGCGAGATCACGCTCGGTCGCGCCGAAGTTCGCGAGATCTTCAAGGTCTCGAAGGTCGGGACGATCGCGGGTTGCTACGTGCAGTCCGGCAAGATCACGCGCAACGCCAAGGTTCGCGTTCTGCGCGATGCGGCGGTCGTGTTCGAGGGCGAGATCGAGTCGCTGCGGCGCTTCAAGGACGACGTGCGCGAAGTTGCTGAAAACTTCGAGTGCGGCATTCAAGTCGCGAAGTTCGGCGATCTCAAGCAGGGAGACGTCATCGAGGCTTACACCTCCGAGCTCGTTGCTCCCGAGTTGCAGCCGGCGTAATGGTTGGGATCGGGGCGGGCGTGGCCGGCGACGCGGTGTCGTCGGGGACGCCCGCGATTCCGCATCCGTGCGGAATCGCTACTCGCGCACAATCCGCTCTCGCCATCCTGGCTTCGCGGATTGCTGCGACGCCCCGACGCCACCACGTCGCCGCCCCCGC
>CAZABL010000015.1:2809-13018 GCA_964483365.1 uncultured bacterium
CCACTGTCATGCTGAGCTTGTCGAAGCACGTCGCCTCGCTGAGCTTGTCGAAGCGCGGGTGAGCAGAGCATGATCTGGGCGGACGCAACGCCGGCCCGGCGCGCTTTGCTGACGTTCATGACGCTCGGCATGATCCTCTACTTCGCGCTGAGCTGGGGAGTGCCGCACGCGCGGATTGGAAGAGGAGTCGGTCTCGCCGTTTGGTTCGCGTCTCTCGTCGCGTTGACTGTCATCAGCGTTCGTGAGCGGCGTGCGCGCAAGGTGGCACCGTGAGCCCGGCGTTGCGGCAAGCGCTCATTGATGGGGCGTCGACGGTGGTGGCGCTCTTTGTGTTGGGGGTGGCGTTTCATCGGCCGCCGACGGTTGCGTGGTTCGTTGCGGGATTCGTGTTTGTGGTTGCGATTCGGTATATGATGCTGCGGCGTCGAGAGTTGACGAGGCGCCCGTGAAGCCGCAGCGGCAGGCGAAGATCGATCATGAGATCCAGCGCGCGTTGGCGAAGATCATCGCGGAAGACATCAAGGACCCCCGGATGGGGTTCGTGACCGTCGTGCGTTGTGAGATCACGACCGACATGAAGCAGTGTAAGGTGTACGTGTCGATCATTGGGGATCGGCACGTCGCGCGCCAGAGCATGGACGCGCTCAAGTCGGCGTCGCGGTTCATCCGCGGCGAACTGGGCAACGCAATCGATCTGCGGTATACGCCGGAATTGGTGTTCATCGAAGATCGCACGACCGAGAAGGCCATCGCGTTGCACAAGACGCTGGAGAGGGCCAAGATCGTCGATGAGTAGCTCTGCGCGCGCAGCCGAGATCGTCACCGAATCGGCGAGCACGGAACAGGTCGTTGCCGAGCTGCGTCGGCGTTCCTCGTTCATGTTCGTTTCGCATGTGAAGCCGGACGGTGATACGCTCGGCGCGGGGTTGGCGCTTGGGCTTGCGATGAAGTCGCTCGGGAAGCGCGTCGGGTATTTCCAGCAGGATCCCGTGCCGCGGAATCTGCGCTTCTTGCCGGATGCCGAGCACGTCTCGCGTGAGGTTGCGGCAAATCTGCCCAAGGATACGCTTTGGGTGTTCTGCGACATGAGCGACTATACGCGCGCGGGCGAGTTTCTTCCGAAGATCGATCGAGCGAATATGCTCGACATCGATCATCACTTGGGAAACTCGCACTTCGGCGCGCTCAACTACGTCATTCCGACCGAAGCGTCGACTGGGACGTGCGTCCTGCGGTTGCTCAAGGCGATGGACATTGCGATCACGCCTGATGTCGCGACGTGTATCCTGACCACGATCATGACGGACACGGGCGCGTTCATGCATACGAACACGACCGCTGACGTGCTGCGGATGTCGGCTGAGATGATCGACTTCGGCGCGGACAAGCCGCTCATCACCGAAGAGATCTTCGCGAACAAGCGCTTTGCGGCGACGAAGCTGCTTGGGATGGCGCTCGAGCGGATGGTGCTCCAGGACGACGGGCGCTATTGCTGGACGTACGTCGACGAGCGGATGCTCGAGGAGTGCGGTGCCGACGGTGAAGACACCGAGGAGATCGTGCAGCACTTGCGCGCGATCGAGGGCGTCGAGGTTGCGGCGCTCTTCAAGGATTACGAAGGCGCGGTGCGCGTGAGCCTGCGTTCGAGTGGGCGGATCAACGTGCAGGCGGCCGCGTCGAGGCTCGGCGGCGGCGGACACTTCATGGCTTCGGGACTGACGTATCCGGAGCGGGATCTGCAGAAGGCGATCGAGGGCGTCCACGCCGCGCTGCACGCCGAAGGCTTGTAGTCCGGACCTCTCCGTGCTGGGGTTCGTCAATCTCTTCAAGCCGGCGGGACCGACGTCGACGCAGTTCGGCGCGCGGTTGCGGCACGTCTATCGCGAGCCGGGCGGGAAGCTGGCGATCGGCCATTTTGGGACGCTCGACCCACAGGCGGCGGGCGTGCTGCCGATCGCGTTGGGAAAGGCGACCCGCTTGTTGCCGCTGATCGTCGATCGGCGCAAAGCGTACGTCTGCACCCTCGTGCTTGGCCGCGCGACCACGACGGCCGACGCGACCGGTGAGACGCTCCGCGAGCGTCCCGTCCCCGACGACGTCGATGCGCGTCTTGCCGCGGCGCTCCCGCAATTCACCGGCGCGATCGCCCAAGTGCCGCCGATGTTCAGCGCCGTCAAGAGCGACGGGCAGCGGCTCTATGCGCTCGCGCGTGCGGGAAAGACGGTCGAACGCGCGGAGCGCACCGTCACGATCTACGCGCTGCGCGTCTTGGGTCGTGAAGGCAACGTCGTGCGATTGCGCGTCGCGTGCAGCGAGGGGACGTACATTCGCACATTGTGCGAAGACCTCGCCGCAGCGTGCGGGACGGTCGGTCACATGGGCGCGCTGCTGCGCGAGGCGTCGGGGCCGTTCGTCCTCTACGAGAGCCGCACGCTCGACGAGATCGCGCGCGATCCTGACGGGTCGCTCGTTCCACCCGAACGCGTAATCCCGATCCCGACCGTTGTGCTCGACGGACGCGGCGCGACCGATTTTCGTGCCGGCCGCATGGTTCCGCTCTCCGAGCCGCCCGCGGAGAAGCACGTTTTCGTGCGCGATGCTGCGCGCACGCTCGTCGGCGTCGGCGAGACGGTCGGCGCGCTGCTCGCGCCGCGGAAAGTCTTCCTGTGAAGATCTACAACGCGCTGCCGGAGCACGCGTCCGACCGTCCGCGCGTCGTCGCGATCGGGTTCTTCGACGGATTTCATCGCGGGCATCGCGCCATCGTGCGCGAGACGCTGCGGCTGCGTCGCGCCGGCGAGCGCTCCGCGGTGCTCACCTTCCGCGAGCATCCTACGGCATTCTTACGGCCCGGACAGGAGCCGCCGCTGATCACGACGCTCGAAGAGCGGGTCAACGCCTTCGCGCGCGCGGGGATCGACGAAGCGTACGTGCTCACCTTCGACGGCACGATCGCGTCGCTCAGCCCCACCGAGTTCCTCGATGACGTGCTGATCGCGCGCATCGGCGCGCGCGCGATGGTCGTCGGCGCGAACTTCCGCTTCGGCCACAAGCGTGCGGGTGACGTCGCGTTTGCTTCGGAACACCTCGCCCGGTGCGACCGCCTGGTCGTCGCGGTCGGCAACGAGCTCGACGACGGCGAGCGCGTCTCATCGAGCCGCATCCGCGCGCTGATCGCCGCCGGCGACATCGCCGCCGCGGATCGCTTGCTGGGTGCTCCGTACACGGTGCGCGGTACGGTGACGTTCGGTGCCGGACGCGGACACGATCTCGGCTTTCCAACGGCAAACCTCGTCGTCTCGCCCGCAAAGCTCTTGCCGCCCGACGGTGTCTACCGCATCATGGCCCGGCACGACGGTCGCGACTATCTCGGCCTCGTCTCGATCGGAACGAATCCGACGTTCGGAGACGGAGCGCGTACCGTCGAAGCCTGGCTGCTCGATTTCCACGGCGGCCTGTACGGCGAGGAGGTCGCCTTGCGCGACTTCCGGTTCGTGCGCGGACAGCGCGCCTTCGCCTCGGTAGACGAGCTTGTCGCGCAGATGCGCGAAGACGCGGCGACGGTCAAATTCCCCACCGTCGTCTAACAAGACAACGATAGATCATCCGTTATCGGGACCCGTACGGCGGACGTACTCTGGTACCTCAATGAATTCAATCGGATTGCTCGTTCGCCTCGTCGCCAAGCCTGACAAAGCGGCTGAAGTCTCTGCATTCCTCACCCGCGCCGTGAAGCTGGCCGAGGCGGAACCGGGGACGGGGCTGTGGTGCGCGGTCGCGCTCGAGAACAACCAGTTTGTCATCTTCGACTCGCACACCGACGAGGCAGGGCGAGAAGCGCACCTTCACGGCGAGATCGCAGCGACACTCACGAACAAAGCGTCCGAGTGGTTTGCGAGCCCAATCGTCATCGAGAAGACGACGTTCCTCTCTGCGAACCTCCCCGCCGGCATGTTGGTGTAACGACACAGACCGGATAACCGACCGCTCTCGGGGGTCAGGCGATAATGCTGGCCCTTTTTTCTTTGTTTTTTTATCGCCGCATCGATGCGTTCGGCGTTCTGCATGATCCGCGCGGGGCGTGGCAGCGTTAGGCCACGTGGTTGACACAACCGCACGACCGAACAAACAAAAGGAAAACCTCGATGCGTAAAGTCCTTACTGTTACGCTGGGCGTTGCCACGCTTGTTGCAGCGTTGTCCAGCATCGCAGCGGCAGACCCAGTCCCGGCGTCGACGCAGGCCATGCAAGACGTCTCGACGATGATTCGCACCACGACGAGTTTCTCGCAGCCGGCGAAGCCGGCAACGACGCCGGACAAATCCGATCCTGAACGTCCGTTCCAGCCCGACTATACGAACACCCTGACGCCCGAACAGATGCAGGCCGCCTGGGAGAGCGAAATCGAGCGTGTCTTCGTACCGCCGATCGGCGGCGGTGGCTAAAAAGTGGGCTCGAAGCCAGCGATGCTCGCTCTCGCTCTCGGTGCTCTGACGCTCATCGCTGCAAGTCCAGCCGAAGCACCGTTTATCAACGAAAACAATACTGCCATGACAAAGATGATGGCAGCAATGGACATCAAGCCGTCGGGTGATGTCGACAAAGATTTTGTCGCGATGATGAGCCCCCATCATCAAGGTGCGATCGACATGGCGCAAGCGGAACTCGCCTACGGTCACAATGACCGGCTCAAGCGAATCGCTCAGGAAATCATCGTGACGCAGCAGCAGGAGATCGCCGCGATGCGCCTGGCGGTCGGCGAGCCGCTGCCGCCGTCTGTGGCGTCACCCGACCAGCCGCGACGCACAGCGAGGAACCCCCGGTGAAGCTCCCTGTCTTTTTAGCGACGGTCCTCGCCCTTACGGCGACGGCTCCCGTTCTCTCCGCTTCCGCGGGTCAGGCGCCCGGTGCAGCAACGGCTCCGGACATCCCCGTCAGCCATCGCGACCGCGTATACGCGGCGGAGCAATTTTCCAATACCGTTTCCGTCACCGATCCCGTCGACAACAAGCTGCTCGGCGTCATCCGTCTCGGAGACCCGCAGCCGACGAATTTGAGCCCGCTCTACCACGGTCAGGTACTCGTTCACGGGATGGGCTTTTCGCCGGACCATAAGACGATCGCCGTCGTGTCGATCGGCTCGAACTCGGTGACGTTCATCGACACGGCAACCAACGCAGTAAAACACGTCACCTACGTTGGGCGAGCGCCGCACGAGGCGTTCTTCACGCCCGACGGCTCGGAGGTGTGGGTCACGGTGCGTGGCGAGAACTACGTCTCGGTGCTCGACGGACAAACGTACAACGAGAAGGCGCGCATCACCGTGCCCAACGGCCCGGGGATGCAGATCTTCTCGCCCGACGGAAAGTATGGATACGTCTGCTCGTCCTACACGCCCGAGACCGTCGTCGTTTCGGTCGCCGATCACCGCATCGTCGGCCACGTTCCTCAGGCAAGTCCGTTCTGTCCGAATATCGCCGCGACGCCCGACGGCAAGCAGGTGTGGTTCACGCTCAAGGACACCGGAAAGGTTCAGGTGTTCGACGCGCATCCGCCGTTCGCGCTGCTCAAGACGCTCGATACGGGCCCGATCTCGAACCACGTCAACATCGTCCACAACGCGCACGGCACGTTCGCGTACGTGTCGATCGGAGGCTTGAACCAAGTCAAGGTCTTCCGAACCAGCGACTTCGCTCAGGTGGCGACGATCCCGGTCGGCAACTTGCCTCACGGCGTCTGGCCGTCGGGAGACGGAACGCGGGTCTACGTGGGCCTCGAGAACGCGGATCGGCTCGCGGCGATCGATACGCTGACGAACAAGGTGATCGGGAACGTTCCGATCGGCCAAGCACCACAAGCCGTGACCTACGTTCCGGACGCCGTCCCCGACGGGAACGGCACGCAAGGACTGCAGCCGCTCGGCCTCGCCGGTGAAACCGCGCACCTCACGCTCGTCCCTGCGAACGCGTCGACGACCGGGCGTCCGCCCACGACCGTCTCGCTCTTCGAGCAAGGGCTCACGCAGGTGTTGCAGGGCGCTGTCACCGGTCTCGATCCCGTTCATCCCTACGTCCTCGCGCTGTCGCAGCGGCCGGACGGCGGCGGCACGCTCGAGCCGCTCACGTCGTTCATGACGAACCCCGCCGGATCTGCGATCGTCAACGCGGTCGGGCCGATCCGGCAGATCGTGTCAGCGAGCGCCGACACGGATCGCCGCTATCTCGTGGTCGTTCCCGGTACGCCGGGTGCGCTCGCAGCGCCGGTCCAGGTCCAGTCGCGCTAGGGCACCATGACGATGCTTTTCCGAATCATCGTTGCCGTCATCGGGACTAGCCTCTCGATGACGGCGCTCGCAGACGCTCACGCAGAGTACGTCGGTTCGACGTCGACAGTCGGCGCGCTTCGGATTCAGTTCAGTGAAGGCGTCGAAGCCGCGTTCTCGCACGTCCACGTTACCGATGCGAGCGGTCGCGCCGTCACGACCGGACCGTTGACGACAGCGTCTGCAGATCGCTCCTTGGTGATCGTTCCGATCGGCGCCGCGCTGCGGCCGGGACAGTATCACGTGACGTGGGACGTCAGCGCGATCGACACCCATCGCACCCAAGGGGCGTACACCTTCACGGTCGGCGGCCAAGTATCTCGCCGATGATTCTCGTCACGGCGCGCTGTGTGCACTACTGCTCGGCGTCGATTCTTTTCGGCGCCAGCGCCTACGGAGTATACGCCGCGCGCCGCGCGTCGCTCGATCGCTGGCTCATACCGCTCGCTGCGGTCTTCGCGCTGGTCTCCGGCGTCGCATGGCTTGGCTGCGAAGCGTCTGCGCTGAGCGGTGATTCGCGCGGCGCCTTCGATCCGGCGATCCTCCGTGCGGTCCTGACGCAGACGGAGTTCGGACGGCTGTGGACGGTGCGACTCATTTTGGCGTTCGCCATCGTCGCCGTCGTCCTCGTTGCGCGCAACGTACACGAGCGCTTCTCGGCGCTGATCGTCGTTGCGTCCGGGTTGCTGCTCGTCAGCCTCTCGGGGACGGGGCACGCCGCGAGCGAAGACGCATTGCACCGAACCGCTGATATCGTTCACCTCTCTGCCGCGGGGATCTGGCTCGGTGGACTTTGTGCGCTCGGGCTGCGCGCGTCGTTCGCTCGGCCTGCCTTGGAACGAAGCGAGACGCGCCGCTTCTCGAACGTCGCGCTTGCGGCCGTTGCGCTGCTCGTCGCGACGGGAATCGCGAACAGCGCGTTCCTCTTCGATTGGGGGCTGGCCCTCAACGTCGCTTACGGACGGGTGCTCTTGACCAAGGTCGCACTCGTTGTCTGTATGATCGCCGCCGCGGCGGTGAGCCGGCGCCACGTGCGCGATGATGGTCGGATACACGTGCTCCGTCGCAGCCTGCTCCTCGAGCAAGGATGTGGAGCGCTCGTACTCGTCGCCACGAGCGTACTGGGGACGTTATCTCCAAACGGTATGTAAGATAGCGGCGAAGAGTGATCCGATTCGTCCCGTGGCGGCGTTGTGAGGGTCGTGAGAAGCTCCGGAAGGAGAAGACGACCCGGTGCTCGACCTAGAGGAAGCGAGCGACCACGAGCTCGTGGTATGCGTCGCACGGAGACGCGCTGACGCGTTCGAGGAGCTCTATCGGCGCCACGCGCCCGCAGTCCACGCAGTCTCACGTAGGCTGTTTCGCGACGCGGAGCTCGCGGCCGAGGTGACCAACGAGGCGTTCATGCGTCTGTGGGATCGAGCGCATGCGTTGGAAGAGGAAAGCCGGCTGCGCGCGTGGCTGACCAAAGTCGCGCATAACGCCGCGATCGACCGTCGCCGTCGCAAACGCCTTGCGACGTTCCCGCTCGTCGAGGCGGTCGACCGCGTCGCCGACGTGCGCGGACCCGACGACGAGGCAATCATGCGAGAGCAACAACGAGATATCCGTGCCGCGCTGCGCGAGCTTCCGGCTCCCCAGCGAGACGCGATCGAGCTTTCGTATTTCGGCGGCCTGAGCCAAAGCGAGATTGCCGATCTCACCGGCGAGCCGCTAGGAACGATCAAAGGACGAGTTCGATTGGGGATGCAGCGCTTACGTGTGTTGATGACGCCGGCAGGAGAACCAGCATGACCGAGGACCAAGGAACGCACGGCGACGTCGAAGCGTATGTGCTCGGCGCGCTCGACGAAGCGGATCGTGCGATCTTCGAGGGCCATCTGCGTGACTGCGCGTCATGCCAGCGTGAGGTCGCGTCGTATGTGCCGGTAATGCAAGCCCTACGCGACATGCCGATGAGGGCCGCTCCGCCGCTGCGCGCGCGCTCGGCGAAGATCGTCCCCTTCCCGCGCGCTTTGCGCGCTGTTGCGGCCGCTGCGGTCCTCGCACTCGGGGTCTATGGCGGTGCAGCCGCAGAGCGGATGCGGAGCAACGATATGGTAACCGTCGCCGAGATGGGCGCGACGGCAGCGGCGGACATCCCGCTTCGCGGTGACGGCATCGAAGGACGTGCGATCGTCGGTGCTGCCCGACACCGCACGGCGTTCGTCGTAGCGGGTCTTCCCGACGCCGGACCCGATCGGGTCTACCAGGTTTGGATCGACAACGGCACGACCTCGTCGCCCGGGATGCTGCATCGGTCGATGCGGGGATTCGAGGTCCTCGTCGTCCCGGGCGACGTGCTGCGCGGTGTGCACTCGATCAGCGTTACCGTCGAGCCGGCGAGCGGGTCGACGCACATGACAGGACGGCCCGTCGTCTCGGGCGCGACACGCGAGGTCTGAACGACCGGAACCTCGGAGCGCAGGAGGGCGTTCCAAGGAGCGTGCGTCTCCTTCACGTCGCCGCGCTCGGCGCGGTCCTCGCGCTCGTCCCCGCAGCTGCGCTCGCGGTGCCGCAGGTCGGTAAGCCAGCCCCGGCGCTCTCATTGCCGTCGGTCGACGGAAAAACCGTCGTGCTCGACAAGCTGCGCGGAAAGCCGGTCTACGTCAATTTCTTTGCATCGTGGTGCGGGCCGTGCAACGACGAGGCGCCCTCGATCCGGACGCTGCGCCAGAAGTACGGCGCCCGCGGGCTGCAAGTCGTCGGCATCGACGAGCTCGACCCGCCGGGAAAGGCGGCCGAGTTCACCAAACGGTACAATCAGCCGTACGGGCTCGTCGGAATCGACGACTCCGGCACCACCGGACGCAGCTTCGGGACCGTCGCGATGCCCGTCCACGTCTTCATCGACAAGAGCGGTGTCGTGAGAACCTATCGCATCGGTGAGATGAGCCCGCAACAGATCGAGTCGGCGATCAAGGGGATCTTGTAGCCGGGGGGGTGAGTGCGTGATCCGCGTCGGCACCGCCGGGTGGTCGTACGCCGATTGGCGCGGCGTCGTCTACCCTGCGAAGCGCGGTACCGGATTCGACGAGGTGGCGTACCTCGTGCGGTACTTCGACGTCCTCGAGATCAACGCCACGCACTACCGTCCGGTCTCGCCGTCGACCGTCGAAACGTGGATCGCGCGCTGCGCGGCGAACCCGAACTTCCGCTTCACGGCCAAACTCTGGCAGCGCTTCACGCACACGCGCGACGCAAGCGCGGAGGACGAGCGCATCGTCAAGGACGAGCTGCGTCCGCTCGTCGAGGCGGAGCGTTTCGGCGCGCTGCTCGCGCAGTTTCCCGCCTCGTTTCACGATACACCGGCGAGCCGCGACTGGATCGCGCAGCTCGCCGAGCGCTTCGCGGAGTTTCCGCTCGTCGTCGAGGTTCGCCACGCGTCGTGGGCGCGTTCCGACGCGCTCGCTGCGCTACGCGCGCTCGGCGTCGGCTTGTGCAACATCGATCAGCCGCTGTTCGACAGCTCGCTCGGACCCGGCTCGCACGTCACCTCCGACGTCGGCTACGTGCGACTGCACGGCCGCAACCGCAAAGCATGGTTCAACGCCGAGATGCGCAGCCCCGAGCGCTACAACTATCTCTACGATCCCGACGAGCTGCGGCCGTGGGCTGCGCGGATCCACGAGATCGCCGATGAGACCGCGCAAACGTACGTCATCGCGAACAACCACTATCTCGGCAAGGCGGTCGTCAACGCGCTCGAACTGAGCTCATTGCTGCGCGAAGAGCCCGTCGCGGTCCCACCTGACCTGCTCGCGCGCTATCCGCAGCTGGAGAGCGTTGCGAACGAGGAGAGCGCCGCGGCGGCGACGCCGCAGCAACTCCGTCTCGACGGCGTTTAG
>CAZABL010000015.1:13118-46707 GCA_964483365.1 uncultured bacterium
CGAGGAGAGCGCCGCGGCGGCGACGCCGCAGCAACTCCGTCTCGACGGCGTTTAGTGTGTGTTCCGGCTTCGCCCGAGCCACACTCGCGTTCGGCCTTCGGCCGATCCGCCCGTCGTCGTTCGTCGGACAGAGTCCGACCGAACTCCTAGGGCTTAGCGTTGCTGCGCTGCTGTGCTGCGGCGCAGAGGTTCACGGCGTTGCGCGCGAACCCGCTCGCAGCGCTGTATTTTCCGGACTGATTGGCGCGGATCGCGTTCGCGAGTTGCGCCTGAGCACCACCGGCGGCCGGATCCTGCTGCGCGACGCACGCGGCAACGGCACCGCGCGCTTCGCCGATGAATGCGTTGGCATCGATCGACGCCACGTCGCCGGTGGCGAGCAGCCGGTTGGGGATCGCGCCGTAGTTCGTCGGCGCGATCGGCGTGACGACCGGCGTCGGCGCGGCCACGGATGGATGGTTGAGGTTCATCATCGCTTGCAGCGCTGCCGCTTGCGACGTTTGGATGTCACCGCGTTGATACGCCGAGATCGCCTGCTGGTAATTGACAGCGGCTTGCTGCGCACCTTGCGGGTTGCTGTTCGCCTGACGCGAGATCTCCATTTGCGTGTTGAAGAGAAGCGTCGCGGTCTGGTTGCTGCCCAACGGCGGCGGGTTGGGGAGTGGCCCCGTGACCTGTGCCGACGCCGCGACGGGCGTCGCGAGCACGAGGACGAGTGCGAGTAGTATGCGGTTCATGCTGCCTCCACGGTAATCGTTTGACCGTTGTAGTCGACGCGTGCGGTCTTGCCGCCCACGATCCGTCCGCGGAGAATCGCTTCGGAGAGGGGGGTGGTGACGTGTCGAGAGATGGCGCGCGCGACGTAGCGCGCGCCGCTGCCTCCTGCAATGCTTTCCTCGGCGAGAAAACGTCGCGCCGGATCGCTCAGATCAAGCCGCATCGCGTGCGCGCCGAGACGCTCGGCGAGGGCGGCGATCTGAAGCTCGACGATACGCTCGATCTCCGTCTCGCCGAGCGGACGGAAGATGATGACTTCGTCGATGCGGTCGAGCAGTTCGGAACGCAGCGTCGCCTCGAGCTCGATGCGATCGAGATTCGAGGTCAAGACGAGGATCGCGTGGCGGAAGTCGATCGTGCGGCCCTTGGCGTCCGTGACGCGGCCGTCGTCGAGAATCTGCAACAAGATCGCAGCGACGTCGGGGTGCGCCTTTTCGATCTCATCGAAGAGCACGACCGAGTACGGGCGCCGCCGAATCGGTTCGGTGAGCTGCCCCGGCTCTTCGTGTCCTTGATAGCCGGGCGGTGCGCCGATCAGGCGCGAGATCGTATGCGGCTCGGTGTATTCGGAGAGATCGAGCCGAACGAGCGCGTCGTCGGTCCCGAACAGCGCGTGGGCGAGCGTGCGGGCGAGCTCGGTCTTGCCGACGCCGCTGGGACCGATGAAGAGAAAGCCGCCGACCGGTTTGCGCGGATCTTTCAGGCCGGCGCGCGCGCGGCGAATCGCCTCGGAGACGGCGCGGACGGCTGCGTCTTGGCCGACGACACGCGTGGAGAGCTGTTCTTCGAGCGCGAGCAAGCCCGCGCGCTGCGCATCCGTGATCGTGCCTTGCGGAATACCGGTCCAGCGCGAAACGACCGCCGCGACGCGCTCGACGTCGACACGCTGCTCGCCGCGCATCGCTGCGGTCGCCGCAGCCTCGTCCATGACGTCGATCGCCTTATCAGGCAGGTAGCGGTCGGCGATGTACCGCGCCGAAAGCGCAGCGGCGGCGTCGAGCGCGGCGTCATCGATGGTGACGCCGTGATGCGTCGCGTACTTGGGACGCAGCCCGCGCAGGATACCGACGGTCTGCTCGATCGTCGGCTCATCGACTTGGATCGGCTGGAATCGGCGCTCGAGTGCGGCGTCGGATTCGACATACTTGCGATACTCGTCGAACGTCGTCGCGCCGACGCACTGCAGCTCGCCGCGTGCGAGCTCCGGCTTGATCATCGAGGCGAGGTCGAGCGAACCCTCGGCGGCGCCGGCGCCGACGAGCGTGTGCAGCTCGTCGATGAACAAGATCACGTCGCGCCCCGCACGCTTGACCTCGTCGAGGATGCGCTTCACGCGCGACTCGAATTCGCCGCGATACTTGGTTCCGGCGACGAGCGGTCCCAGCGAGAGAGCGAGCACGCGCTTGTCGCGCAGCGCCTGCGGGACGTCGCCGCGCGCGATGCGCTGCGCGAGCCCTTCGACGATCGCGGTTTTGCCCACGCCGGGCTCACCGATGAGAACGGGGTTGTTCTTGCTGCGGCGTGCCAGGATCGAGACGACGCGTTCGACTTCTTCGTCACGGCCGATGACGGGATCGAGCTCGCCGCGTTTTGCCGCCTCGGTCAGATCGCGCGAATACTGCGCCAGCGTGGACGGCGCGCGGAACACCTTGCCGAGATCGCCGAGCGTTTGCGGAGGCTGCGGGTTCGTGCTGCTGCCGCCCTGACGGCGGTTGGCGGCGTCGAGCGCGACGGCCGCGCCACCGACGAGCGCGGCCGCGGCCGCGGCGGCGCCGAGGATCGCGAACGGCGCGCGCCGGCGGCGCTTCGCGCAGTCCTCGCAAACGTCGGCCTCCGTCCAACGGCCGCCGCGCAGCGCGAAATCGCGGATGGTGGCGGGCTTGGCCCGGCAGACCTCGCAGGTGGTCGTCACATAAGCAACCTACCCACGCGAAGAACGCGCGGTTTCGTTACGGAGAGATCGCGTATGATACGGTCACTTGTGCGCGAACGGTCAGATCGCTGGGCTCGATCTCCGTGGGGACAGGTGCGGCGGCGGCGACGCGACCCGCCATCGCAAGCGGACGAATCGGGGTCGCGATGGCGGGGGACAGTGAGACGATGTGGCCGAGGCGCAGATGTGCGGCGTCGGCGAGGGCGTGCGCCTGCGCGTCGGCATCCGCTATCGCGGAGGCGAGCGCCGCGCGGTACGCGCCGCGTTGGTCCTTGACGCCGAACATGACGGCTCCGACGCTCGTCGCCCCCGCTTGCACGCCCGCGTCGATCACGGCGCCGACCTGGTCGGTGCGATCGGTCGTGACTTCGACGCTGCGGCTCACGACGTAGCCGTAGCGTTCGTTGAACTGCGGATTCGGCCGATCCGGGCGCGGATTGTACGAAACGTTGTAGGACGTCGTCTTGAGCGCCGACGACGGTAAGCCGACAGCGCGCATCTTTGCTTGCAATGCGCTGTAAGCGCTGTTGTTCGCAGAGGTTGCACGAACGGCGTCGGGATCGTTCGTCGAGATCGTGAACGTGACCATCGCCTGATCGGGCGCACGGTCGACGCTGCCGCTCCCCACCACGGTAAGCATCGGCTGGCGAGACGGCCCCGGCGTTTGGGCGACGGCGGGAGCGGCGCTCGTGACGAGAGCGAGCGCCACGGCAAGCGTGATCCTCTTCATGCCCCGTGCAACGCACGGCCCGCTCGCCTCGTCACGCGGTTTCGCACGATTTATTCTCGGGAAGGGAATATTCGCAGCGGCGGCGACGGCCGCTTCTTCGAGGGAAAGGGAAGAGACCAAGCATTATGTCGATTTTGGCCTGGCTGATCGTAGGACTCATCGCGGGATTTCTCGCCAAGTACGTCGTCCCCGGCGAGGGCCCCGGCGGGATCCTCGGCGACATCATCATCGGGATCATCGGCGCTTTCATCGGGGGCTGGGTGTTCAACGCCTTTGGCCACAGTGGCGTCAGTGGGTTCAACGTCTGGAGCATCTTGGTCGCGTTCGTCGGTGCAGTGATTCTGCTGTTCATCCTGCGCGCGCTCACTGGGCGCCGGGCGACCTACTAAGGCGCGCCAGCGGGCGTAAATTTCGGGGCGGACTGCGTCTTTTGTCGGTAGGAGCGCAGCCCGCTCCCGCGCAACCAGACCCTCGCTATGGCATACGTCATCACTGAACCATGCATCGGCACCAAGGACAAGTCGTGCGTCGACGTGTGTCCCGTCGATTGTATTCACGGGTCAGATGACGACAAGCAGCTTTTCATCGATCCCGAGGTTTGCATCGATTGCGGCGCGTGCGTGTCGGCGTGCCCGGTTGAGGCGATCTATGCGGATTCCGATGTACCTGACAAGTGGAAGAGCTTCACCGAGCTCAACGCGGAGTACTACAAAAAGTAGTCTGAGCGGGCTCGCGTGCGCCGGCTGATCGCCCGCGAGCTGATGGACGAGCCCGTCGACGACCTCGACGAGCTCGCCGGTAATTTGCGCGACATCGCCTTTGCCAACGCGCGGTTCGGCGGATCGTCATCCGTCGTCCGCGCGTTGCGCGTTGTGAACGGTGTGCGTAGCGTTCTCGATGTCGGCAGCGGTCTGGGCGACGTCCCGCTCGCGCTGGTGCGCGACGCGGCGCGGCGCGGCGTTGCGCTCGACGTGACGTGCGTCGACCGAAGCGAGCAAATGCTTACGTTGGCACGCGCCGCGTGCGGCGATACGCCGGCGCTGCGGTTCGTGCGTGCCGACGGGGAGTCGCTCCCGTTCGACGACGCGGCCTTCGACGTCGTCACCTGCACGCTCGCGCTCCATCACTTCGAGCCACCCGCGGCGCGGGCGCTGCTACGCGAGCTGCGGCGCGTTGCGCGGGTGACGCCGCTCGTCTGCGATCTGCGCCGCTCGATGTTCGGGTTTGCCGCGGTGTGGCTGTGGTCGCGCACGTCGCGCAACCGCCTGACCCGTCACGATGCGCCGGTTTCCGTTCGTCGCGCGTACACGCCGGCGGAGGCCTATCGACTTGCGCGCGACGCCGGGTGGTCTGCGCCTGCAGTGCGGCCTGCGCCATTCTTTCGCATGACGCTGCTCGACGCTGCGTGCGCATGACCGACGACGTGTTGATCGTCGGCGCGGGTCCGGCGGGAAGCACGACCGCGTTGCTGCTCGCACGCGCGGGGCGTTGGGTCACGATCGTCGAGCGCGCGCGCTTTCCGCGCCGCAAGGTGTGCGGCGAATACCTCAACGCCGGTGCGCTCGCCGCACTCGACGCGCTGGGTCTGCTCGACGCGGTGCGCGCCGTCGGCTCACCGCTGCACGGGACGCGTCTCGTCGCGACCGGTGCGCCACCGGTTACGATGACGTTTGCAAGACCTGCGCTGGCATGCGCGCGTGAAACGCTCGATGCGCTGTTGCTCGACGCCGCGCTCGCTGCCGGTGCGCAGCTCGTACGCGGGCGCGTCGAGGAGCTCGTCTTCGACGAGGGTGTTTGCGCGGGTGTGCGGCTGCGCGACGAGGCAGGTGAGCGCGTCGAACGGCGCGCGCGGCTCGTCGTGGGCGCCGACGGGATCGGCTCAGTCGTGGCGCGCAAGCTCGATCTCGTCCGCGAAGGAGCGGGTCGCGGTCGCTACGCGATCGGCGGACACTATACGGGTTTCTCGGCGCTCGACGGTCACGTCGAGATGTACGTCGGCGGCGGCGCCTACTTCGCGCTCAATCCGCTCGATGCACGACGCACCAACGTGATGGTCGTCGTCCCCAAAGCGAGGCTCAGCCGCTGGTCGACCGACGTCGACGGCGGGATCGGCGGTGTTGCGGCGGCGCTCGGACGCGGGGTTCGTTCATTCGCGGGAGCAGAGCGCGACGGCGGCCGCGTGTCGATCGGCCCCCTGGTGCACGCGGTCGGCACACCGACCGCGCCGGGTGCGCTCCTGGTCGGTGATGCGGCCGGATTTCTCGATCCGTTCACCGGTCAAGGCGTGTTCCTCGCGCTTGCCGGGGCGCGGCGCGTCGCGCAGGCGATCATCGACGGCGATCACGGGGCGTACGCGCGTTGGCATGCCGACGAGCTGCGGCCGCGGCGACGGTTGTGTGGGATCGTCAAGCTGCTCGTCGAGATCCCGCCGCTTGCGCGTCACGCTGCGGCGCGTTTGGCGCGGTTTCCGGAGGTCGGCGCGACGCTGCTCGACGCGTTGGGCGGAGTGATCCCGCCCGAACGCGCTCTGCGCCCCGCCGTTCTCGGGAAGCTTCTGGCGTGACGGTCACGCGGAACAGCACCGAGATCGCCGCACCGGCCGCGCGCATCTATGCACTGGCCGCAGCGACGGAGCGCTGGCCGTCGATCTTGCCGCACTATCGCTACGTCCGCGTTCTCGCCGAGCAGGGCGCGACACGCACGGTCGCGATGGGCGCGTGGCAGGACATCTTCCCGATCCAGTGGGTCGCCGAGCAGACGAACGAGCCGCAGCGACCGCACATCGCGTTCCGCCACGTTGCGGGCTGGACGCGCGGGATGGAAGTCGAGTGGCTCTTCGAGCCGACGTCCTCGGGGACGCGCGTGACGATCGAACACCGGCTGCGCTTTCTCTTCCCGTTTGCGTCCGAGTGGCTCGGGAAGCATCTCGTTTCCGGCTATTTCATCCACGGCGTCGCGAGCAAGACGCTCGCGCGGATGAAGCAGCTCGCCGAGGCCGGTGCGTGACGGAGCATCGCGTCGTCGTCACGGGGATCGGCGTTGTCTCGCCGCTCGGGATCGGGGTGAAAGCGTTTTGGGAAGGCGTGCTCTCCGAACGCGTCGCCGTTGCGCCGATCACGCGCTTTCCCACCGACGGATACCGGTCTCGCATCGCGGCGCAGGTCGACGATTTCTCGCCGAGCGATCACCTGAGCGCAAAGCGGGTGCGCTGGACCGATCGCTTCTCGCAGTTCGCGATCGCCGCGGCGCGCCTCGCGTTCGACGACGGCGATTATCACGTCAACGGACAAGCCGACGACGTTGGCGTCTACCTCGGTTCGGCGTTGGGCGGCGTCGCGTATGCGGACGAGCAGCACGACGTCTTCCGGCGCGACGGTCTGGACGCGGTACGGCCACTGCTCGCGATCTCGGTCTTCGGCGCGTCGTCGATCTGTAACGTCGCAATGGAGTTCGGGCTGCGCGGTCCGACCGTCGCCAACGGCAACTCGTGTGCCTCCGGCGCGGTCGCGATCGGCGACGCGTTTCGCGCCGTTGCCCGCGGCGACGCGCGCGCTGCGCTGGCCGGCGGCGTCGAGGCTCCGCTCTCGCCGCTCACATACGGCGCCTTCACGGTCATCCGTGCCATGTCGACGCGCAACGACGATCCACGCGGCGCGAGCCGGCCGTTCGACGCGGCGCGCGACGGCTTCGTGATGGCCGAAGGCGCCGGTGTTCTTCTGCTCGAGCGGCTCGACGACGCACGCAAGCGCGGCGCGCACATCTACGGCGAGGTCGTCGGCTACGGGTTGACCAACGACGCGCATCACATGTCCGCCCCACTCCCCGACGGCACGATGAACGCGGCTGCGATGCGCCGCGCGCTCGACGAGAGCGGCTTGGGCATCGACGAGGTGGAGCTGATCAACGCGCACGGCAGCGGGACGCCGCTCGGCGACACGTGCGAAGCGCTGGCGATCACGCAGCTGTTCGGCGAGCGGGCTCGCTCGATCCCGGTGACGGCGACAAAGGGCCAGCACGGGCACGCGCTCGGCGCGACGGGCGCCTGGGAAGCCGCGCTTTCGCTGCTCGCGATGGAGAACGAGACGGTTCCGCGCAGCGTCAACAGCGACGATGCCGATCCCGCCTGCGATCTCGCCATCACGCGCAGCCGCCTGGCACGCCGTTCTCGCGTCGTGCTCTCGAACTCGGCGGGGTTTGGCGGGATCAACGCGGCACTCGTCTTGCGTGCTGTCGACTGAGGTCACGAGGACGGCGATCCCCGTCGCCGTCCGCGCTGCCGTCAAAATCTACGGTGTGGGTGATGACGAGGTTCTCGCGCTCGACGGCGTCTCGCTCGACGTGCGTGCCGGCGAGCTCGTCGCGCTCGTCGGCCCGAGCGGGTGCGGCAAGTCGACGCTGCTCAACTTGGTTGGCTGTGTCGACCTGCCGACCTCCGGTGAGGTGCTCGTCGATGGCAACGTGACGAGCGCACTCGGCGACGACGCGCTGACGCGGCTCAGGCGCGACCGCGTCGGGACGATCTTCCAGTTCTTCAACTTGCTGCCGGCGCTGCGCGCGATCGACAACGTTGCGCTCCCGCTCGTTCTGCAGAGCCGCCCCCGGCGCGAAGTCGAAGAACGGGCTGCCGCAGCGCTCGCGAGCGTCGGCCTGGGCGAGAAGGCGCGTGCGTATCCCGCGCACCTTTCCGGCGGTCAGACGCAACGCGTCGCGATCGCGCGCGCGATTGTCCACCAGCCGGCGATCCTGCTCGCTGACGAGCCGACCGGAAACCTCGACTCCCAAACCGGCGCGGCGATTCTCGCGCTGCTGCGCTCGCTCGCCGACCGCGGCCAAGCGATCCTGATGGCGACCCACAGCGCCGAAGCGGCGGCGATCAGCGACCGGGTCGTGCATATGCGCGACGGACGGATCGTCTCGTGAGCGGACTGCTCGGCGCGCTGATCATCGGTCCGCTGCGCGCGAACGCGCTGCGCAGCATCGTCACGCTCGTCGCCGTCGCGCTCGGTGTCGCGATCGGGCTGGCGATCGATCTCGCCAACGCGACGGCGATCGCGTCGTTTGCAAGCAGCGTGAACATCGTCGCGAACCGCGTCAACCTGCAAGTGCTCGCCGTCGGTCGCGGCTTCGACGAGCACGCAATCCTGCGCGTGCAGGACATCTCGGGCGTGCGCTACGCGAGCCCGACGATCGAGGACACGCTCACCGTCGGTGCGCGCGCAGGCGACCCGTTCTCGGGGCAGATCCTGCGTGTCTTGGGGATCGATCTGTTGCGACCGATCCCGCGCGTCGGCGACGCCGCGGCCGGTGCGCCGGGCGACGTTCACGACGGCGTCGACGATCCGTCGGTCGTCGTGAACGGACACGGCGCGTTCGTCGCAGAGCAGACCGCGCGGCGCTGGGGCTGGAAGCGCGGAGAGACGATCCACGCGCTGGCCGGGGATCACGACGTCACGCTGCGCATCGTGGGGATCATGCGGCGCGGAACACCGGGGATCGACTCCAGCGTCGTGTTCGTCGACGTCGCGACCGCTCAGGAGATCTTCGGCAAGCTCGGCCTGCTCGACCGCATCGACTTGGAGGTCGATCCGGACCAGGTGGACGCGGTGCAGAAGAAGGTCGCGGCCGTGATCCCGCCCGGTGCGCGCGTCATTCTTCCCAAGACGCGCACCGACGAGATCGGCCGCATGCTGCAGAGCTTCCGGCTGAACCTCGAGGCCCTCGCCTACGTCGCGCTGCTCGTTGGGATGTACCTGATCTACAACACCGTCGCGATCTCGGTCGTGCAGCGTCGTCCCGAGATCGGAACGGTGCGCGCGCTCGGCGCGACGCGGGCCGCGGTCTTCCGTGCATTCATCGCCGAGGGTGCTCTCATCGGGACCGTCGGGTCGCTGCTCGGCCTCGCCGTCGGCGCGGTCTTGGCGACGGGCGCGGTGCAGGCGGTGACGCGTACCGTCGACACGCTCTACATCGGGACTCACGCCGATCGCGTGCTGTACGATCCCGTGCTGTTCGTCAAGGCGTTCGTGCTCGGTGTCCTTGCGTCGATCGTCGCGGCGGCGTTTCCGGCATACGACGCCGCGACGACTGCGCCGGCGATCACGATGCGCGCGCAAGGCTTCGAGCGGCGCCGTCCACGCTTCGCACCGCGTGCCGCGCTCGCCGGCGTCGTCGCGCTGGCGCTCGCGTACCTCGCGAGTCGTGCGCCGGCGATCGACGGTGTCCCGATGTTCGGTTACGTCTCCGGGCTGCTCGTCATCGCCGGCGGATCGCTGTTCGCTCCGCTCGCCGTCGACGGGATCGCGCGGCTCGGGACGCGTCTTGCGTCGCGGCGTCCGATCCTGGGCCTCGCTGCAGCGAACCTTGCCGGCGCGCCACTGCGCATCGCCGTCGCGGTCGCATCGCTGATGGTCGCGATCGCGATGATGGTCTCCGTCGCTGTTCTCGTCGCTTCGTTTCGCACGACGGTCGTCGCGTGGGCCGGTGAGACGCTGCGCGCCGATCTCTTCGTACGTCCGCTCGGGCTGGGCGACGCGCGCTTCTCGCCGCGCGTCGCGCAGCGGATCGCGGCCGTCCCCGGCGTCCAGCATGCCGACACGTTCCGCGCCGTCGAGATCCCATACCGCGGCCGGCTCACGAACCTGGGTGCGAGCGACCTCTCGCGGATCGCGACGCGTCGCCCGCTGCGCCTGCTGAGCTTCTCGAAGCGCGACGTTCGCGATCCGGTCGCGCTCGCGCGCGAGCTCGCGGGGACGACGAACGTCTTGGCCTCCGAACCGTTCGCGACACGCTTCGGCGTGCGGGCCGGCGACCGCATCGTGCTGCCGACGCCATCGGGCCCGACGACGTTCACCGTGGCGGCTGTCTACAACGACTACTCGTCCGACGCCGGGATCGTGCTCGTCGATGTGCGCACGTTTCGCCGGCTCTTCCACGACGACTCGGCGAACTCGGTCGCGATCTTCGCGCGGCCCGGCGTCGACCTCGATCGCCTGCGGACTGACGTCGTGCGCGCAGTCGCGCCGCTGCGAGTCGATGTGCAGACCAACCGCGAGCTGCGCGCGCTCGTCATCGCAATCTTCGACCGTACGTTCGCGATCACGTATGCGCTCGACGTCATCGCGATCACGATCGCGGTACTCGGCGTCGTCTCGACGCTCTTCGCGCTGGTCCTCGAGCGGCGGCGCGAGTTCGGCGTCTTGCGCTATCTGGGCGTGACGACCGGCGGCGTGCGCGCGACGGTGCTCGCCGAAGCGGCGGGGATCGGATTGCTCGGCGGCGTCCTCGGCGTCGCGATGGGGATGGTGCTCGCGCTGCTGCTGATCTTCGTGATCAACCGTCAGGCGTTCGGGTGGCTCATCGAGCTGCACGTCCCGTGGGCGTTTCTCGCCGAGACGGTCGTCCTCGTCGTCGTCGCAGCGGTCGCGGCCGGCGTCTATCCCGCCCGCATCGCCGCGCGGATTCGCACCGCCGACGCCGTTCGTACCGAATGATCGCACGACTCTCGGCGCTGCTGCTCGCCGCGGCGCTTCCCGCGACGACGGCGCACGGCTTCACCAACGCGCGCCTGCCGTGGAACTTCTCGTTTCCGCGCGATCACGCGGCGCATACCGCCTTTCAGAGCGAGTGGTGGTACTACACGGGCCATCTGCGAGCCGAAGACGGACGGCGCTTCGGGTACGAGCTCACGTTCTTCCGTTATGGGCTGCGTCCGGGCGATCCGAGCCCCGCGCCCGGACAGAGTGCATGGCGCGGGAACGAGGTGTTCCCCGCGCATTTCGCGCTGACCGATATCGACGGCGATCGCTTCCTACACGACGAACGGTTCGCGCGTGACGCACTTGGGATGGGCCGCGCGTCGGAGCGCACCCTCGACGTCGCGGTCGATACGTGGTGGCTGCGCGGGGACGGGCCGTTCCGCATGCATGCCAGCTCGTCCGGTGTCGCCACGCTCGATCTCACGCAGACCCCCGAAAAACCGCCGGCGATCCACGGCCACGACGGCGTCTCGCTCAAGGCGGCCTGCGACACCTGCGCCTCGCACTACTACTCGTTCACGCGGCTGCGCACGCACGGAACCCTTGTCTATCGCGGGAAGCGGCTCGCGGTCGACGGGATCTCCTGGATGGATCATGAGTTCGGTTCCGACGAGCTGCTCCCCGATATGGCCGGCTGGGACTGGTTCTCGCTCCAACTCGACGACGACCGCGAGCTCATGGACTATCGGCTGCGGCGCAAGGACGGGAGCGTCGTCCCCGAGTCGAGCGGATCGCTCGTCGATCCTCGCGGACGGACGGCGTATCTTCCACGCGATGCCGTCACGGTCGAGGTCTTGGGTCAATGGAAGAGCCCGCACACCGGCGGCGTCTACCCGAGCGGTTGGCGCGTGCAGGTGCCGTCGGCTCGCTTGAATGTGACGCTGACGCCGGCGGTGCGCGATCAAGAGCTCGCGAACACGGTGAGCGGCGTGTCCTACTGGGAGGGTGCGGTGGACGTGACGGATTCCGCGACCGGTAAGCATCTCGGCGTCGGGTACGTCGAGCTGACCGGATACGCGGGCGCGGTTTCGCTGTGACGAACCTGCGTGCCGTCAACAACGTCGCGTTTTTGTATCGCGAGCGTGCGCGATTTCGCGTCGGCAGCAGCGAGTTGCTCGGTCTCACGCTCGAGCCCGTCACGAACGACGGTGTCGTCGTCGACGCGCGTGCCGTCGAGGAGCTGTACGCCGTGACGACCCTCCCGAGCGGTGCGGCCACGGTCGGTGCGTTCGTGACGCGCACTGCGCTCGCGCAAGCGCTTCCCGATCTCTGTCCGCCCGATGCATCGCTGTCGAACCTGCGCGTCCGGCTGTCGCTGCGCGATGCGCGCGTCACGGTGTATGGTGGCGGCCGGCAACGCACCGTGGCGCTCGACGGGCTCACGCTCGCGCCCCACGAACTGCCGGCGACCATCGACCTCGCACCGCCCCGTCCCGGACTCGGGATCGCGGAGCGACGCCGCACCACCAACGACGGCACGTTGTCGCATACCGTCGGTGTGACCGTCGCACTGCGGATCTCCGTGCTCGCGCGGTTCGAGCATGTGCGCATCATTATCGATGCTGACGGCAGCATGCGGCGAGCGGCTGAAGCAGAGGCCAAGCTCGAAAAACAGCGCTGCCAGCCTGACGTTTTCCCCGATGTCGCGCGCTTGGCGACGCTCGCGTTCCCAGCCGTCGACGCGCGGACGAGCGCGATCGCACGGTCGATCCCGCCGCTGGTTCTCGCCGCATTGCGCGACGCATTTCAGGCAGCGCGCTGACCTTATCCCCGCCCTGGAGGGGTGCCTAGACACGTCCCGAGTCTTAGGTCTAAGGACCGATGCGCCTGCCTGCCCGATTTCGCTATACCTGAACAACCGGCGGCGCCTTCTCAGTCGTGCGGTCGTTGCTCTTTTCGGGGGAATGGATGCCACTGCGCAACTCGTCGCGGGACACCATGCGCTCGGGCCGCATCGACGTGGCTCGTCCGCGGGTGTGTGCTGCGCTCGCCGCGTCGCGAGCCGCGGTTTGCGCGTTGGTCGCGCCACCGGGGAGTGGGAAGACCACGGCGTTACAGGAGTATGCCCGCACGCGACAGGGTGCGGTCTACCTCCGCGTCCCGAACGGTGCGACGAAAGCCGAGATGCTGCGCTTGCTGCACGGCACGGTGGCGACGGAGATCGTGCTCGACGACGCGGACGGTGCATCGCGGACCGGAATCGAGGCGCTGCTTGCGGAGATCGAGACGATGGGCAGCGACTCGCCGCGCTACATTCTCTCGGGCGTATCGCGCAGCCGCCTTTCGCTCCGTCGACTCCTCTGCGCCGGCGCTGCCGAGTACTTCGACGCTTCGTTTCTGGCCTTCGATCGTGACGAGATCGTGGCGTTCGCCGAGCTCCTCGGCGTTCGCGCCGAGCCCAGCGACGTCGAGCAACTTCTCTACGACACCGACGGATGGGCCGTTGCCGTATCCTTGGTCGTGCGCGACGCAGCTCGTCACAGCCGCCTGTTGCGCGGAGCGTTCGAGATTTGGCGGGAGCACAACGACTACTTGCTCCTCGAGTTCGTGACGGAAGCAGCCCGGGATGAGGCGGCGTCGCGCACGTTTCGTGCGATCCTGAACAGACGGTACGAAGGAGACCCACAAGAGGCGCTCCTCGCGCTCGAGGGGGCAGGCTACCCGGTCGTACGGACGCGGACAGACTTGCGACCGTATCGCGTCCTCCTGCAGCTCGCCGCGCCGCAGCCACGCCCGCAGACGACGGTGGCGAGCGGTATCGTCTCGCTCACGCTGTTTGGACGCTTTGCCTGCACGATCAGCGGACGGCCGATCGCGTTCCCGCGCCGTCGCGAGCAGAACGTTCTGGCGTACATCGCGCTTTCGCCGGGTGCTTCGGTCTCGCGCAGCGAGCTGATGCACACGTTCTGGCCCGACGTTCCGTCTGCCGTTGCGTCACAAGGTCTGCGAACGACGCTCAGTCGCCTGCGCAAGACGATCGCCGAAGCGAGCGGCGACAACGCGGGACGGTACGTTCGCATCGAGCCCGCGATGATCTCGCTCAGCCTCGATCACGTGACGATCGACGCCCGGCGCTTCGCCGATCACGTCGAGCAAGGAAAACTTGCCGACGCGCGCGGTGACGTCGCGGGCTGCCGCGAGCACTTCCGCATCGCAGAGCGTATCTACGCGAACACGCTCCTGGCCGCCGAAGCGGTCGAGCCGGCGCTCGCGCCTCGCGTCGCAGATTACGCATCGATGTTCGAGGCGATCTTGCGCAGGCTCGTCGAGCTCCATCTTTCGGCCGCCGACGTTGCCTCGGCCGATTCGTGTGCGCGGCGACTCGCGGAGGAGTCGGCGCATCATTCACCGTGGCGTTCGTCGTTCCGGTTGGCGCTGGCGAGCCAACCGCTGTGACGACGGCGATCCAGCCGTACCGCGGAGGCGACTCCGCGCCGCTCGTGCGTCTCGCCACCGCGGGCGTCGCTGCGGAGATTCGCCTCGACGGCTGCGAGCGCTACGAGCTGCGCATGGCGAGCGAACACGAAGACGTGACGGCGCGGCTTGTCGCGACATTGCGCGGCGGCGAGGTCGTCGAGCTCGGCGCGCTGGCGATCCCCTGCGGATCGGCGGTCGCCACACGCTTTCCGATCGTCCTGCTCGACCGCAAACGCATCGAACACGTCCATTTCGAGATCTCCGGCAGCGAGTCGTTGCGCATTCGCGTCGAAGCGCCGCAGCCACCGGCGCGCTTTCGCCTCCCGGTTGCGTTCCGCGCGACCGGCGCGATGCTGCTGGGGGCGAGCGTTGTCGGTGGCGGTGTCGCGGCCGCCTTCGCTCTCCCGCAGCCGCCCGCACTTGCTGCACCGTCGCGCGCCGTCGCCGGGGAGACCGCGCGGATCGCGTACGCGACGCATGGTTTGGGCGCGCGCACGTTTGCGGCGACACGCGACGATGGGATGCGGCTTGCAGGTGGAAATCTCGCCGACCGTCGCGGCGAGATCACGTTCGCGCTGCCGCCGTCAGCGGCGAATCATCGGGTCGATGTTGAGCTGAAGCTGCGCGGCCCGCTCGGCGCGGTGTCGGGGACGAGCTCGTTCGCGGTGACGACGCCGGTCGCGCCAACCGTGATCACCGAGCCTCCGCCGGTTGCGCGGATCGCGGCATTCGCCGCCCATCGCGAACGTTACGGCGGGATGGAGACGGTGCTTGCGTCGTACCTTGCGGTCGCCGAGAGCGGCGTGCTGACGATCAGCAACGAACACGGCCGCGTCATTGCGCGTGGACCGTTCGCGCATGTCGGGACGCAGCGCATCGCGCTCCCGCCGGACGCACAGGCGAGCGCGCTCACCGCACGGCTCGAGGTGCGGCGCGGTGCGTCGCGCGCCTCGTCGTCGGTCGGGCTCCCTCCGGCGGTGCTTCCCGTCGTTCCGCGCCCCGACGAGGCTCCGGCGAGCGCGAACGACGTACCCGAAGCGGTGACGCCTGCCGATGACAAGGCCGCCGTTGCGAGCAGCGACGACCCCGTCGCGGTCCTCGGGAATCCGGTTGCTGGTCGACCGTTCTCGGTTTCGATTCGTACCGCGTCGTCAGGGATGCGCTTGCGGCTCGAAGACGATGCAGGCAACGCCGTTGCGGATGTTGCCGTCCCGCCCGGTCAGCGCACGGTCAGTCTCGCCGCCCCGGAGTCGACGACGACGCGTACGTACTACCTGACCTGCTCCTATGGGAACGGGAACACGCAAGAGGTCGTCGTCCGATCGGTACGCGTCTCGGCTCACTGAGGGTAGCGCGACCGCGTAGCGTACGCTGGCCGGCGATCGCGACGATCGACGCCGGTCTTGGTCTGGCGCTCGCCGCCGCGTCGCTCGCAGCGATCGTCGCGCTCGTCGAGCCGACGTTTCTCAACCTGTTCTGGCAGATCCCGGACGGCGCGGCGATCGCGAGCGGACACGTTCCGCGGCGGGTCGAGACCGCGATCGCGTCGGGTCCGCTCGTCTTGCAGCAGTGGTTGTTCGAGCTCGTCGTCGGTGTGCTCGCGACGCACGGACTGTTCGCGCTGGTGGCGATCGGGTGCGCGCTTGCCGCTGCCGCGACGCCGCTGCTGGTCTACGCGCTCGCGCGTACTTCGCGCTGCGGAACGCTCGCTGCGGCGGTCGCGGCGTTTCTCGCGACCGGCGTCTGCTTCGCGGCGAGCGCGCAACGCGCGGAAACGTTCGCGGTTGATTTCTTCGCGCTCGAGCTCCTCGTCTTATTCGGCGCGCTTCCGCTGTGGTCGCTCTTCTTGATCGTCGGCGTGTGGGCGAACGTTCACGCGAGCGTTTTGCTCGCGGTCGCGGCGCCCGGTCTCGTCGCGATCGTGTCGCGCCTGAGCATGGGACGCGGCACGACGGACGCGCGCCGCGCGGCGGCAGCAACGGCAATCGCCGCGATCGCGACGTTCGCCACGCCGTACGGCGTTCGCTTGTGGACCTATGCGTGGAGCCTCGCGTTTGCGAAGAATCCGGCGGCCGAACGGCTTGACGCGTGGTTACCCCTGAGCTTTACGTCGGCGGGTGCATGGACCGTCGTGCTGCCAGGCGTTGCGATCTTTGCGGCTGTGGGTGTCGTCGCAAGGCGGCGCTACGCCGGCGAGCTTGCTCTTGCGGCGTGCGTGTTCGTCATGACGCTGCTGCATGCGCGATATCTGGTCTTCCTGCCCGTCGCGTGGGCGGTCCCCCTCGCTCGCGCACTCGAGATGCGCACCCTACTGGGAAGACTTTCACGACTGCGCCCGCGTGCGCCGGCGTTCGCGCTTGTCCCGTTCGTGCTCTGGGTCGTCGTGCAACTGTTCGCCGTGCACCGCGTCCCCGAACGTCCGGGTCCCTGGCAAACCGCGGCCGAGATCATCGCTGCGCACGATTTGCGCGGCAACACCTACGCGGAGTACGGATGGGCCGCGTATCTCACCTATCGTCATCTCCCGGTGCGCGTACTGATCGACGCACACGGAGATCCCTATCCCGCTGCGATTTGGCGGGACGTCAAAATCCTCGAAGAGCTCCGTCCGGGTTGGGACGCGGTATTGGGGCGCTATGCGATCGCGAACGTGGTCGTCAAGAGCGACTCGCCGCTCGCGCAGATTCTCGCCGTGCGTTCTTCGTGGAAGACGGTCGAGCGCCGGGACGGCGTGGCGGTGTTTGCCCGCGTGCTCGACTCGTAAGCAGGCTGGCGTGAGCTTGGCCACAGTCACTCTCTGAAGGCAGCCTTCGCTCGCTCGCCCACCGAACGACGAGCGCCGGTTCCTTCGGGGGGCCCCATCCATGCGCACGCTCCAGCCGTACTTCCGCCGACGCCCGCGACTTGCCGCCGATCGGATCGAGCGGTGCCGGGTTGCCCATTGGTTCGAGCGCACCGCGTCGCACCCGGTACGGATCGTCTGCGGTCCGCTTGGCTCCGGAAAGAGCACCGCGGTTCTTCAGTACGTCGACGGGCGGGATGGCGCAACCGGCTACGTACGAGTCCCCAGCGGGACGAATGCCGCAGCGGTACTCGCGATGCTCGACACGACGGCGTTCGAGGAGATCGTCTTGGACGAGATCGACCGCGCCGAGCCGGCGGCCCTCGAGGCGCTGATCGAGTGCGTTCTCGACAGCGTGCATGAGCCAAGGCTCGTGCTCGTCGGACGTTCTCGCCGCGCGTTGCACGCGCAAGCGTTGATCGCACGGGGCTATGCCGCGAGCTTCGACGCGGCGGCTCTTGCGTTCGACGAAGCCGAGGCGGCGCGACTCGCGCGCGCGCTCGGTGTGTGCGCCGACGCACAGAGCGTCGCGCAGCTGATCTACGACACGGACGGGTGGGCGATCGCCGTCGAGTGGCTCGTTCGCGACGCTGCTGAGGGCGGACGTTCACTCGACGACGCGTTTACGCATTGGCGTGAACGGAACGGCCACGTGTTGCTCGAGTTCGTCGAGCAGGAACGCCATCACGAAGCGGACGCGGCCGCGTTCCGGCGCCTCGTCGACGGCGCCTGGAGCGGCGAGCAGGACGAGCTCTCACGCCTCGAGCAGCTCGGCTTTCCGGTCCTCCGCGAGCGCGGCGGCCTGCGCCCATACCGCATCCTCACACAACTCACCGGCGCCGCGACCACCGAGCTCCCACCACGTCCTGCGCCGCTCATGATGATCACGACGCTGGGGAGCTTTCGCTGTGTGATCGACGGACGCGAGGTCGTATTCGCACGCCGCCGCGACGCGCATGTCGTCGCCTACGTTGCGCTCGCACCCGAAGGTCGCGTCAGCCGCGAGGCGCTCATGAATGCGTTCTGGCCCGGCATCGATCGCAGCGTCGCGGCACCCGCACTGCGCACGACGCTTAGCCGCGTTCGGCGCGCGATCGCGCAGACGGCACCCGGGATCGACGCGGAGCAGTACTTCCTGACCGCGGGTGACGTGCGCATCGACCTGCGGACGGTTTCGGTCGACGCCCGCCGCTTCAACGAGCACATCGAGGAGGGCCGATTCGACGATCTCCGCGAGGTGCGTGACGCTGCGAAGAACCACTATCGCATTGCGCAACGCATCTACGCCGATCGGCTCCTCGCGTCCGAAGGGCCCGTCCCGCCCTTCGTGCAGCTGGCCGACACGTATGAGGCGCGCTATCTCGAAGCGCTCACGCGCCTCGTCGAGTTGCACGCGGCCGAAGGCGATCTCGACGTCGCGCGTGACTATTTGCGGACGCTCCTTGCGCGCAACAACGACGAGGCGGGAAAGCGCGCGCTCGGCGCGCTCGCGCCTACGGCAGCGACAGCATGAGCGCGATCGTTCCGTATCGCGATCGATCCGCGAAGATCGTCCAGTTCGCGGCTGACGGGATCGCGGCCGATGTCCGCGCGCTGCCGGTCGATCGGCGCCGGCGGACGACGATGTACGCGATCCGCCTCGCGTCGGCCGATCTCGCCGTCACCGGCCGACTCGTCGGCGTGCGCGCTTCCGGCGAGATCGTCGAACTCGGCGACGTCGCCGTCGCGCCGGGTTCGATCGGGCGAGCGCGTCTGGCTGTCGCGATGCCGTCTGGCGGCTACGAGGCGGTGTATCTCGAGATCTTCTCGGAGCACGTGCTGCTGCGTGTCGAGGCCCCCAAGCCGCCCGCGCGCCGGCGCGTGCACCCGGTCGCAGCCGGCCTCGCGGTCGTCGCGCTCGGCACCGTCTCGGTCGGCGCCGGCTCGATCGCGCTCGCGGTTCCGCAGCAGCCAATGCTCCAGGGGCCCGAGCGCGCGATCGCCGGGAGTTCGGTTCCCGTCTCCTATGCGACGCGCGGCTACGGCAGCACCGGGTACACGGCGCGTTTCGACGACGGCGTCGTCTTCGCGTCGGGGCCGCTCGGGGCGAAGAACGGACGCATTACGCTCGCGGTACCGTCGGGCGCGGCGAACCGCCGCGTTTTTGTCGCGATCACGACGCGCGGTCCGCTCGGGGGCGCCTCGGCCGTCACGTCGTTCACGGTCGCGCCCGCGCCGCCGCTGCCGATCGCGAACGTCCCGGCGCGTGTGCTGTCGTTCGCCGCGCGCCGCGATCCGAGCCCCGCCGGCGAGACCGTGCTCGCATCGTATCTTGCCGTGGCGGATCGTGGCGTCGTCGTTCTCCAGGATCACAGCGGGAAGAGTGTCGCGTCGGCGCCGTTCGCGCACGTCGGCACGACCCGTCTCCCCGTTCCCGCCGTGTATCGCGATCAGCCGCTGACCGCACGGATCGACGTCGCGCACGGGACGACGCACGCCGTTGCGAGCATTGCTCTCGCGCCTGGCGTACCGAAGGCCGCGCTCTCCACCTCTCCCTTGCCGGATCCCAACGCACCGGAAGGCGTGACGCCGCTGGATCGCGAGCGCCGCGGCGAGAACGGGGGGATTCTCTCATTCGAAGGCCGTCCGATCGCGGGCAAACCGCTCGCGCTGCGCGTCATGCCGCATCGCACCGTTATGGCGGTCGAACTGCAAAATGCGAGCGGCGAGACGCTCGCCGAACGCGAGATCGGGGCCGGGGCGACGCACGTGACGATGCCGCTCCCGGATTCCGCCGGCACCTACTACCTGATGCTTCGCTACGATCGCGATGGCTCGCAAGAAACGGTCGTGCGATCGCTCCACGTGGGGATCAGTTCCAGATAATCGCCGAGGAGAACGTCGGATTCGCGCAGCGCGCCATCGCCGAGTTCGATGACGGCTGTGGCTTGGCGGCACGTAAGCGCGACCCGGTTCGGGGGTACGGCGGGATCCATGCGCACGACGCGGCCGCGGCGGTCGAGGAAGATCACGTCGATCGGGACGCGCATTCCGAGCGTGTGAATCGCATTGCACGGGGCGATCCATGCGCCTTCGTCAGGGCGCAGGGCGCTGCGCGTAAGCAGACCGACCGCGCGCTGGAAGAAGGTGGAGAGGCGATCGACGCGCGTTGCGACGATGCGATCGGTGGTGACGTTGCGCAGAAGCGGCACGTCAGACGCCTCGCGCGACGGTGGCCAGCGTCGCGACGATCGAACCGGCCAGATAGGGGCCGAATGCGATCGGCGTTCGCGCACGGCCATTCTTACGGCTGACGACATACGCGACGATCCCGGCGAGGACGAATGCGAGCATCGCGTCGCCCGCACCGAGCAGCGCGCCGCCGAGCGCTGCGAGCTTGACGTCTCCCCACCCCATCCCGCGTCCGCGCGAGAGCAGCGCCGCGGCGGCGAACGGGAGCGCGACGAACGCGGCGCCGAGCGCCGGCGCGAGATCGTGTGCGAGCAGACCGGTCAAGATCGCGAGCGCGAGCGGCGCGAGCGTGAGCAGATCGGGTAGCATCCCGCAGGCGAGATCGGCGGCGGTACAACCGGCGAGGCCAAGGACCGCGAACGCGAGGAGGGCGAGGCGGCCGGGAGGATCGTCGTGCGCCGCGAGCGCGAGCCCGATCGCGGCGCCGGCGACCGGGAACGGCCACCGCGCGAATGTGATCGGTGCCGGTCCGTCGTCGTGCGGAACGCGGCCTGCGCACAGCGCGCTTCCCGCGAGCGCGCCGAGCCACGACGTGGCGGCGAAGACGCACGCGTCGAGCGGTGCGGCGAGGATCAGGTTCATTTGTGCGTCACCAGCCGTGCGACCACCGGGCCGAAGATCATGAGGTACAGGGACGGGATCATGAACAGCGCCATCGGGATGATCATCTTGATCGGCAGCTGCGCGGCGCGTTCTTCGGCGCGCATCCAGCGACGGTCGCGTGTCTCTTTTGCAAGCTCTACAAGGACCTCGCTGAGGTTCGATCCCAGCTTCTCGGCCTGCACGATCGCTGTGACCATCGTCGTCGTCGAGTCTTCGTTGATGCGCTCGGCCATCGCCGCGAGCGCGTCGGCGCGTGGGCGGCCGAGGCGAACCTCGGAGAGCATCGAGGTCAGCTCTTCCTTGAGGGCACCGCGCGTGGCGTCGACGCCTTGAACCAGCGCGGCGTTCAGCGCGAGCCCCGCCTTCACGGTGTTGGCGAGCAGGTCGAGAAAGTCGGGCAGCTCGCGCTGGATGTCTTCTTTGCGTGCCTTGATCGCGCGCGAGAGCATGATGCTCGGGACGCGCCAACCGACGAGCGCCGAGAAGAGTCCGAGCAGCGCACCGAATCCGGCATTGCCGGAGACGAGCATGAACGTGAGGCCGACGACGGTCCCGAGTCCGAGCGCGCCGATCCCGCGCAGCACCATCGCCAGCGGCGTGACGCCGTACCAGCCCGCTTCGACGAGCTTGTGCTGCAGCTTGGAGTGGCGCTCCTTGCTGACGATCTTCTCGATGACCGCGACGCGCGCGGTGACCGATTTCTCGCTGACGCGCTCCATCTTTTTGATGCGCGCCGCCATCGGACTTTGCGCGGGGAACGCCGAGAGCACGATCATGAGCACGGAGCTGGCGCCGCAGGTGACGATGACGGGAGGAGAGACGTCGATCATGGATCGATCCGCGCGATCTTGCCGAGCGAGTAGATGGCGAGCCCGTCCAAACCGAGCGAGATCCCGAGCAGGAGCCGCCCAATCGACGTGGTGAGCATCGCATCACGCAGCTCGCCTTGCGTGAGGATGAAGCCCCCGACGACGAGCGGGAGCGACCCCAAGAGCCACGCCGTCGCACGGCCTTGCGCCGTCACGGCGCTCACGCGACGCCGCAAACGGCGCCGGTCGCGGATCGTGCCGGCGAGCCCGTCGAGGACAGAGCCGAGATCGCCGCCGGTCTGCGCCTGCACGCGTATGACGCGTGCGAGCACCGCGGTTTCCGTGTTCGTCATGCGCAGCGCGAGCTGATCGAACGCGTCGAGCACGCTCAAGCCGAGATTGCTCAAGCCCACGACGCGCATGAACTCCGACTTCGTCGGTTCGGGGCTCTGTTCGCTCGTGAGCACGAGCGCTTGGCGGATACCAAGACCGACGCGTACGCCGCCCGAGAGCGTGCGCAGCGCGCCCTCGAGCTGTTCGCGGAACAGCTCGATCCGCTTCTCGCGCTTCCGCTTGAGAAAGAACCGGCCGCCGAACGCCATGAGCGCGAAGCACGGGGTAAGGAGAAGGAGCCCGATGAGCGGGTCGGGGCGCAACACGACCAGCAGCATTGCCCACGCGCCCATCGCGAGCCCCGCGAGCGTCATGATGAAGCGCTGCGGCGTCATCTTGATCCCGGCGGTTTCGAGATCGCCCGTGTAGCGGGGCGCGTATTTCGCGAAGCGCGTCGCGACGGGTCCCCAACGCGACGACGTTACCGTAGCCATGCTGCCTCCGCACGCCGAATCGCTGAAGTCTCGGTGTTGAACGTGACGGGATCGTAGGCGACGCCGAGCTCCTCGAAGCGCGCCAGGCAGTTCGGCTGCACGCCGCACGGCTCGAACTCGCCGATCACCTTGCCTTGCGGGTCGACGCCCCGCTGGTCGTAGCGCACGAGCTCCTGCATCGTGACGACGTCGCCTTCCATTCCGACGATCTCGCTGACGCCGGTGACGCGGCGCGAGCCGTCGCGCAGGCGGGCGACCTGCACGACGAGGTCGACCGCGCTGGCAACCTGCTCGCGGATCGCGCGCACGGGCAGATCGAAGCCGGCCATGAGGACCATCGTCTCGACGCGGGTCAGCGCGTCACGGGCGGTGTTCGCGTGCACCGTCGTGAGCGAGCCGTCGTGACCGGTGTTCATCGCCTGCAGCATGTCGAGCGCCTCGCCGCCGCGGCACTCGCCGACGACGATGCGATCGGGACGCATGCGCAGCGAGTTGCGCACGAGGTCGCGGATCGTGATCGCGCCCTTGCCCTCGAGATTCGGCGGTCGCGCTTCGAGCCGCACGACGTGCGGCTGGTCGAGCTTGAGCTCGGCGGCGTCCTCGATCGTCACGATGCGATCGGCTTTGGGGATGAAGCTCGAGAGCGCGTTGAGCAGCGTCGTCTTGCCGGAGCCGGTCCCGCCGCTCACGAGGATGTTGAGCCGCGCTTCGACGGCGGCGCGCAGAAAGTCGACAACCGACTCCGTGACTGCGCCGACGCGGATCAGATCGTCGACGCCGAAACGTTTGGTGCCGAAGCGCCGGATCGTCAGCGTCGGGCCGTCGATCGCGAGCGGTTCGACGATCGCGTTGACGCGCGAGCCGTCGGGGAGACGCGCGTCGACCATCGGGCTGGATTCGTCGAGGCGGCGCCCGAGCGGCGCGATGATGCGTTCGATGACGAGCCGGACTTGGCGGTCGTCGACGAAGCGCTTCTCGGTGCGCTCGATCTTGCCGCGCCGTTCGATGAAGACGTGGGCGTGACCGTTGACCATGATCTCGGTGATGTCCGGCTCCTCGAGCAGGCTCTCGAGCGGACCGAGGCCGAGTGCCTCTTCGATCACTTCGTGCTTGAGGCGCGTCGCGTGCTCGGCGGAGGCGATCTCGGGGCGCCCGGCGAGGAGATCGTCGGCGATCGCATTGACCTGCTGGCGCAGCTCGGCGAGCTTTTGCGCGTCGGAGTGCGCGCGCGCTGCGGCGAGGAAGTCGATCTTCGTCATCATCGCCGCGTGCAGCTCGGTCTTGATCCGCTCGTTGACGCCGAGCTCGGGGCCGCCGGGGGTCGACGTCAGCGTCGCCGCACCGGGCATTGCGCCCGCCGGAGCGGCCGCGCGTGCCTGGCGCCGGTCACCGATCGGACGTGCCGTCGATGCGCGTAGCGTCATGATCGGATCGAGCTCGGGCGTCGACCCGAGCATCTCCGCGAACCTCGAGATCGCGCGGGGCCAATTCCGGTCGCGATGCGATGGCAGCTCCGCGGCGACCGAGACCTTGAGCGATTCCTGGATCTCTCGCGCGCGCAGCTCGGCGCTCTCGCGCAGATCGTAGAGGGTGAAGGTGATGCGCGCCTGCGGGATCCCGAAGCGATCCATCGCGGAGAGCATTGCGTGCGACGAACCGACGCCCAGCAGCGTCGGTTCGCTGATCACGACCACCTTTGCGGCGTTGATGACGAACGGACGGACGGTCGCGGCGAACGGCTGCGGCGCGTCGACGACGACGAGGGCGTCGTCGGGAAGCCGCGCGGCGAAGTCTTCGACCGACTCCGGCGTGATCATAAAGCCGTCTTCATAGGAGCGGGCCAGCTCGACGATCGTCAGCGGCCCTTTCTTGGTCGTCGCGGGGGAACCGGGGACCCGCGCGAGATCGAGCTCCTTGGCGACGTCGTACCAAATCGCGAGCGATCGGCGCCCGGCGAGATCGGCGTCGACGATGAAGCGCGGTCCGCGGGCCGGCAGCGTGTCGGCGAGATGCATCGCGATCGTCGACGCACCGACGCCGCCTTTCGCGCCGACGACGACGAAGACGCGCAGGCTCACGGCTGTGCGTTGCCGCTCGCGATGTGATCGCCGTCGATGAACTCGACGCGGTGCGCGGCGCGTAGCGACGGGGACGCGTTGACGTGCGTCTGCGCGACCGCAGCCGGCGTCGCGGGGGCGACCTGCTGGACGACGACGGGCTGCTGCGCCGGCGCGGGGCGCTCGACGGTGACGCCGAGCGTCAACGGCTCGGCCGGGAACGCGCGCACCGATTCTTTGGGTGAGCGCAGCGCGAGGCGCAGCGTCGTGTTGAGGTCGGCGGCAGCGAGCAGGTCTACTTGCTTGGGCGTGAGCGCGAGCGTGATCGTCGTGAGATTCTGGTTCTCCGGGCTCGGCGTCGCACTCGCGGTCTCGACCTCGTTGCCCATCGCGAGGACGAGCACGCCGCGCAAGATCGCCGATGCTTGCGGAACTTCGTTTCCGACCCGCGGCGGGACCGCGATGACGTCGACGCGGTCGCCGGGTTGGATGAGCCCGGCGACGCCTTTGACTCGGTCGATCGAGATGCTCACCGCGCGCATGCCGATGGGGAGGCGCGCAGGAAGTGCGGCGGCGGCACCCTCGCCGATCTTCGACTTGGTGAGGACGCTGCCGGCCGGAATCGTGATGAGTGAGTACTTGGCGACCAAATCCTTGCGCGTACCGATCGCGTCGGCATCGACCGCGTTCGCCGGACGCTTCTGTTCAGTCACGTAGATGTCGCTGAGCAGCGTGCGTGCCGGGATGTCGCGTGAGGCGACGTAGACCGTGCGCTGCGTCGGTACGGCGGCCGTCGCGCGTACTGAGGTGACGTAGTTGAGCAACAACACGCCGGTTCCCAGCGCCAAGACCAGGCCGACGATCAGGGTAACGCGACGGTTCTTCATACGGGCAACCTCAGGGCGAAGACGGACGTGGAGACGACGTAGGTGACGCTGCCGGCGGCGATTGCAACGCCGTAGGGAAGGACGATCGGGTCGACGGGCGTGCCGTGCAGCGCGACCGACGCGGTACTGCGGACGAGCGCGACCAGACGTCCGCGCAGCGCCGCCGTGATGAGCGCGAGCAACGCGCCGCAGATCAGGATCTCCAGCACGAGCGTGACGCTGCCGGGGAACCCGATGAGGCCGCAGCATGCGGCGATCAGCTTGACGTCGCCGCCGCCGAACCATCCCGCGGAGAAGGCGAGCGCACCGAGCGCGAACGCGCCGCACATCGATGCGATCGCGAGCAGCAGCGGGATCGCTCCGTGCGCGACGTGGAGCGCGATGCCGAGAAGTGCGACGGTCGCGGTCAGCGCGTTGGGGATACGGCGCGTACGCACGTCGATCGCGGCAGCGCTGAGCGTTGCGACGAGCAACACGGCCATCGTGACGGTCACGGGTAGTTGCTGGAGATCGACTGGTATTGTGCGGCCAGCTGCGTTCCGAAGAACGCGACCGCCGCAGCGCAGACGGCTGCGATGAACCCGACGATGAGCGCGTACTCCGCGAGCCCTTGTCCGCCGTCGTCAAGAAGAAGATGGACGATCACCGGTACGATCCGATCAGCGATGCGAGCATCGCGGCGAAAACGGAAAGCGGGACGGCGCGCTCTCAAGCCGAGCGCCGTCCCGCATGGACGATCAGATGGAGTTGCCGACGGTGTTGAGGGTGCCTTGGATCTTGCCGCTGAGGAACGTCACAGCGCCGATGCAGAGCACCGCGACGAGTCCGAGGATGAGGCCGTACTCGGCAAGGCCCTGGCCCTGCTCGTCGACGAGGATCGAACGGAAGATGTTGGCCACAGAAAAGTCTCCTTCGTGCTGCTATCGCACGGATGGGGGGATGCTGTCCGGCGGAGCCGGCACGTTGGGGGCGGTGACGAAAAGACTCGCTTGCGCGACGGCGCCAGTGGTCGGTGTGCGCACGATCACGGTGACGATCGCATTGCGGAAGAACGCCGGCGCGATCGGCAGCGTGCCGTTGTAGTGTCCGGCCGCGTCCGCGACGAGCGGACGACGGCTGAGGAGTACCGTGGGGAGATCCTGCGAGAACGTCGCGTAGATCGCGGCCTCGAGCGGTTGACTCGGCGGCGCGTTGCCGCTGAATGCGACCGCCTCGGCCCCGACGACGCGCGTGAGGCTGAGTGTGAGCGCGGGCGATGCCGCAGGCGCCTGCGCGCCGTACGCCCCGAGTGGGGCCAGCAGCACTGCGAGAGTGCCGACAAACGCGGCGGAGGAGGGACTGCACGAACGCATCGTGGGCGCATCGTACACAGCGGGCGTAGCGCCTGAATAGCCCATTTCGACAGAATTGACGCTGTGATAATGGCGCGACAACGGTCGGTCAACGGACTGGCGTGGCATACTCGCTGCAATGTCCCACCTTTACCGCCCGCTTTTGTCCGCGGCCGTGTCGGCCGCGATCGTTGCCGCCCCGCTCGCCGCGTCAGCCGACGCGTCGATCGCGCTCTTCGTGCGCACCGGCGAGACGACGATCATCAAGACACCGGGACTGACGCGTATCGCGCTCGGTGATAACAAGGTCGCCGGCGTGGTGCCGCTCGCCGACGACGAGCTCGTCGTCAACGGGAAGGCCGCGGGGCGCACGTCGCTGCTGGTCTGGACGGCGAACGGGAGACGCACCTACGACGTGACCGTACGCGAACAAAGCCTCGACAGTCTGTGCCAGATGCTGCACAATGCGATCGCCGACCGCGACGTGCACGTCGACGCGTTCGATCGCTCGGTGGTGCTCAACGGATCGGTTGACACCGGTGAGCGGCTCGTCCACCTCTCCGAGGTCGTCGCGCGCTTCGAGCCCATCGCGTCCGCCGGCAAATACACGATTGTGAACGCCGTCACCGTCTCCAAACCCCTGGGACCGCTGCAAAACGAGCTCGCCGGGGACGACGCGACGCGCGGCGTGCGCGTCGATCGTGATCCCAAAGGCAACCTGATCGTCAGCGGTCAAGTGCAGGACCGCACGACGGCCGAGCACGTCTTAGCACGCGTCCGCGCGCTCGCAGGCCCGTATCTTGCGATCGACGGCAAGGTGATCGATCGCATCGAGACCGCCACCGTCAGCCAAGTCGACGTGAAGGTCTACGTCCTCGAGGTCGACGAGACGGCGCTGCGTCAGCTGGGCGTCAACCTGCAGTCCGCGACGTTCAACAAGGACGGCACCTACACGCTGGGCTCACCGCAGTTCCCCGCCGTCGAGAGTCCATTCGTTGGTAGCGGCAACGGCAGCGGGCCGGGAGTGGCTGGGCGTGCGCTCACGATCGGCTCGTTCTTTCGCACCGTGACGCTCGCGCCGACGCTGAACCTGGTCCTTACGAGCGGTCATGCGCGGATGCTTTCTTCGCCCGACCTCGTCACGCTGCCCGGGCATCAGGCCGACTTCCTCGTCGGCGGGCAGATCCCGATCCCGTATGCGTCCGGTCCGCAACAGATCGCAATTCAGTACAAGGACTTCGGCGTCCGACTGCAAGTGACGCCGACGATCCTCGGCGGCGGCGCCGTCGAGACAACGATCGCGCCCGAGGTATCGGATCTCGACTTTCAGGACGGCGTCTCGCTGAACGGCTTCGTCGTCCCCGCGCTCAAGACGAGCCGGCTCTCCACCAACGTTGTGACGAACGCCGGGGAGTCGATCGTGCTCGGCGGGCTGCTGCGCCGCCAGGAGCAGCGCTTCGTCGACAAGATCCCCGTGCTCGGCGATCTTCCGATCCTCGGCAAGCTGTTCCGTTCAACCCGCTATCAGAACCAGCAGACCGACGTCGTCTTCGTGATGACGCCGCAGATCCTGACGCGCTAACCAAAGGGAGGAGAGAATGCAGATCCGGGTGATGCTCTCTCGTGCGACGCGCTCCGCAGACCGCGGACAGGTTCTGCCGCTCGTCGCACTCTCGCTCGTCGTTCTTGTCGGGATCGGCGCCTTCGCGGTCGACGCGGGGTATCTGCGCTTCCAGCAACGCGTCCAGCAGATCGCGACGGACAGCGCCGCAATCGCCGGTGCAAACGAACTCACGTACCTGATGCCGTCGCTCGTCACGAGCGGTGCGACGCGGGACGCGACGATGAACGGCTATACGGACGGCGTCAACGGCACGACCGTGAAGGTGTACCGTCCGGCGCAATCGGGGCCCTACGCCGGCAAGAGCAGTGCCGTCGAGGTAACGATCACGAGAACGCAACCCGCGTTCTTTGCCGCGATCTTCGGCGCGAGCTTTGCGGTATCGACGCGCGCGGTCGCCGTTATCAATCCGCTCGAGCTCGCGTGCGTCTACGCCCTCGTCGGAGACATCGCGCTCAACGGCGGCGGACAAGGCGGCATCGCGGCGCCCTCGTGCGGGATCGTCACCAACGCAAACCTGCGCGTCACCGGCCAACCGACCGTCGACGCACGGTTCATCGGCTACCTCGGCAGCGGTCCCGGGGGAGGAACGTATCCGGACGGACAGCCGTCCCAGATAACGATCCCCGTCGCCGATCCTTGTCAGCAGTTTCCGTCATGCGCGTACCTTGCGAGCCTCAACGTCGCGCAGCTGCCGTGCGTCGACGCCGTGCCGCAGAACCCGAATGCGCTTCCTCCGGGACACTATTGCAACGCGGTGCCGAGTAACGTCAACCTCGTACCAACCGCGGACAACGCTTTATATGTCTTCGACGCAGGGGTGCCGACCGGGAACGTGTCGGGCACCGGCGTCACGATCTACAACAATAGCGGCGCGGGGATCACCTGGAACGGCAATAGCAGCGTCGTCGTCAGCGCACCCACGAGCGGCTCGACGTCCGGCATGGTGTACTACCAACCGCCGAGCAACAGCGGTGCGATCACCAAGAACGGGCACGCCGGAAGCGTGAATTTCCAGGGCGGATTTTACGCCGCGTCGGCGGCCGTCGTTGTGAACGGGAACCTCCCCTCCGTCTCGCTCTTCGTGGCGGGCTCGATTCTCATGAACGGAACGGGAATGGACGTGGCGGCGTATCCGAACCTGGTTCAGAACGGACACGCGGTTCTGGCGGAGTGATGACGATGCATGCGTTGAGAGCTTTGCGACGGTCAATCGGAATCGTGATGTGCGACGAGGGCAGCGCGCTTGCGGAAACCGCCGTCGTCGCGCCGCTGCTCATGCTCATGCTGATCGGCTTCGTCGAAGTCGGGCGGTACGCCGAATACAGCATCAAGGTCGCCAATGCCGCGCGAGCGGGCGTGCAGTACGCCGCGCAGAACGTCGTCGCCGCGTCGGACACAGCGGGGATGGCCGCAGCGGCGCAGTCCGACGCTGGTTCGGTCAGCGGATTGGCGGTGCAGGGCACCAATTTCTGTACCTGCGCCGATGGATCGGCGGACCCGGGCTGCGTCGTCGCGACGTGCGCCGCTACGCATCGCGTCGTGTATGCACGCGTCGACACGTCCGGGACACTGCAGTCGCTCTTCGCTTTCCCGGGGCTTCCCTCGAACCTCACGTCGATCACCGTGACGGGGCACGCCATCATGCGGGTTGACGAATGAAGGTACGGCATCACGAGCGCGGCACGGTGCTCGTGGAGTTCGCACTCCTCAGTACGCTCTTGCTGATGATGATCTTCGGGATCCTCGAGACGAGCCGTGCGGTGTACACATTTCATCTCGTATCGAACGCCGCGCGACTGGGAGCGCGCTACGCGATCGTACGGGGCAGCACGTGCGCGCAAACGCTGCCGGGCTGCAGCGCGGCGACCCCCGATGAGATTCAGGCCTACGTTCGCTCGATCTCGCCGGCGATCGATCCGAACGCGCTTTCGGTCACGACGACCTGGGCAAATGGGGTGGGATGTGTCGGCGGCGCGCCAAATCAAGCCGCCGGCTGCATCGTGACCGTCGCGGCGTCATACACCTTTCAATCGGTCTTGCCGCTGTTGAACCTGACAACGGTCCCGATCTCGAGCCAGTCCGCCATGGTCATCTCGCAGTAGATGCCGGTCGATCGGCTCGCACGGGCCGCGGCCTGGTTGGCCGCGCCGCTCATCCTGCTCTTCATGGTCGCGTTGTTCTGGCAGCGCGACCCGACGTACCTCATGGGCGACTTTCGCGCGTTCTCGTGCGCCGGCGCCGCGATCGCGCAGGGCGCGGATCCGTACCGCGAGGAGCCGCTGCGCACGTGTGAAGCGACGGCGGGACCGCCGGCGGAGCCCATGTTTTTGCGCGGCGTCGCGGTTCCGGCGCCACTCCCGCCGCACGCACTGCTCGCCTTCGCGCCGCTAAGCCGCCTGCCGTTCCCGGTCGCGGCGCTGCTCTTTGCGGTGCTCTCGCTCGCGGCGACCGCGGCAAGCGTCGTGCTCTTCGCGCGCGTGACCGGCGTCTCGACGGTCGAAATCAATCTCGTGTTCGCCGCGATCACGGGGAGCGTGATCCTCTACGTCGGCCAACCCGTACCGTTCGTGCTGCTCGCGCTGGCCGCAGCGGCGTGCTTCGTGCGCGACGGCCGCTGGTGGGCGGCGAGCGCGTGCGCCGTTGCCGCGACGCTCGAGCCGCACGTCGCGCTCCCGGTGCTCGTGGCGATGGTTGTCGGCTTGCCGCGCACCCGGATCCCGCTGCTCGTGTGTCTCGCCATCGCTGCAGCGGCGGGCGTGCTCGCCGTTGGATTGCCGGTAAACGTCGCGTACGTCCGCGAGGTGCTTCCCGCGCATGCGCTCGCAAACGCGTATGAGTGGCAGTACAGCCTCACGTCGGTGCTGACGTCGGCGGGTGTCGGTGCCCCGCTTGCGATCCGTCTGGGCGAGCTGATGTTCGCGATGATGGTCACCGCGGGCGTCGCCGTCGCGACGCGGATCCGGAGCATGACTGAGGACGCGGCTGCGCTCGTGCTCGTACCGCCTGCGTTTGCGCTCTTCGGCGGCGTGCACGTCCACATCCAGCAGATCGTCGTCGCGTTCCCGGCGGCGCTGTACGTGTGCGTGCGGTTCCCGCGCGTTCGCATCGTCGCCGCGATCGGCCTTGCGCTGGCGATGATCCCGTGGAACGTCGTTTGCTCAACCGTGCTCGTCGGCTGCGCGCCGTTGCTTGTCGGAGCGTTTGCGGCGCTGCGCATCGGGCGGCGTGCAGGTCTCGCGCTGACGGGCGTAGCCGCGTGCATCGGCGTGTCGCTGCTCGTCCTTGCGACGCTGGGTTACGGTCCCGCGGAGCCGCACTTCGTCGCACACCCGTATCCGCCTGACGCGCTCGCCGAGCCCAGCTGGGGAGAGTTCTCGCGCTCGGCGTTGATGCGGCCGTCGCTCCTGATGCAGTGGTTGCGTCTTCCGACGCTCGCGGGGATGGCGTGCATGCTCCTTGCGATCGCGCGCGTTGCGTTCCCCGGCCCATCGCTGCGCGTCGACCCCGTTCCGGCGCGGAGAGTCGTTGCAACCTCCTGACGCGCTCCGGCGCGCGTTCGATCCCGGCGCTGCGCTGCCGTGGGCGTGCGTTGCGGCAGGATTCGCGTGGTTCGCCGGGCTGGCGCTTCGCCACCCGACAGGCGACGGCGATCTGTTGTGGCAGCGCTGGCTCGGAGCGACGATCCTGCGCAGCGGCACGATCCCGCGCTCGCTCGGCGACGAGACGTTCACGGCGCCCGGCGCGCCGTGGACCCCGCAGGAGTGGCTGTTCTCGCTTGCGCTCGCGACCACCGACGCGCGCGGGCTCTCCTGGCTCGTCCCGCTCGTCTGCGCGCTCGCCGCGACACTTGCGCTCGCGATCGTGATCGTGCGCTGCCGGCAACGCGGAGTCTCACCGATCCTTGCGGCCGCCGCGTCGCTCCTGTGCACGCTGGCGACGCTGCAGTCGTTCGGCGTACGCGCGCAAGTCGTTGCCTGGGCGGGCATCTCGTTTGCGTTGTGGCTGGTCGAGCGCGAGGACGTGTGGTCCTATGCCGTCATCCCGCTCACGGTCATCTGGGCGAACCTGCACGCCAGCGTCTTTCTCGTGCCGGTCGTCGCCGGGATTGCCGCGTTCGCGATCGTGGTGCGGGAGCGGCGATGGTCGCCCGCGGTGCGTCGGGCCGTGACGATCGCGGTCGCATCATGCATTGCGACGCTCGCCACGCCGCTCGGTGTCGCGCTGCCGCGCTACGCGCTCATGCTGCTCGCAAGCCCGATCCGCCACTCGATCAACGAGTGGGGACCGACGAGTGCGGCGAACGCCGCCTTCGTCCTCGGCGCGCTCCCGCTGATTCTCATCCTGGCGTTCTTCGGCGCGCGGACCTCGCTGCGCGATCGGCTCGTCGTGGCGACGTTCCTCATCGCGCTCTTCGGCGCGATCCGGAACGTCCCGATCTTCGCCTTCGCGGTCGCACCGCTCGCGCTCGGCGGCGTTCCGCGACGTTCCGTCGCGCGAGCGCATGGCGCTTCCTGGGCGACACTCGCGACGACGGCAGCCGCCGCGGCGCTGCTGGGGACGCTGGCGTGGCGCATCGGACCGGCACAGGGAGACCCCTTGCCGAGCGGTCCCGCACGCGCTCTGCTCGCGACGACAACCGCTCCGCGTGTCTTCTGCGAAGACTTTGCGTGGTGCAGCCTGTTCCTGGGCGCTCCCGGCGGCGTACGCGTCTTTCTTGACGGACGCTGCGATCCGTATCCCGAGTCGGTCTGGCGCGACTATCGCACGCTGCTCGACGCAAACACGGGGTGGTCGTCGGTTCTCGCGGCACATCGCGTCGACGCCGTGCTCACGCGCCGCGACGGCGCCCTCGACAGCCTTCTCGCCGGCAACGGCGGGTGGCGCGCCGTCGCGTCGGATCGCCGGTCGCGTTTGTACGTGCGTGCGACGCTGACGGCGAGACGGTAGACGCTGATGCTGGCAAAACGCGTCGCATACGCTGCCGGC
>CAZABL010000015.1:46807-53827 GCA_964483365.1 uncultured bacterium
GACGGCGAGACGGTAGACGCTGATGCTGGCAAAACGCGTCGCATACGCTGCCGGCTGGTTCGTCCTCGTTCTCGCGCTCGCGATCCCGCTTGCGATCGAGCCGTCGTTACGCGCACTTGACTTCTCGGCGTTCTACTGCGCCGGCTCCGCGGTGCTCGCGCACGCCGATCCGTATCGCGCGATGCCGCTCGGCGCGTGCGAACATCACGTTTCGACCAGCCCGATGTTCGCCACCGGCGTGATCCTTCCGGCGCCGCTGCCGCCCTATACGCTGGCCGTCACCTCGCTGCTTGCGCGACTCCCGTTCCCGGTGGCGCAGCACGTCTACGATATCGTGTCGGTCACGGCGCTCGCGCTGTCGATTCTGCTCCTGCGCAGACTGACGGCGTTACCGATCCTCGCGATCGCCTTCGCGCTCGCGCCGCTCGCATGGATCATCCTGGCGCTCGGGCAGACGGTCCTCTTCATCCTCGCCGTCCTCGTCGGTGCGGCGTACCTGCTACATGTGCGACAGGAACGCTGGGCCGCAATCGTTGCGTCGTTCGCGATGCTCGAACCGCACGTCGGGTTGCCTGTCTGCGCGACGCTGTTCGTGTGGCGCGCGCAGACGCGTCTGTCGCTCCTCGGCATGGGCGGCGCGCTCGCGCTCCTCTCGTTTGTGACGGTGTCGCCGGCGGTGGTCACAGAATACGTGCGACTCGTGCTGCCCGCGCACGCTCACAGCGAAGCGGGGAATGCGGGTCAGGCCAGCCTCACCGCGCTCCTCGTCTTTTTCGGGGTCCCGGCCGCGACCGCGATCGCGCTCGGATCGCTGCAGTATCTCGCGACAACCGCGCTCGGGATCGTCGTCGCGGCTCGCGTCGCTCGCAGGTGCGGCGAACCGGCGGCGTTCGCGCTCGTCCCGGCGCTTTTCGGCGTGCTGGGCGGGACGTTCATCCACAACTACGATTTCGTCCTCGCGATCCCGGCAGCGCTGCTTCTCGCCGCTCGCACCCAACGTACTGCGGTTGTGACGGCATCGCTCATCGCGCTTATGCCGGTCTGGAAAATCGTCGGCGGCTTACCGGAACCCGTCCTTGCAATTGTCGCCGCGGTCGCCTTGCTGATAATCCTCGAGCGCTCGGCGATCCCAGCGCTTGCGGTGGCGGCGGTGCTCGCCGGCATCGTCGTGTTGAGCGCTTTCGTGCCCGCCAAGCCGGCGCTGCACATCCCGGACGTCGCCAAGAATGCCTTCGCGCAGGAGTCTTGGGCGATCTACGAACGCGCAAATCCCATCACGCTCGCCGACGTGGTCCTGAAGATACCCGCGTGGTCGGCTTTGCTCGTGCTCACACTTGCAACGATGAGTGTGCAAAGAGTGAGCGCCAGCACGTGAGTAGGGCGGTGCGAGCGTGCGATACCTAGAGTACGGGTTTGCCGCTCTCGAGGGATACGCGCAAGTGCACAACTTCAGAAATTCCGATCGTCGGCGGATGGTCGACATCGTAGCCGACTTGGGCTTTTTGGAACGCAAGCCGCAGACGTCGGGCGCGGCGGAGCCGCCGGCGCAGCCCGCCGCACCGCCGCAGCCAACCGCTGCCGTCGTCGCGACCGCGAAGGGCGTCGATGCGCTCGAAGCGTTGACCGAGGCGCAGAAGCGCGCGGCGGAGCAGCGGATAGCCGCCGAATGCGCGTTGCGCGAAGCGATGGAACTCGAGCAGCGTCTTGCGCAGGAGGCGGAGGAGGCGCGAGTCTCCACGATTGCGGCGCAGCGGGCGCGCGCGGCCGAATTGACAGCGGAGATCGAACGCATTGGGACGTCGGAGCGCGCCGCGGTCGAAGCCGCGGAGGCGTGCGCGAAGCGGCTGGCGCGCTTCAACGCCGAGAAACAACAGGCCGAGGCGCTCAAGCTCGACGACGAAGCGGCGGCGCAAGCGGCCGCAGCCAACGTCGCAGCCGCCGAGGCGCGGCTCGCGGAGGAGCGGCGCCGCATGGAGATCGCGCAAGCGGCGTGCGCCGAGAGCCGACAACGCTACGCCGACGTCTGCGCCGCCGAAGAGGCTGCGCGCGCCGAAGCCGCGAGCGCCGACGAAGCTGCGGCGGCCAACCGCACCCGGCGTGAGGGGCTGGAGGCCGAGTTGCGCGCGACACAGTCAGGTGCCGGTGCGACGCCCGTCGCCGAGGTTGCATCGCTGAGCGAAGCCGCAAAACGAGTCGCGGAACGCCGTGCCGCCGATGCCGCAAGACGGATAACGGAACGCCGCGCCGCCGACGCCCAGCGCGACTCGACCGCGAGCTGACGATGACGCAGGGGATCTGCCGCAGCGCAGGGTGTCCGAACGCGGCGAACGCGACGCCGATCGAGCGGTATCCGGGACCCGGCGAGTACTGCCCGCAGTGCGGCGAGAAGCTCGAGCCTCTCGCGCCGTCGCGCGCGCCGACCGAAAAGCGTTTCCACGGCCTGACGCCGCTGGAGGCGCTGCAGCAGGTCGAAGCCGCGACGCCGCCGGTTGAAGCGCCGCCGCGCCGCAGCCGCGCGAAGGTATTCGCGTTCGGCGCGATGGCCGTCGCGCTCACCGCCGGCGGCGCGCTCGTCGCGATCCACCCAGCGGCGATCGGACGCCCCGGCGACGATGGTTTGCACGTCTGCCGTTCGAGCATCAACCAGCGCTTCGCGAGCGACGTCGTCGCTGCGTACCGCGTGAAGAGTGCCGGTGTGCCGCGCGTCGAGCTTACGCGCGACGGTGAGTGCGACGTGCGGTTCTCCGTTGTCTCCGGTCCCGAAGCGAACGGCAGCGCGGTGATCGGACGCGACGCGATCGTCGTCGTCGTGAATCCGCAGAATCCACTCGCACGCCTGACGATCGGCGAGCTCCGGCAGATCCTCACCGGCGAGGTGACAACCTGGTCCCAACTCGGCGCCGGCTCCGGGCCGATCGGCGCGGTCGTCCCTGACGAGAGCTCCGACGAGTGGTCGGTCGTCGAGAAGCGCGTCCTCAACGGCACGCCGCTTACGCACGACGTGCGTCGCGTCCCGTCGACCGCCGACGTCGTCGCGCTCGTCTCCGGTGTGCAAGGTCGCAGTCTGATCGGCATCGCGGCATTCAGCGGCGCGGTCCCCGCGAAAGTCGTGCGACTCGGCTTCGTCGCCGCACCCAGCCTTCTCTCGATCGCGCAGCAACGCTATCCGCTCGCCGTCGCGATCGCCGTCGAGTCCGCCGGCGCGACGCCGCCCGCCGCGGCCACCGATTTCATTCGCTTCGCCCGCTCCGACGATACGCAAGCGATCGCTGCGCGCGACGGTCTCGTACCGCGCAAGGGGTACTGAGGTGCGACGACTCCACGCGCTCCTCGCCATCGGTGCCTTCGCCGTCGCGATCGCTCCCGCCGGAGCGGCGGTTCCGGCAGCGAAACGGTCGATCGTCTTCGGCGCCGCCGTTGCACTGACGGGCTCGCTGTCCAACGAAGGACACCTCACCAAAGAGGGCTATGATTTCTGGGCGCGCTACATCAACGCAAACGGCGGCCTGCGCGTCGGTCGACAGACCTACAGCGTCGAGATCCGCTACTCGGACGACCAATCGAACCCGCAACTGACCGCGAAGCACGTCGAGAGCCTCATCTCCGACGAGCACGTCGATTTCATTCTCGGCCCCTACGGCTCGTCGTGCACGTTCGCAGCCGCTGCGGTCGCCGAACGTCATGCCGTACCGATGGTCAGCAGCGCCGGCTCCGCGGAAAACATTTACAATCAAGGGTATCGCTACACGTTCGGCGTGCAATCACCGGCGCGCAAATATCTCGTCGGGATGATCGAGTACGCCGTGAAACGCGCCCCTGCACCGCACACGATCGCCATCGTCGCGGCGAATGATGCGTTCTCGCTCGAGTCGCAGCAAGGGGCGGTGCAGTCGGCCAACGATCATGGCCTCAAGGTCGTCTACGCCGACCGCTACGGCGCCGATCCGAACTCGATCGCCGCAACGGCCGCCGCGGTCAAGACCGCCGATCCCGACATCGTGCTCGCCGCGGGGCATCTCAATGACTCGCTCGAGCTGCAGCGCGCATTCAAAGAACAGCATGTCCGCGCAAAGATGTACGGGTACTCCGTCGGTCCCGACACTCCAGAGTTCCGGGTCGCGCTCGGAAACGACGCGCAGGCTGTGCTCGGGAGCGCCCAATGGTCGAGTGCGGTGACGTACGCCGGTGAGGCGGGTTTCTACCCGAACGCGCGCGCCTACACCGCCGCCTTCATCCGCGACGTCGGCCACGCACCCGACTACCACAACGCGGAAGCCTCGGCGGCGGCGCTCGCGTTTCAGTACGCGCTGCAACGTGCCGGCTCGATCGACCGCGTTGCCGCGCGCGACGCGCTCGCGAAGCTCGACGTCGTCACGTTCTTCGGGCTTTTGAAATTCGACGCGCGCGGCGTCAACATGTTCAAGCCCATGGTCGTCAATCAGATCCAGGGCTCGCAGGTCATGACGATCTATCCGTACCGGCTCGCCGACGCCAAACCGATCTATCCCGCACCAGCCTGGCGCTGACGCCCGCGTCACTCCGACGAAGCGATCGAGGCGGCTAGAGCTGCTCGACCGCGCGAATCTCGGGGACGTCCTCGCGTACGACCGCTTCGATCCCGCCTTTGAGCGTCATATTCGAAGCCGGACAGCCGCCGCACGCGCCGATCATCTGCACGTACGCGACGTCATCCTCGATCTTGATCAACCACACGTCGCCGCCGTCCCGCTGAATCGCAGGACGGATGCGATCGAGAGCCGCCTCAACGCGGCCCTCCATTGTCGCAGTCATGACAGCTACTGGCCGAACTCTTTCATCAGGTCGTGCATGCGGCCGGCCATCGCCAGCGCATCGTCCCATTTGCGCTGCCACATGTTGCGCCCGAAGATCAAACCGACGCAGCCCGACTCCATCGCCAGACGCGCTTTGTGAACCGTGTCATCGTCGCCCATCTTCGAGCCGCCGGAGACGAGCACGAGCGTGCGGCCCGCGGACTTGACGACCTTGCGCAGCCCGTCGAGCTCCGACATCGTGAGCGTGTTGTACGGCTTGGGCGACGCCGAGGCCGCTTCTTCGGACTTGGGGACGTTGAGCTTGACGATGTCGGCGCCGATCTCGCACGCGACGCGCGCCGCGTAGTCGACCGCGTACAGCGAGTCCTGGCCGCCCTTCGCCTTGATCGCCGAACCGCGCGGATACGACCACACGATCAGCGGCATCCCGTACTTCTCGCACTCGCGGCGCACTTCGTTGGCCTGCGCGATGTCGATGTCTTGGGACGGTGATCCGACGTAGAGCGTATAGCCGACCGCGCTCGCGCCCAACCGGACCGCGTCTTCGACCGACGACGTCATCGAGGAGAACGACTCGTCATCGGGAGGGACGTTGGTCTTTCCGTTGACCTTGAGGACCAGCGGGACCCGGCCGGCGTACTGCTTGTGGTACTTCTCGGCCAGCCCGATGTGGTAAGCGATCCCCGAGAACTTCCCCTCGACCGCGAGGCGCAGCACCCAGTCGGTATCGATCGCGTCCGGGTTGTCGAAGAAGTCGATCGGACCGTGCTCGAGTCCCTGGTCGATCGGCAGGAGCATCAGCGTCCCGTTGGCGGGGCCGTGCTCGAACATCATCGTCCAGAGCCGGGCGCGCTTCCCGGTCGAGAGGTTCAAATCTTCGAACGTCGGTCGGCGGATCGAAGCAAGCATGGGATTCCTTCTCACGGTTTGCGGAGTTCGGCCCGTCGCCTTCGCCCGAGCCGCGTCGGGACCATTGTGCTCCGCGGCGCCGTTCGGTGCAACGACCGCCGTCGCTACCCCGACAGAGCGTATGTCACGACGAGCCCGCCGATGAGGGTCGCGTAGAACCCGACCCCGAGCCGCGCGATCGTCGCCGGCCGCCAATCCCCACGCCGCACGCGCCACGAAAGCGCGGCTGCGATCGCGAGCGCAGGGATGATCGCGAACGCGTGCTTGAACGGAATGTGCCGATCGAAGGCGGCCCAGCAGGCCGTGATGACCGCCAAGAACAGGGGGACCGTAAGCATCCCGTACGTGACGGACGGTCCCCAGCGCACGACGAGATTGTGCTTGCCGGTCGCCGCGTCGACGTCGGCGTCGGGGATCTCGACGCAGAGCATCATGACGAAGATCGCAAACGCGCATGGCAGGACGACGGCGGCGATCGGCCCGGAAAGCGTTCCGGCGAACGCCGCGTAGCCGACGAACGGAAACAGGATCGCGACGACCAGCGTCGTGTCGAGTTCGCCGAGTCCCCGCGCAGCGAGGCGAAGCGGCGGCGCCGAGTAGCTCCACGCGGCGAGCACGATCGCGAGCCCGAGCAGCGCGACCAGCGTGTTGCCGACGAGCGCGAAGCGCGCCGCAGCGAGCAGGCCGATCGCCGCGCAAACGCCTGCGGCGACCAGCGCGACGCTCGCCGGGAGATCGCCGGCGGGAAGCACGCCGCTCCCGCCGGACCACTGCGTGCGCCGACCAGGCAGCGCGTCGCTCTCGCGGTCGTAGTAGTCGTTGGCGTAGTGCACCATGAGATGGAACGCGGTCACCATGAGCTGCGCCCACAGGTACGTCCCGAGCGCGAGCGGGTGGCCCGCCCAGCGCGCGACCGCGGCACCGAGTGCGACTCCGGCGAAGCCGCCATACAGGAACAGCGGCCGAGAGAGCCGGACGAACATAAAGAATGCTCGCACAAAGCGAGTGTTCGTGCGCAGGCACGAGCGTCCCGTGCGACGTACGCGCGCAAACGAGATGTCAACGAACGTGGGCGTGGTCGGGATCGGCGCGATGGGCGAACCGATGGCGGCGTCCCTCCTACGCGCGGGCTTCACGGTTACCGTGTCCGCGCACCGCAATCGCGACCCCCTGCGCCGCTTGCTCGAGCTAGGCGCCCACGACGGCGGCGACCCAGCGGGTGTTGCCGCCAAAAGTCAAGTCGTCGTCACGTGCGTCCCCGACGCGCCGCACGTCGAGGAGACGCTGTTCGGCGAGCGCGGCATCTGCGCCGGCGCCC
>CAZABL010000015.1:53927-55243 GCA_964483365.1 uncultured bacterium
CAAGGGGCTGTTGGTGATCGACATGTCGACGATCTCACCGATGGCAACGCGCTCGTTTGACGCACGCTTGCGCGAGCGCGGACTCCGATTCGTCGACGCGCCGGTCTCCGGCGGTCCGACGCGCGCGAAGACCGGGACGTTGACGATCATGGTCGGAGCGTCGGACGAAGACTTCGCCGAGGCGGAACCCGTGCTGCGCGGGATGGGGACGCCCACGCGCGTCGGCCCCGTCGGGATGGGCGAGGTCGTCAAGCTCGTCAACCAGATCATCATCTCGAACATCATGCTCGCGAACGCGGAGGGCTTGGTGTTCGCCGCAAAGGCAGGTGCCGACGTCGGCGCGGTGCGCGATGTGATCCTCACCGCGACCGGCAGCAATTACTTGCTGGAAAACTGGCTTCCGCAAAGCTGGCTGGCGGGCAGCACCGCGCCGGGCTTTCAACTCGATCTTTTGCGTAAGGATCTCGCTGCTGCGCTTGACGCTGCGCGCGCGCTCGGCGTCCCGATGCCGGCCAGCTCGCTCGCCTATCAACTCTACACCGCGAGCTCGGGCGAAGGTCATGGCCGCGACGACTACACCTCGGTCGCCGAATTCTATGAGCGCGCGGCCGGTGTAAAAGCCCAGATTCAGAAGTTATAACAAATAGCAGCATGCTCTTTGGGGCGATCGACGTTGGCACGAACTCGATCCACTTGATCGTGGTCGAGTTGGACTCGGCGTTCGATACGTCACGTGTTGTCTACAAGGCGCGCGAGATGGTGCGCTTGGGAAGCGACGACGCGCTCGAACGCGGCCGGCTATCGCGCAAGGCGATGGAGCGCGGTGTCGATGCGATCGGGCGCTTCGCCGAAGCGGCGCGGTTGCGAGGTGCCCAGCACGTGCGGGCCGTTGCGACCTCGGCCGTGCGCGAGACCGAGAACGGCGAGGAGTTTGGGCGCCTGGTCGAGGCACGCAGCGGCTTGCAGCTCGAGATCCTCGACGGGAACGAAGAGGCGCGTCTCATCCATCTCGGCGTCGCGAACGGCTTCCCGCTCTACGATCGCGTCGCGTGCATCATCGATATCGGCGGCGGATCGACGGAGTTCGTCGTCGCCGACGGCGAGCGGCCGTACATGGTCGATTCGGTGAAGCTCGGGAGTCTGCGTCTCTACGATCAGTACCTGCGCGACGCGTCCAACATCGACAAGGCGCTGCGCCGACTCGACGACCACATCGCGAGCGTGATCAAGCCGGTCGCCGAACAGGTACGACGGTACACGCTCGACCTGGCGATCGGGACCTCCGGAACGATCATGGGCCTCGCCGCGCTCGACGC
>CAZABL010000016.1:0-11246 GCA_964483365.1 uncultured bacterium
CATGTACGACGAGAAGTCCGTCGTGCCCAGCGGCATGAAGTCGGTCTTGACGAAGTTCGCGCCGCGCTGTTGGACCGCGTTGCGGAAATCTTCGTCCATCGACTTGCCGAACGCGTAGTTCGGGGCGATCCCGTACCACTTCTTCCCGCCGTGCTCCGCCAGATACGAGCCGGTCGAGTGCGCGAGCGCGTACGTGTCGTAGGCGTAGTGATACGTATATTTATTGCAAGCAGATCCGGTCAGGTCGGAGGTTCCGCCGCCCGTGACGATCGCGACCTTGTGCTTCTCCTTCGCCACGCCGGCGACGGCAAGCGCGGCGCCGGAGTTGGTCATGTCGAGCGCGAGCTCGGCGCCGGAGTCGAACTCCTCGCGTGCCTTCGTTGCCGCTTCGGGTCCTTGGTTCCGGTGATCGACGGCGTCGACAACGAGCGAACGTCCTAGGACTTTGCCGCCGAAATCCTCGACGGCCATCTTCGTCGCTTCGACGGCGCCCTGCCCCGACAACGAGGCGTAAACACCGCTCATGTCGGTGATGACGGCGATCTTGATCGGTCCGGTGTCGGCGGCGCCGGCGGGAATCGCTCCACCGAGCGAGGTGCAGAGCAGCGTCGAAGTCAGCGCGGCAGAGACGAGTCGGAATGTGCGCATCGGGCCCTCCGTTGGCGAGATGAGGCGAGCGTTGCGCGCTCGTTTTGCGACGGACGAAAGTTTCCTTCGCGCGCGTCTTGCAAGACCGGAGCGATCAGCGACCGGAACGCGGCAAGCGTCGTGTCCCGATTGATGCGGCGCCGCGGCCATTGGGTCGGATCGACCCCGGGCGCAACGTCGCCGGGAAGCTCGGTGAGCGCGGCATCGATATCGTTGTGCAGGATCAGGTGACGCGTCGTCTCGTCGTAGCGGCCTGACGCGTACGCGTAGGTGCGCGGACGCGCGCCCGCGTGTTGCTGCACGAGATCCAAACAGTGCTGAATTTGATACTGCTGCGCGCTCTCCGGCAGCACGCCGAGATCGACATGCTCGTGACCGTGACATCCGACCTCGTCGCCGGCGGCGCGCAGTGCACGCAGGTCGCGCCACGTCATGTGCAGTGGACTGTCGATCGTCGAGCTGTTGACGTAGAAGCTCGCGTGCATGCGGTGACGCGCGAGCAGCGGTAACACGACGTCGTAGCCGTCGACGCGACCGTCGTCGAAGGTCAGCACGACTCCGTTGGGATGCTGGCCGTGCGCGAGCAACTGTGCCGCGTCCGCGGTCGTGTAGGTGCGCACGTGCTCGCGCTCGAGCAGGTCGAGCTGCGCGGCGAACGTCGCGGGTGCGAGGGTGAGTTGTACGCCGACGGGCGTCTTCGGCACGTCCGGTGCGACACGGTGATACATGAGGACGACGAGCGTCGCGACGAGAGCGATCATGGCATCCCCGGTTCGACGAGCGCGGCGCCCTTGAACTGCACGTTCCCGGCGACACGGACGGGCGGCCCGCCGAGCGACGGCACGACGTAGAGCGCGTTCAGGACGATCGGCGGGTTGAGCGTTCCCGGCAGGGAGACATGCAGGCGCTGCCATCCGCTCCAGTCGACGTGCCGTGCGAGCGTGAGCATGACCGGTTCGCCGTAGCGGTTCGTGAAGCGTGCGCGCAGTCCGACGCCGCTGCCGTCGCCCCGCACGTCGAGCTCGAACGCAACGGGTTCGCCCGGGAACGTTTGCGTGGTTTGCGCGTACGACGCGCGCGTCGTCCCGGTGAGATCGTAGGTGAGGCCGAGCGTTCCCGTGGTGACGTTCACCGCGCCGGCGGCGTTTGCCGGAGCGCTCGCGTACCGCCAACGTGTCGCATCGTCGAAGAGCGCGAGCGGTTGCACGTGTCTGCCCACCGGGATCACGAGGCGCGCGACCGCGCCGCCGGCGTGCGCGATGACGACGCCGTTGCGCGCGCCGGCCCGAAAGATCCCGTTGTCGTTGATCGTGCCGTTCTGCGCTTCGAACCGTACGGCGCCGTCGGTGACGATCGCGTTGCCGTCTGCGTCTTCGCCGACCGCGCGCAGCGCGACCGTCGCTCCGGGATCCGGATTCGGATGGGCCGGAAGCAGGCGCAACGTGTTCAGCGCCGGCACGATCTCGACCGGCAGCGCGGAACGCAGCGTGCCCGCCTTGACCGGAACGTCGTCGCCGCTGGGTCGCGCCGCAACGGTAAGAACGCCGGCCTGCACGCGGCCTTCGGATCCGGAACCCTCGAGCGGAGGCGGTGCACCGAACGCGTGTCCGGCGCCGTCGACGATGCGGGCTTCGATCGGGACGTGCGTCCCCGGAAGCGCACGCACACGATCCGGTCGCAAGACGAGTCGATCCGGCGTGCCGCGCGGAGCATCGCTGTACACGAACAACCCATCAGCGACCGGGCGCTCGACGCCGTCGGACGGAACGTTCAGGACACTTGCGGTGGCGTCACCGAGGACACGGGCGACAAGCGTCGCTGAGCCGCCGGAGTCGAACGCCGTCCCATCACGCGCGCCGAGCCCGAGCAGCAGCGCGCCGAGTTGCGGGCGCGTCAACCCGATCGACTCCTCGGGGCGGCGTCCGTCGACAACGACGAGCAGGACGACGCCATCGTTGCGCACTGCCGCGCCCGCGACCGGAAAGCGCCGATTCGTCTCTTCGGGCGCCGGCGCGTTGGGGTCGACGAACGGTGCGCCGTCCCGAACGAGCTGCGGCCCGCCGCCGACCGCGGTCACGACGGAGTCCAGTGACGGATCGAGCGTCGCTCGCACGCTCACGGTCGTCCCGGGCGGCGGCGGTGTCGCCTGCGCGAGCGCCGCCGGTCCGAGCGCGAGCAGCGGGGCGCCCGGCTTGGCTGTGTCGGTGACGCGATACGTTCCCAACGTCGTGTCGACCGGCTCGAGCGGGACGGTTGTGACGCCGCCGATGTCGTTGCGCGGACCGTACGCGGGCAACATCAGCGACGCTCCGCCTTCGGGCGGCCAGACGTCGATCGCGCCAAGCGGCATCGTGGCGCCATCCCAGCGCACGTCGCCGTCGAAACGAACCGGACCGATCCCGACCGCGCGATCGCGTGTGACCCAGACCGCGGCGCGGGTGCTCGGTGAGCGCAGCAGCGCGCTGTTTTGCACGACGACGTTGAGCGGTTGGTTCGTTGCGCCGATGTCGAAGTAGTCGGCGTTGATCCCTGCGACGGCGCCGGTGCGGTTCGCCATCGACGAGACCGTCTCGCCTGCCGACACGAGTTGGTCGTGTGCGAGCACCGCGCCCAGGCGCACGCTCGGCTCGCGCGGATCGACCGCGAGCACGTGCACGACGAGCGGACCGTCCGCGGTGCGCAGCACGTAGTCTGCGCGTGCAACGCCAGGAGCGACGAATTGCGGATCCGGTTGCGCGCGCGTGACAACGGTGGGGAACGGCACTGGTCCGCCGATTGCGTTGGGCAACGCGGGAGCAAGCAGAGCGGCTAAGAGCGCGGCGAGCACGACGAGCGATTTCGCCGTCGCCGCAGCCCTCCCGCCAATCTCCGCGAAACCGTTCGCTCGTGGTCCGAGTCCGGGACCGCGAGATGACGAGATCGGGTCTTTCGCGCGCAGGCTTCATTCGGCGCAGCGGCGCGTTGGGCGCGGGGCTCGCGCTTGCGTTCACGGTCCCCGAGATCGCGTTGCGCGCGGCTGCTTCTTCTCACGACGAGTTCAAGCCGAACGCGTGGCTGCGCATCGCTCCGGACGACACCGTGACGGTCATCCTCGCGAAATCGGAGATGGGGCAAGGCGTTGCGACCGGCTTGCCGACGCTTGTCGCCGACGAGCTCGACGCGTCGCTCGATAAGCTTCGCATCGAGATCGCACCCACGGCAGCGCCATACGGCGATCCCGAGCAAGGCAACGCGCTGGTGACCGGCGGGAGCAACAGCTTGGAAGACAGTTGGATACCCCTGCGTACCGCCGGTGCGACAGCGCGCTCGATGCTCGTCGCCGCCGCCGCCAAACAGTGGGGTGTCGATCCTTCCGCATGTTCGACGCGTGCAGGCACCGTGTACCATGACGCCTCGGGCCGGCACGCGACCTACGGGAGTCTCGTCGCTCTTGCGGCGACGCTGCCCGTCCCCACGAACGTTGCGCTGAAATCGCCCGATCGGTTCACGTTGATCGGAAAGCACGGGCCGCGCCTGGACGCCCCGAGCAAGGTGAACGGCAAGGCACAGTACGGGATCGACGTGCGGATCCCCGGGATGATGTACGCCGCGATCGCGCGCGCGCCGGTCTTCGGCGGCCGCGTCAAGCACTTTGACGCAACGAAAGCCAAAGCAGTGCCGGGTGTGACGCACGTCGTCGAAGTGTCGAACGGCGTCGCCGTCGTCGCGAAGAACACGTACGCCGCGTTCGCCGGTCGGGCCGCGCTGCAGATCGCGTGGGACGACGGCGAGAACGCGCATCTGGGCACGCCCGAACTCTTCGCGCACGCCGAAGAGCTCGCGCGAACGCGGCGTAACGAACGCGTCGCGCTGACGAAAGGGACGCCCGAGAACGTCGCTGGACAGGTCTTCAAGGCGACGTATCGTGGGCCGCTGCTCGCCCATGCGACGATGGAGCCGATGAACGCGACGGCACACGTGCACGACGGTGTCTGCGAGGTCTGGGCGCCGACCCAGGTGCAGACGCGGTGCCAACAGGAAGCCGCGCAAGCCGCCGGCGTCCCGCGCGAAAAGGTCACGCTGCACACGACATTGCTCGGCGGCGGTTTCGGACGCCGTCTCGAGAGCGACTATGTCCGCGAAGCCGTCGAGGTCTCGAAGGCCGCCGGCGTTCCCGTGAAGGTGCAGTGGTCGCGCGAAGACGACACGCAGCACGACTTCTACCGTCCGATGAGCGTCAACACCGTACGCGCCGTCCTCGCAGACGGGAAGCTCGTTGCGCTCGAGCATCAAGTCGTCCAGCCGTCGCAGCTGCGGCGGTGGTTTCCCGGCGCCTTCCAACACGGGATCGACGGGTCGTCGATGACAGGCGTCGTCGACACCCCGTATCTCATCCCGAACCTACGTTATACGTACGTCGACACCGAGAACGGGATCCCGGTCGGCGCGTGGCGCGCGCCAACGGCCAACTGGAACAGCTTCGTCACCGAGACGTTCCTCGACGAGCTCGCCCACGCCGCCGGGATCGATCCGGTCGCATTTCGGCTCGCGATGCTGCCCGAGAACGGGCGCGAGGCCGGCGTGTTACGCCTGGTCGCGGAAAAGGCGGGCTGGGGCAAACCGCAGCCTCGCGGCGTCGCGCAAGGCCTCGCCTACATCTCCTGGGCGAAGAGCTACGGCGCGATGGTCGCCGAGGTGTCGATGCGCGGAGAGCGCCCGAAGGTGCATCGCGTCGTCGTCGCCGTCGACTGCGGGACCGCCGTCAACCCCGATATCGTCGCCCAACAAGCGGAAGGCGCGACGATCTTCGGCCTCTCCGCCGCGATGACGGGGAAGATCACCATCAAGAAGGGCCGCGTGCAGCAGGCCAACTTCGACGACTATACGATTCTGCGCATTGCTGACGCGCCGCGCGTCGACGTGCACATCGTGCCGAATAATGAAGCGCCGACGGGAATCGGCGAGCTTTGCACGCCCCTGATCGCACCGGCGGTCGCTAATGCAGTCTTCATTCTGACGCGAAAACGTGTGCGATCGCTCCCGTTTTGCGAAGCACTCACCTGATTGCGACAGCGATCACAGTGCAAGCGGCGCACCCTTTGGCCAGTACGCTTTCTTTTAATTTGGCGTAGGATTTAAACATAACGTATTCTTGATACCGAGCGCGTACGATCGCACAAGACGATCGCGTACGTGATCGCACGCAGAGTCGTTACATACAAATATGCCGGCAATTGGCGTCGCCGGCATCAAACGATGCTCCGTTAAAGGGAGAGACACGTGATTACCACCGGGTGTGGGGAACAACGCGATCTCGTCTTCGGCGTTACTCCGTTCGAAACGCCGAACGCGCGGCTGACCGCTGCGCTCAGCCGCGCGGGCGCACTGGGCGTTCTCGATCTCGGCCGCGATCGTGCGAAGGCGCGCACAGCACTTGCGCAGACGAGCCGCTGGACGAAAGAGCCGTGGGGCGTTCGCGTTCCGCCGGGTTGTCGCATCGATCCGGATGAGCTTCCGCCCGGCGTGACGACGATCGTACTCGCTCACGACTCGGCGTGGAACGAGCGGCCGCTCGAGGGCCGCCGCATCATCGCTGAAGTGAACGATCCGAGCGAGGCGCACGATGCGCTCGCACGCGGCGTCGACGGGCTGATCGCGCGTGGTTGCGAAGGCGGCGGACGCGTCGGCGAGCTCACGACGTTCGTGCTGCTGCAGCAGCTCCTCGCCGACCCCACGATCACGGTACCGATTTGGGCCGCCGGCGGTCTCGGACGCCACAGCGCCGCCGCAGCGATCGCCGGTGGTGCGGCAGGGATCGTCATCGACGCGCAGCTCGCGCTCGTGCGCGAGTCCGCACACTCGGAGGACGTGCGTGCCGCGATCGCGGCGATGGACGGAAGCGAGACGACGGTGATCGCGGGTTACCGCGTCTACACGCGGCCAGACCTCGCGGCACGCCGCGCGCACTGGCCCGAGCTCGTCGGGGGCGCTGCGCTGACGCAGAGTGCCGTCGCAGCGCGCATCGGCGGGGATGGGTTCGACGAACACCTGCTTCCGATCGGCCAGGACGGCGCGTTCGCGCGTGCGTTCGCCGAAGAATACGTGACGGCGGGCGCACTCGTGCAAGGATTGCGCGCATCGATCGAGGCCCATCTGGCCGACGCAGCCGCGACGCAACCACTCGACACGAACTCGGCGTTCGCTCGTGCGCGCGGTGTCCGCTTGCCCGTGGTGCAAGGACCGATGACGCGTGTGAGCGATCGCGCCGCGTTCGCGAGCGAGGTTGCCGCGGCCGGCGGTCTCCCGTTCCTCGCACTCGCATTGATGGAAGGCGATGACGTCCATCGTCTGCTCGAAGAGACGGCGGCCGCGCTCGGCACACGCCGTTGGGGCGTCGGGATCTTGGGATTTGCGCCCGCGCACGTGCGCGAGGCGCAGCTCGAGGCGATCCATCGCTTCCGTCCGCCGTGTGCGCTGATCGCCGGCGGACGTCCCTCGCAAGCGGCTCCGCTGGAGGCAGCCGGCATCGACACGTTCATGCACGTGCCGTCGCCCGGACTGCTCGACCGCTTCGTGCGCGAAGGCGCGCGCAAGTTCGTCTTCGAGGGTCGGGAATGCGGCGGCCACGTCGGACCGCGCGCGAGCTTCGCGCTCTGGGACGTGCAGATCGAAACCCTGCTGCGCCACGGCGCGAGCCTCTCGGCGCAGGATGAAGCGCGTTTCTTCCGTGAGCTGCAGGTGCTCTTCGCCGGCGGGATCCACGACGAGCGCTCCGCTGCCATGGCTGCGGTGCTCGGGGCGCCGCTCGCCAAGCGCGGTGCCGGCATTGGCGTTCTGATGGGGACCGCGTACCTCTTCACGGAGGAAGCCGTGAGCACCGGCGCGATTCTGCCGACGTTCCAAGCGGCGGCGGTTGCGTGCGAAGAGACAGTGCTGCTCGAAACATCGCCGGGTCACGCAACGCGCTGTGCCGACACGCCGTACGTGCGCGCGTTCACCGACGCCAAACAGCGACTGGAGTCCGACGGCATCGCACAGCAAGCGATGTGGAGCGAGCTCGAGCAGCTGAATCTCGGCCGCTTGCGGCTCGCCAGCAAAGGCTTGCGCCGTGAGGGCGACCGCGTCGTCGCCGTCGACGAGGACGAGCAGCGCAACGAGGGGATGGTGATGATCGGTCAGGTCGCCGCGCTGCGCTCCGCGACGACGACGATCGCGGCACTGCATGAGCAGGCCACCAGCGGCGCGACCGCGTTCGTCGACGAAGCCGCGGCGCGTTTCGCGGCGCCCGCGCAAACCGCCTCGTCGCCGTCGCTCGACATCGCGATCGTCGGGATGGCGTGCATCTACGCGAAGTCCCCCGATCTCGAGCAGTATTGGGCCAACATCGTCGGCGGCGTCGACGCGCTCGGGGAGGTGCCGCCGGAACGCTGGGATCCCGCCGTGCACTGGGACCAGCACGCAAGCGGAGCGCACGCAGGACGCCGCACGCCCTCGAAGTGGGGCGGCTTCATCCCGGCGATCCCGTTCGATCCACTCGCGTACGGGATTCCCCCTTCGTCGCTGGCCGGGATCGAACCGGTGCAGCTCCTCGCGCTGCATGTCGCGGAGCGCGCGCTGCGCGATGCGGGTTACGCCGAGCGCAATGCGCATCGCGAACGCACGGCGGTCATCTTCGGTGCCGAAGCGGGCAGCGATCTCGCAATGGCGTACAACTTCCGCGCGAGCTATCGTTCGTACTTCGGCGAGCTTCCGCCCGATCTCGATCAGGAGATCCCCGAGCTGACCGAAGACTCGTTCCCTGGTGGGCTCTCGAACGTGATCGCCGGTCGCATCGCGAATCGTCTCGATCTGCGCGGGCCGAACTACACCGTCGACGCGGCGTGCGCATCGTCGCTCGCCGCGCTCGATCTTGCCTGCAAAGAGCTCGCGAGCGGAAGCAGCGAGATGGTCCTCTGTGGCGGCGCCGATCTGCACAACACCGTGCAGGACTACTTCTTGTTCTCGTCCGTCCACGCGCTCTCGCCGACCGGGAAGCCGCGTCCGTTCGACGCGCAATCCGACGGGATCGCGCTCGGCGAAGGCGTCGGCTGCCTCGTTCTCAAGCGGCTCGCCGACGCGGAGCGCGACGGCGATCGCGTCTACGCCGTGATTCGCGGGATCGCCGGATCGAGCGACGGACGCTCGCTTGGGCTGACCGCACCACGACCGGAGGGACAACGCCTCGCCGTCCAACGCGCGTACGCGCGCGCGGGGATCACGGCGTCCCAGGTAGGGTTGATCGAAGCGCACGGGACCGGGACCGTCGTCGGCGACCGCACCGAGCTCGCAACGATCAGCGAACTCTTCGTCTCTGAAGGCGTCGCGGCGGGAAGCTGCGCAATCGGCTCGGTGAAGTCGCAGATCGGGCACACAAAGTGCGCCGCCGGCGTCGCCGGTGTGATCAAAGCCGCGCTCGCGCTCTGGACCGGCGTTCGCCCGCCGACGAGCGCGCTGACGCGGCCCAATGCCGCGTGGGATCGCGCGACGAGCCCGTTCTTCTTCACCACCAGCGCGCAGCCGTGGGCGGCACCGGCGGAAGAACGGATCGCCGGCGTGAGCGGCTTCGGCTTCGGCGGAACGAACTTTCACGCCGTCCTCGCCGGATACGACGGCGCGCCCGAACCTGCGCACGCGATCGACGCGTGGCTTGCCGAGCTGTTCGTCTTTCGGGGCGAGAGCCGTGCCGAGGCGCGCGCCGCGATCGAGGAACTGCAAGCATTGCTCGCCGTGAACGACGGCGCCGGTCGCCCGTGGCACCTGCGCGATCTGGCGCGCACCGTCGCGTCGCGTGACGGCATGCAGGGCACGACGCGTGCGACGCAGGTCGCGCTCGTCGCGACCGATCTCGACGATCTGGCGGCGAAGCTTGTTTCGGCGAGCGCATTCGAAGCGAGCGATGAGGTCTTCGTGCGCGACGAGTCCGCGAGTAGCGGCGCCGTCGCGTTCCTGTTCCCGGGTCAGGGAAGCCAGCGTCCCGGGATGCTCGCCGATCTGTTCGTCGCGTTCCCGCGCTTGCGCGAGCTGCTCGTCAAAGATTCGCGGTATGCCGCAGCGATGTACCCGCCGACCGCATTCGATCCTGCCGAACAGGCACGGTATCAGGCGGCAGTGACCGACACCCGCGTCGCGCAACCCGCGCTCGGGATCGCCGGACTCGCGATGCACGATCTCCTCACCTCGGTCGGCGTGCGTCCGACAATGACCGGCGGACACAGCTACGGAGAGCTCGTCGCACTCTGCGCGGCCGGCGCGATCGACCGCGACACGCTTCTCGGCGTCAGCGCCGCGCGGGCCGAGGCGATTGTCGGCGTTGCCGGCGAGGATCCGGGCGCGATGGCCGCGGTCAGCGCGACAGCCGAATCGACACGCATGGTGCTTGGTCCGACATCGGGTGTCGTGATCGCGAACGACAACGCGCCGCGGCAGATCGTGATCTCCGGTCCCACACCGGCAGTCGAAGCGGCGATCGAGAAGCTCGCGGCGCAAGGGATCTCTGCGAAGCGGCTTCCTGTCGCGTGCGCGTTCCACAGCCCCGTCGTCGCCGGCGCGGCAACAACGTTCGCCAAGTACCTCGACACGATCGAGATCGACGAGCCGGTGCTGCCCGTGTGGTCGAACACGACCGCGAGCCCGTATCCGGGCGGTGCTGAGCAGACGCGCGCACTCCTCGCCGGTCAAGTCGCGCAACCGGTCTGCTTCGTCGAACAAATCGAGAGCATGTACGCGGCCGGCGCGCGCGTTTTCGTCGAGGCCGGCCCTGGGCGCGTGCTGAGCCAATTGGTCGACAAGATCCTCGAAGGACGTCCGCACGTCGCAATCCCGTGCGACGTCGTCGGTGAACCCGGTTTACGCCGGTTTCTGAATGCGCTCGCGACGCTGGCCGTCGCGGGCGTTCCCGTCAACGCGGCCTCGCTCTTCGAGGAACGCCGCGCACGCATAGTCTCCGCACGCAATGTGCCGCAGCGTCCCGGTTGGATCGTCGACGGACAGACCGTGCGAACTGCAGACGGCGCGTATCTCCCAGGCGGACTGCGTCCCGTGCGCCAGCGCAGAATCGCTCCGCTCGCAGCACCGGCACCCGCCGCAGTCGCGCTTCCGAGCGGCGACACGCTCGAAGCAACCGTTCTGGAGTTCTTGCGCACGAGCCGCGAGCTGATCGCGAGCCAACGCGACGTCGTCCTCGGATTCCTCGGGCAAGAGCCGCGCGTCGCGACGAACGGACACGTCGTCGTCCATGAACCGCCGAACGCACCTGCGCTTGCGCGGCAGACGCACCAACACGCAATCGTCCCGCCGCGCGTCGCCGAGAACGCACCGCGGCGTGACGCTGATGAGGTGTTACGGATCGTGGTCGAGATCGTCAGCGCGCGGACCGGATATCCGGCCGAGATGCTCGATCGTGACCTCGATCTCGAGGCCGACTTAAGCATCGACTCGATCAAGCGCATCGAGATCCTCGGTGCGCTCGCCGAACGGTTGCAGCTCACGGCGCCGGGGACGAGCCTCGACGAAAAAACTCTTGCGGAGCTGTCCGCGCGCAAGACGCTGCAAGCGATCGTCACGTGGATCACCACGCGCGA
>CAZABL010000016.1:11346-54802 GCA_964483365.1 uncultured bacterium
AGCTGTCCGCGCGCAAGACGCTGCAAGCGATCGTCACGTGGATCACCACGCGCGAAGCTGGGAGCGCCGCGGATGCGCCTGCCGCGAGCACGCCGACGTCGAGCGCGCTGGGGCCCGACGCGATTCTCGCGGCGGTGATCGCCGTCGTGAGCGAACGAACCGGCTATCCGCCGGAGATGCTCGACCGCGAGCTCGATCTTGAAGCTGATCTGAGCATCGACTCGATCAAACGCACCGAGATCTTCTCCGCGCTCGCCGAACGCTTGCAGCTGAGCGCACCGGGCACCGGTCTCGATGAGGCGTCGCTGAGCGCCCTTTCGGCGCGCAAGACGCTCCAGGAGATCGTCGCGTGGATCGCCGCGCGCACCGGCGGCGCTTCCGCGCCGACGCCGCCGGTGTCAACGGGCACGGCATCAACAACGCCGGCGCTGCGCCGTTGGCGTGTCGTCCCGCAGCCGATCGACCCACCGTACGCGATCGAGCCGCCGGATCGGCTGCGCAATCATCGCATCGTTCTCGTCGCCGACGCGGGCGGGATCAGCACGGCGCTCGCCGCGCTCCTGCGCGAACGAGGCGTCTGCGTTGACGAGATCGCACCGGGCGACGACGTCGGCACCGCGATCGACGGGTTGATCTATCTCGCGAGCGCGGACGCGCACCGTCCGCCGGTCTTGCCGGCGGCATTCGCGACGGTACAAACCGCGCTCGCCGCGGGCGCATCACGCATCCTCGTCGCGACCGCCAGCGGCGGCCGCTTCGGGATCGGCACGGAGCTCGTCGCACCGGATCGTGAGATGGCACTGCGCGCCGACGCGGGATGGCGAGGCTTGATCCGTACGGTCGCGCGCGAGCACACTGAGATCCTCGCGCGCGCCGTCGACCTCGATCCGCGCCTCGCTCCGCACGAAAAAGCCGGTCTGCTGCTCGACGAACTGCTCGATGCCGACGGTCCCGCGGTCGTCGGTTGGAACGGCGACACGCGGTACACGCTAGGCATCGAACCGTCGGAGCTGCGCGAAGAGGGCGGCGCGGCACGACGGCGCATCCCGCATCTCGACGAGCACAGCGTCGCGCTCTTGACCGGCGGCGCGCGCGGGATCACCGCGCAAGTCGCGTTGGCGCTGGCGCGCGAGACACGCTGCCACATCGCGCTCATCGGACGCACGCCGCTCTCGACGCGGCCCGAAGCCGCTGACACCGCCGACGCAGCCGATGCTGTCGCCCTTCGGCGCGCGCTCGCGGCACGCGGGATGCGTGTCCACGCCGAGATCGAGGCGGCCGTCTCGCGGATCCTCGCGGAGCGCAAGGTCCGTGCGACGATCGCACAGCTCGAGCAATTCGCAGCCTCGGTGACCTATCACGTCGCCGATGTCCGCGAGCAACGCGCGGTGAGCGGCGTCATCGACGACATCGCGCGCCGTCACGGGCGCCTTGATCTGGTCGTGCACGGCGCCGGCACGCTCGAGGACCGGCTCATCGTCGACAAGAGCCTTGCCTCGTTCGAGCGCGTGTGGTCGACGAAGGTCGACGGCGCGCTCGCGCTCGCCGCGTCACTCCCCGCCGCCACGCGGTACTTCGTGCTCTTCGGGAGCATCGCGGGCGCGTTCGGCAACCGCGGACAGGTCGACTATGCGGCGGCGAACGACGCTCTCGACACGCTCGCACACACGTTGAACCGGCGCGACGTCGAGACGCGTACACTCGCGATCGACTGGGGTCCGTGGTCGGCGTCGGGCGGCGGGATGGTCTCCCCGGAGCTCGAGGCCGAGTACGCGCGCCGGGCGATCGGAACGATCGATCCGAGCGACGGCGTCGAAGCGCTCGTGCGCGAACTGACGTGGGGAACGCGCGTCGACGCGCAGGTCGTCTACGCATGCGCCGACGCAGCGTCGCTCGCGGGCGAAGCACAAGCCGCGAACGGCGAGCGTGCCGTCGCGATCGGAGGCCTGGGTTGAACGAATCCGGACGTCTCCTTCTGCTCGCGGCGCACAGCAGGGACGGGCTGCTCGCGCAGCTCGCGGCCGACGACGCGGCGTTGATCGCGCGCGACGACGTCGATCGCGCGCCGCCCGACGGACCGCTGCGGCTCGCGATCGTCGACGCCGACGCGCGGCGGCTCGCACTCGCGCGGCGGCTCGCCGCCGGGGAAACACCGTGGCGTGGACGCAACGACGTCTGGTACACCCCGTCGCCGTTGCTCGGCGAGGGGCGCGGGACGATCGCGCTGATCTTTCCGGGGATCGAGCAACGCTTCGAGCCTGCGGTCGTTGACGTCGCTGCGCACTTTCGCTTGCCGATGCCCGAGCTTGCCGACAGCGGCGATTCGGTGCTGCGGCGGGCGATCTCGCTCCTCTCTGTCGGACGTCTGCTCGATGCGGCGCTGCACCGCATCGGCATCGAGCCGGCCGCGGTCGCCGGACACAGCATCGGCGAGTGGAACGCGATGATGTCGGCGGGGATGCTCTCGCCCGCGTCGATGGACCGCTTGATCGCCGGAGTCGATCCGCGCGCGTTCGCGCTGCCGAACTGCGTCTTCGCGGCGCTCGGCTGCGGAGTCGAACTTGCACGTGAGGCGATCGCGGGGATCGACGGCGTCGTGATCTCGCACGACAACTGCCCGCACCAGTCGATCATCTGCGGCGACGCGCGCGCGATCGATGCGGCGACGTCACGCCTCGACCGACGCGGCATCCTCTCGCAAGTCCTCAACTTTCGTTCCGGTTTCCACTCGCCGCTGCTCGCGCCGTACCTGGAGAACGTCCGCGCCGTCGCCGAACTCCCAATCGAGAAGGCCCGCGTTCCCGTCTGGTCGGCGACGACGACCGACGTCTTCCCGCAGAACGAAGGCGCGGTTCGCGAGCTCATCATCCGGCATCTGCTCGAGCCGGTGCGCTTCCGCAGCTTGATCGAGAACCTCTACGCGTCGGGTGTCCGCGCGTTCGTGCAAGCCGGTGTCGGAAGCGTCACGGGGTTCCTCGACGACACGCTCGCCGGTCGCGACTACGTCGCCGTCACCGCAAATCTCGCCGGTCAATCGGGGCTGCGGCAGCTGCGCCGCACGGCGGCCGCGCTGTGGGTCGAAGGCGCAACGCTGCGGCTCGATCACCTCGCGCCAAGCGCGATGAATCCCGTGCTCGCCGAACTCGAGGCACTGCTCGCGGACGCGTCGGATGCGGCGCGGGACGTGACGTCACGACTCGCCCAGGTACGTACAGGAGCGGCACTTCGCTTGGGACGGCGCTCGACGCGCTACACGTGGACGCTCAGCCTCGACGAGATGCCGTACGTCGTCGATCACTGCTTGACGCGGCAGGCCGCCGACTGGCCGATCCTCGCCGATCGCCATCCGGTCGTCCCGCTCACCACCACGTTCGAGCTGATGCGCGACGTCGCGCGGCGGCTCGTCCCGGAGCGGATACCGATCGCGCTGCGCAACGTCGCCGCGCTGCGTTGGCTCGCGTTGGATCAGCCGCTCGAGCTCGACATCACCGCGTCGTTCGACGGCGACGAGAGCGTCGAGATCGATCTGGGCGGATACGCGCGCGCGACGGTCGTCGTCGCCGAGCGGTATCCCGACGCGCCGCCAGCCGGCACCGTGCCGTTCGTGAACGAGCGTCCCTCGCCGGTGAAGGCGGCGCAGCTGTATGCCGATCGCTGGCTCTTCCACGGTCCGCTGTTTCAAGGCGTGACCGGGGTCGGCACGTTCGGCGACGACGGTCTGCGCGGCTCGGTGCGCGTCCTCGATTCGCCCGGCGCGCTCGTCGACTGCGCCGGACAACTGATGGTCTTCTGGATCATGGCGGCGATGCAGCGCGACCGTTACGCGTTGCCCGGAGGCGTCGAAGCCGTCGAGTTCTTCGGCCCTCAGCCCGCGAGCGGAGAGCCGATCGCCGCGACCGTACGGATTCGTTCGACCACGCCGCGCGTCGTCTACGCCGACCTCGAGCTCGCGCACCGCGGTCGCGTCTATGCGCGGCTCACCGGTTTTGAGAACCGCCGCTTCGCGACCGACGAGATCACCTGGCCCGTGCTCTGCTACCCGGAGCTGCACACGATCGCCGAATCCGAGCCCGACGGTTGGGTGCGGCTCGTCGAGCGCTGGACCGACGCCGCGAGCCGCGACATGATTGCGCGGCGCTATCTCGGCGCCGCCGAACGCGCGGAAGAGCGCACGCGTTCGCCACGCGGCCGCCGTCATTGGTTGATGGGGCGCATTGCGGCGAAGGACGCAGTGCGGCGTTTGCTGTGGGAGCACGGCGCCGGACCGCTCTATCCGGCGGAGATTATGGTCGTCTCCGACGAACGCGGTCGTCCGACCGTCATCGCGCCGGGATCGCTCCCCGTTCACGTCTCGATCGCGCACAGCGGTGATCTCGCCGTCGCGTTCGCCGACACGCAGCCGGTAGGAATCGACGTCGAGCAGATCGCGCCGCGTGCGGGCGTCGAGACGCTTGCGCTCACCAACGCCGAAAGCGCGCTGCTCGACCGTCTCGTGCACGAGGGCGGCGATGCGCCGGAACGTGCGCGCGTCGAGCTCTTCACGCGTTTTTGGGCTGCGAAAGAGGCTGTCGCCAAAGCAGAGGGGACGGGCCTCGAAGGTCGGCCGACGGCGTTCGTCATCACGGCCGCGGACGCACAAGCATCGCGCATGACGTGCACGGCGATGTCGCGCGAGTACGTGGTCGAGACACGCGTGGTCGCAGGCCCGGCGCGCGCAGAAGGCGGGCCGACGCACTACGCGGTCGCCTGGACGCGAGCGCCGTTTCATCATGTCACCCAACCCCGGAGGAACGAGTCCTGCAAGACAACGGCAACGACGTGATCCTTGCCTACATGCGACGGCATCTCGGCCAGGTGATCGGCGATCCCGATCTCGTCCACACGGCGATCACGATGGATACGACGTTCGGCAGCGACCTCGAGCTCGAGAGCATCGAGTTCGTCGCGCTCGCCGATCGCTTGCGCGCCGAGTTCGGCGAGCGCGTCAACTTCGTCGCGTTCCTCGCCGGCAAGAACGTCGACGACATGGTCTCACTCACGGTCGGCGACGTCGTGCGGTACGTTGCGGGGACGGCGAGCAGTGGCTGACGTTCACGCAAACGGTGTGCGTCTGCACGTCCAGCGCTTGGGACCACCGCCCGACGTTCCGCCGAGCGGGAAGACGATCGTGCTGATCCACGGTCTCGTCGTCGACGACCTCTCGAGCTACTACTTCACCCTCGCCAACCCGCTCGCCGCCGCCGGTCACGAGGTCGTGCTGTACGACCTGCGTGGGCACGGACACTCGGAACGCCCCCGCACCGGCTACACCGTGCGCGACGGGATCGCCGATCTCGACGGCCTTCTGACCGCGCTCGGGATCGACCGACCCGTCCATCTCGTCGGAAACAGCTACGGCGGCGCGATCGCGGTGGGGATGGCGGTCTCGCATCCCGAGCGCGTCGCTGACGTGACGATGATCGAAGCGCACTATCCGACCGACGGCTTCGGCGAAGAGATGGCCGAGACGCTGCGCCTGGTGACGGTTGGGATCCACGACGAGAAGTGGCGCAACTGGATCGCGGAGCGCGGACGCAAAACGCTGCGGCTCGCGCAGCGCGGCGTCACGTTGATCGAGGACACGTCGATCTCGCAAGACGTCCTCGCGACGGTTCCCCTCGCAGAGGGCGCGCTGCGCGCGCTGACGATCCCGATCCTCGCGGTCTACGGCGGCGCGTCGGAGTGCCTGCTGCGCGGACAAGATCTCGAGCGGCTCGTCGCCGGGACGCGCCTGATCGTCCTGCCCGATCTCGATCATCGCGTTCTGTTCAACACGGCGCCGTATCTCTGTCGCGTGATGTTGTGGTGGTACGCCGGCCGTGTCGGTGAACCGCCAGAGTGGGTTCCGCCCGAGGTTCCGTTCGAACCTGCGCCGCTCAGCCGTGCGATGCTCCCCAGCACCGCCTGATGAGCCGTTTCCTCTTCGTCGTCCCGCCGCTCGCAGGTCACGTAAACCCGACGCTCGCCGTCGGCGCGGCGCTTGCTGCGCGCGGACACCGCGTCGCGTGGTGCGGTCACGCCTCGGTCGTCGCGTCGCTCCTCCCGCGCGACGCAGAGCTCATCGCGACCGACGCCGCGCTCTCGTCCGACACGCTTGCGCCGATCGTCGCGCGTTCGCACGGGCTGCGCGGCGCCGAAGCGTTCCGCTTCTTATGGAAAGATGTCATCCTCGCTCTCGGTGAGGTGACACTCCCGGCGGTTGAGGCGGCGGTCGACCGTTTTCAGCCCGATGTCCTCGTGGTCGACCAACAGGCGATCGCCGGCGCGCTCGTCGCTCGCCGGCGCGGACTGCGCTGGGCGACGTCCGCGACGACGTCGTCGGAGCTCGCCGACCCGTACGCGATCTTCCCCCTGTTCGGAACGTGGATCGGCGACGAACTGCGCGCGTTCCAACACCGCGCGGGGATCGCGGAGGACGACGCTGCCCGCGGCGACTTGCGCTTCTCCGACGATCTCGTCATCGCGTTCAGCACCGAAGCGCTGGTCGGCGGCGGACCGTTTCCACCGACGTGGCACTTCGTCGGGCCGGCGCTCGCAACGCGGCCGGCGTCGGACGACTTCCCGTGGTGGTGGCTCGATGCGCGGCGTCGCCACATCCTGATCACGCTCGGCACCGTTAACGCGGCGAGCGGCGCACGTTTTCTGAACGCCGCTGTTGCCGCAGCGGCGAGTTTGGAAAGCTCACTGCAGGCAATCGTCGTCGCGCCCGATGGTCTGCTCGACATCTCGGCGCGCAACGTCGTCATCCTTCCGACGATCCCGCAGCTCGAGCTGCTCCCGTATTGCGACGCCGTCGTTTGCCATGCCGGCCACAACACCGTCTGCGAAACGCTCGCGCACGGGTTGCCGCTCGTCGTCGCGCCGATCCGCGACGACCAACCGATCATCGCCGAACAGGTCGTCGCCGCCGGTGCAGGGGTTCGCCTCAAGTATGGGCGCGCAACGTCGGGCGAGATCGCGACTGCAATCCACGACGTCCTCTTCGACGACACGTACCGTCACGCTGCGGCACGGATCCGCGCATCGTTTCGCGCCGCGGGCGGTCCGAACGCAGCGTGCGACGCACTCGAGTCGCTCGCCGCACGCGTCCCGGAGGGGATGACCACGCGGTGAGCCCCGGCGTCCTCTTCGTCGCCGCGACGGTCTTCTTGGACATGCTCGGCTTCGGGATCGTCGCGCCCGTGCTGCCGAAACTCGTCCTCGCCTTCACCGGTGAGAATGCAGCGCGTGCCGCCGCGATCTTCGGGATGTTCGGGACCGTGTTCGGGTTGATGCAGTTCGTCTGTTCGCCACTGCTCGGCACGCTCTCCGACCGCTTCGGACGCCGCCCCGTCATCGTGCTCTCGAATCTCGGCCTGGGTCTCGACTTCGTGTTGATGGCGCTCGCGCCGACGCTCGGCTGGCTCTTCGCGGGACGCGTCATCGCTGGGATCACGTCGGCGAGCACGACGACCGCGAACGCCTACGTTGCCGACGTCGCAAAGCCAGACGACCGCGGTGCCGGCTTCGGCATGCTGGGCGCGGCGTTCGGCTTGGGGCTCATCCTCGGACCGGCGATCGGCGGTCTCCTCGGCGGCGTGAATCCACGCCTTCCGTTCTGGTCCGCCGCAGTCTTGAGTCTCTGCAACGCTGCGTACGGCTCGCGCGTGCTCCCCGAGTCGTTGCAGCACGAGCGACGACGCGCGTTCGCGTGGTCTCGAGCGAATCCGCTCGCCGCAATGGCGCTGTTACGTTCGCACCGCGAACTGCTCGGACTAGCCAGCGTCGCCTTCCTCAGCTTGTTGGCCGGTTCGGCTCTGCCGAGCATCTACGTCCTCGACGTCAGTCATCGCTTCGGCTGGACCGATCGAACCGTCGGCCTCTCGCTTACCGCTGTCGGCATCTGCGCTGCGATCGTGCAACTCGGCTTCGTGCGTCCCGCCGTCGCACGGTTACGCGAGCGTGGCGCGATGCTCGCCGGCCTGGGGTGCGGCGTCGCAGGGATGGTGCTCTTCGGAAGCGCGACGAGCGGCGCGACGTTCGCGCTCGCCACGCCACTCGTCGCGCTCTGGGGGATCGCGCCCGCGGCAGTGCAGGGGATCATGACGCGGCGTGTCGACTCGCGCCGGCAAGGCGAGTTGCAAGGCGCACTCGGAAGCCTCGCGAGTGTCGCGTCGCTGCTTGGTCCCGCACTTTTCGCGTTGACATACGCGCGATCGATCGAGCCGGGTTGGTTGTGCGTTCCGGGCGCTGCGTGGTTCCTCTCCGCCCTACTCCTCGTCGCTGCCGGTACACTCGCGCTGCGCATCTGATTGCGAACGCTTCAACCAGCTACTCGATCTGTTTGAGGAAGGTCAGCGCGCCCATCAGCTCGTCGATCGCCGGCTCGACTTCGCCGGCGCGCACGGCGCTCACGAAGCTGCGCTCGAAATAGTAGCGCAGGACCACGCGCACGGTCGCGTCGAGCGCGCCGCGGACTGCGGCGATCTGCCGCATCACGTCGACGACATACGGATCGTCGTCAAGCGAAACGATCACGTGGTCGAGATGACCACGAGCGGATTTGAGGCGATTGAGAACATCGCTCTTGCGCTCGTCGGCGAGCGGCGCTGTGTGGGGGTCCTCAGGGCGCCGTGGCACCCTGCTTCCCTTCTCCTCTTAGCTGGCGATTACCTGACGGTGGGTCGCCTGATATTCTTGCAAGGAGCGAGGAGGGCCCGCCTCCGACTCCAGCGCCTGCACGAGAGCACGCGCGGTGTCGAGTGAGGTTAAGGAAGCAATCGATGCCTCGACTGCCGCTCTCCGTATACGATAGTTGTCGGTAGGCCCTCGCCCGGCGCGGAAATCGTTGATGACCAGATCGACCGCTCGCTGCTGGATCACGTCCAGAACGTTCGGTGACCCCTCGCCGATTTTCGCGACTCGTTCGGCTGCGATTCCGTTCGCTACCAAGACATCGTAGGTGCCGGGGGTCGCGACCAAGGTGTGGCCGAGTGCAGCCAAGCGGCGCATCAGCTCGACGGCGTCCGCCTTCTCCTCGTCGCTGATCGAGACGAGAACCCGGCCGCCGTCGCGCGGCAAGCGGATCCCCGCGCCGACGAAGCCCTTGCGCAGCGCCCCGGCGTACGTCGTATCGATCCCGAGCACTTCGCCGGTCGATTTCATCTCGGGTCCCAGGATCGTCTCGACGCCGCGCATCTTCGCAAACGAGAAGACGGGCACTTTGACGACGACATAATCGGGTTTGGGACGCAGCCCGGTCCCCCACGGCATCTCGCGCAGCCGTTCTCCCAGCGCAATCCGCGTCGCCGCGGCGACCAAGTTGATCCCGGTCGCCTTTGAAATGATGGGGACCGTACGACTCGCGCGCGGGTTCGCCTCGAGGATCAGCAGTTCGTCACTCCCCTCCGGGATCACGAACTGGATGTTGATCAGGCCGCGGATCCCCAGTTCGCGCGCGATCGCTTCGGTGACGTCGGCGATGCGCGATTCCATGTCGGCCGAGACAGTCTGGGTCGGGTAGACGCTGATCGAGTCGCCGGAATGGATACCGGCCCGCTCGACATGCTCGAAGATCCCCGGGATCAGGATGTCCTCGCCGTCGAACGCCGCGTCGACCTCTACCTCGCGGCCGCGCATGTACTTGTCGATGAGCAGCGGCGCACCGGGGGTGATCGGCGGCGCCGACTCGACGTAGCTCGCGAGCTGCCCCTCGTTGTAGACGATCTCCATCCCGCGTCCGCCCAGGACGTACGACGGCCGCACGAGGACCGGGAACCCGATCTCGCGCGCGATCGCGCGTGCTTCGCGGAACGTCTTGGCGGCGTGCCCCTTCGGCCGCGCGACGCCGAGCTTCTCGAGGACGGCCTCGAACTTCTCGCGGTCTTCTGCCAAATCGAGCGAGCGGCGATCGCTGCCGACGATCGCGATACCGCGCTTGGCGAGCTCGTCGGCGAGATTGATCGCGGTCTGCCCACCGAACGCGAGCATGACGCCGCGCGCGTTCGTCGCGATCGCCGTCGCCTCGACTTCGTCGGCCCCCGGCGGCTCGAACACGAGCACATCGGAGATGTCGAAGTCGGTCGAGACGGTCTCGGGGTTGTTGTTGATGACGACGGCGGCGCGACCCGCTTCGCGCAGCGCCCACGCGGCGTGGACGCAGCTGTAGTCGAACTCGATCCCCTGCCCGATGCGGATCGGGCCGCTCCCGACGACGACGACGGCTTCCTTGTGCGGCGGACGCATCTCGTCCGTCTCACCGCGCGAGAGATAGTAGTACGGCGAGCGCGCCGGAAACTCGGCGGCCGCCGTATCAACCATGCGAAACTCAGCCCCGTCACCCTGAGCTGAGCCTATCCTGAGCTCGTCGAAGGGAAGGGCCCCGTCACCCAGAGCTTGTCGAAGGGCGGCAACTCCACGCCGCGAGTACCCGGCCTCGATCGCGACCCGAACGTCGTTCGCGTCCCCGCCGCCACGCAACCGCTCCTCCAGCCCAACGAGCTCTTGGAGCTCCCACAACCAAAACCGATCGATCGTCGAGAGCGCGTGCAGCTCGTCGACGCTGCGCCCGCGGCGCAACAGCTCGCAGACAGCGAACAGCCGCTCGTGCGTCGGCGTCTCGAGCACGCGCTCGAGCTCGCCGTCGCTCCACTCTTCGTACTGACCGCCGGTGAGCGTCTCGAACTTGAGATCGAGCCCGCGCACCGCTTTCATCAGCGCCGCGGCGAACGTGCGGCCGATCCCCATCGCCTCGCCGGTCGACTTCATCTGCGTTCCAAGCCGCGTGTCGGCGAGCGGGAACTTGTCGAACGGCCAGCGCGGAAACTTCACCACGCAGTAGTCCAGCGTCGGTTCGTAGGCCGCTTTCGTCACGCCGGTGACGGGATTCGGGATTTGGTCGAGCGTCTGCCCGAGCGCGATCTTCGTCGAGATCTTGGCGATCGGATACCCGGTCGCTTTCGACGCGAGCGCCGAGCTGCGCGAGACGCGCGGGTTGACCTCGATGATCTGATATTCCGGCCGGTCGGGATGCAGCGCGAACTGGATATTGCAGCCGCCTTGCACGTTGAGGGCGCGGATCACGTTGATGCTCGCCGTGCGCAGCATCTGATAATCGGTGTCGGAGAGTGTCTGCGAGGGCGCGACGACGATCGAATCGCCGGTGTGGACACCGACGGGATCGATGTTCTCCATGTTGCAGACGATGATGCAGTTGCCGACGCGGTCGCGCAGGACTTCGTACTCGATCTCTTTCCAACCCAGCAGCGAGGTCTCGACCAGCGCCTGATGGATCAGCGAGGCGTCGAGTCCGGTCTGCAGCGTCGCGCGCAGCTCGGCCTCGTCGCGCACGATGCCGCCGCCGGTTCCGCCGAGGGTGTAGGCGGGACGGACGACGAGCGGATAGCCTGACTCGCGCGCGAACGCGACGCCGCTCTCGACGTCGGTGACGATCTGCGAGGCCGGCACCGGCTCGCCGATCTCGATCATCTTTTCCTTGAAGCGCTCGCGGTCTTCGGCGAGCTTGATCGTGTCGAGCGGCGTTCCGAGCAGCTCGACGCCGTACTTCTCGATCACGCCCGCGTCGGCAAGCTCGACCGCGAGGTTCAGACCGGTTTGACCGCCGAGCGTCGGCAGCAGCGCATCGGGGCGCTCGCGCTCGATGATCCGTTCCAGCGACGGGACCGTCAACGGCTCGAGGTACACCGCGTCGGCGATCTCCGGGTCGGTCATGATCGTCGCGGGGTTCGAGTTGACGAGCACGACCCGCAAGCCTTCCTCGCGGAGCGCTCGACACGCCTGAACACCGGCGTAATCGAACTCGGCGGCCTGCCCGATTACGATTGGGCCGGAGCCGATAACGAGGACGGAACGCCGGGGCATCCTGCCCAGGATACGCCGAGGCCGAAAAACGTCCTCGCGCAATCGTTCACTTTTCCGCCCCTGGTCGATCGCAAAACCGCAAGCTGGGGAGCAAGCGAACGCGTCGAAACGCGCAGGGTGCGCGCCGTGATCACCGCCGGGGGTACCGTCGACGGGGCGTTCGCGGATGAAGCGGGGACGAGCGTCAAGGCGCTCGCGCCCTGCGGTGCGCGGACGCTGCTCGACGTCGCACTCGACGCCTGCGCGGGCGCTGGGATCGACGGCGTCGCCGTCGTCGGTGACGAGGAGGTACGCACGCACCTGCGCGGCCGGGACGTGCGCGTCATCGAAGCCGCCGAGGACGGTCGTGAAAATGTTTTGCGTGCGCTGGCGGCGTGGCCGGGAGAGCGATTCGTCTACCTGACCTCCGATCTGCCGTTCGCGACCGGCGCCGGCGTCGCCGACGTGACGGCACGCAGCGAACGCTACGCGCTGACGATGGGGCTGTGCGACGTCTCGGCGTACGCAGCGCGCTTCCCCGCTGCGCCCCCGGCCGGAGTGACGTTGCGAGGCGAGCGGATCGTCAATGCGTGCTGTTTCGTCATCGGCGCGGAGGCGGTCGCGCCGATTCGCGACTTCGCGACGCGCTTTTTTGCCGCACGCAAGAGCCTCACGAAAATGGCGCTCCTGCTCGGCCCGGCGTTGATTGCGCGCTACGCGCTGGGACAACTGCGCGTCGCCGACATCGAACGCTACGCGCAGCGTCGACTCGGGATCGAGATCGCTGCGATTCGCGATTGCGATCCCGGATTGTGCTACGACGTCGACACGGTCGACGAATATCGGTACGCGTGCGGGCGTTCGGTCTAGGCGCGTTCTGGTTCGGGATCCAAGCGGTCTGGACGTCGATCCTGGGGATCGTCCTCCAAGAACGCGCCAGCGCGCTCGCGCCGCACGCGGTGACCACGTACGCCTTGCTCGCGGCAACCGGTGCAGGTGTCGCCAGCCTCGTCCAAATCGCCGCCGGAATCGCCAGTGATCGTCGCCGCGCGTGCACCGGCGACCGTCGCGTCTTCTATGCGACCGGCGTCGCGCTTGCGATCCCGGCGATCGTCACTCTCCCCGTGGTTCCGTCGCTCGCCGCGCTGTGGGCCGCGATGATGCTGCTGCAAGTCGGGATGAACATCGCCGGTGGACCGTATCAGGCGATCGTCACGGACTATGTCGCGGCCGACCGGCTGGGACGCGCATCGTCCTGGATGAGCGTCAGTCAGTTCTGCGGCAGCGTGACGGGGTTGCTACTCGCGACCGCCCTGCATGGCTTCGCGCTCGGCGTCGCGCTCGCGGTTGCGCTCGCCGGAGGATGGCTCGTCACCGACCGGACCGTCGCGCGGCTCCGACCTGCGCAAGACGTGAGCAGCGCGCGGCTGGTCATCGATCGCAACATGCGTATCGTGCTCGGCTCGCGCGCGCTGATCAACGTCGGCTTCTACACGCTGTTCGGGTTCTTGTTCTTCTTCGTCCGCGAATCGCTCGGCGTGACCGACGCGCGCACGACGACCGGGATCTTGTTCTTGGGGTTCACGATCGCCGGCGTCCTCGGCGCTGCGGCCGCCGGACGCCCGGCCGACCGCGCCGACAAGCGCGTCGTGGTGAGCGTCGCATGTGCCGCGATCGCGCTCGCCGTCGGCGCGTTCGCCGTCGCGAACAGCGTCCCGCAGGCAGTCGCGTGCGCGATCGGCGCCGGGATCGGGTGGGGCGCCTTCTTCACCGCCGATTGGGCGATCGCGTATATGGTGCTGCCGCGTGAGGCGATGGCTGCAGCGATGGGCGTGTGGAACCTCGCCGTCGCGATACCCCAAGTTGTTGCGCCGGCGATCACCGCGCCGCTGGTGAGCGCGCTCGACGCGCACAGCGCCGGGCTCGGGCCACGCGCCGCGCTCGGCTGTGTGATCGTGGAGTTTGCATTGGGCACGCTTTGGCTCTGGAGGCTACGACTGTCGTGATCGATCACCAGCTCATCGTTCGGCCGAATTTCCGGCTCGCCAAGCACGACCCCGCGCAGACCTACGGGTTCGCCGATCGCGACGCGGCTTCGGCAAAGCTCGAGAACGACATCGAGAGGCTCGTCTCGTTGCAAGATCGCTTCGCCGCCGAACGCCGCTGGGGGATCGTCGTCATTCTCCAAGGCGTCGACGCCGCCGGCAAGGACGGCACGATCAAGCACGTGATGCGCGGGCTCAACCCGCAAGGCGTCACCGTGCAGAGCTTTCGCCAGCCGTCGAGCGAGGAGCTCGCTCACGATTATCTCTGGCGCGTCGAGCGGGCGCTTCCGGAACGCGGCCGGATCGGCGTCTTCAACCGCTCGCACTACGAGGAGGTTCTCGTCACCCGTTTGCATCCCGAGCTGCTCGAAGCGGAACGGCTGCCGGATACCACGTTCGACGACCGTTTCTGGAAGCGCCGTTTCAAGCAGATTCGTCGTTTCGAGCACTACCTGGTCGACAACGGATTCCTCGTCCTCAAGTTCTTTTTGCACATCTCGCGCGAGGAGCAGGCGCGGCGTCTGCTCGAGCGCATCCGCGATCCGAACAAGCACTGGAAGTTCTCGGCGACGGATCTCGAGACGACCAAGCGGTGGGACGAGTATGCCGAGGCATACGAGCAGATGCTGCGCGCAACATCGACGAACTGGTCGCCATGGTACGCGATCGCCGCGGATCGCAAGTGGGCAGCGCACCTCGCGATCGCCGACGTCCTCGTCGAGACGCTCGAGCGGCTCGGCCCGCAGTATCCCAAAAGCACGCCTGAACAGCTCGCGCAACTCGAGGCCGCCGCGCGCGAGCTCGGAGCGTACATCGAAGCGACGACCGCCAAGACGTAACGCGCTCGGCCGTCCTGCGTTCAGGAAACCGTGCGCCAATACAGCGAGGGCACGAACCCGCACAGCGAGGAGGATCGGGGCGTGCGGCGTTCGCGCTTTCTCGTCGGTTCGGCGATCACGGCGACTGCGGGTGTGCTGCCGTCCATCGCGGACGCTCGCGCTGCCCAGACGATCCTCGACCAGTACGTCGCGGCGCCGGATCCCGAGTATCACTACACGCTGCTCGACACGATCGTCTCCGAAACGCACACCGGCTACGTCCTCGAGATGACCTCGCAACGTTGGCGCACGACCGCCGACGTCGACCGCCCGGTGTGGAAGCACTGGCTGACGATCGTGCGACCACACGACGTGGCCACAAACGTCTCGGCACTCGTGATCGGCGGAGGCTCGAACAACGACGCGCCGCCGCGCAAGATCGATCCGCTGCTCGCGTTCCTGGCACTGCGAACCGGTTCGGTCGTCAGCGAGGTCAAGATGGTCCCCAACCAGCCGCTGGCGTTCCACGGCGACGGCACGCCGCTCTCTGAGGACGCGCTCGTCGCGTATACGTGGGATCGCTTCCTGCGCAGCGGGGATCCGAGCTGGCCGCTACGCTTGCCGATGACCAAGAGCGTTGTGCGCGCGATGGACACCATCACCGAGTTCTGTGCGCGCGACGGGGGCGGCGTGCGGGTCGACCGCTTCGTCGTCGGCGGCTCCTCGAAGCGCGGTTGGACGACCTGGACGACCGCCGCGGTCGACGAACGCGTGGCGGGCGCGATCCCGATCGTCCTCGATATGCTCAACGTCGCGATGTCGGCGCCGCACGAATATCGCTCGTACGGTTTTTGGTCGCCGGCGCTGCACGACTACGAACGGATGGGGATCATGCGCTGGATCGGGACGCCGCAGCTCGACGCGCTCCTGCAGATCGAGGATCCGTACTCGTATCGCGACCGGCTGACGATGCCCAAGTTCATCATCAACGCGACCGGCGACCAGTACTTCGTCCCCGACTCCTCACAGTATTACTTTCCGGGGCTCCCCGGCGAGAAGTACCTGCGCTACGTCCCCAACACCGATCATTCGCTCAGCGGCGCCGCCTCGGACGCCGCGCACAGCGTGCTCGCGTTCTATCGCTCGATCATCGCCGGTGCCGCGCGGCCCTCGCTGTCGTGGCGCTTCGAAGACAACGGCGGGATTCGCGTCGACACCGTCACCCGGCCGAGCAGCGTTACACTCTGGCAGGCGCACAATCCGAACGCGCGCGATTTCCGGCTCGAGACGATCGGCAAAGCCTTCACGAGCACGCCGCTGCACGACCACGGCGGCGGCACGTACGTCAGTGCACTCGCGCGGCCGCCGCGCGGCTGGAGCGCCTACTTCGTCGAGGTCGTCTATCCGGCGACCGACGACGACGCGTTCAAGGTCACGACGGGCGTGCGCGTGACTCCCGACGTCTTGCCGTTCGACGCTCCGTCGAATTCCTAAGACGCCGCGCTGAGCGCAGGCGCGGCGGTGACCGGTTCGACGACGCTAAAGCGCGTCTCGGCACTGTGACCGGTCCAGCGATGGAGCGCGAATCCCGGCGCTTCCAAGCGCAAGCGGTAGAGGCCGGATCCGGAGCGATCGATGATGATCTGCAGCGACGTGCTCGGCACCGTCGCGGCCGTCGTTCCGGCGAACGGGACCTCGAGCGGACGGTGGACGTGCCCGCACCCGATACGCACGACCTGCGGATGCCGTGCGATCAGCGCTGCGAAACGATCGGCGCCGCGAAATCCGTGCGCGTCGAGTAGCGGAACGCCGGTCGGAAACGGCGGATGGTGCATGAAGATGAACGTCGGCCGCGTCGGCGCCGCGTCGAGCCGGTCGGCAAGCCACGCGAGCCGTTCGTCGTCGAGCTCTCCACCGGGGTGCTTCTTACGCAGCGTGTCCAGACAGACGATGCGGACCGAGTCGACGTCGAGCGCATAGTGGAGCGGGCCGCGCTTGGGGAGATACCAGCAGTCGTCGAACGCCTCACGGAACGCCTCGCGGTCGTCGTGATTCCCCGGCAGCACGAGCAATGGGATCGTCAGCCGCCGCAGATATTTCCGCAGCCGCCGGTACTCTTTCGGCCGTCCGCGGTCGGTGAGATCGCCGGTCGCGACGACGATATCGGGACGCGGGTGGAGCGCTTCGATATGCGCCAGACAGCGCTCCAAGTACGGCCCCGTCGGCACCATGTGGTGCAGGAGCTTGGCCTTGGCCCGGATGTGGGTGTCGGTGATCTGGGCGATCAGCACGTTATCTACTAACGACCGCGCAGAGGCCACCAGGGTGGCATTGCACTCACATATTCGTGATCGGCAGGGTAAGCAACCGAGTTTATCAAGCGCTGCCGGCCCTACGGCGCCAAGCGCGAAATCTCCCACGCGTCGCCGTCGCGTTGGTACACGACGCGATCGTGCACGCGATTCGGGCGTCCCTGCCAGAACTCGAAACGGTCGGGGACGATACGATAACCGCCCCAGAACGGCGGACGTGGAACGTCACCCGGGAAACGTGCCTCGGCCTCGTCGATTGCGTCGGCGAGCGCTTCGCGGTCCGCGACGGTCCGACTCTGATGCGACGCCCACGCGCTGAGCCGATGGCCGCGCGGGCGACTCGCGAAGTACGCATCGCTGTCCGCGTCGGCGACGCGCTCAACCCGTCCCTCGATGCGGATCTGCCGCTGTAAGACGCCCCACCAGAAAAGCGCGGCGGCGTACGGGTTCGCCTCGAGCTCGTCACCTTTGCGGCTCTCGTAATTCGTGAAGAACACGAACCCGTGCGCATCCCACTGACGCAGCAGCACGATGCGCGCCGACGGGCGGCAGAGCCGGTTCGCGGTTGCGACCGTCATCGCGTTGGGCTCGACGATCCCTTCGGCGTGCAGCGCCGTCTCGAACCATTCGCCGAATTGCGCGAACGGATCGCGCTCGACGCTCCCCGCGTCGAGCGTTCCCTTCTCGTACGTGATGCGGCTGGTACGAATCTCTTCGTTCACGGGAACCGTCCTGCGACGAGCGCGCCGCCGAGCGCGAGCATGACGAGGACGCCGCCGGCGACCGCGAGTGGAAGCGACGCGTCGATGCGCCGTCGCTCCGTCGTCGTGCTCTTCGAGAGTGCGGCCAAACGCGCGCGCAAGCTGCCGCTGTCGTTCGTGCGCGCGTACGCGCCGCCGGCCGAGCCTGCGACGGCGCGCAGCTCTTCTTCGTCGATCGTCGCCGGCTCCGCGGTGCCGGGGACGAACTGCCCGCTGTCGTTCGTCCCGATCCCGACGGTGTCGATCTCGATCCCGGAGGCACCGATCTGGCGCGCCGCGGTGAGCGGATCGACGCCCAGGTTGTTCACGCCGTCGGTCACGAGCACGATCGCACGATGTCCGCTCGGCGGCATCATGCGGGCGGCGGCGACGAGCGCGTCGCCGATCGCCGTCCCCCCGTTGGGCGGCGGGATCTGTCCGACCGCCTGGCGCACCGCGTCGCGATCGGAACTGAGCGGCACGACGACGCCTGCGGCGCTCGAGAACGCAACGATGCCGATGCGCGTCCCGTCAGCCGCGCCGTCGATGAAGTCGCGCGCCGCAGCGGCGGCGGCCGCCGAGCGCGAGGGCGTGACGTCGGTCGAGCGCATCGACCCCGACGTGTCGACGCAGAGCACGACCGCACCGCCAACCGGGACGCTCGTGACGACCCGTACCCCGGCGAACGCGCTCGCCAACACGACGATCCCCAGCGCGGTCATTGCGGTGAGAACGTGCGCGGGATCGATGCGCTGGCGCGCTGCACGCTCGAAGAACGCAAGCTCGCTGTAGGCGAGCGCACTGGCGTCCGCAGCGCGCAGCGCGCGCCGGCCGAGCAGCAAGAACGCGACGGCGACGACCAGCCCGACCACGAGCGCGAGCGGGTGCGCGATCGTCATGGGTGCAGTCCGAACGCGCGCAGCAACGAAGCGCGGCCGTCGGCTTCCTCGAGCGTCCCGACCCGCCAGCCGGCATCGCGAAAACGCGCTGTCAGCTCTCGTTCGCGCGCATGCGAGGCCGCACGATAGCGCTCGCGTGTGCGGCGACCGACGAAGAAACGCCGCACGCGGCCGCTTTCGGCGTCCCGCAGACGCACCAGGCCGCGCAGCGGCAGATCGTCGCGCCACGGATCGCACGCGAGGAGGACGGTTGCGTCGAAGCGGTGCGCTGCCTGCATGAGCGCCGCGTCGTCAGGGACGTCGAAGCCGTCGATGATCGCCAGCAGCGACGCGCCGCGCGGCAGCGCTCGTCGTGCGGTCGCGAGCGCAGCGCCGAAGCGGAACGGTTCGGCGGCGCGCACGAGCGGCGCGGCGCGGCGATCGCGCACGATCCCTGCGTCGACGACGCGCGCCGCGCGGTCCTCGCCTTCGATTGCGCCGAACCACGTCCGCAGCGCTTCGTCCGCGGCTGCGGCGAGCGGACGGTGGCGACCGATTCGCATCGAGGCGGACTCGTCGACGATCGCGGCCAGCACGAGCGCCGTCTCCTCGAGGTAGACGCGCATCTGCAACGCTCCGACGCGCGCGCTCGCGGCATGATCGATGCGACGCGGATCGTCGCCCTCGACGTACGCGCGCAGCTGTGCGAACGCGAACCCGTCGCCGGGACGCGTCCCGCGCGTCGCGCCCCCAGGCCTCGCGCTCGCGCGCGCGCCGCGAAGGATCGCCGCGCGCAGGGCGTTCACGGCGCGGAGACCGACGCGACGACGGACTGCACGATCGCCTCGGGGTCGCCGCCGAGCGCAATGCGCTCGTCGAACGCGATGCGGTGCCGGAGCACCGCGGGCGCGAGATCGCGCACGTCATCGGGGGTCACGAAGGTGCGATCGTCGAGAAACGCACGGGCCCGCGCGAGCGCGACCAGCGCGAGCGCGGCACGCGGACTCGCGCCGTGCGCAACGAGCTCGGCATCGCGCGTAGCACGCACGAGATCGACGGCATAGTCGCGCACCTTTGCGTCGACGAAGACTTCGCGCGCCTCGCGCTGCCAGCGCGCGACGTCGTCGAGCGTCGCGACGCCATTGTGCAGGGCGGGCTCGCCGGCGCCGAAACGGTCGACGATTGCGCGCTCTTCGTCCCGCGACGGATACGCCACGACGAGCTTTACCAAAAAGCGGTCGAGCTGCGCGAGCGGGAGCGGATAGGTCCCTTCGGCGTCGTACGGGTTCATCGTCGCGAGCACGACGAACGGCTGCGGAAGGTCGTGTGTGCGCAAGCCGATCGTCGCGCGACGCTCCTGCATCCCTTCGAGCAGCGCCGACTGGACTTTCGCCGGCGCACGGTTGATCTCGTCCGCGAGCACGACGTTGGCGAAGAGCGGACCCAACACCGTCGTGAACTCGCCGCTCTTCTGGTCGAAGACGCGCGTGCCGACGACGTCGGACGGCAGCAGATCGGGCGTGAACTGCACGCGCCGAAAGACACCGCCGACGGCCGCGGCGAGCGCGCGGCACGCGAGTGTCTTGGCGACGCCGGGCGCGCCTTCGAGCAGCGCGTGTCCGCCCGCGATCAGCGCGAGTACCATCCCTTCGACAACCGCATCCTGGCCGACGATCGTCGCGTGGAGCGCGTCGAGCAGCGCGCGCGGACGGCTCACTTCAACCATGCCTGCGTTGCATCGATCAGCTCGACGGTCGCCGACTCGCGCGACATCGCCGGACCGAACGCGGCGTGCTCGGCAGCGACGAGCGCCGTGCGCAGCATGCGATCGCCGGTTCGTGAGAGCGCGTCGCGCAACGTCGCGCCGGCCGGCGCGCCGGCGACCGCGAACAGCTCGGCCCGCAGCGTTGCGAGCGCCCCTGCGCCGGGCGCCATCTGCAGCGCGCGCAGCGCCGCGCGGACACGCTCGCGGGGCGTCGGTGGGGACGCCGGCGGCGTCACGGGGACCGGCGAGGCAACGCTCACGGCGACTCCTTCACGAGAGCGCCGCAATCGTCCCAGTGCGAGAACCGCAAAGAGGATCGCCGCGAGCGCGATCACGGCGAGCACGACGCCCAGGCTCCGCCGCAAGATCCGCGCGCCGTCGGCAACCGTCGGCGCCGGTGAGGCGACGACGACGGTCACAGGACGGTCAGCGGAAAAGCGGGTCGGACGGCCGGTGCGCGCGTCGATCGCGTCGAGGTATGCAGGCCCGAACGTGTAGCGGCCTTGCATCGTCGGCTCGAGCGTCAGCGTCTCGACGACGTCGGTGCCGCCCTTCGCGTGTGTGGTCTGGCGCTCGTCGCCGAGGAGCTGCATCGTCCCCACGTCGGGGATCACCAACTCGTCGAGCGCCGAAACGTGCTCGCGCACGTGTACGTGGATCGCGAGGTGAAACACCTCGCCGATGTGCAAGCGTGAGTGATCGACGTGCATTGCGAGCGCATCGACGTGCAGCGTGCGCAGCCCCTGCGCGCTCGCCGTCGCCATGAGCACGCATAGCAGCGCTGCGGCGAGCGCTACTCTTCGAGCCGGTCCAGCCACCGCGCGAAGAGAGCGCGGGCGTCGAACGGACCCGGTGAGGCCTCGGGGTGGAACTGCACCGCTTCGATCGGGAGAGAGCGATGACGGAACCCTTCGTTCGTGCCGTCGTTGAGGTTGACCATCGTCGCTTCGAGCTCGGCGGGGAGCGTCGTCCCGTCAACTGCGTAGCCATGGTTGTGCGCGGTGACGAGCACCTCGTCGTGCACGAGATCCTTCACCGGCTGGTTGCCGCCGCGGTGTCCGTAGGGGAGCTTGTACGTCGTCGCACCGCAGGCGAGGGCAAGCAGCTGGTGGCCCAGGCACACACCGAAGACCGGCTTCTTGCCGAGTAGCGTGCGGAGCGTCTCGACGGTGTCGCTGAGGTCGGTCGGGTCGCCGGGGCCGGGCGAGATGACGATCGCATCGGGCTCGCGCGCGAGGATCTCGTCGGCGCTTGCGCCGTACGGCAGCACGGTGACGCGCGTGTCGAGCGCGATGAGATCGCGCAGGATCGCGCGCTTGACGCCGCAGTCGAGCAGCACCACGTGCCGGCTGCCCGAACCGACCGTCTCGCCGGGAGTGTACGCGTCGGCAACCGATGCGACCAAACCCTTCGTCGTCGCAACGCGCACGTATTGGGCCAGCTCGTCCTCGACGCGCGCGATCGCTTCTTCTCCCACCGCCAATGCGGCCGCGATCGTGCCGTGCTCACGCAATGCAATCGTCAATGCGCGCGTGTCGACGCCGACGATCGTGCGCACGCCTTGCGCATCGAGCCAGGAGCCCAGATCGAACTTCGCTGCGTAGTGCGACGGGTGTGCGGCCAGGTGCTTGATGACCGTCCCGGCGACGCATGCGTGCGGGTGTTGCGACGCCGTTCCGCTCACGCCGTAGTTGCCGATGAGTGGATATGTGAAGGTCAGGATCTGACCGGCGTACGACGGGTCGGTGATGGCCTCTTCGTAGCCCGTCATCCCGGTGTAGAACACCGCTTCGCCGAGCGCGATCCCCGTTGTGGAGAGTCCTTCACCATCGAAACGCGTGCCGTCAGCTAAGAGCAGGGTCGCGGGGTTCATCTACGCGGGGATTTCCTCTCGGGGTAGGACACGGCCGTGCTCGTAGACCACCGCGCCCTCGACGATCGTTGCGACGGCGCGGCGGGGGAGCGTCATCCCGTCGAATGGCGTGTTCTTGCCCTTCGACCGGAAGAGGCGCGCGTCGACGGTCCACGGACGGTCGGCGAACACGGTGACGTCACCGACGCTGCCGATCTGCAGCGTCCCGCCGGGGACGCCGAGAATCCGCGCCGGATTCGTCGACAGCAGCGCGATCGTGCGCGCGAGCGAGAGCTCCGGCAACGCGAGCGCGTAGCCGCCGACGGCGATCTCGAGCCCGCTGAAGCCGACCGGTGCGACCGAGAGCAGCTGCGCCTTCTCGTCGCTGCCGTGCGGCGCGTGATCGGTGGCGAAGACATCGATCGTTCCGTCGAGGACCGCGGCGCGCAGCGCGTCGCGATCGTGCGGACCGCGCAACGGCGGATTGACCTTCGAGTCGGCGCGATAGTCGTCGAAGCGATCGTCGAGGAAGACCAGATGGTGCGGCGTGACCTCGCACGTCACACGCACGCCGCGCTCGCGCGCCCAGCGAATGAGGTCGAGCGACGTCGCGGTGGTGACGTGCGCGATGTGCCAGCGCTTCCCGGCATCGGCGGCGATGAGAAGATCGCGCGCGACGATGACGTCTTCGGCCAACCCCGGTGCACCCTCGAGCCCCAGACGCATCGACGCCGGCCCTTCGTTCATCACCGCCTCGCCCTTGAGATCGGGGTCCTCGCAGTGTGAGACGAACGTGTGCGGGAGATCGGAGGCATAGCGCGCGGCGTTGCGCAGCACGCGCGCGTCGCGCGGCGTCGAGCCGTCGTCGCTGAACGCGACGCATCCCGCGTCGGCGAGCAGGTGGTACGGGGCCAGTTCCGCTCCGGCGCGCGCTCGCGTGATCGCGCCGATCGGATAGACGCGGGCGAGGCCCGCTGCGTCGGCCCGCCGCACGACCTCCGAGACGATCGCCGCCGAATCGAGCGCCGGTTCCGTATTCGGCATGCACGCGACAGCGGTGAATCCGCCGGCGACCGCCGCCGCGGTCCCCGTCGCGATCGTCTCCTTGTGCGTCTGTCCCGGCTCGCGCAGATGGACGTGCATGTCGATGAAACCGGGCGCGACGATGCACCCCGCCGCGTCGACGACACGCGCGTCGCGATCGTCGAGTTGCTCCCCGATCTGGACGACGAACCCGTTCTCGATCAACACGTCCCGGTTCGCGTCGATCCCTTGCGTTGGATCGACGAGCCGTCCGCCTCGTACTAAGGTGCGCATAAACTCAGTTCGTCATCACGCGGCGACCGTCGCGCCGTTGACGAGGAGATCGAGGACGGCCATGCGGACGAAGACGCCGTTGTGGACTTGGGCGACGTAGCGCGAGCGAGGATCGTCCAAAACGTCGTCGGTCAGCTCGACGCCACGATTGTATGGACCTGGGTGCAGGATCACGGCGTCGTTGCGTAACGCGCGCAGGCGGGCGCGGTTGAGCTGGTAGCGCCGCGTGTAGTCCTCGAGGAGCGGCAACAGCCCGCCGGTAATCCGTTCGCGCTGGATGCGCAGCATCATCACTGCATCGACGTGCGGGAGCACGGCATCGAAATCGCGCTCGACACGCACCCCGTCGTGCATGAACTCGTCGGGGAGGAGCGTCGCCGGTCCGACCAGCGTGATCTCGATTCCGAGTGCGCGCATCCCCACGATATTCGAGCGGGCGACCCGCGAGTGCAGGATGTCGCCGCAGATCGCGACGTGCAGCCCGTCGAACGTGCCGAACTCGTTGCGCAGCGTCATCAGATCGAGCAGCGCCTGCGTCGGGTGGGCGTGCGTTCCGTCGCCGGCATTGATCACGTGACCCTCGAACGCGTCGGCGAGCCGGCGCGCGAAGCCCGATTCGTGGTGCCGCACGACGATGACGCGGATCCCGATCCCGTGCAGCGTGAGCGCGGTGTCGGCGATCGTCTCGCCCTTCCCCAGGCTCGACGCGCCCGGTGCGAATGAGATCACATCTGCGCCAACGCGCTGCGCGGCGAGCGTGAACGACGTCGCCGTGCGCGTCGACGCCTCGAAGAACAAGTTGAGGACCGGGACGCCGGCGCACAGATCGCGCGCGGGAAGCTCGTCGCGAAATGCTGACGCCCGATCGAGGACGCCGATGAGCTCGTCCGGGGTCAGATCGTCGACGTCGAGGAGACTACGTGGGCGCACGGTCCTCGGAGAGGGAGAGCGTGACGGCATCGGCATCGGAGCGCTGTGGACCGAGTACGACGTCGATGTGCTCGCGCCGGCTTGTCGGGATCACCTTGCCGACGTAGTCGGCTTGGATGGGAAGCTCGCGCAGCCCGCGGTCGACCAGGACGGCGAGGCGAATCGCGTTGGGCCGCCCCAGATCGGTGACGGCGTCGAGTGCGGCGCGGATCGTCCGCCCTGTGTAGAGGACGTCGTCGACGAGGATGACCGTCTGCCCGGTGATTGCTCTGCGGATCTCCGACTCGGGGAGCTCGCGCGCCTGATCGTCGTCACGATAGAGGTTGATATTAAGGAAGCCAAGATCGGGGACGCTCCCTTGGATCTCACCGATCTTCGAGGCCAGCCGGCGCGAGAGCGCCTCGCCGCCGCGCCGGATCCCGATCAGCAGGATACCGGTCTGCGCATCCTCGGGCTCCAGAATCTGGTGGGCCATGCGCGCAACGGCCCGCTCGATCTCGTCGGACGACATCAGCACGCGCCGCCTGGCGACCGCAGTCTGCATCAGGACAGGGTTCGTCATCCACAGACGTTTTGGCCTTCGCCCGGCTCGGCCCAAATATTCGGGATGGTGGACTGAGGCATCGCGCTATTGCGGAGCCGGTGCCTCTTTGCGCGACCTTCTCTCGTCTGCGAAGATCACTCCCTTGCGCAGTTGGGCCGGTGCGATCCACGTGTACATGATCGGCACGATCACGAGCGTCAGGACCAGCGAGCTGAGCATCCCGCCGATCACGACGATCCCGAGCGAGACGCGCTGCTGACTCCCCGGCTCGAGGCCGAGCGCAAGCGGCAGCATCCCCGCGACCATCGCGACCGTGGTCATGATGATCGGACGGAAGCGCGTCTGAGCCGCCTCGATGATCCCCTCCCTGCGCGACTTGCCGCGTTCGCGGACGGTGTCCGCATAGTCGACGAGCAGGATCCCGTTCTTCGTCACGAGGCCGACCAGAAAGATGACGCCGATCAACGAGAACAGGTTCAGGGTCTGGTTCGTCAGCCACAGCGCGCCCAGCGCACCGATCGACGCGACCGGGATCGCGAACAGCGTCACGAACGGCGTCCGATAGCTGTTGTACAGCGCCACGATGATGAAGAACACCAAGATGATGGAGATCACCAGGCTCGCGCCCAGCTCAAGCAGCGCCTGGTGCATCAGGTCCAGCTGACCGAGCGCCGAGGGGCGTACCTGGACGAAGCTCGGGAGATGAAGCTGGGCGACTCGCGCAAGAAACGCGTTGGTCGTATCCGAGAGGTTCGCTTTCCCGCCGACGTTCGCCGTCACGTGCACGCCCGTCACGCGATTCTGACGGGTGATGAGCAGCGGCGCCGGAGCGTAGTGCAGATAGGCCACGTCGCCGAGCCGCACGATCCCGCCATTGTAGGCGCGAAGCGGAACGTTGAGCACGCCCTCGAGCCGGTGCTGCTCGCTCTCCGGGTAAATGACCTCGATCTCCGAGAGCCCGACGGTCGGTGTGTAGATCGACGATGCGACCGCTCCGCCGAACGCGGCCTCGGCGGCGGTGGCCGCGGTTCCCACGCTCACGTCGAGCCCTTGCAGTGCGGGCCGGTTGAACTCGACGCTCATCTGAGGCGCAACATTGCTGCCGGCGTCCTGCGCCCCGACGACCCCTGACGTCTGCTTGAGCGCAGCGAAGACTTTTGCGGCGTACGGCGTCGGGTCGCTGCCGTTGAGCGCTTCGACGACGACGTCGATCGGCTGCGTCGCCACGCCGCCGGCCGCCGTAATCTCGGTAAGAGCCACGGCCGCGCCCGGCGCGAGACGAGCGAGATCGCGCTGGAGTAGCGCAACGTACGCCGCAGTGGACGTGGTGCGATCCCCGCGGAGATAGACCGAGATCTGTCCCACGTTTCCCTGGAGGACGAATCCGCCGAACGGGGCGCTGTAGCCCCCCGCGACCGTCGTCTCGAACAAAAGGTCGTGCGCGGTGACCACGCGGCGCGTCTCGGTTTCGAGCTTCGCCAACGTGGCGCGCGTTTGTGCGAGCGGATGGCCCGGCGGATAGACGACCTGCGCCGTGAAGATTCCCTGATCGAATCCCGGCATGAACTCTTCGCCGACTTTACCCGAGGGGATCAGCATGACGGAGGCCACGCACAACGTGAACGCACCGACGACGAAATACCACGGGTGCCGCATCGCGAAGGGGAGCCACACCGTGCCGTAGCGTGTGCGGAGCGCGTCGAAGCGTTCGTTGAACCACACGATCACCGGCCAGGGCCGCCAGGTCGAACGCATCGACCAAAGACCGGCGAGCGTCGGCGTCACAGTGAAGGAGACCCACAGTGAGGTCAGCGTCGCGATGGTGACGACGACCGCGAACTCGTGGAGGAACTGACCGACCTGTCCGCCGGCGAACGCGATCGGGAGAAAGACGATCACGTCAACGAAGGTCAGCACCATCGCCGCCATGCCGATCTCCGAGCGGCCGTTGAGCGCGGCGTCGGCCGGCGACTCGCCCAGCGAGAGATGGCGCTCGATGTTCTCCAGCACGACGGTCGAGTCGTCGATCAAGATCCCGATGACGAGCGTCATCGCCATCAGTGAGACCGTGTCGAGCGTGAGGTGCATCATGTACATGACGAAGAGCGTCACGCCGAGCGAGGTCGGGATCGCGACCATGACGACGACCGAGTTGCGCCACGACGAGAGGAAGAACAGCATCACGATCGCGGTGAGGATGATCCCCTCGACCAGCGTGTGATTCACGCCCGTCACCTGCTGCTCGGTGTACGTCGATTGGTTGTGCGCGAGCTCGAAGTGGACGTCGGGGAACTGGACCTGCAGCGCGTGCAGCTGGCGCAGGACATCGTTTGCGACGGTCACCTCGCTCGCGTTCGATGCCTTTTGGATCAAGAGCGTCACACCGGGCTGGCCGTTCTCGGACGCGAAGGCGCGCGGCACGACGGTCGCGTCGTAGACCTTCGCGACGTTCGAGATGCGCTTGTCCGCGCTCGGGATACCCCACGGGTTGGTCTGGCCGACGTACGGCGATGTCGACGTCCCCGCTCCGGTGCCATAGCCGTACGCGGCCCCCGACGGGCTCGCCGCGGTCGTCGCGGTCGCGGAGCTCGCAACGGTGTTCGACGAGATCGATCCCGGCGTGATCGCTTGATCGATCGTGTAGTTCGGCGTCGTCATCGTCGTCGTCGTCCCCGACGTCGTCGTCATTGAGGACGACGCGGAGATCTGCGAGGTGGTGCCGTACGCCGGCACCGCTACGCCGCCCGTCGACACCGGCTGCGGCGACGCTGTGCTCGTCGTCGTCGTCGTGGTCCCAGGCTGCGGCGTCGCCGCAGGCGTCGTCGCCGGCAGTGGCGTCGCCGCGGTCGTCACCGTCAACATCGTCGTCGGCTGCGGCGACGATGCGCTCGTCCCCATCGGCGTCGGCGAGCTCGCCACCATGCCGCTTGCGGCCATCACCGCCGGCGGCGACGCGTTGGGCATCACGCCGGCAGGCGCCGGCGTCGCCGCGATGCCCGGGCCGCTGCTCATGCTCATCGCCGGCAGGGTGGTCGAAGTCGAGCTCGTGCTCGCACTCGAGGAAGAGCCCAAGCTCGACTTACCGCTCGTGCCGACGAGCGTCCCGCTCGCGCTTCCCGCGCCGCCGGTCGCCGCAGCGGTGCTCGTGCTCGACGTCGTCCCGACCGATGCGGCGGAGACGTGGATCGGTAAGTTCGCAACGTCCTGCGGAGTGAAGAGATCGCCGCGGATGTCGAGCGAGGTCTCGCGTGATGGACCGTAGACGTAGCCGCCCGGCGCGCGAACGTTGTTCGGCGAGATGGTGTTCATCACGTCGGTCAGGGTCAGGTTGTTGGCGGCCAGACGCTTCGGATCGACGGTGACCATGTACGCCGGCTGCGACAGCCCGGTGACGATCACGTTCGACACGCCGGGAACCTGCTCGATCACCGGGACGATGCCGTGGTTTGCGATCGAGCCGAGGATCGCCGGCTTGTACTTCTTCGAGGTCAACGCCAGCGTGACGACGACCGATTGGCTCGGATTCGCGATGCGGATCGTGGGCGGCAGCATGTTCGTCGGCAGGACGCGCGACGCGGATTGGAGCGCCGATTCGACGTTGGCGATGTTCTCCGCGTTCGTCGACGACAGCGAGAACTGCGCGGTGACCGACACCTGGCCGTTCTGAATCACCGTGCTCTGCACGATGAGATTCGGTATCCCTGCGAGGTTGTCTTCGATCGGCCGCGCGACGTCCGCCACGAGCTCGGTGGTGGAGGCGCCGGAGTACTGCGCAGTGATCAGGATCGACGGCTGGCCGTTGTTCGGCAACTGCTGTACCGTCAGCGAGCGCAGCGCCATCAGCCCGGCCAGCATCGTCAAACCGATGAAGACGAAGACGAGCGTCGGTCGCTTGAGGAAGACTCGCGTCAGCGACATTTAGTTGCTCGCGATGGTGTCGCCGGCCGCGACGGCGGCGGCAGTGACATCCTTGACGATACGGCTGCCCGACGCGAGACCGGTAACGGCCGCAGTCCCTCCGTCATTGTCGATCTCGTGCACCGGTTGCTGTTGCACGATGCCGTTGCGTACCGCAAAAACGCTCGTATGGGTGTCGTCGACGAACGCGGTGGCCGGGACGAGCACACCGTTGACCGGGGGCTCATCGACGGTCGCGTTGACCGCCATCCCCGCGCGCAGCAGCCCAGTGGGGTTCGGAAGGAGCACCTTGACGGTGAAGTTCGTCGTCCCGGGTTGGATCTGGTCCAAGATCGCGACGACCGTTCCGGACAGTTTCGGTCCGCCCGCGGTCGCGATGGCCCCGGCTTGCGGCGTGACAGTCGCGTGGGCACCGTTACGGATTGCGAGAATCTGATCCGATGAGGCGGGAAGGATCGCGTAGACCCGGTCGATCTCCTCGAGCGTGAAGAGCTGCCGCGCACTCGGGTACTCACCGGGATTCGCGTTCACGGAGTCGACGACGCCGTCGGCCGGCGCGATGATCGTGCCGCGCGCGATCTGACGGCTCAGCTCGATGACGCTCGCCTGGGCGGAGTTCGCCGCCTCGAGCGCTTGCGACAGTTCTTGCTGCAATTGTCCTTCGTTGAACCCGCCGCCGTTCGACTTCGCGTTCGCCATCGCTTGCGCGAGCATCGCTTGTGCCGACTGCACCGCTTGCTCGTCGCTCGCGACGGTCACGCGCTGTTGTTGAACCGTCTGCGGTGGAATATAGCCCTGCGCCACGAGTTGCTCGTAGCGCTTCAAGTCCGTCTGCGCCCCCGCCAGGTTCACTTGATCCTGACGCAGCGTCGCGCGTGCGGCGTTGACCGCGGAGAGGTCTTGCGCGCTGACGGCGCCGACCTGATACTTGAGCTGGTTATAGCGCGCGACGTCTTGCGCGACGAGGCGCTGCGCCGAGACGAGCTGCGCTTCGAGATCGTCGGTGAGCTGACGCGCGAGGACTTGACCTCCCCGCACGTGGTCGCCCTCCTGGACGTAGACCGCCTGCAGCGGCTCGGCGAGGTTCGCGCTGATCGCCGCTTGACGGTACGGGGCGATGACGCCCGCGATCTGCGCGGTGCGCTGCAGTGCACCTTGGTGGGCGACGACCGTCGACACGGATGGGGGCGACGGTGACGGCGATGGCTTCGCGGCGTCGGCGGAACTCGCACAGCCGGTGGCGACGGCGAGAAGCGCGACGGCGATCAGGCGGGCGACGCATGAAATGTTCACAGGCAGTGGCTAACGATAAGGCACGCGCCGCCCTCGGTCTGCCTAGTAACACTTGACATGTCACGATTTTTTGTTTGCTCGTTTTGTATAGTCGTACTAGACAGACTTGGAGACCCCGAACCGATTAGGATCGGACGCGATGTTTGTCCACTCGCCGTTCTTTCCGATTGCTATCGGCTTCTTCGGGCTCGGCACCGGCTATTTCGTTTGGGGCGGCCAAGCGCTATTCGGCTTCCCCAAGGAGACGCCGGAGTCGAACCGTACGATCGCCCTCTGGGGGATCTGGATGAGCGGCTTTATGCAGTTCATCACCGGCGTCTACCTGATGATCGGTCTCACCTGGTTCGGTGTGTTCACGAATGCCGCACCGCTCTACATGGCAGCGCTCGCGTTCACCGCGTACGGCGCCCACTGGTTTGCGGTGGCCTATCGGCGCTATATCAGCGCCAGCCCGGTGCCAGAGGGCTGGATGGCAATCCCCTTCTCGCTCTTAGGCATCCTCGGCACGTACGTCTTCATCGCCGCCGGCGACGTCCCGGTCGGAATCCTCTTCATCGGTTTGACGCTCGTCTATCTGACCGAGATCCCAACGAACTTCGGTGTTCTTCCCGGTGGACGACGGCTGATCGGCCTTTGGCAGCTGCTCACGGGGATCTGGCTGCTCTATCTCACCTACGGCGTCACGCTCAACTTGGCGCTGGGCAAGCATTGGTGGGTGTGAGCGCGCTCTTGCGCACGCGGTGAACTTCTGAATTGTCGGCAGCGCGACGTTGGGTGATTGTCAAGTCAACGCGCCTGCATCAACTGCGCCGCCGTAAAGAGCGCGCCGGGGTGTAACCCCGGCGCGTGCTGCGTCCGCTCAGTGGTGGTGATGGTGGTCTTGATTCTGCTTCGAGCGATCGTAGCGGTCGTGATAAGCGCGATCGTGGTGGTAGCGGTAGTCGTTATACGGGACGTAGACGGGCGCTCCGATGTTGATCGAGAGCCCGCCCGCCTCGGCGGGTTGGCGTTGAATGAGTCCGAGCGTGGCGGATCCGGCGAGCAGCGCAGTCAAGGCTGCGAGTGCCAGACGCCGCTTTGCGATTCTTGGAGTAAACACGGTATCATTAACGCCGCTCCTCCTGCGATGGTTTGGAGACGGGAAAAGATCGCGCGATGTCTTCAGTCGGTCTGCAACGCGTCGTCACGTTCGTTGTCACGATCATGCTGGGCGGTTTCTCAGCATTGCCTGCTCGTGCCGCCGGCCAAATTAGCGTGACGGTGAACGGCAACAACGTCAATCTCGCCCCGCCGCCGATCGTGCGCAACGGCCGGTTGTTCGTGCCGCTACGCGGGGTTTTCGAGGACCTGGGCGCCAGCGTCGTCTACGGGAAGAACGGGCAGATCAGCGGGAGCGGGAACGGACACAACGTTTTTCTGAATGTCGGCTCGCAGCAAGCGTTCGTCGACGGTCGATCGGAGATGCTCGAGGCGGCGCCGTTCATGGTCGGTTCGTCGGTCTACGTCCCGCTGCGGTTCGTCTCCGAGGCGTTGGGAGCGCTGGTGAACTACGACCGGAGCAACGGCGTCGTCGCCATCTCCGGGGTGCAGTTCGCCACGAGTCAACCTTCCGCGGCGCCGGCGCCGTCACCGTCGCTACTACGCACGCCGCCGCCCACACCTCCGCCGCTCCAGGCCACGGCCTCGCCGCAGCCAAGCGCATCGAGTCAGATCCATCTCGGCAACGAGCTGCCCGGCGACGGCTCAACGATTCAAGGGAATCGGCCGACGGTGCAGGCGTCGTTCGACGGCGGGCAGGTCGATCCGAACAGCGTGCACGTCTGGTTTGACGGACGCGATGTCAGCGTCTCATCGTACATCTCACCGCGCGGCGTCACCTACACGCCGCAGTCGCCGATCCTCGCCGGTCCGCATGAGGTCCGTATCCAAGGTACCGACAGCACCGGCGCCTCGTTCGACCAGCGTTGGCACTTCACGTCCGGCTCCACGCAGTCGACAAACACGATCTCGGAGGTCTCCCCGGCATCCGGCGAGAGCGTCGGACGCACGTTTACGGTGCGCGGTCGTACCGCTCCGGGCGCGTCGGTGACGGTCCAGGTCGGTCAAACCTCACGCGGCAAAGGCGTCGGCCAATTCCTCGGCGGCGTCCTCGGCGTCGCTGGTCACGCGACGGTGCAGAACACGGTCATTGCCGATCAGAACGGCCGCTTCTCGTCGCCGATCGACATCAACGCGCCGCACGGTGCGAGCTTGGAGATCGTCATCACCGCGACCGATCCTAGCTCCGGCACCGCGGCCGACCCCGTCCGCTACTCCGTGCGCATGCGCTGACTTACGCGTGCGCGGGTTCGGGGCGCTGCGCCTTCTCCCAATCGGCGCGGAATTGCTCGATCCCCTTGTCGGTCAACGGGTGGTGGAGCATCTGCTCGAGCACCTTGAACGGGAGCGTCGCGATGTGCGCTCCTGCGAGTGCGGCCTGCGTCACGTGCAGCGGGTGACGCAGTGACGCGGCGAGGACTTCGGCGTCGATGTCGTGCAGCGCGAAGATCTCCACGAGGTGGCGCACGACGTCCATCCCCTCTTCGTTGATGTCGTCCAAACGGCCGACGAAGGGGCTGATGAGCGACGCGCCGGCCTTGGCGGCGAGCAAACCCTGATTCGCCGTGAAGACGAGTGTGCAGTTCGTCCGAATATTCTCTTGGGCAAGACGCGAGATCGCTTCGAGACCGGCTTCGCTCATGGGAATCTTGACGTAGATGTTCGGCGCGATCGGCGCGAAGGCGCGCGCTTCGCGCAGCATCCCCTCGACGTCGGCGGCGACGACTTCTGCCGAAACGGGGCCGTCGGTGATCGTGCAGATCTCCCGCAAGATCGACTCGTACGAGCGCCCGGCAGAGGCTCGCTCGAATAACGTGGGGTTTGTCGTGACGCCGTCGAGCACGCCCCAGCGCGCGGCGGTTCGTATCTCTTCGATCTCAGCGGTGTCAAGGAAGATCTTCACGTGCCTCTCCTCCCCTGCCGCGCCGCCGGTTTGAACCCTTCCTCCACGCTGTAGCGCAGCGGAAGCGTTCAGGCGAGCGTCGGCATCACGAACTCGGCGCCCCGCACGCCGGTCGGCCAGCGCGACGTCGTCGTCTTGAGGTGCGAATAGAAGCGTACCCCTTCGACGCCGTGCACATAGGTGTCGCCGAACAACGAACGCTTCCAGCCGCCGAAGCTGTGATACGCGACCGGGACAGGGATCGGGACGTTGATCCCGACCATCCCGGCCTTGACGTGGTGGTTGAAGTGCCGCGCCGTCTCGCCGTCGCGCGTGAAGATCGCCGCGCCGTTACCGAACTCATGGCCGTTGACGAGCGCGAGCGCATCGGCGTACGTCGGGACGCGCACGACCGAGAGCACCGGCCCGAAGATCTCTTCCCGGTAGACGCGCATCGCCGGCGTCACACGATCGAGCAGCGTCGCACCGAAAAAGAATCCTTGCGCCGGCAACTCCGCCCGCCGCCCGTCGACGACGATCTGCGCGCCTTCTTCTTCCGCCAGATCGACGTAGCCGCGAACGCGTTCGCGATGCGCCGCCGTGACCAGCGGCCCCATCTCCACGTCGGGTGCGTCGCCGGGTCCGACGCGCAGCGTCGCGATCCGTTCGCGCAGCGCCGTGATCAGCGCGTCTCCGGTTGCTTCACCGACCACGACGGAGACCGAGACCGCCATGCAGCGCTCACCCGCGGACCCGTAGGCCGCACCCATCAACGCGTCGGCGACGAGCCCGGTGTCAGCGTCGGGCATCGCAACCAGATGATTCTTCGCCCCACCGAGCGCCTGCACGCGCTTGCCGTGCGCGGCTCCCGTCGTGTAGACATGCTGTGCGATCGGCGTCGAGCCGACGAAGCTGACGGCGTCGACCTCGGGATGGACGAGCAGCGCATTCACCGCTTCGGCGTCGCCGTTGATGACGTTGAAGACACCCGACGGGAGACCGCTCTCGCGCAACAGCGCCGCGAGCTCCAAGCAGAGCGACGGATCTTTCTCGCTGGGCTTCATGACGAACGCGTTTCCGCACGCGAGCGCGACCGGGAACATCCAGAGCGGGACCATCGCCGGGAAGTTGAACGGCGAGATTCCGACGCACACGCCGAGCGGTTGTCGCACGGCGAACGTGTCGATCCCACCGCCGACATTCTCGCTGAACTCACCCTTGAGCAGCTGCGGGATCCCGCAGGCGAACTCGACGACCTCGAGCCCGCGCTGCAGCTCGCCGCGCGCGTCGTCGAGCGTCTTGCCGTGCTCGCCGGTGATCAGGCGTGCCAACTCGTCCCATTTCGCGCGCATCCGCTCACGAAACGCGAACAGCACCGCCGCCCGCCGCGCCGGCGGGGTCTGGGCCCAGGCCGGGAACGCACGACGGGCCGCCGAGACGGTGGCGTCGACTTCGGCGGCGTTCGCGAACGCGACGCGCGCCCGCACCTGACCCGTCGCGGGATCGTACACGTCGCCGAAGCGCCCGCTGCGGCCCGCGACCGCCGCACCGTCGATGTCGTGGCCGAGCTCTCGAAGCGCGATCTGCATCGTGAGAGCTTCGGCGCGGCTCACATGATACCGGCCCGGAGCGCGTAGATCGCAGCTTGCGTTCGGCCGGTGATCTGCAGTTTGGCGAGGATGCTCGAGACGTGCGCCTTCACGGTGGGCTCCGAGATCGACAGCCGCGTCGCGATCTGCTTGTTGGAAAGCCCGATGGCTACCAGCCGAAGCACGTCCATCTCGCGCAGGCTCAGGCGCCCGCCTGGCCCCTCCGCAGGCTCAGTACGCGCCGGCTTCTCTGTGGTCCGCGGAAGTATGCGGAGCCTCTCTTTGTCGTCCACCAAGCAAACATGCTTATCACCAGGGAACGAGCCCGGATAAACACAGGCGAGCGACCGCTTTGCAGCAGACTAGCTGTCGCCCAGCGCCGAGAGGCCCTCCCGGTTGCGGTCAAGCTCGCGCCGGTACTCCTCGAGCTTCGCACGCTCGGCCGCGACCACGTCCGGCGACGCCTTCGCGACGAACGCCGCATTGGCGAGCTTCTTCTCCGAACGCGCGACCTCGGATTCCAAACGCGCGACTTCGCGCGTATACCGCTCGCGCAGCTTCGCGCTGTCCGCGACACCGCGTACCCCCAGGATCCGATCGCGCAGCGACCCGTCGCCGCCGCCGTACGTCGCGATCTCGGCGTGCGCAAGCGTTGCGATTGCCTCGACGACATCGCTCTGAGCAGCGAGCGACGCAGGAATCTCGACCCGCATCCACTCCTTGGGGCTGATCCCCCATTCGGCGCGCGCGGTGCGCAGCTGCTCGACCTTCTCGACGACCGCGCGAAACGCGTCAGCGTCGTCGGGAAACGCGGGGATCTCAGCGAGATCGGGCCATGACGCTGTCACGATCGTCTGTCCGTCGTGCGGCAGCGTCAGCCAAATCTCTTCGGTGACGAACGGCGCGATCGGGTGCATCGCACGCACGAACGCGTTGAGCACGAACGACAACACCGCTGCACGCGTCTCGCGCTGCCCGGGCGCCTTCGTCGCTTCGACGTACCAGTCGCAGAACGTGTACCAGCCGAACTGCAAGAGCGCGTCCGCGGCGACACCGAACTCGAACCCGTCGTACGCGTTCTGCACGGTCTCGACGCAGCGCCGCAACTCGGTGAGGATCCAGCGGTCGGCAAGCGTCAGTCGTTCATGCGGCGGCAAAACCGATGCGTTCGGCAGCCCTTCCTCGAGCGCGACCGTGTAGCGCAGCGCGTTCCACAGCTTGGTGCCGAAGCGTTTCGCCTCGTCGCAGAACCGTTCGTCGAAGCGCAGCTCCTGCGACTCCAACCGCATCTGCCGCAAGATCCCAAAGCGCGTCCCGTCGGCGCCGTACTTCGGGACGAGATCGGTCATCGGATCGATCGCGTTGCCGAGCGACTTCGACATCTTGCGCCCTTGCATGTCGAACACGAGCGGCGTCACGAAGACCGTCTCGAACGGGATGTTGCCCGCGAAGCGCAAGCCGAGCATCACCATGCGTGCGACCCACAGGAAGATGATGTCGCGGCTGGTGACCATGACCTGGTTGGGATACCAGCACGCGAGTTCGGGCGTACGCTCCGGCCAACCCAGGATCGAGAACGGCCACAGTCCTGAGGAGAACCACGTGTCGAGCGTGTCGGGATCGCGCCGCAGCTGGTCGGTGCCGTAGCGCTCGCGCGCGATGCGTTTGGCTTCGTCCTCGTCGTGTGCGACGACGATCTGATCGTCGGGCGTGTACCAGACGGGGAGCTGATGGCCCCACCACACCTGGCGCGAGATGTTCCAGTCGCGGATCCCCTCGAGCATCGCGGCGTAGGTGCGGCCGAAACGCTCGGGGACGAAGCGCACGCGACCGTCGCGGTAGGCGTCGAGCGCGGGCTTGGCGAGCGACTCCATGCGCACCCACCACTGCAGCGAAAGCAGCGGCTCGATGATCGCGCCGGAGCGCGAGCTCACCGGCACCTTCGTGTGATACGGCTCTTCCTTCACCAAGGCGCCGGCGTCGCGTAATGCGGCGACGATTCGCTCGCGCGCCTCGAAGCGATCGAGACCGATGAACGGCTTCATCTTCGGCGCTTGCGCGTCGATCGGTGCGCGACGTTCGGGCGTCTCGTCGTAGCGCCACTGCGGCGCGACGATCGTTCCGTCATCGTCGATCACGGTCGGCATCGGCAAGTGGTGCCGCTGCCCGATTTCGTAGTCGGTCTGGTCGTGCGCCGGCGTCACCTTCACCGCGCCGGTGCCGAACTCGGACTCGACCGCTTCGTCGGCGATCACCGGGATCGCGCGATCGAGCAGCGGGAGCACGACGTTCTTCCCGATGAGGTGCTTGTAGCGCTCGTCGTTCGGGTTGACGGCGACCGCGACGTCGGCGAGATACGTTTCCGGCCGCGTCGTCGCGATCACGACGCCGTCGCCGCCGTCTTCGGCACGGTACCGAATGTACCAGAGGTACGTGTCGACCTCTTCGCTCTCGACCTCGGCGTCCGAGAGCGTGCCGCGCGCCTGCGGATCCCAGTTGACCAGCCGCGTCCCGCGATAGATCAGCCCGTCGTTGTACAGGTCGACGAAAACCTTGACGACGGCGGCCGAGAGTCCGGGGTCCATCGTGAAGCGCTCGCGCTGCCAATCGGGACCGAAGCCGAGCCGCTTGAACGACTCGTTGATCGCGCCGCCGTAGAGTTCGCGCCACTCCCAGGCGCGCGCAAGGAACGCCTCACGACCGAGGCCTTCGCGCGTCAGCCCTTCCCGCGTCAGCTCGCGGACCAGCACCGCCTCCGTCGCGATCGCGGCGTGATCCTGACCGGGGATCCAGTCGGCGTTCTCGCCCAGCATCCGATGGTAGCGCGTGAGGACGTCCATCGGCGTGTACGTCGAGCCGTGCCCGAGATGCGCGCGTCCGGTGATGTTCGGCGGCGGCATCGAGATGATGAACGGCGGCCGCGCCGGATCGGGCTCTTCATGGAAGACACCAAGGTCGATCGCGCGCCGATAGAGGCGCGGTTCGACCTCGGCGGGATCGTATGTCTTAGGAAGCTCGGGGCGGCCGGTGATCACAACCCGTCGGTGTACGGCCCGCGCGGGCCGAAGTCCCTCGACCGCGCGCGACGCGGTTACTTCTGCTCGGGCTCGTCCTCGGGAAGGAGCCCACCCGCTGACCCATATGACGACGGGATCACGCGGTCGCGCGTGCGGGTGCTCGTCTCGCGGAGATCCTCGTCGCTGTCCTCCGGGCCGAGCGCGTCGTCGCGGTCGTTCTCCATGCTCGTCCTTCCGTATCAGACGTCGTCGGCGTCGAGCGCCGTTTCGCTCTCGACTGTTTCACCGTATGCCGCGGTTTCGCCGTAGCCCAACATCGGCTCGGTCTCGTCGGGGAGCTCGGGGTCCATGTTCGCGCCCATCGCCTGGTCCATCGTCCCACCGCGCTCGGTTTCGTCGCCCACGTCGTCGAGCGAGAGGTTGCCGGTGCCGCCATCGGCTCTCTCGATCTCGAGCTCCTCGTCGGCCGGCGACGCTTTCGCTTCACCGCCGCTGCCCAGATTCGTCAATCCCGTTTCCATGACGGGCTCGTACCCGCCGCGATCAGCGCATGACGAATGCTTCCAACTCGTCCAGTCCGGCGAGCGTCGCCTCGGGCGCCGGAAGCAACATCTCCGCCGGCAGGTGACTGCGATTGCACCACGCGACGCGAAAGCCGAAGTGCGACGCGCCCCACGCATCCCACCCGTTCGAGGAGACGAACGCGATCTCGCGCGGTTCGCATCCGAAGCGCTTGGTCGCCAGCGTGTAGACGCGCGGGTCGGGCTTGTAGCAGCGTACGCTTTCCACGCTCATCACGTCGGTGAGCAATGTACGCAACGCGGCGCGTTCGAGAACGGCCTCCGCGGCGGCGCGTGTCCCGTTCGTCAGCACCGCGCTCGCGATGCCGCGTGCTCGCAGCATGCGTAGCGCCGGTGCGACATCGCCGTACGCCGGGAGCAGGCCCCATGCGTCGGCGAGACGTTTGCGTTTGCTCGGATCGATCTGCAACCCGTACGAGGCGCAGGTGTGGTCGAGCGCGAGCGCCGTCAACTCGCCGAAGTCGCGATACGCGTCGCCCATCGAGCTGAGAAACGCGTACTCGAGTTGTTTGCGCCGCCACGCCGAGACGAACGGCTCGGGATCGCGCGCACCGGCTTCTGCGACGAAGCCGCGGATCGCGTCGATCGCGAGAATCGTGCCGTAGAGATCGAAGACGACTGCCTTCGGTATCACGTCCGTCCTGCAATCGTGCGCTCGAGAAAACGCAACAGCCGCGTGAGCGGAAAGTCTTGCTCGACGAGTGGCTCGGTGAGGACGGTGCGCAGACCGACCAGCTTCGCGCCGAGCACGTCCGTGAACAGTTGATCGCCGATGACGACCGTTGCGCGGCGCGGCGTGCGCAGCAGCCGTAACGCGCGAATGAACGCAAACGGCAACGGTTTGAGCGCGTTCGGGACGACCGGAATCTCCAAACGTGCACCGACCGAAGCGACGCGTTCGCTGAAGTTGTTACTGACGAGGACGAGCGCAAATCCGCGCTCGCGTGCCTCGCGCACCCACTCGGCGACGCCGGGTGCGAGCTCGGGTTGACTATATGCGCAGACGGTGTTGTCGAGGTCGACCACGATGCCGCGTACGCCGGCACGCTCGAGGCCGTCGAGGGAGACGTCGGGGAGCGTGTGGGCACGATGATCGGGGCGGAAGCTCTCCACGCTATCCCCGCTTCCGTCCACAGCTCGCTCACCCCGCCCGCACGGGCTCCACAGCCTGACTGCCAACCGTCCACAGAAAAGTGATCTTCCCCGCACCCCCTCCACAAGGGCGCCGGAGTGCGATACAATATCTTGTACATCCCCGTCGGGAGCAGACCCAAGATGTAGGGTTTGGACCTGGACACGGGGCGCCGGGGGTTGACGGTATCGAACGTTTGTTCGATACTCAATTCCCCCACTCTGACGCACGCCCGAGAGGACGAAGGCCGGCATGAAGTTCTCGCGCACCTACAGCACCCCCGGCGACCCGTACGCTGGTCTCGCCTTCGAGCCACGCACCTCGCGGATCGTCAATCCCGACGGCAAGCTGGTTTTCGAAGCCAAGGACGTCGCGATCCCGGCCGGCTGGTCTCAGGTCGCGACGGACATCCTCGCCCAGAAGTACTTCCGCAAGGCCGGGGTCCCGGACAAGACCGTCAAGGTCCCCGAAGACGGCCTGCCGGAATGGCTGTGGCGCTCCGAGCCGGCGTCCGACGCGACGTTCGGCGGCGAGAACGACGCCCGCCAGGTCTTCCATCGCCTCGCCGGCTGCTGGACGTACTGGGGCTTCAAGCACAGCTACTTCGACGACGAGTTCCAGGCGCGCGCCTACTACGACGAGATGTGCGGAATGCTCGCACGTCAGATCGGCGCGCCCAACTCGCCGCAGTGGTTCAACACCGGCCTGCACTGGGCGTACGGCATCTCCGGCCCCGCGCAAGGCCATTGGTTCGTCGACCCCAAGACCGGCGAACTAGCGCAATCGACGAGCGCCTACGAGCACCCTGCCCCCCACGCGTGCCTGCCGTATCACGCACTCGTGACGACGCCGGACGGCCCGGTACCCATCGGCGCGATCGTCGAGAACAACCTCGTCGGACTCCCGGTCTACGACCAAGATGGCGTGACACGCGTCGTCGCGACCGCGTACAACGGCGTTAAGGCCGTCTATCGCGTGAAACTCGCGAACGGAAACGCGATCGAAGCGACGGCCGATCATCTCGTCCTCGCGTGCGATGATCATAAAGCACCGCGGGAGTGGCGGCGCGTCGACGCCCTCCGCCCGGGGATGCGTTTGATCCAACGGACCGACACCACGATCGACGTGACCAACGATACGATCTCCGCTGCGGAAGCCGCGCTCGCTGGCTGGCTCCAGGCAGACGGCTTTGTCGGGCAATATGCGACGGGGACGAATCGCAGTCTCACGATCGAGGCTATGACTGTCAACGACGACGAGCGGTCGTATGTCGGCGCGCTCGCCGCTACGGTATTTGGAGACGCACACAGCCACGAGCGTCGCGTGCCATCGCAGAGCACATCGCTCGACATTCGACGGTTGCGCTTCTATGGCGAACACCTGCGTCCGTTCGTCGAACGGTATGGTCTCCTCGATCGCGGCATGGCGATGCGGGTGCCGGATGCAGTTCGGAGTGGCGGTCAGAATGTTGTCGCCGCGTACCTTCGAGCGCTCTTCCAAGCAGATGGCTGTGCACGCATACGTGAGGAACGTTCGAGCGGGGATATCGTCTTGGGGACGATCTCTCCGAAGCTCGCGTCGGGAGTTAGCGAGCTCCTCCACAACATGGGAATCTACAATCGCGTGCAGGTCGGCCGTGACTCGCGCGACGATCGCCAGGATTACTACCATGTCGTGATCGCGTGGGGCGATGCGCGACGCAAATTCTCGGATCTCATCGGCTTCGTCTCGCTCGACAAGCAAGTAAAGCTCGCGACCGTCGTGAGTCTTCCCGGACGCAACGTCGCGCGCATCCGTGACGAGATCATCGAGTCGATCGAGTACGTCGGCGAGGTGGATGTCTATGACATCGAAACCGAGTCGCACTCGTTCTTGACGAACAACGTCGTCGTTCACAACTGCTTCATTCAGAGCGTCAGCGATGATCTCGTGAATGAAGGCGGGATCATGGACCTGTGGGTCCGTGAAGCGCGCATCTTCAAGTATGGCTCGGGAACGGGCTCCAACTTCTCCTTCATTCGCGGCGAGGGCGAGAAGCTCTCGGGGGGCGGCACGTCGTCGGGGCTGATGTCGTTCCTCAAGGTCGGCGATCGCGCTGCCGGTGCGATCAAGTCGGGCGGCACGACGCGCCGCGCGGCCAAGATGGTCGTGCTCAACCTCGATCATCCCGACATCGAAGAGTTCATCACGTGGAAGGTCACCGAGGAACAAAAGGTGGCGGATCTCGTCGCGGGCTCGATCTCGTCAGAAAAGCATCTCAACGCGATCATGAAGGCCGCGAACGACGAGACGCTGCCGGAGTCGGCACGTCTCGATCCCGCGCTGAACCCCGGCCTCAAGTCGGCGATGCGCGCTGCGCTCGGCGCCGGCATCCCGCAGGGCTCGGTGCAGTACGCGCTCGACTTCGCGCGTCAGGGTTACAAAGAGCTGCTCATCGAGACGTACGACACCAATTGGGATTCCAAGGCGTACGGCACGGTCTCCGGGCAGAACTCGAACAACTCCGTTCGCGTCCCCAACGAATTCTTCGCGCGTCTCGATGCGGGACAGACGTGGGACATGGTACGCCGCACCGACGGTCGAGTCTCGAAATCCGTTCCCGCAGATGAGCTCTGGGAAAAGATCGCCGTAGCGGCGTGGCAGTGCGCTGACCCGGGTCTTCAGTTCGACACGACGATCAACGAGTGGCACACCTGCCCTGCGGATGGCCGCATCAACGCGTCCAACCCGTGCGTGACCGGCGATACGCTCGTAGCGACCGCCGACGGCCTGCAGCGAATCGACGAACTCGTCGGAAAGGCTGCGTTCGTCATTGGCTCTGACGGACGGCCGCACTTCGTCAACCGCATCTTCCCGACCGGGACGAAGCCCGTATACACGCTTCGCACCCGCGCGGGCTACGAGCTTCGCGTCACCGGCGACCACAAGATCCTCACTGAAGAGCGCGGCGACGTCGCGGCCAAGGATCTCATCGCCGGCGAACGCGTTCTGCTTAACGGCTCAGGTTTTGGAGCGACGTCGCTCGAGCCCGATTTTGCCGAAGCGATTGGTCTTGCTGTCGGTGATGGCTGCGTAAGTCGCAACGGCTCTTCCGCGCAGTTGTTCATCACGATGGCGCACGAAGAGGCGCCGATCGTGGAACGCGCCGCTGGGGCGATCAATACGCTGAAGGCATCGGCGACCGACGGGCGTACGCGGCGTGCGGTGGCCGTGTACGCGCCGCAAACCACGTCACGTGTTCTAACCGGAAGCCAGGACGTGGTGCGCGCGTTCGAAGAGTACGCGATCCTCGACGCGGGAAGCCATGCGAAGGCGTTCCGCCCGACGATCCACACGCTCGACCGTGCGTCGCTCGCTGCCGCTCTTCGCGGTCTCTTCACCGCGGATGGCTCCGTCGTCAATATCGGCGACAAGACGCAGTATGTGTCGCTCGACTCCAGCTCGCTGGAGCTCGTCAAGCAAGTCCAGCTTCTTCTCCTCTCGTTCGGTATCAAGTCAAAGCTCTACCGGAATCGTCGCGGTGGCGTTACCACTGCGATGCTGCCAGACGGCCGCGGCGGCACTCGCTCGTATCCAGTGCAGGAAATGCACTCACTGCGCATCACGCGTTCGTCGCGCGTGGTGTTCGCCGAAGAGATCGGCTTCGCGCCAGAATCCGCGAAGGCGGCGGCGCTTGCGCACCTCAACGAGACTGTCGATACGTATCGCGATCGACTCGCTGACGAGGTGTCCTTCGTCAAGTACGAAGGCGAAGAGCCGGTTTATGATCTGACCGAGCCCGAGACGTCTCACTTCGTCGCAAACGGCATCGTCGTTCATAACTGCAGTGAGTACTTGTTCCTCGATGACACGGCGTGCAATCTTGCAA